>NZ_CAJUHF010000004.1 GCF_910585845.1 uncultured Bacteroides sp. | reverse complement strand
TGCAATAAACTTATTAGCTTTAACACATGAACTGCCCCAAAAGTGACGAAGAACCATTTTTTCTTTCTTTTAGTTTGGAAACTTCCTAAATTTCCCGTTACTTTGTTAGCAGTTGAACTTTAAAACTAAAAAACATTATGGGAAAGAACAAGAAAAAGGCCGCATATAGCCGCAAAGAAGAACAACAAGCCAAGAAAGTGTTGCTGATTATCGGTGTGTCTGCATTGATACTGGTGCTGGTGATGCTGATAGGATATTCATTCTTAGGTAAATGACAGACGGATGTCGCAGGAAATAGAACGCAAATTCCTCGTGACGGGAGAGTATAAGTCGAAAGCGTATGAACAAAGCCGCATCGTGCAGGGTTATATCAGTAGTGCAAGAGGGCGGACGGTACGTGTACGCATCCGCGACGGCAAAGGGTATCTTACGATAAAAGGTGCTTCCAACGCTTCGGGAACCAGCCGCTACGAATGGGAAAAGGAACTGCCTTTGGAAGAAGCCGAAGAGCTGATGAAACTCTGCGAACCGGGAGTGATAGATAAGACCCGCTACCTGGTGCGCAGCGGACGACATACGTTCGAGGTCGATGAATTTTATGGTGAGAACGAAGGACTGATCGTGGCGGAAGTGGAACTCGCCTCGGAAGATGAGTTTTTCGAGAAGCCGGACTTTATCGGTCGGGAAGTGACAGGCGATGTACGCTATTACAATTCGCAACTGATGAAGCATCCGTACACGACGTGGTAAGAAACTTTTTATAATGAAAAAGGGAAAAGGAAAATAGAAAAGAAAAGGAAAGGAAAAGGAGAAGAGGAAGAGAAAGAGAAAGGAGAAAATAAGGAGTTACTTTCCTTCATTTTTCATTTTCAATTTTCCATCTAATACCGGGCAATATGGAGAAACTGTATGAATATCTGCCAAGGGAACTGGTCACCTTTGTATTAGTGACCTTATTCTCTTTACTGATAGGACTTTCACAGCGAAGAATCAGTCTGAAGCGCGAAGGAGAAACAACGCAGTTCGGTACGGACCGTACGTTCACCTTCATCGGGATTCTGGGGTATCTGCTCTATATACTCGATACGACGGAATACCGCCTGTTCATGGGGGGAGGTGCCGTATTGGGATTATTGCTCGGTCTGAATTACTACGTCAAACAGTCGCAATACCACGTATTCGGGGTGACGACCATCATCATCGCCCTCATCACGTACTGCATCGCGCCCATCGTCGACACGCAACCCTCCTGGTTCTATGTGATGGTAGTGGTCACCGTACTGCTTTTCACAGAGTTGAAGCATACCTTTACGGAGCTGGCGCAGCGCATGAAGAATGATGAAATGGTCACTCTTGCCAAGTTCCTTGCCATCAGCGGCATCATCCTCCCTATCCTGCCCAACGACAACCTGATTCCTGACATCAACCTGACGCCTTATACCGTATGGCTCGCCACGGTGGTCGTGTCCGGCATCTCCTATCTCTCCTATCTGCTCAAGCGATATGTATTCCACGAATCGGGCATACTGGTGTCCGGTATCATAGGCGGTCTGTACAGCAGCACGGCAACCATCTCCGTATTGGCACGCAAGAGCCGCAAGGCGCCCGCACAAGAGGCACCGGAGTATACGGCCGCCATGCTCCTAGCTGTCAGTATGATGTTTCTCCGCTTCCTCATACTGATAGGGATATTCAGCCAAGAGATTCTGGCAACGATCTATCCTTACCTGCTCATCATGTCCCTAGTTACGGCAGGAGTAGCGTGGCAGCTGCACCGGAAACGCCAACCCGTCTCCCCGACCGACAGGGAGATGGAGGAGGAAGACAGCAGCAACCCGCTGGAGTTCAAGGTAGCTCTCATCTTTGCCATCCTCTTCGTAGTATTCACCATCGTGACACACTACACGTTGCTCTATGCCGGCACCGGCGGTCTGAACGCCTTGTCCTTCATTGCCGGACTGAGTGATATCACCCCTTTCATCCTGAACCTGCTGCAAGGCTCAGGCATTGCCGTACTGGTAGTGACAGCCTGTTGCATGCAAGCCATCGTGAGCAACATTGCGGTCAACCTGTGTTATGCCCTGTTCTTTGCCGGACGCAGAAGCCCATTGCGGAAATGGCTCTTACGCGGATTCGGCAGTGTCATTGCGATCAACATCCTCTTACTCATCTTTTTCTATCTTTTATAGCAAAACTGTAATATTCGTAAGACATTGTTGTTCTCGGAGTTGCTGGAGTTCTTAGGAGTTAACGGGAGTTATACTCCGCTTCGCTCCGTTAGGAGTTAAAGGCCAATAGATTTGAGGTTTTGAGGTTTTAAGTTAATCGCCAACTAATAAACTCAAAAACTGGTCAACTCTGCCTATTTTGCTTTTTTAACTCCGAATCTTCCGTAGACACAAAAAACAATTTACTTTTGTTGCGTTCATTGTGACAAAACAGGTACAACTAACGTCTAATACCGAAACAGTCGATCAATATTTATCAAACAAACAAAAACTAAAATGAAAATGAAATGCCTATTGCTGCTTATGATGTATAATCCGCAAAACCATTTGGCGGCTGACAACAAAACGACGTGTTTAATTTTTCCGCTAAAACAAAAAACGAAGCGGCTAAAGAAAAGAAGCAAACAACACACTAAAAGTGTTATTCAAATGCTGTTTAAATCCCATTTGAATAACACTTTTTACATATAAAAATACAATGCAAAAAACGCATCAAACAACTTGCATAAATCAATTAAAATCGCTATCTTTACATCTGTAAATTAGGAGTTTTTTATTCGTTTCCTTGAATGCCGACATACTTGAAGCCTTGTATCGCTCTAAAGTGTCCGCCATATCCGCCTTTAGGGTCTTGTTTCGACTTCTTCAAGGAAGCAATATTTCTGGCCTTATTACATCCATATAGTGTTGCACTGCGTTGAATCCATCCTTTTTGCCTACGCAAAGAGTTACATAATTGTGGATGTGAAGTATTGAAATAGGTTGAATATTGCCTGCCACAACGCCCTTTCCCTTCCAAATGTAACCGGCAAACTTCATTCAGAAAAGCACTCCCAATACCTATACCTTGCCATTCCGGCAAAACAACCAACCTCATGGCTCTATATCCTTTACTCTGAAAGAAGGGACTGAAAGCTACATGACAAACAGGTTCACCGTTTACGCAACCAACAAAATAGGATGCAGCAACAGGATAAGGCAACTTCAAATAATGATGCGGCTGAAAATATTTCCAGAGTTTTCCACTTGTTTGGAATATATCGAGTTGTATTTGTGGTCGTTGCCGAAGACAGTCACGGCTCAGCCGCGCCTCCCTTGTATCATACACCCAATCCGGTTGCAACCATTCAATTATATCATAGTGACACGAAAGCAAAACAATCTTCCCCTTTCCTTTTCTCCAACTTCTTGCAAAAGCCGCCGCACCTACTTTTGCTACTTGCCGGTCTATCACGGAAGTAAATTCATCCACTACCGTGTTTTCCGGGTGTTCACATATCAGACGAGCCAATCCAGCCCGGAACTGTTCTCCGTTGCTCAATACATGAAACGGACGTAACCACGCAGGAACATCCCCCAGCCCTACAGAAACAAAAGCCTTTGTTACTTGGTTGAAATCACCATCGGGAGCAATCGCATCAATTATAGGCTTATCTACCGCCCAATTACTATATAAATCATATATCCCGGCATCCGGAAATATTTTAGAACCGATACTTGTCTTCCCTGAACCGGACGGACCTACGATAAGACCTATCTGCCAATCCTCCGAAATATCCGGAAGTTCTGCCACATGGTGCCAGTCACACCCTTTCTCTACATTAAACAGAGACTTCACACGGGCAGCACGATAGCTGTCAAAATCACTACATTTATGATTAACTTCTACAATCATACACACACGACTTTTAAAGTTAATCCCATTTCATGCAATCTCTCATAAACTTGGATTTGTTCCTTTTCATCAGAGCAAACCACAATCACACCATACTGTTCTTTGTACTTAAAATCACTCATAATGTTATCCTTTCTTCAATAATTATGCTGCAAATATGAAGAAAACAGGATTAACAGTAAACAAAACGCCTTATATATGCACTGCATCAGTCGTGCAGTTACTTCCAAACCGCTTTATTATCGCATAAACTTTACGTTCGCTCACTTGGTATTTCATGGAAAGGAAAGAAACGATATACGTAACTTTCTCCCCGTTATTACGCATGTATTCATACTCTGAATACAAATCTATAAACTTGCAATCATCCGGCTTAAATCCTATGCTGGATAACCTATTTAATAACTCCTTGTTAAAGTTCAATATCTCAAATACTGTCATAATCAAATTATTTTCTTACTTTTGCAATGCCAATCATTTATTTATCACATAAAAACGCCACGAGTGCGGCGGAGGGTACATGCCCCCGGTCGCGCACTCGTGGCGTTTTGTGTTAATAAATGATTGGCGTCTATATTAACAGGCCGGGGGCTTTTTTATTCTTCCCCCGATAGAATTTACTCGTACAAAGTCATATCTAAAGCATCTTTCTTCTTCCAGCCTTGACGCAAAGTATCTTGTATATACTTCATGGCACAAGTATAGAACTTTGTCAATTCCTCAATCGTAGTGAAAGTCTTATATACCGGCTCTGTATCTGTTCCAAATTTAAATACTACCGGAAGCGTATCACCATCAGTCTGAACCGCAAGGTCATAAGCGGCTTTGTAATTGAACTGGTTCTCTTGCGAAAGCCATACTGGTACCTCTTCATAATTAAAACCGGATAAGATTCGTTCTTCCGTTTGCCGATTATACCAATCTGTAATCAAAGCCCGGATTTCAGCCCTGTTCGGCTTGCAGACAAACTCTTCCTCCATATAAGTGACAACATCACCTTCACTCGGTACAACATCCCAACGGACACGCCATTTGTTTTTTACCGGATTGGTACATTCAAGCAGTTGTACTCCGGAATTTCCTTCTACTCTTCTCATCAGCTAAATACGTATTTAGTTCGACCTTTTCCGAAACTTTCCGTCTTGATAGTCGTTTCAAAAGGAAAGCCGTCCGGAATTTCTTTTATCTGCTGGAGGATGTTCTTCATTTCCTCCGAATTGGTAAAGAACTTTTTCGCTTCACCATTCTGTTCAATAGCAACAATACAGCGGTCTTCACCTTGTTCGGTTTTAATACCCATTTCAAAGTCTTTCACTACGATTGGCAAGTTTACCAACTCACGGATGGACACCACCGTACCCGGAAAACGCTTCTTTCCATCTTCCGGTTTGTACGCTACATTCAAACTTTTAAAGTCTCTCATTTTTTTGCCTGTTAATTGATTAAAAACCCTTATACAATCTGCGTGCTTGGCCATTCCATAAAAGGAAGCGACCAGTTCACGTTTCCTACGCTTACTTTGCACCTTGTGCAGCTGACGAGCAAAATTCTGTTTAACACGTTTCCGGATACGGACGTAATCCGGTCGGATTACATATCCAAGAAAATCAATGCCTTCTGTCACCGGAAAAATACGCTCGTTCTGCTTGACTTCCAGTCCGAGTTCTTCTATTTTCCTATGAATCAGCTCACGCACTCTCCACAATTCCGATTTTTTACCAAGCACGACTATATCATCACAATAACGGTAATAATATTCAATGCCGCACTCATCTTTCAAATAATGGTCAAGGCTCGACAAAAACAGATTACCAAGTCCCTGGGAACTCCGAAGCCCTATACTGATACCACTGGGCATCATGTGTACAAAATGGTCAAGTAACCCCAACAGGATTTTATCTTTGAAGACCCGGCGGGTACAATCCATAACCTTATCCTGACTGACACTTTCATAATATTTGCGTATATCCAATTTGTAGCAATACCGGGTATCTTCCGGATTGGCTTCCATGTCACGACGGATATAATTCAATAAATCGTGCATTCCACGTCCTTTTATGGATGCTGACGTAGTACGGATAAAGCGGCGACGGATACGTTCGTCCACTACACTCATAACGGCATGGATGGCAATTCTATCCTTTAACGGAAGTACTTGGATGCGCCGGAGCTTACCGGCTTCCATGACTTCCATTTCATGGTAGTTGCTGATACGAAAACTACCATTGGCCAGTTGTTCAGAAAGTTCTGCAATCACCTTCTCTTTACGGGCAAGTAATACGCGACCGGTGCGGCTTTGCTTACGCTTGCTACCACGGACTACGGCACGGAAAGATGTTTCCATATTGGAGTACGCCGTTATTTCTTCCATTAAAAAACCTTCTCTACGCATAATTTTTTTGTTTTTACCAGCCTTCAATCCTCCGGGTCTGACTTCTTCGAACCGTTTCCGGCCTACCAAACTCCACCCGACGTAGTTGTTTTCCGCCTTTCCGGCAAAAGCCGCTGCTGGCGAGGCTCATCCCCCTCGGCACCGATTCGGGTACACGTACCCGGTTCTGTACGCCGATAGTTTTTTATCCTTTGGACTGTTTCCGAGACGAGAACCGATGTTCGTGTTCGTGTTCGATGAATCGTTACCGCAATTCGCACGACAGACACCGGCGTTCGCATTCGCGTTGTTGTTCGACCGATAGACCACGCGGCCTATGGGGGAATCCACCTTTGGTTTATTTTCGGATGCAAAAGTAACATTTTATACGCTAACACTTTAATGAAAAATATTTTCGACGGGCTTACGCCCGTATTTTTCCCAGTTTTCAAACAGTATTACGCTTTCACGCTTTGTCGCTTCGCTCCCGTTTTTCGTTCACGCGTCACGCATAAGGTTTCAACGCCTTAAACGCTCCAACGCTGGTCGCGACTACGATTTGACCGCGGAAGGCGAGACGAGAACCGATGTTCGTGTACGCGTTCGATGAATCGCGACCGCAATACGCACGACAGACACCGGCGCCCGCATGCGCGTAGCTGAACGACCGATAGACCACGCGGCCTGCGGCACTACTTGGTATAAACTCATCACAATAATAAGTGGTTGAGCTTCCTTGCTGGGTCATGGCACATACCACATCCATATATTTTTGATGGACAACACCTGTTAAATAGCCGCCGGAAGTACCCGTCTTCACTTTGCGCGTACTTCCATCCGGCATTTCAATCACCATTTTATACTGTTCGTTAGCGGTAGTATTCGGAAGGCCGACTTTTCCCACCCATTCAGCCTTATTCCCATAAATATTCTCATAGCCCAAGCAATTACTTGAAGCAATCTGTACGTATTTATCCGCTCCATATTCATCCTGCGTTTTATACCAACACCATTCGGTCTTATGGTCTGGATTCACGGTATCACGCATTCCCAGAATCGAAGTTGTCCCCATAATGCGGCCATTGGTATTTTGGCCATAACCACACTGGTCTTGGGAATCCCGGCGGCCATAACGGGCAAAAAACAAATTCGCTATATCCTTGTGCATCTCCCAGTCTATCAGTTGTAGGCCGCGCTGGTCTGCATAATAAGTCATATCCGGCTGTGTCAGGGAAGCCACGCTGGTTTGCCCGTTGACCGCACTGTACAATTTGGAACCGATTGTTACAGCCTGAAAACACCCCACAAGACAGGCGGAGTGTTCTACCCAATCCGGCTCCAAGTCTTCTATTTTATCACTATTTGATAAAACGACACAATCAAAATCCGAACTGTTACGGGTGGTAAAATGAAGTTTGGTCGCCCCTTCCGGGACTTCCGAAATCAAATACATGCCATCCACAAATTTAGCATTCAACGTATCAACCATAACAGAATCTATTATCCTGCCGCTGTCGTCCGCAAACACGGCACCAATCAGACTGCTGCCAAGAACACTTGGAAAACGGACACGCTTATAACCAATTACGGCCACTGTCATGCAGGAATAGTTCGTGTCTGCTACATAAGAAGACTGAATATCCTGTTTGCCGACCTGTATCTTATTGCCGGTCTTGATACCTTTGGCCGCCACAATATCTTCATACGTGATAACGGTACATTCCGGGGTGTCCGGCATTTCCTCGTTCGTACTGAAACATGAATATTTCTTGTTGTTCAGATAATCATTAATCCCCTTATACCAATAATGTGGCTCATAAACAAAAACATCACCTTCCGAACTGTCCAGTTTAGCCGGGCTACAACCGGTTACTTGTTCCGCATCCGCATAATAATTGGAATCCTCATCATGCAGGGGATATATGGTCATGGTTCCCTTTACACCTTGTTTGCCCAAACAACGAAAACGCCGGTTCATTATACCGGTAATATGCGCACTCGGAATATAAGAATTTCCATATTTGTAACCGGTCTCATTATCCAGATTGGAAATATTCGCATCATCCGCCACCGTATCATCAAACTCTATCATCGTATATTGCGGCTGGCGGATATTCAACTCATCAAAGCGTTCCGCATATTTGGAATAAATATCATCATTCAAGTATTTCGTCAGCTTATAAGTACCACATAACTTACAACGGCTGCCGGTAGTATTCCCACTGGCATCAATACCACCCAGACCGGCATCATACCATTTTTTCAAATCGCTACCGTCACCTTCAAGTTCAAGACCGGTTATACGGATATACTTCAATTTACTACCGGTACGCCCCAACACTTCTTTGAATAATGCAAAACCGTCAAGACTTGCACAGTTCTCAACCCAAAGGCCGGTCAATGACTGCATGTTGTCAAACGTAATACCGCTACGTTTAATCCCCGGAAGGGAACGGAGGGTCAATGTTTGATAACCGTCCGGCAAATGTAATTTGTTCAAGGGGCAGCCCTCCGCAAAGTTCATTGTGGCTAAAGAGGAACATCCACCAGCTTCTACTTCAACCAGACGGCTGCATTCGGACAAATCCAAAGAAGGAAGCAACACATAATTACGGACATCCAGTTTTTGAAGCATGGGAAGTTTGTCGCCAATAGCTATTTCTGTCAAATTATAAGTACTGCCGCTACGCCCCATTACCAATTCCTCCAAACGTGGAAGGCGTGGAAGGTTCAAATCGGTAAAACCGCCCCATGCGGACAGATCAATCTTCCGGGCATATTCACCGCCGTAAAAATGAAAGATGGTTCCTACATTGGCCATCTGGTCATACGTGAAACTCCATTCAGTACCGGCGGACACTTTCGATTGTTTCAAGACCGCCGCCTCGCGGACAAAGGTGAAATAAAAATCACGGGTAGCCCATGCACGGATTGTAGCACCGGCGGCACTGTTACCCTTAAAAGTCAAGTCTGTTACCGTGTATTGTCCGGTCATATACCTTGCATCAAACAACCCGAAACGGTTTGTAAGCCACCAGTGGCGATGCGCCTTGCGGCTTCCCTGCATGGCTTCCAGATAGGAATAAGTAACCGTGGAAACCTGACCGTTCTGATTCACTTCCACGCCTTTGGTCTTTGGCGTGACATATTTATTCAATGCGTCAATATTGTAAATGCGTTCACAAAACTTACCGCTTTGCTCGTCGTCGAAGATATTGAACACAAGTTCATTCGTCATACGGGCACGCAGACGCTTGTAAGCGGCACCCAGTTCATCAGGGAATTGCTCACGAAGATTCTTCCATAATACCGAATCGTGACCGGCATACGCATATACTGTCTTTTCAGGAGTAGTAAGTTCCGTATCAACCGTGTCGTTGTCCAAATCCCAGTTGTATTTCAAACGACCGTCATTACGCACGCCAAGAATCGTGTCGTTATCGTAAAATATCATATACGCCAACATTTTGGCTTTATCAGGATCATACCAGAAAGCCATCATCATGTTCTTAACACGCTGGTCAACGCAACCGAAAATCTCAGTGAACATGTAATAGTCACAAAGGTAATCCACATCAAAATAGTCGGGCAATTCGGCTTTGAACTTTGCACCGTCATTCTGTGTACTCTTTACCCATTTCACGACACGCATCAGGTTTTCAGGCTTTTTTGTCCCGGCCTCATATTGGGCATTTATATCATCATCATCCGGGAAACGGGCTTCAAAGACTTTAAGCCAGTGAGGGGTTCCGTCTTCATCCAGCGCGTCAAAATCATCATCAAGAAACATACCCATTTCATAGTCATTGTTCAGAAACTCCCAACATTCGGTGGGATTCTGCCCTCCGAACCTGTCCGCAACCCACTGTTGGTCGTGATAGCCCGGAATATCCAAAAAACCGAACACCGCTTCCGTTGACTTGTCATTGTTGAAATTGAACTTACCTAAGAATTGCGGCATATCATCAACCGTATTGCGGTAAAACAACATGCAGGGAAAACCATCCACCGTAGTACGTACGTCATACGGGTAATCCCCTGATACATGCTTCTGTACCGGGGTAAGTTCCCCTGCGGATTTCAATACACGGTGTACCATCTTGGCCATACCGGTATTGTGCGAACTGGAGCTTTCCGCATAATCGGCCTTGAAACACCAACAGTCAACCGGCGCGGCTTGTTTCTGATCACTCGTAGCAGCGCGAAAAGAATATTTTGCATCTGCCTGCAAGACGCCGCCAATACCTTGTGCATCGCATCCCAGATAAATCTGCCCGGCTTCCTTGTTGGCATTTTTGATATAAAGACGATAATTCTTTGTAGGGTAAGCCAAAGAGGATGTACCCTGCAAGGATATGCAACCGCCTACCAGCCGGAAATTCATCGCAGGATTAGACCTGTCCACATATAAGGCTTCCGATATATCATACTTCGTTTTTTTATTATTGTTCACGGCGGCCTGCAGGACTGTCGGCACACCGTTTTCCTGCTGCCCCGTAATGATAATGTAAGGCAGGTTATACGGAAGGGAATCCACGCTGATCTCTCCGTTGCCGTCCAATACATTATTTTCCTCATACTTGCCGACAAGTTCATCCGCACCGCCCAAGTCCATCATGTACGCATCAAGCATCTGCGAATCGGTCAGATAGACAGTGTAGGCACGCATGGAATAGACATCCAGCGTACAGCCACCGGAACCCATTGCAATATATTGGGGGAAGTCCTGATAAATGCTGTCGGAAGCCCCGCGCTGTACAGAACCGGACATAATACCGTTTACATATAAATACAGCATATTGTCATTCAGTTTTTCATCCTCCGTACTTTGCGCACCGGCTTTCGGATAGGCCACAAAACCGATATTATATATTTCATCCGTTGCAAACTTGGTTATTACCGTACTGTTGCCCCTGCTCACCATTTTAGCCTCTTGGGTAGTAATGACAAAACCGGTACCGTTCTTATCCACGCAACGGACAACCTCCGCATTTTCATCCATTACATTGGTAACCTTATAGCGTATCATAAATGCCATTGCACCGGTGGCGTTACTCTCCGGTGCCGCCAAAGGCTGGAAACGGACTTCGGCACGTGCGTCATCCGTCATACGGAGGGCACCGTTCATCCAGCCGTCACCGCCCCACTTAAAACCGGTGAATACCGTTTCAATATCATTATAACGCCATTCCTCACGGTTTACATCACTGTTGGAACGCCCGGTGGCGGACAGTTTCAACACCATGTTATCCGTAGGTTCCGTAATTTGAAGGTCGGACTTGCTCACTTCAAGAGAAAATACATATTGACCGGTACCGCATACCATGCTGCATTGGACAACACCGGCATTCATGGCACGGGATTGGAGTTCCGTGCGGACAAAGGAAACACTTGCCGAAGATATAAGGTTGCCGCCTTCATACACTTTTACCGTAGTTGGAATCTCTTTCGGGTTATATGCCGCATAAACCAATGTGTAGTTGTCATATTGAGAAACCGGAATATAAGGACGTGAACCGGATTTGATTACAGTTCCATCCGAATAATCGAAACGCGTGGCGAACACAGGCGTATTTTTCCCTTCCTCGCGGACGGCAAGGTCAAAATAAATACTGTTGCTTTTTATCAAGGAACCGTCTGCCTGTTCCAGTTCCGCCACCAACTGCACGGAATGCGAACCGTGGGAAAGTCCGGAAGTATTCACACTAAAAGAACCGTTCGCGCTGGAAGTGCCAATAGTGCGGTCTTCCGTATCCTTACCATCTATATACATACGGAGTGTTTTACTCCCGGAACCGGTAAGGGCAAAAGGTACGGAAACGGTATCGCCCTTATGAATAACCATTGCCACATTGAAGGAACTGGCCAGCGTCAGCAGGATGGCCGTTACCGTCCATGATATACTGGATACCTGCTGTTCCTCACCGCTACCGGCCACTACCCGGATGCGCACCGTATTACTGCCCGTACCGATATACTTGGTCACATCCAGCGTGGTCGTGCTTCCGGCGGCGATGTCAAGTTCATAACTGCTGGAGACAGCTCCACGGGTAACGGTTATAGTAGCTTTCGCACCGTTCCCGGTGGAATTACCGGAAGCCGTGTCTATCTGATCGTATATGAATTGGAGTTTAACGGTGTCACCCAACTTGACGGTAGGATTAGCTGTGATACGGGTAAGCACAATTTTAGTAGTGGCAATGCTGCCACCGCCGCCACCGGTAAAGGATTCAGTAGTACTCAGTACCTCTCCGTTTTTATCAAGCAAGGAAATGGAAAATGCCTTGTCATCGCCTTCCCCTATCGTGTTCAGTAATACAGAAGCTCCCGCCTGAATATTTTCAATGGCAGCATGGACGGCTTTGCCCTGTACGGGATTAGTGCCGTCAGGGGTAAGGGTTTCATCCACATTCACTACGGGTATATTTATGGTTCCGGTACCTTCCGCGTCCGGCGTTATATCCTTACTTTCCGTACCCATTGTCACATGAAGTTTTTTTATCGCATCACCACCGCCGTGTCGGCTCCATGCCGAAGGTACAAGAAAGCTGTCTGTTCCGGTACCTTCAAAACGGTAATCCTCCCACTTCCCGGCAGATGTCTCAAAAGTGATTATCGTGCCCGGCTTGTCTTCATCCTCGATTTCTGCATCCTTCATGGCGGCAATGGCAGTTGCTTTTGTATAATAGCCGTTCTCCAGCGGATGAAGGTGCGTTACATTATAAAAACCGCTTCCGGAACCGGAACCGCTACTCTTTACCAAATCACCTTTTTCATTATCCCACACATACAGGATGCCGTCATATAAGTAAATCTTATCTTTCAGCATTTCTGTACGGGCAGCATTCATATACAAGTCGGCGGCAGGAACATCCTGCACATTCCAGTCATTATAATATTTGTCACCAATAAAATAAGCAAAGACATGAGAACTACGGACATAGACAACAGTTCCACCTTCATCGGTGGATTGCAGTTGTTGGATAGTGACATTTTCCACAATACCGGAAAAACGTGCCGTTGCACCCCTTAAAGCTGCCCCGGCTGTATTTTCATACTTATTTATTACATTCCCCGCCTCCAAGGCTGCTTTTCTGGCTTCTTCTGCGGCTTTCTCTGCCACACTTGCCTTTTTTGCCGCATCTTCTCCCTTTTGGCTTGCATAATCAGCCTTTTCTTTGGCTTCCTTTGCCGCATCCTCTGCTTTGACCGCTGCATCCGTCGCAGGCTTGGATAACAGAGAGACAGGAACCACCACTACTTTACTTCCCTGCATGGCAGGAAGGGAATTAACCCCGGTTAGAGAAGATACGGTTTCCAGTTCCGAAACACCTTGTGAATTGGCTTTCACTTGATTCAGCACATCTTTTACAATGGCTTCTTTTTCCTCATTCGTTATTGCCATAATTATTATCCTTCTATTAATTTTATTATTTGTGAAAAACATCCGGGAGTCAACCCACCAACAGCTTCTTTTATCAATACCGCATCCTCCAATGTTATATCTACTTCCGCAGTGGAGCCCATTATTCTCATACAAAGATTATAGGACTGTAGTTTTTTTTCATTGTCCACTTGCAAATTACCGGTTGGATTGATACCGGTTCCGTTAAACAAACATTGTGCAACAATCCTTCCAATGCTTTGGGGTTTATCATTTATCAATAATTCACCACCATCAAAATCTTTAAAATACGTATTGAAATTTACCTTCATTATATAAATATTTAATAGTTATCCATATTGAATCAAAAGTCCGTTTACAAATCTCCATCTAACGCCACCGGCAAAAGATATATCCTTGGTCAGCCCTTTGGTATAAGAATACGTGCCATCACTGCCAAGTCCCCAAGAAGTACCGATTTCATTGGCGAGTATCACCCCACAATACACATTCCCGTTCACATGTACACCACCATCAAAATAGCCAGCGTAAGTGTTGGCACTGATAGGATAACTTTGCCCGGAGGATTTACTGGAAGCATAAATGGCAGCCCCGCCAGAATTGGAACCTACAGCCTTCACCCCAAATTTACCCTGCGTAGCCGCATTAAAAGACACGTCCACAATGCCTTCCATGCCTGTTTGTGATACTCCCAACTTTAAACTACGGGAATCATTTCCAAAATAATCACCGGACTTCCAATACAAGCGTCCGGATTCAATAGTAAAACCACCGATTTTACCTTCGTAGGCATACACCGTTCCATAAATTTTAGCATTACGTGTTTCAATACTTCCGTCAAGCAATATTTTAAAATTATTATTCGCTGTTACCAATCCTTCTAAAGTGATGTAATCTCCCTTTATCTTGACACCTTCAACGCTCGCACCTATGAGGGATTTAAGATTTCCGTTTTCATCAACTACAAATGCTCCGGCTGCATCCTTCTTGGTTATAAGCCCGGCACCGGAAACAAGATGTCCGTGTTCATCAAACAGGCCGGAAGCCATCAGATTCATGTCGGCTTTCGTTACAATCTGTGAACTTTCAATTATATTGCCGTCCTTATCGAAATTGGAAGCCGCAATCTTGATTAGCTTTTCACTCTGTTCGAATAATGTTTTGTATTTATAAGCCAACGCTTCCGCACGGTCTGTAGAAAGTACCAGCATGTACAGATAGATTTCACCCGTAAAAGACAGTTTAAAATCACCAGTTCCATTCCAAAGCCCGGAGTGGTTGAATATCTGATAACCGTCCGTCACTTCCAGCTCCCCGTCATAAGTGAACATGTTGAAGTTTTCAAAGCCGGTCTTATCCGCATTCTCAAAATCTATCCGTAAACGTCCGGCTTTGGCTACACGGTAGAAAAAAGCAAGATAAACCGCTTCCGGCCTTTTCTCACCTTCGTCGTTTACATCCGTATAGGTTGGAATGAAACGAAAGTTCTCATGTTTCTGGATGATATGTTTATTACAGATATATACAGTTACACGTCCGTCATCATTACGAACACAAGCATAATCCGTCTTTGTGGACAGTGGCGCATCGTTTACCCAAATCCATTTGCCACCTAATAGAAAGAAGGTCGCTTCATTCTCTGTGTCCCATTTGTTCATTCCATCGCCAAATGAAGCATTATCCAGATAACTCTTATCTTCCGTAAATTCCTTTCTCAATCCTTCAACGGCGGATGAAATTTTACCTTCAACAATTTCAAATTTTGTCAGAATATCCTCACCGGTCATCAAGATAAAAGTACCTCTCAAATACACATTGTCACCATACAATCCATTGTCATGCGGTTGATTATCCAGCGGAAAACGGTCATCCTTAATGCCGTCCAGGTTTCCAAAACGCACACGCAGACAACCGTTGAAATTCTTGGACTTTACGCCATCCAGCACATCGACACGGGGTTGTCCATCTTCGGTGGCAGCTATGGAGATAAGGTTCTGACGTAACGGATTTTCAGTATTACCCATCAATACACACTCATCACCGGCCACCGGTTCCACTCCGGAAAATTCCGACACAGGAACCGTTATTCCATTGGAATCACTTCTGGAAACTTCAACCCAATACCCCTTTATCGCACCTGTAAAAGAGGCACAACGCATCAGGTCATGTTCAACAAAGGCGTTATCTTGTTCAAAAACGATTTTATAATTATCCCCTTCACGTATAACACTCTTTATTTTGCCATTAGCCGCAGATACAATAAACTGCCCGCCGATACTGCGTACCTTTTCTATAAGCAGTTCCAACGCTACCAGTGTCTGACGAATGGTCACCTTGTCAACGGTAAGGTTGGAAAGTCCGGTCAGTTTATCCATCCATAACTGGAAACCTTCACCCAACATGCCATCCACAAACTTGGTGCTACGCAACAGTTCACGGATGACTGCGGTAAGAAATTCGGCATTACCCTCACCGTCAACACAGCCGCCATTTACCCCCTGTTCAAAACGCCCGAAATAAACACCTTTCAAATAGGTTATTATCTCTTTGGCCGTATCGGCTTTGAGTTTACTTATGAACTCCTTTTGTGAACGCCGGGAAGAAAACAGGTTATTATCTGTCGGAAGGGTGTTATCCCAACTTTTAATAATATCAGGGAATGTCGTTGTAGCAGTCTTAACCTCAGTCCTTATCGTCGTTATACTATCCTGCATACGGGATTGTGAGGTTTTGGAAAGAACATCACTGATTTCTATATCCGCCTCATTGGGACGCTGTACATTCCGGGTGATACGGGTTATACGGCTTTCACGATACCCGGTTTTAGGGAAATACCGGTCACTTACAAGACGTACGCGCTGTCCGATAGTCAATACCACTCCGCGCTGATCCAAGTTGATATAGTCCGTCCGGCATTTGAAGACAGAACGGTCGGTCATTCCGGAATGGGTCTCTAAAAAATCCCCGACCGCATCACCATACTCCGTTTCAGCCGCAGGATAGTATTCATCCGGCATACGGATATTATACAATATATAAGCATCACCCGTTTTTGGAACAAGCAAACCACCTGGCACTTGTGTGTCATCATCATAAGGAAAGGTGGTTATAATCTCAAAACGCTTTGTACTGGCATTATAATTTACTTCAAAATCACGTCCGGCCAGTTCCCCGTCCTGAAAAACAACATGTTTCACCAAACCACCGATTTCATAGTCATTCGGGTTAAAATTCAGGCTTTCATCCGTGAAATAATAAACGGTAAATTCAGTCCCGTCATCATTTTTAGCCTGTTCGCTGCTTACAACGGACACATGGCCGGTACGACGGGGGAATATCTTCTCGAAGGCTTCCGCCTCATAGTGCTCAATGACACCGAACTCCTCTGTATTCCTTTCCACGTATTTATCACCTGTAGGAAGCTGCAAACGGGAGTGTCCATATTTCTCCGGGTCAATATTCTTGGTGCTGCCTACCGGAAACAGACGTGTAAAGAATTTTACATTATCCGCATTATCCCGTTCGATAGAAAGAAGGCCGTTATCATAGCCCAAATCAATCGGTTCATCATGCTCACACCGGGAAAGGTTGACGGTCATTCCCTCCATCCACCATTCGGCACCTTCACCAACGGCATCTGAAATTTTATTCAATGCTTCATTGACGTATGTCCCACCGGAATAATCAATCACAAGGTTTTCCGTAGATATGCAGTCACCGACTTTCCAGTCCGTTATATTTCCCATCCAACGGTTAAGGTTCTTTACCACCATTGCAAGCTGTTCACGCGCAGGCGCAGTATAAGCTTCCAACGGGACATTTTCCGAACTAAGCATCAATGCTTGCCTGACAATGCTCTGTGTCCCGTAAAACTTCACATTATATTGCCACTCTACAGTACTGGCTTGTTTGGGTGTATAGGCTTCAACCAGCCAGAAACGGGCACCCAGGAACTCAACAAAATCCCCCGGTTCCAAACGGACACATTCATAAGAAGTCAGGGACAGGGTAAGAATATCATCCTCCTGTACACCGACCTGCTGATTGGAACTGTCAGATTCACACAGTACCACACGTGGTTCTTTATTTCGATCATATACTTGCAAAGCCATTGTTTTAATTCGTTTTAAATGCTGTTCTTATACCATTAGAATGCCGGTTGAGGCTCCCGGAACATAACAGGGAAACGAGCCAAAGAGCCGTCATCCGAGTAGGCAAGCTGTTCCCAGCCGGAAGGAAAATCTTTCAGATAAAAACGGAATGTCGTTTCAATTTCCGGCAAACGGAATAACAGCCACCCCTTATAACCCTTACGAAGAAATTCCCTGAACGCGGAACGTTTTCTTATAAAGTCTGCCCGACTGACCGCTTTAATGGCAAAAAACAAGGTCACATCACGCGGCTTGAATGTCACCGTCAGTTCGTCCGGCAGCCTTTCACCATCACGTTCACGAATATCCACCGCAATCTGCTCCTTTGTTCCGGCTGATGAAAACAGGGCATCATAATTTTCGTGCCCGTTCTTCGTTTTCTCCGCAAGAAAGGCACCATATTCCTCATACACGTCTATATCATTGATATATAAAAGTCCTTCTAATATTTCCATGTTACCGCGTTTTTACACCATCCCTTTTAATGGTGGCTATGTCCGACTTCATTTCACTAATCGCCTTGTCTATATTTTCCAGATGCTTTTTACTCTCACCGGTATTTTCCTCTATCTTCTTCAAATGCCCTATTGCCGTATTCATGCCTTCGGAAATTTCCTCCACATTCCCGTCAATATTGATTTCATGCTCCAACATGGAACTATATAAACCTTCCAAACGGGTAATGCTTTCCTGTGAGGCGGCTTCATAGGCACCGGCCTTACCGCTTTGACTGGCACCGTCCTTTTCCCAAAGATTGATGCCCTTATCAGCCGCCATATCCCTGTACTGTTCCAAAAGAGAATTATAATACCCCTGCTGGTTCAGAATATTATCCGTCATATTATCCAGTATTCTCACATAATTACTGAATTTCTGTTCATCGGTCAGTTCGTCATTTTTCATCACACCCAGCATTTCATCCTGCGCCCGTTCTATGTAAGGTGCCAGAGTGACCGTATAAATCATCTGTTCGGCTAAATCCTCCAACATGCCTGTAACGGCATCCACAAAATTTTCTGCTGCATCGGTACCGTTACGGAAAGCATCCACAAGCGCATCGCTCAAAGTCGTACCCAAATCGCCGAAAATCCCCTCAAAATAGCTGCGGACTTCTTCCCATGCCTCCTCAGCCTGCCGGGTAAGGTCTATCATGTTCTGCAGGGCTGCCTTATCTTCCTCTGACATCTCACGGGTGCTTACAATCGTTTCGGCTAAAGAAGCATTGAATTTACCGTTCGCATCCACCAGCTGAGGATACACGTCAAGTATGGAGGAATAAATATCCTTTCCCTTTCCCCAACCGAAAAGACCGGTTTTTTTATGCCCCGTCTTAACCTCTATATCGGCCAAACCCGAATAAACATCCTTCTGAACATTGTAGTTCCGGTTAAACGCCCGGTCAAAAAAGGCATTACCGGTACTTTTGTATGCAAAGGCATTCTGTTGGGATGCACTACCTTCCAATTCTTTCTGTAGCTGTTTATAGGCTTCCTTCATCACCCTTACCGCATTGGCTGCTTTGCCGTACTGATCGACACCGAATATCGTGGACGCTTTCTCATACGCCAGATTCTGTTCCAACAATAAGAGGTTATACGTTCGTTGCTGGGCTATTTTTTCATTCATTACAGCCTTTAATGCCGCCTGGTGACGGGCTTCCGCAGCAAAGGCTTTCCCTATAAAATTGGCTGCTTCACCAACAGCCGAAGCAATACCACCGACTATTCCCCCTTTGGCAAAACCCTGTCCGATATTGGAAATGGCACTCATGGCATCCTGTATGCCACTCATGGCATCCGCAGCACCGGTGTTTCCCATTTCTTCAAACATATCAGACAAGTTCCCGGCGAGATTACCTATCAAATCAGCCGTTTCCGATGCTGATTCACCAATTTTGGCAAGCTTCTTGGTAGTGGTTTCCTTGTCATCTCCCGTTTTAAACAATGCCTTTAAATCGTTTATCAAAGTGGAAAAAGGATTTTTCTTTACTCCTACTGAATACAATTCCTCTACCGCCTGCTGAATGGCTTTCAAATCTTTCGGTGAAGACTTCAAGGTTTTTAACTGCTCTGCCGTAAAACCGAATTTTGGAGTTATATCCTCCGATGGTGTAGTGGACAGATAAGCCAGCAATTCCCTTGTGGAAGCGGTTATCTTATTTATTTCCGATACGGACTTATTGGAAGCATCCTCAAACAAGGCAATAAGAAAAGTGGAATTTTTCTGCATTTCCTCCATTTCGGTATCATTAACTTGCTTGAGAGCCTCCTTGCGCCGCTTTTCCAATTCGGTTAAAGCAGTATTCTTAATATCTTCACCCAAGGGCTGGCCGTCCGCTCCGATTCCATTCTCCACAATCTTACGCTGGGCATCAAACTGTTTATTTATAGCCGCACGTTGTTGTTCATAACTACGGTATTTCCCTAACAGTTCTTTCAACAGTTTGTCTTCCGAACTCTTTTTATACAAAATTGCGGCATCTTCATAATCTTTCAACTGTTTTTTCTGGCTTTCAGAAAGGTCATCAACCGTAACCACCGGAGAAGTAAGTCCCTTTTTCTTATAATCCGGATGGGCGGTTTCAAATTCAAGTTGAGTTTTATCCTGCAACTCTTTCACCCATTGCTGTTCACGTCGATGGTTTTCTTCGATTAGCTTATCATAATGTAAATTTATGGCGGCTTTTTCTTTCTCCACACCTTCATCCATTGCGGAAATACGGGCTTCACGAATTTCAAACTCGCTCTGCCGTTCCTGTCTGGCCAGACTTTGCGTATATTCTCTTATCTGTCTCTCACGGGTGTCTTTCTCCACTTTTAAGCGGTTGGCGGTTTCCACCGCTGAAGTACCCTTGACGGTTTTCGTTTCACCGCCCAAATTCTCATACTTCTTTTTGGCCGATTCCTCTTTCTGTCGGGCTTTTTCTAACGCAGATTTATAGGCGGCTTCATCCGGGTATTTGATACGGTCGTTACGACCGGCTATGATTGACGTCACTTCGGCCTGTGCCTTTCCCCATGCAACCTTCGCATCGTTCAAGAAATCTTTGGAAGCATTTTCTTGAATAGTTTTTATACGGACGTTAAGTGTCTGAATACGTTTTTCAAGGGCTTCCGTGCTGACAGGCATCGCTTCTCCCTGTATTTGCGCCCATTTCTTGCCTGTATCTTTAGCCAGTTTCAGAAGATTCGAATAGCTTTGTGACATAGCCAATGCGGCATCTGCATTCATACCGTTAACAGAAGCTTCCCACTGGGTTTGTGCATCAGCTCTCACTTTTTCGATGTCTTGGGATATGGTGCCTTCCGCAGCTTTTATCATTTCGGACAACCCGGTCGTAAACAACTGAAAAGTTCCTTTGCTGGAATTAACTTCCGAACGGTATTTCTTGGCCAAGCCTGCATATTCAGCTTTTTCATCGGTTGAAAGGCTATTATAACCGTGGTCAGTACTCTTGTCAAACAGTTCTTTATACCGTTTCAACTCGGAAAGCCGCTTACGGTCATCTTCCAAATTCTTAATACCTTTCAATGTTTTCTCTTCACGCAACTCTTTGTTGTAATCCCTACGCACATCCGTCAGGTGTTCAACCAGTTCTTTCTCCGTCTTATATTGGTTAAACACAGAAGGCATAAGGGTTTTCAGTTCGTTCAGCTTCTCCAGTTTTTCCGCCTCCGTCCGATTCTCATCCTGAATGGCTGAAATCAACTCTTCTATTTTGCCCTTGCGCTGATTCAATAAATCCGCCTGCTCTTTCTCCCGATTATTCACCCGGCCTAATTCATCTTCCAGGACGGTACAACTTTTAGAATAAGCAACAGTGGCGGCAATCAAACCGACAACAGCCATTGTTACCAATACATAAGGATTGGCCAACATGGTTTTATTCAAAGCTGCGGTCTTCGCCTTCAATATATCCGTAACAGCCTGCATCTTGGTCATGCCGGCCATTTGCACCAACGTGGATTGGTAACGCAATTTCTCAGCAACGTGAACGGCCATGACAGCCGCCTTGTAGGAACCGTAAATGCTGATACAGGTTACAAGGGCTTTCCCTACTTCATCGTAGTTCTTGACAATGGCTGTTGCCATCTGAAGACCATCTACATATACATCCTGAAACTTGGTTCCAAGCCCGTTTAACATATCATCCACCGCTCCTTCATAATTGGATTTCATGCCGCGAACGCCTTCGCTCTGTTTCTCCAGCATACCATGAAACTTACCGCCTTCTGCCGTCGCATCGGCAAAAGCCTGTGCAACCATTTCGGCGGAAACGGCACCCTCTGACATTTCATCCTTCAACTGTGCCACAGACTTGCCGGTACGCTCTGAAATGGTCAGCAAAGGATTGAAACCGGCATTTATCATCTGGAGCAAATCCTGCCCTTGTAACTTGCCGGTGGCATACATTTGAGAGAAAGCCAATGTCATGGAATTAAAACGTTCGGCATCTCCCATTGTAATATCACCGATTTGCTTTAAGATTGGGATTACACGTTCCGAATCCACACCAAAACCTAACATCATCTGGGCACCTTTGGACAGGTCATCCAACATTAAAGGAGTTTCTACGGCAAAATCTTTAATTTCCGTGAAGAAAGCACTTGCCTTGCTTTTACCGCCCAAAAGAGTATCAAAGGATATTTGGAAACTGTCAATCTGGCCACGTACATCCATCATGACCTTACCGAACTCTATGGCCTTGTCAACGGTAAAAACCGCACCAACGGTCAGTCCGACACGTTTAAGCGTCGAATCCAACAGGTTGGCTTTTAACCGTGCATTGTCAAGACCGCCGGACAACCTGTCACGCATCAAAAATTCGATTTCTACCGGTTTCATTTATTTTAAACGTGATTGGAATAATTCGGTTATACGGCTTTTTCTTTTACCGGTAGCCGCAGACGGTTTGTTTTTCTTCTGTTTCTTATTTATAGGTTTACTGTCTTCTTGCCCCGGTTTTCTTCCGGTGCTTACATAATGTGGTGCATCATGTAACATCATCTGCAAAGTCTGCAAGTTTATACCCCAAAGGATATAATTAACGCTCCATCCGGTGGCAGACGCTATTTGCCAGATAAACCCGAAGAGGCTATGGGAACCTTCATAACGACTCGTTAACTCCCCTTCTTTTGTTGGCTCTGATTCAGCGGGACTGTCGGATTCGTCTTCTCCGCTGATCTGATAATATTCTCGAAAGACTTGGTTCCCAAAAGGGAAACAAAACGGGTACAGGCGGCTTGCAGATAAACATCATCCACCCACCAAAGCAATATCCATGACACCAAAGGAGATAAAAGCAGACCGGAATATCTGCCCCGACAAATGGTAAGCGCAATCATCCGGCAGACATCATGGCCATGTTCAACCATGAAGCTCATCTGTTCCTCTTTAGTAAAGTCACGCATCTTCTCATAGGTGACCCCTATTTTCAAGTAAAGCCGGGCAATACGAAGCTGAGTTCCCAGTTTGGGTCGTTTCATCGTCATACGCAATTGCACCGGCTTTTTTCTGAAAGGAAGACGGAAACGCCAAAAAGGAATGGAAACGCCTACGTCCAGCAGGGCTTCCGCCACTTGGGGTTCCACATCCTGTTTATTCATCTTCTGTCGGGGTTGGTTCGTCAGTTCCCGCTACAGGCAAATCCTCACCGGCGGACACCGAAGCCGCCACAGAAGCAGCCTGCCCCTCCAGCTTCGCAAAATCATCTTCCGTCATGTTCTCAATTTTATAGGGAGCCGTCTTGGTATCTACCGCAAGCGGTGTTATGGTAGTCTTGATTTTGGCTACCCCGCTCAAAGTCAGCTTATCACCCAGATAAGCGGTTATGGTACCCTTTGGAATAGTTATCTTGTGCCCACTGAATGTGTAAATCACAACTTTATCCGATACCTGCGTCAACTTGTTTGGGGCTTCCCAACCGGTAGCCTTTTCTCCGGTCTTTATAACCTTACCACCCATCACCCTTACCAGATTTTCATAAATCAGATGAATCAGGTCAAAAGTAGGCTTGATGGTTCCGTTTGATTTCGGAATAAGAAGAACCGGCGCACCCGGTATTTGTGAAGCCTTGACTTCCGTTGCCTCACCGGCCTGACCACCCAAATCAAAAGAATCCTCTTCTATAAAACCGATGTCTGTATCGCCTACTTCCATCAAGGCAAGACCGTATAAAAAATCTTGTACATTATCCATTTTTCCTTTTATTATATATGATTATTGTTATGAATACTCCGGCTATAAAACCGGATAAGATATATTTGAACGCCGTTTGAATACTCACAGAATACTGTTCCGTATGCTTCTCATCCGTCATGGTCTGCCCCCGAATGCGCACAAGTTCACGCTCATAATACTCGCAAAGCATTTGCAGGCTGTCGCAACTCGCGTAAATGCGTATTGTATCCTTGTCATGCTCCACCTTTACATTCGCCTGTCCGCTTTTTTGTGTATAGGAAGCGGAAGGCGGAAGGTTAAGGAGGCTTGCCGTCGGGATTGTTAGGCTCACCCTCGACTCCGGAATCCCTATCGGCTTCAACACCCGGATTTCGGATAGTAGGCTGTCCCGAAGGTCTTCTGTCCGGCTTGCCGTAGTTATATGCCCGTGTGTTCTGCAGCTCTGCACGCATAGGGCAAACAGGCCAATAACGGCACACGGAAGCACGCGCCACAATCTGTTCAAGCCTGACAAATTTCTTGTAAAGATTTCCGTTTTCATTTCGCAATTCAATTAGAGTTTTTTGCTGGTCTTCATACATGGTCTTGTAGGTATCGTGTACCTCCTTGACTGTCCGGGTATTCCGCAATGTGCGGTTGGTGAGCCAGACGATAGCAGTACCCAAAACAGGAACAAGCCATTGAAGAACTGTCATTATGGTATCCATCGTGGCTCATCCTTTTATCACTTACCCTTTCGAACCGTCCTTATCCGCAAACAGTCCAAGAAGCCACTGAATCAGCCCGGTGTCCGCCACGCCATTTGCCACTAAAGAAGAACCTAAACCGTAAAGCAAAGCCATATACCATGTCATCCCGGAAACAAATCCTACATCCAGCCACCACAATAACACAGCCGCCACAATACCGACACACCAACTGACTATTTGCGTTGTCAGTCCTTCCATTTTCGGGAACAGGGTTTTGATACCTTCAATAAGCAATACTACACCGCCGACAAAACCGGCGAAAGTGGCGATCATACTGTTATAGTCTACTTCCGGTACTGTAACCGTTTGGGCAAAAGTGGCTGATGCAAATCCAAGCATCAGCACAAAAAAGAAAAGAAATCGTTTCATGTTGTTAATTTATTGAGTTATACCTATTTGTTTAAGCCATTTCTGTACATCGAAACTGGGGCAGGCCTTGGCCGCCAGTTCATTATGCCCGACAATTTTCACGTTGGGAAAACGCCGGTGGAAGTCCTTCACGTACTTCTCCAATGCTTTTACCTGACAAGCTGTACGGGTGTCTTTCGGAGTTTTGCCGTCACTGGCAACACCACCGGCATAGACTACATGGCGGCTCACGGAATTGTAACCGGCCACCCCGTTAGTCACTTCCCACGGGTCTACATTCGCATCCTCGTTATTGTCCACCAAGCGTTCTATTCCACCGTTCAGATGAAACAAGTCAGTATATCCGACCTGCTTCCAACCACGACCGCCCTTAGTGACCGGATTGGTATGCCAGGCGCGAATCTCCGCACCGCTTACCTCACGCCCTTCCGGAGTGGCCGTGCAATGAATTACGAGATATTTCAATGCTGCCATTATTCCTCCGGAATGCTCTGTATTACGGTAATATCCACCTTTTTGCTCTTGTCGGCATCAAGTGTCAGAGTAATAATACCAGTTTTCGCTTTCCCGGTAGTATTAGCCTCCGCAGTAATACTGATACCGTCATCGGTACCTTTGACAGTAAAACCTGCCGGAGACACGCTTATGCTATACTCACCGCTGGCCGTTACAGCCACTTCTTCCGTACCACCTTCCGGCGCAATAGTCACCGTACTATCATCCACCGAAATAGTTCTCTCCGCTGATTTAAACACCGGGGTCTTACGGGTGTCAAGTACCACAAACTCTTCACCGAAAGCAATATTAGTATCGGCTTTCATCAGAAGTTTAAAGAAGTACAGTTCGCTGGCATTGGCTATTTTATCAATCTGAATGACATCTTCGTCATCCTGCAAATTGACGGCGGCGAAGAAATTGCCGTTCGCATCCGGAGAACAAAGGCTGACTACAATCAAATCATCCGGCCATGCCGCCAGTGTCTCAATGGTGATTCCCTTGTAACGTTTGCTATTCACATCCGTTTCGCTGGCATTTTTCGCCTCACGTTCTGTCAGTTCATCATCATACTTATCGAAGTCGTCCACGCTCATTATGATACGCAGATTGGGGTTATTACGCATAGGTTTCGGAATCATTCTGCGCACGGCCTTCAATTTGCCAATCATGGTTGTCTCATCGGAAGAAACAACAATCACCTCGGAATCCTTCGCCGCCTGCGTCAGAATACCATTCATCAAATGGTCATCATCGTTACCGAACTCGCCATTGATATAATGATCGCCCAACTCGAATTTTACCTGTTTGGTCAGTTCTTCCAACAAGACATTCTGGGCTTCGGGGGGAAGTTCCGCAAACACAAGGTTTCCTTTAGGTTGCCACTTACGCCAGATGTGCTCAAAAGCACGGGGATTGAACACTGTAAAAGCCATGAAGTCCACAGGATCCAGAGACTTTTCCGAATAGTTGAAATTTCCTTTGGAATCTTCAATTTGAGGGTTTTCTTTACGCTTCTGGAGCATTTTACCACTTTTGATACGTGGCAGGCTCATTTTCTTTTCCACACCGGGAATGACATAAATCAGCCCTTTATCAACAAACTCATTGCCGGTAGAGGCGACGGTCAGAATCTTTTCAAGTACCTCGCCGTTGTAATTGGTATTTTTTACTACTATTGCCATATTGATACTGGTTATTTACGGTTGTAATTATCCCGGATTTCATTCATACGCTTGTCCCACGGACTTTCACTTCCACCGGGAGCAATATGCAAATCCGTTGTCACTCTCTTTTTTGGTTTCAGGTTCTTCAAAGCCTTCTCACCGTTTTCGCGGTCACTATCCAGCAGATTCTTGTAGATGGCGCGAGTTTCGGCATTGATACGGCCATCACCTTCCGCATCATCCAGCAGTTTCTTTTTGGCGGCTTCGTCATCTTCCTTTGCCTTGTCTTCAAAAACCTTGTTTTTCTTTCTAAGGTCTTCCACCTCCGTTGTCAGGGAAGGAACCTTACCGGCCTCCGCTTCCAACTGATCCATAATGCGGAAAACATCCGCATCCGTCGCGCAATCCTTGAAGCGCGGACGTTTCTTCACTTCTTCTAAATTCATTTGATTATGATTTTGTGGCTGTTGCTTCAGCCGGTTATTGAATGTCCTGTAGATTTGTTCCGGGGTACTGTCCTCCGGTACCGGTTCCGCATCATAGATACCGTCAATAAAACCCAATGCAAGTGCTTCATCAGCTTTCAACCAATGGTCGGTATCATCAAAGTAGCGCGCCCTGATTTCTTCCTCACTGATACCCAATTTAGGGGCATACATCTGACACAGGGTATTTTCCAAAGCCTCCACTTCTTCCAGACACCTGCGAAGCTCCGTTTTGTTTCCGTAGCAACCGCCGGAAACACTATGCAGCATGAGACGGGCATATTTGCTCATTTTGACCGGCTTGCCGCATAAGGCTATGACAGACGCCATACTGGCCGCTATCCCGTCCACATAAATAGTTATGTCAGCCTTGCTGTTCCGGAAGGCGTTAAAGATGGCGATGCCTGCATATACATCGCCACCGTTGCTGTTAATCCTGACATCAATCTTCTTATATGCAGCTTCCGCCTCTATCAGTTCCCTTGCAATATCACCGCTACGTACATCCTCATACTCTCCGATGTCTCCATAAAGCAGGATGCAACACGCATCATTGCCGGGTATCATATTGAAAAATCTATTCATCATTTATTCGTTTTGATAGGCTCTCCGCCCGTTTTACGGTGCAAAAATGAAGCTATTTAAAGGGGTACGCAAATCCGGTTTTTATCATACCGGACTTATAATGTTACCATAACGTTATAAAGTTGTATCATGCGGCGGCCACTTTCCTAACTTCCTTTTTTAGAGCAATTTTGCAAATAAAAAAGGTATCAATATGGCAGATTTAAGCAACCTTCAAAAGAAAGAATGGGCAAAACTGCTCTTCACCAAAGAGAATCTTACACAGCAGGAGATTGCCGAACGTGTAGGGGTGTCGCGCGTCACCATTAACAAATGGATAAACTCTGAAAACTGGGAACATCTGAAAGTGTCCATTACCATCACAAGGGAAGAACAATTAAAAAATATGTACCGTCACCTGGCAGACCTGAACGCCGTCATCGCAGACCGCCCGCCAAGCGAAAGGTTCCCTAATCCGGCAGAAGCCGACACTATTTCCAAACTGGCAAATGCCATCAAGAAAATGGAAACAGACGTCGGGGTAGCAGACATAACATCCGTATTCGGGGATTTCATGAAATGGCTGCGTTCGTTTGACATTCAGCAGGCAAAGGCCATCTGTCCGGTATTGGACGCTTTTGTAAAATCAAAACTCACTTGAAATGGCAAAGAAGAAGCTCACACCAAAAGACAGACTTGCACTGGAGCAGTGGAACGAACTGGTGGCATCCATCAAGGAAAGTTCAGACATCAACACCTCGGATTCGGTAGCCGATATTGAAACCCGTAAAAAAAGGCTGGAAGCAGATGACGATGCGTGGTTCAAATACTACTTTGCCCAATACTACACTTGCGAACCGGCAGTCTTCCATAAGAAGGCCACCAAACGAATTATGCAGAATAACCGGTGGTATGAAGTACGGGCATGGTCAAGAGAGCTGGCTAAGTCCGCCCGTTCCATGATGGAAATAATCAAACTGGCTTTAACCCGGAAAATCCGGAACGTACTGCTCATTTCCAACTCTGCGGATAATGCGGAACGCCTGTTGTTGCCTTTCATGGCCAATTTTGAAGAGAACCAGCGCATCATTCAGGATTATGGCGCACAGAAAAAGCCGGGTTCTTGGGAAACGGGGGAGTTTACATGCCAATGTGGTTGTTCCTTCCGGGCTATCGGTGCCGGACAATCACCACGCGGTACCCGTAACAAGAACTTCCGACCGGACTTTATCCTGATTGATGATATAGACACCGATGAAGAATGCCGCAACTTGGAACGCATTAAAGCCAAATGGAAATGGCTGGAAGAAGCATTGATACCTACCATGTCCGTATCAGGCAATTACCGGATTCTCTTTAACGGGAATATCATTGCAGCGGACTGCTGTATCACACGCGCCATCGCCAAAGCTGAGGAACTGAAGGTAAAAGGTATCGGACATGTGGATATTATCAATATCCGGGATAAGAACGGTCATTCGACATGGCTGGAGAAGAATTCGGAAGAAGACATAGACCTGTTTCTCTCATTGGTCAGTGCATCGGCTGCACAAAAGGAGTTCTTCAACAATCCGGTTGCGGAAGGTGAGGTATTCAAGGAAATTGCCTACGGGAAAGTACCGGCATTATCCAAATTCAAGTTTCTTGTTATATACGGCGACCCGGCACCGGGAGAGAACAAGACAAAGAAAAGTTCGACAAAGACCGTATGTCTGCTGGGTAAAATAAACAGCAGACTGTATGTTATCAAGGCGTTTCTTGACAGAGGGTTGAATGCTGAATTTATAGATTGGTACGTAAAATTGCTGGAGTTTGTCGGGGGGCGCACTTCCGTGTATTGCTACATGGAAAACAACAAATTGCAAGACCCGTTTTTCCAGCAGGTATTCCAGCCGTTGGTAAGAAAAGTCAGAAGGGAAAGGAATATTTCACTTTACATACGTGGGGATGAAGACAAGAAGACCGACAAGGCGACACGTATTGAGGCGAACCTTGAACCCATGAACCGGGAAGGAAACCTGATACTCAACGAAGCGGAAAAGGACAACCCGCACATGAAACGCATGGAAGACCAGTTTAAACTGTTCAACCTTCAACTCACATTCCCTGCCGACGGTCCTGACTGCGTGGAAGGGGGAAACCGGATATTAGACAGAAAACTGCGTGATACGGAACCGCCGAAGAAGATTTCCCGGAAAGCGTTGCGCATAAACAATAAATACAGACAATGAGCCAATTTATAGAACTAAATGATTATGATGCGAGTATCCATAAAGAAATACTGGACGCATTGGTAAGGGAAGATGATACCCTCGTGGAAATTTGCGAAGACCGGGCTTTAGCGGAAATGCGATGCTACCTGTCAAAACGCTATGACTGCAACAAGATTTTCAACGCTACCGGCGAAAACCGGAACCAGCTTGTCCTGATGATAGCCATAGATATAGCCGTGTACCACATCTTTTGCATACACAATCCGCGCAATCTTTCCGGCATACGGAAAGACAGGTACGACCGGGCTAAAGAATGGCTCGCCGATGTAGCAGCGGAAGAAATAAGTATTGAAGGAGCACCGCTTCTACCGGAGGAAGAACGGAAAACAAAAGCAAATTTCCGAATAAAAAGTAACCGCAAACGTGTAAATCATTTCTAAATATGAGTAGAAAAAAGAAAAACAGGATAACGGTCGGCGGCAACATACCCAGACCGGGACAAAAAGGGGCACGGACGATTGTACTCACACAGCCCAAACGGTTTGGGATTGATATAGCGGACTTCACGGCATCCATACATGCAGCCGAGAATGTGGACTACTCGCGCCGGTATAAGTTATACGACTTGTACAGTGACATACTTATGGACACGCATCTTTACAGCGTGATTGACAAACGGATAAAGGCTGTTTTGGCCACAAACATAGAGTTCCGCAGGAATGGTAAGCCGGATGAGGAAATAAACGAACAGATTCGCTCGCCGTGGTTCCGCCGGTGTGTCGAAGATATTCTATCCGCACAATGGTGGGGATTCTCCCTTATGCAGTTCTATAAGAACAAACAGTGGATAGATTACGACCTGATTCCACGCAAACATGCAGACCCGGTACGAAAAATCATCCTGCGCCATCAGACCGACATTACTGGAACCCCGTGGGATGAATACGCGGACTTGCTGTTCGTCGGGGATGCGGATAATCTGGGATTGTTGGCCAAGGCTGCACCGTGGGTTATTTACAAAAGAAATACCACTGCGGATTGGGCACAGTTCTCCGAAGTGTTCGGTATGCCCATACAGGAATATATCTACGAAACGGACGATGATGATGCACGGCAAAGAGCCATTGACGATGCGACAAACGCCGGAAGTCTGGCGGTGTTCATTCATGCCAAAGATACGGAACTGCAATTGAAAGAATCCGGCAACAAGACCGGAACGGCGGACTTATACGAAAGATTGTGTGAACGGTGCAACAATGAAATATCAAAACTATTCCTGGGCAATACACTGACTACGGAATCTTCCGACAAAGGCACACAGGCTCTTGGAACCGTACATAAGAAAGTGGAAGACAAGGTCACACAGGCAGACCAGCGGTATATATTGGATGTCCTTAATTACAATATGACGGACATATTCCTTTCGATGGGTATCAATACCGTTGGTGGCGAGTTCTGTTTCCCGGAACCTAAGGATATTGACAAGGCTGCTAAAATGAATATACTAAGCCAACTAAAGACATCATTTGACCTGCCGGTTTCAGATGATTACCTATATGAAGAATTCGGAATTGAAAAACCGAAAAATTACAAGGAGCTTAAAGCGGAAGCCGAGAAAAGAAGAACGGAAGCGCGGCAGGAACCTACCCCGGCAAAAGAAGAACTGGAAGACGAACCGAAAGACGATCCGAATAAACAGACGGAACCTTCACCCGGACAAAAAAGGAAATTTGCAAACTGGCTGAGCGGTTTTTTCGGCCACGCCCCGAAGGAGAACGACGGGGCTTTAGAATGGTGATGAACACTCTTTACCGAGATGCGGCCACGGATGTTTCTTCTGATTTCACTTTCGACGACGAAGTTTTAAAAGCATTTCTCAAACACATTTACAGCAAAGACTTCCATCCGATGGACGAAATAGAGGAAGGTATGTTCAACGCTGTATGGGAAAAACTGAACATCGCTACCGACAAAGGATTCGGAACACGGCAGGCTCACGATCCCGATTACGATTTCTATCAGGAACTGCGGTATAACAACGCCGTATTTTCCGCCTTCAAGGTACACCGGATGCAGAACGACATGGCGGCATTCCTGCTGGATTCTAACGGCAATCTAAAACCGTTTGAACAGTGGGCAAAAGAAGTGATGCCCATAGCAGACCACCAGGTGTACCAATGGTTGCGGACGGAATATGATACAGCCATTATCCGGGCACATCAGGCAGCCGACTGGAAACAGTTTGAAAGGGAAATTGATATTTTACCCAATTTGGAATGGATTGAATCAACCAGCGTGACACCCGGCGAAGACCACCGGAGGTTCTGGGGTATCGTGCGGCCTGTCAATGACACTTTTTGGGACAACCATAGGCCTGGTGATCGTTGGAACTGCAAATGCGGACTACGGAACACCGGAAAACGGGCTACACCCAAAAACAAGCTGCCGGATGGCAGCAAAAAAGACAACCCATCAGACGGGTTGGACGGGAATCCGGGCAAAACCGGCTCCATATTCGGAAAGACACACCCCTATATAAAGAATGCCTACGACGGAGCAAAAAAGGCTGTCAGAAAGCTAATGGGGAAAGTGGAAGAAGAGGAATTTTCAAAGAAAATGCCTGAGGCATTATTGCCGGAGCAGGATTATCTGAAAGGCAAGAAAATACGGTTCAAGAAGGACTTCTTCAACCTTATAGATGATACACCGGGAAAAGACATACGGTTCCAGATAGACATCAACGGTTCCGGGTCTTATTATATGCCGGACACAACAAAGGTAAGAGAAGGAAGGAAGATTGTGGATGTACCGGAACCCAAACGCCGCATGGTGCATATTGCCGAAAACAAACGCAACAAGGCAAGCGACTGGCATCGGGAGAGTGTCATATACCATGAGTTCGGCCATGCCATTGATGCACAAAGAAACATGTATGCCAGCAAGGAATTGAAGGATGTAATGGATAAGGGACGGATGGAACTGGGCAGACGTGGCAAATATAGTTATTGGGATATCAGGTACAACAGCGAGAAACAGGCATTCGCACCGGTCAAGGTAGAAAAAACAATGAGCCGCTTTGAATATGTGGACAAACGCCTGGGACAACTTTATGAAAAGGTGCGCCGCATGGACGCGGAAACATTCAAACGGCGTGGAATAAGCCAAGAGGATGTCATTGAACAAATATGTTCTACAATGGACACCATCATGTCTTTAAACAGCCGGTTCGGTTTCGGGCATAGCAAAGAATATTTCAAGATTACAGGAATGAGCGAAAAAGAATTTATAGCCCATTGTTTTGAAAACACGTTTGCCGGGAACAGGGTGTTTAAGAAATATCTACCGGAATTGTATGACGATATGGTCAAATATATAGAAGGGCTTACTCCATGACAACCTTAAAAGGACAATCCAAGGCACCGGCTTCCCAAAGAGGATTATCGTATTTCAAACGAATACGCCTTCCCTCACGCTCGCACTGTTCAAGCATGGGGAAAAGGGTGTCGCCAATCTCAACATGGGCAGCCTGCAATGTCTGGCCATAGTCCCGGTCTGCCGCATCTGACAGTGTGTAATACCGAAACAAGTCCTCACCCTTCATCCGGGAAGTGTCTATCATTTCGCTCATAAAATGGATTTTTCGCAAATATACAACATTAAAATGAAAAAAGATTATGGAGATACAAGAATTTACCAGAATACTGGCTGCCAAGCAAAGGGAACTGGACACACTTATGCGCCGGAAATTACCGGTACAAGTGGGAAACATGGCCAAAACGCACTATCAGGAGAACTTTAGACAGGGTGGTTTTGTAAATGACGGACTTCACAAGTGGCCGGATGCAAAAAGAAGGCTGTCCGGTAACAAATCCGCAGCAGCCAATTACAGAACCCTGCTAAGCAGCAGGAACCATTTATACAGCAGCATGAAGTATATTCCGGCTGATTACCGCGTAAAAGTGGCCAATGATGTACAATACGCGCCTTTGCATAACTGGGGTGGCGATACACATCCGCGTGTTACACCGCAAATGCGAAAATTTGCATGGGCTATGTATTACAAGGCCGCAGGGATAAGAAAGAAAGGCACTACGGGTAAAAGAAAAGGCAAAAAGAGAAAAAGGAATATTCCCCCCGAAGCTGAAAAATGGAAACGGCTGGCACTGACCCGGAAAAAGAAATTGAACATCCGAATCCCCCAACGCCAGTTTCTGGGTGAGAGCCGGGAACTGAACGAACAAATAAACAACAAAATCGAATCGGAAATCAGAAATATAATTTTTAAATGATATGGAAGAACTATTAATCGCACTGTTGGAGCGAATTTCCAACAAAATACCTGAAATCTCACTGATAGATGAGGATTGCGGACAACTGGAAGCACTGGAAGATGAAAACGAGGATATGTACCCGGTTACATTCCCTTGTGTACTGGTAGGAAACACGGACATCAACTGGACGGATATTGCTCCGGGAGTGCAAAAGGGAGAAGCGCAACTGACCGTCCGTCTTGCTATTGACTGCTACAATGACACGCATATAGGTTCCGGAACAACCGACAGGATAGCGGAAAGACAGCGTTTGAGCAACAAGGTTTATAAGACCATACAGGGATTCAGGGTAAACCGTTTTTTCGGAGCTTTAAAACGTGTCAAGAGCCGGGACTACAATCTGCCCGGAAATATAAAGGTCTATGAAAAGGTGTTTACCTTCTACTATCACGATGAATCTGCCCGATAGGATAGCCGGCATCGTCTGAAAACAAGGCCAGCTGCTTGTATGTCAGACGGGGGGCACGGACTTTGGGGACAGGCTGAATGTCCGGGTCTATTTTGCTCCGTTCACGAATAACGGCCATGATACGTTCTTCGGAAATAAAGAACTCCTGCTCCGAAAGTATCTTCAAAGCACGGTCAAAGCGTAAGCCTTGTGTTTCCGTCCAATAATAATAGCGGCGGCACAAGGCTTCATCACGTTTTTTGATTAGTTCTTTATCTCTTCCTTTGGGCATATTTGAAACTGGCTGATTTTAAGTGCAAAAATAATAAAAGGTTTCACACCGAACAATAATAAAAGCCTGCATATTTCAGATATACAGGCTTTTATGTTAATAACTTAAACGTACAACACTACAAACGGCAGAAGGAAGGTTCTATCCTGCGCCAGACACTGTTCTCGTCACGTTGGTAAAAATAGTAATTGACCGCTGTTTTATAGACAACATTGCTCTCACGGAACAAATCCATTATTTCAATATATTCTGCGTCAAAACGCGGCTCCAGTTCATACAGTTTGCTAATGGACTTATAATCCAGATCACCCTGTTTGTTGCGTTCAAGTAAGGTCATGGCCAACTGATACATGGGGTCATCCACTCCCTTCTCCGTATGAGACACATAGCGTTTCAGATAGTCAACCAAACGCTCCGCCGCCATGTCCGCACGTTCATCAAAACTCTTGACCTTGTTGCTTTTCACTTCCAGTTTCATATCACCATCCACAATGGTGTAGCTGGATTGTTCCTCACCTTTACGCAACTGGCCGTATTCGCGCATCGTTTCACGGAACGCCTTGCTGTCCTTCTCCAGCCGTTCACGGAACATCTTCACATCTGCCACCATCGGTTGGAGCATCCCCCATACATCTACCATGAACTGACTACGCAAGCCCTCATAGGCATCACGACGGTTCTGTCTTTCTTCTCTCTCCTGTTGCTGCATTTCCGCAATTAAGGCTTTTCTTTCTTCGGCAGAAAGGCTTTTCAAAAATTCATTCTTATTCATAATCTGAAATTTAATGGTTTATAAATTAGCATTCTGTTTTTCTTTCTTACGACGGATAGAACGGATTCTGACCTGTAGGGAATCCAGTTCCTCACAATCCAAATCACGGAACTCCTTACCCGCGATACGGCTGTCTTTGCAAAAAGCATTAACACAATTCCAGTCCGCTGTATTTATCCCTAACAGTTGCATCTGATGCAATGCTTCGGAACGTTTTTTCTTTCGTACCTTCAATAACTGTTCCTGAAAAGTAGGTGGCACAAGTTTCTGAATTCCGGCACAAGCCGCATTATACTCCTTCAAAGTCATTTCCCGCAAACTACAAGTACGGTTATCGGTATATTGGAGTACTATGCTTTCCTTTAAGGCTTCTTTATCCGAAGAAGGAAGGCGGTTCAGCAGACCGTAAAAGGCTGCATAATTTTCGGGGTGTCGTTCGTTATTCATAACTTCACAATTTTAACGGGATTATCTAAAACATGTACTTTGGCTTCCGGTATATCATTGATGATAGCCGCTGCAAATTCTGTATGTCTGGTTTCAACCACCACCCAGCCCTCGTTCTTGACAGAAGGGCTGATAATCATTTTCTGCCGGGGTTCGTAGCAAGTCCAATTCAAATGCACATTGCTCAATTTTTCTATCGGCAAACCTATTTGATATAACTTGTTTTCATTCATCACTATATTGTCTTGAAAATTATTCAGTAGCCTTTTTAATTGCATCACATAAAATGTCATAAGCAGGCTCTTCAACGCAAACAAATTTAAGTGCTTCTTTACATGCCCTAAACAATTCAGGTGCAGCGGCTATTAATTTAGCATTCTCCCGCTGTTTTCTCGTTCCATTCTTATGTCTCCCCTGTGGAAAAGGAACAAGAGCCAAAGGATATTCAATAGAGGTGTCTTCTTTTATAAAAATCACACCATCAGGGAAAAGCGGTGTTTGTTCCTCAACTGTTTTCCATTTTATCAAAACTTCTTTTCTACTCATAATTAATCAGCTTTTAGGGTTATTTTATCACATCTGTTAATCGGTGTTTTTACTTCTTTCCCATACCACGAACACCAATAATATGGCTGAAATAAATTGGGGGAATGCGTGCAATATTTACATCTTTCACACAGGTGGATTATATTCATTTCTATTTTGTTTTGAATTATTGTTTGATTTCTTGATAACCTCTTTCTACAAAGAACTTTCCCATTTTGTAAGAATTACAAAAAGAACTTGTATCGGTAAGCCATTTATTATTTTTGAGGCATTTGTTTCTCCAATAAGTCGGTGCTGGAACCTTTTGCCTTTTACAGTATTCACAACTGGCGCATACCATGTTTGCCTTTACACCATAAGGACTAATCATTTTTTTGCTCATGTCTATTCAATTATTAGTCAATTATTCTTTTAATATTGTAAGTCCGTCCAATGAATTATATACCCCTTAAAATACTCATTAAAGAACATCCAAAAATCTACCAAATTAACAAAACCGTCATTCCATGCCAGCCGCTGCATTTCATTCAGTGACAATAAACGGCCTTCAACATAAACCTTACCGTCATTGATTATAGCACCCGGAACAATTTCTACGTTTTGAGTACAGATACATGTATTTTCAAGTACACATTCCCGTTTATCTTTATGATAGGGATATACTATATGTTTCAATGTCAGACCGACTGAAACCTTTCTTTTCCGAATCGTATGCAGTTTCACACCATTCCGAAGTGGTTCTGCATATTCTTTCTTATAGTGCATATTCATTGCTTACCCTTCCTTCTTTGATGGTTTCCATTCAACGGTTACAACCGCATCCAACTGGCCGGAACCACCACACACCGGGCAGGTCACTTTCACACTATCCCGAAAATCATCCATTCCCCAGTACCAGCCGTTTCCATGACAATAACTACATGTATATCCCGGACTTACAAAAAGTTCTCGGTTTCGGCCTTTTTGCATGTGAGAAGGCGGAACTAACACCACCTGCTTATTTATTCCACTCATAAAATCAAGTTTTAAAGATTTATTTATTTGCATAATACTTGGCGGCACCTTCTTCCCAAATAGTATAATAGTTGCCGGGTGCCGTAATGAACCGCCCTTTGCAGATTGCTCTAAATCCCTGAACGAATATTTTCACATCTGCATCATAAGCCACTTTTTTTGCGGCACGGCCTTCCGGATTCATCCCCTCCGCATGGCTGACGAAAATCAGCAGTTTGTTAGGATGCTTCTCCTTTAAAGCCTTGTAAGTGGCGTATGTCAGACCGGTATATTGAAAACTATCTATTACTACCACTTCCGGGCTCCGGCGTTTTAACAGGCGTTCCGACAATTCTTCCATTGGTTCACGGTCAAGTATCAGAAACTTGCCGTTCACCTCTTCCATTTTATGCCGAATCAACGAGTTTTTTAAGGAAAGTCCCGTACTTTCTTCCAGGCTGTCTAAAGCGACTTTATTACAGTATTGGCACAGTTTCTTTATCAGCTTCATTACAAAAGAACTTTTCCCGTTACCTGATTGTCCCCAAATAATCCACACACCGGTTCTATCCGGGTGTCCGAATGCCTTTTCCCATTCACCGTCGAAAGGAAAAGAAGGTATGTTCATAGACTGAACTTGTGTTGGTGAATATGCACGTCCCATAGCTTACGATCTAAGTTTCTCTATTTCGGTATATAAACGGCGTAAACCACCACCGGAAAGGTTTACAAGACGCATGATGTCGGTTCCATCCGGTGCATTGACTTTGGCAACTATGGCCGCCTGTGCTTTTAAGAATTTCGCGCGTTCCTGCCCGTCATCCGGAGTAACCTTACTGTATGTATCACCATACCGGGACAACATTTCCGTATAACCCACTTTCTTACCTTCAATGGCACGGTTTATTTTTTCCTTTAATCCGTCAGCCCCCATCATGTACCATGCGCAGCAACGTTCCGTTGCATTCCACAAGGCTTTCAACTCTAAAAAGGCTTCATATTGAAGGTCGCCTGCTTCATCCAAAATAATAAGTGGGGTGTCTATGGTACGCAGATAAAACACAAGGTCTTCATATACCGTATAATAACGACCATTACTATCCACACCAAACTCTTTGGCGATATGACGTATCAATTTTAGCTTACTTTTAACCTGTGAACAATCCACATAGATAGCATTCTTATGGCTTTTCACATAGGCACGGGCTGTGTAAGTCTTACCCAAATTCGGAATATCGCAAAGTATTGCGCTCAAACCGCTTTTCTGACATCTTTCAAGCTGCTCCGTGATAAAGACAAATGTCGGGGTTTCAGCAGCCCTCCATGCCATTTCATCTTTCAGCTGTACACCCAAACGGCGAGCGATGCAAATCCATTTTGCATCACTGACCTGTTTGTCCGTCAGCCCCTTTTTAAGATTATTGTACACACTGGTGGATATACCCAGAGCAACCGCATGTTTATTATCCGAAGGATAGTTCACTCTGTCGGCCTTGATAGCTTCCAGTATTCTGTCTTTGATTTCGATTGTCAATTCCATTGTTATAGTATTAAAATGTTATTATAATGCAATTGTAGCCTTCCGTCTGTAGCTGCTTATATCCATAAACTCGGAAAAATCATCATCCGTTTTTTTATCCGGGATAATTGCCGCACGCGCTTCGGAACGTTCTATCGCGTCCTTTTCATCCGGTTTCAATATGCCGACTTTCTGTATCTTCTGCTCTTTTATCATGCTGTCAAAACGAGAGACGTATTTAGCTTGATTGGTATATGCTTCCCGGTCATCTTCCGTCTGTTCTGCCGCAGCTTCATTATAACGCTGTATCAGGCCGCAGGTCGCAATAAAAGTATCATTCTGATAAATATATACCTCGGTAATGTTTCCGTCCATATCGGGCAAATAATAGGCTTCCACCGTATAATTGCGGGGTTCCAGACGTTCAATCAGTTTCGGGTCGGGTAATCCGTATTCTTTATACATTACCGTACAATACATATTGCGCCGGATGGTCGTCTGTGTCTTTTCACCGATATAACGTGCCAACAAATACCTATCATAAGGAGCCAAGTTCGGATTTTGATTACCACAAAGTACATCCCAGCGTGTCATACCCGGATAAAGTTTCTGGTTAGGGTGTTTTTGGCTGTTATACGCTTTAATGGCGGCAATGTCATCCGCTACAAGTTCCTCATAACTGTATGTTTTTTCCTTGTAGGTGTTATTAAACTCATCATAGATTTTTTCTGTCTTAGGTCTGTTGGCTTCCAGAGAAGCATACCAGCGTCCAATACCTACCTGCATATTCTTTTCTATACCGTACTTTTTAGCACGGTTCCCGTGTTCCGCACGTTTTTCCTGCGAGTTACCCGGATTACACCAGCGGACAAAAGGGAAAACCACACCGGCTTTCATAAGCCCGTCCGCAAAGTTGTTTACGAGGTGGTGCTCCACTTCAACCTGTGCAGGCATATACCAGCCGTTTTGTTCTATCGTTTGAAACATGTTTCTGACACAATCAAGAAATAGATCAGCCGTTTTCAATCTGTTATAAGCATATCCGACAACACAGCCGGAAGCGACATCGTAAGCATAATAAGCCTTTACACGTTGACCGTTATTCATTTTACGGGGTAAATCCCGGTCATCCATAGATATTTTACTGAAAGCGAAGAACGGGCTATGGCGCAAATGATGCGGACGATACATGTTATTAAAATCCCACTGGCTGTCATGCAACTTTGCACGGAGAGCCTTGTTTTTAGGGTTGTTCAAATAGTTTGCTATCGTAGCCTCGCTCAACACAAGCGGATTTCCCTTCTTGTCCGTAAACTGCATGGGATTGTAGATTTCACCCGTTTCAGGGTCAAACACCTGCAACTCACCACAAACAAACTGATTATACATTTCGGCCACCGTCGTGTTGTACGGTCTTGTAGGTAAACTGTCAAGGCTCAATATAAGTCGTTCTATCGGGTAGTTGACTTTCCGCGTGTTCTGATTCTTAAACTTCTTACTGATAAGACACTCATAACCTTCCGACTTGAACTCGTTTACCCGTTTTTGAAAACGTGTCGGCGAAAGGGGAAGTGTATGCCCGAACTCCACCTGATAGAAGCTGATGGCACCGGCCATCTCACCCCAGTTTATACGATTGTTCTGCATTGCCTGCCGCATGGTTCTCGTGTCATTCATCACCGACAGAACGGCTTGAAGGACGGAAGCATTTATCGTATATTCATTGATGTGTTCCGGCGGTAATGTAGTTCCATCGGCAAACCGGAACTTCGTAAAGAACTCACGGGCTTTGGCATCTATTTCATAATGCACCCCAAACCAATCACGCAATATATTAGTATTCATATCACCGTATTTTGCTTTAATTCTGTCTTTAAACCGTTGTGGCAACGTCGCCACTTCAACAAGAGCATAACTACCCAAACCCTTTCCCGGACGTACTACGTTAATCTGACCGCGCCTCTTCAACTGCTTGTAATTTGATTCTGTCATGATCGGCGCAAGAATATCATCCGACAGCATGGAAGGATGATTGCCATTCAGAACCCGACTATTACTGTAATCCAGTTCTCCGTCTTTCAAGACAGGCCGGTCATCATAAGTCAAGTCCATAGCCGATATGCACAATATTTTTCCGTAGTATTCCATGTTTCAGGAGATTAAAGAGAGGAAGCAATAAACTGTACTTCCTTTTGCAATTTCATAAACTCCGTAACCGTCAAATGCGACACCTCACGCTCCAGTTTATCATCAATATATACCAAGATGAGCCCGTTCTTGGTATTAGCCACAATCTTCACACGGCTGCCGAACGTTTGTGTCATGGTATGTTCAGAAGTCTGGAATGTCGTATCACATTCCGGAATCGCAGCACCGGAAAGCTGCCCGCCACGCTCCAGTGCAGCCTTCCGTATTCTACGAGCCAAATCACTGTCGCTTTCAAAAGTCAGGGCTTTCCATACCATCACATTGGTACAGTCGAAGAGTTTTTGAAGATACTTCTTCTCTGCCCGGTCTGTTAAAATCTGCTTTTTCATATCACAATCCATTTTAAATTAATTCGATACAATCCTCCGGTACACATATCATAGTCCATACATTTCCGGATTTTATATAATCAACATCATACTGCGCTTCAAAAGTGCAACAGTTGTAGTCCCAATCCTTGATAACACCATCAACGGTTTCACCATTCAACTTTGTAACTCTAACCTCTTGACCTTTCTCAAATCTTGCTTTCATATTCTTTAGTCCTTAAAATTATTTAATCTCGCGGCCTTTTCGTATATTTGGCCGCCGTTAATATCTTTAACACGCTGCAAAGAAACAAAAGATTTCGCCATTATGCAAGAAAAAGAACAAAATATTTCGCCAGTAAAACAGAGAATTTTGCAATTCGTTGATGAACTTGGAATTAGCAAAAGAGAATTTTATGCAAAAACTAATATTTCAAGAGGAACATTAGAAAGTAAAACAGGTATTACAGAAGATACTTTAGCCAAATTCACGCAAACTTTTCCAGATATAAGTTTGGAATGGTTGTTACTTGGAAATGGCGAACAAAAAAAACAAAAGATTTCGCCACAAGGTGAAAAAATAGGAGAGGAGGGTAGCTACGAAAGCAATAATAAAGCAATACCGTATGCGGAAGCCACTCAAACCGGCCTTAAACGAATCCCACTTGTAAGCCCGATGGCAGCAGCCGGTTTTGGGAGTGCTGATTTTTCCATACTGAAAGAGGATGTGAAAGAATACTATGTTATTCCAAAGTTTAAATACTGTAAAGTTGATTTTATGATTGAAGTTACTGGTTTATCTATGCACCCTCATTTCAATCCGGGTGATGTTATAGCCTGCTCTATTCTCCATAACAGCCAATTTATTCAGTGGAATAAATGCCATGTCATTGCAACTCGCGAACAGGGCATACTCGTAAAGAGGCTTATGCCAGGAGATAACGAAGGATGCTTAAAAGCAGTATCCGATAACAAAGAATATCCACCTTTCAATATCCCATTAGAAGAGATAACCGGTATTGCACTTGTTGTCGGTTCCGTCGGACTTGAATAACCTCTAAATCATACACGCACACAGTTTGAGGGATACAAATATACGTATATACATATAAAAGGCTATAAATAGGGCGATTACAACTCATATAATAATGTATATTGTTTATTACAAGTGGCTTTTTACCCTATATATAACCTATAAACAAGCCAAAAACAAACATATTATTGCCGTTTAGGATAGCTGTACTCCACTCCTAAAACGGCAAAATGTAACCCTAAATGTAACCCTAAACTATTGAAAAGTGTAACCCTAAACTGTAACCCTAAGTGTAACCCTAAAGATAAAAAACGACTTGAAAAGGTATAAAATAGGGGAGACACATGGCCTCCCCTATTACATCTTTATGAAAAAGTTCCTATCATGCTATTTTAGTGCCCACATAGCCACTTCCCTTTCAAGCCTTACGTTTACCCCGAATGAGTGTAGATTGCTTGATTATAGCGGTTTTAGTAGTTATTGTGCCATTACCTGATAATCCGGCATGAAGTAAATAACTCTTCTTTACTCCGACTTCTTCTTCAGTCAGTACATTATATACGGCTGAAATACTTGCAAAATAATAATCGCGACGTTTTCCTACTAAATGAACATGAATAACTTTTGCCATAGCTTAATAATATTATACTGCAAATATACCAAATAATAACTATATGGAATATTTTATATATGAAATTCAAAAATAGAGAACAAAAAAAGTGGCCAACCATAGACCACTCCCCTACTCCACTGCCAACTATCAAAATTCTTTTATTAGAGCATCCAAATGTAAACCTCAGACAACTTTAAGCATCCATATTCCCTATCGAATATAAAGCCCATGTAAAGCCGTGTAAACGCTTCGTTTTTTTGTGCCCCTCTCCTACTCTATTCGTAACCTATTGAAGCAAAGGGGGTTCAATTCATTTTCGTTCCTACTCTATTTTAACGCTTCGTTTTATCCCCCATAGATGCTGGCGTTAGCCCCATTGGCAGTGGCACAAAACTCAACGCCTCAGTTTCAGATAAAAGGAGTTCTGTTAGACTCGCTGACACAAGAAGGCGAACCCTACGCCACCATTAAAATAGTAAAAAAAGAGACACCCGCACAAGCACTGAAAATGCTGGTAACAGACATGAAAGGCAAATTTCAGGAAAAAGTTCCGGGAACGGGGAATTTTATCCTGACAATCTCCTCCGTAGGCAGAAGTACGATTGTAAAGAACTTTGCGGTGAAAGCCGGAGAAACGGTAGTGGACTTTGGAACACTCTACATCACGGATGCATCCAACGAACTGGGACAGGTGGAAGTCGTCGCCCAGAAACCGCTGGTGAAAGCCGATATCGACAAAATAGAATACAACGTGCAGGATGACCCCGACTCGAAGTCAAACTCCGTACTGGAGATGCTCCGCAAGGTACCGATGGTGACCGTAGACGGCGAAGACAACGTGAAAGTGAACGGCAGCAGCAACTTCAAGGTCTACGTGAACGGAAAGCCCAACAACATGATGAGCAACAACCCTACGGAAGTGCTGAAAAGCATGCCTGCCAACTCCATCAAAAACATCGAAGTAATCACTAATCCCGGTCCTAAGTATGACGCCGAGGGAGTGGGCGGCATACTGAACATCGTCACCATAGGCGGAGGGCTGGAGGGCTACACCGCCACTTTCAGCGGAAACGTCAGCAACATGGGCGCCGGAGGCGGACTGTTCGGCACGATAAAGAGCGGCAAGCTGACGCTGAGTGCACGCTACAACTATAATTACAACAACTCGCCACGCAACTACTCCGGCGGCACACGGCGCACCGTAAGCGGCAATACCGAGGGAGCCTCCGACCTGGACTACAACGGAAGCAGTAAAGGACGCGGCAACTTCCAGTCCGGAAGCATGGAAGCCAGCTACGAGATAGACACCTTGCGCCTGCTGACCATGTCCTTCGGGCTTTGGGGCGGCGGGAACAAGAGTAACAGCCAGAACAACACCTTCGCCACCCAGCCCGGCACCGGCGACGACCTGTATCAGTATATCTCAAACGGCAACAGCAAGCGGTCGTGGTACTCCATCGACGGAGGCATCGACTACCAGCGCATGTTCAGTGTCAAGGACCGTATGCTGACTTTTTCCTATAAGATCAATACCCGGCCGGAAAGCTCGGATGCCTATTCCACCTACGAATATGACATGGATAACGTAGCTCCCGACTGGCAGGACTTCATGGCGCGAATGAAGAACCAGCATAACGACGGTTCGCAAAACACGACCGAACATACCTTCCAGACCGACTATACCACCCCGATAGGCAAGATGCACACCCTCGAAACCGGTGTGAAGTACATCGTGCGCAACAACACTTCGGAGAACGACCGCTACGAACAGATGACAGCGGCACAAGCCGACTACGAGTTCGACAGCGAGCACAGCTCCCACTACAAACACCGCAACGACATCCTCGCCGCCTATATCGGCTACGGACTGAAGATAAAGAAGTTCTCCGGACGGCTCGGCGCACGTTACGAGCATACGATGCAGGACGTGAAATACCACTTGGGTAAGGGAGATGATTTCAGCAAGAACTTTGACGATCTAGTACCTTCCGCAAGCATAGGATATAAGCTGACGGACATGTCCAACCTCCGCTTGGGCTACAACATGCGCATTTACCGTCCGGGAATATGGTATCTGAATCCCTACCTGGACGACAGCAATCCCACGAACATCAGCCAGGGTAATTCGCACCTCGACAGCGAGAAGAGCCATGCATTCGACCTGAGTTACAGCAACTTCACGCAGAAGTTCAACATCAACTTCTCGGCTCGCTACAGCTTCACCAACAACAGCATCGAGCGCGTGACGGAGCAGAAGAAGGATACGGAAATCGACGGACTGCAGAACCCCACCGGAAAGGAAGTGCTCTATGCCACCTTCCAGAACATCGGCAAAAGCAGAAACGTCGGCCTGAATGCCTACGTCAACTGGAACGCCACCTCCAAAATGCGCATCTACATGAACCTCTACGGCAACTACAGCTACATGGAAGGTGCCAACGGACTGAAGAACGACGGCTGGAGCATGTTTGCCTACGGCGGCATCCAGCAGTCTCTGCCTCACGACTGGCGGGTCAGCCTGAACGTCTTCGGGCAGACACCCTGGATCATGTTGCAGGGCAAGGGCAGCAGCTTCATCGACTACAGCCTGAACGTAAACAAATCATTCTTGAAGAAGCGCCTGACTTTGTCGGCTTTTGCCAGCAACTTCTTCAATAAGTACCAGCGTCCGACTTCCACAATAGAGGGCATCGGTTTCATACAAGAAAGTTGGAACAAATATACCCGCCAGCGTTTCGGTCTCAGTGTCAGCTATCGCATCGGCGAACTCAAAGCCAGCGTGAAGAAGGCTTCTCGTAGTATCAGCAATGATGACGTGAAGAGTAGCGGCGGCGGAAGTGGCGGAAGTGGCGGAAGTGAAAACTAAAAAGCATGCTCTCGTTAAATGGAGGAGAATGCCTTAATTTAACATCAAACTCATGTATGTTTGCTCAGTAGGGAAAAGTTTGATTGCAAGTTGCCCGATGGTCAATTGTTCGTGAGGCTGTTCCGGAAGTGGGGTACGGTGGTAGGTACACTGACCTTCGGCCAGGCGGTAATAACCGTTATTGACGGGCAGGTACTCGTCGGTAAGAGCGATGTCTAACTTCTCTTCGGGATGGGCGGCGGCGTAAAGACGGAGTACGGGCAGGGCTTGAATGATGCGTATCATGCCTAAATCGAAACCGGTATGCCTGTCTGTGCAAGGGGTGATGATGTTGAGGCTTTCGACCTCCATGCTCTTGCAAATGTGGGTAAGGAGGGCGTGCTCTGTTTCCGGCGTATCGGAAAACAGTTCTCCGATGTGGAAAACAACAGGGGGAACAGTATGCGAAACGGCAGGAGAAACATCCGGATAGGCTACTGCTAAAGCGCGGACGCCACACTCGTCCGATAGTGTAAAGATAGCACCGCCGCTCAATTTCAGGTCGGCAAGAAGTACGCGGAAGTCAGCGTCCGTATGTTGCAGGCAGCAGGAACGCTCGTGCATCTTGCGGTTCAGATAGTGGTAGGCTTCTTCGTTGTAGTCGGTGAACGATTGAAATTCTTCGTTCTCGGAAGCGGACGGAGAAGCGTCTATCTCTTCTTTCGGCAGGCGATAAGTACGTTTCTCGTATCGGAAGGCCGTTGCATACCCCGTACGGGCATAATAGCCGAAGAGCCACGGTTCGGCAGGAATGAGGGTGCTGAAGAAGGTCCCGTTGCGGTACATCCTGCCGAACGCTTCGGATAGCAACCGATTCATTACGCCCCGATTGCGGTGATCGGGATGCGTGCAGGCACCTGAGACGTATGCCGTAGGGACTTCACTGCCACAGAAGGTCATCGGGTAGGGAAGCATCTGCAAGGCGGCTATCACCTTGTCACCGCTTTCGATGGCTATGTTTACTTTGTTGTTGTAGCGGAGGCGGAAATACATCTCCACAAACTCTTCGCTGTCGTCGAAACAGAGTTTCCACAGGGCTTTTACTTTCTCGCGCATCGTTCGTTTTCTGTTTTTTTAATGAAAGATCATGAAGGACTATGTAAGATTGGTGAAAAGAAAGACTGATTGACCGGAGTGGGTGAGGGCAGGCTACCATTTCACGGGTTCCACAGGAGCCTCCTTCAGGCATGCAATGTATTTCTCCAAAATGATTGCCGGCTGATAGGAGAGCTTTGCCTTGCGCAGACCCTCGATGCCCAAGTCCTCTTCGCGGTTGATGTAGGTGTACTGTTCGGGGATATGGTTGGCAAATTCATAGTTTATCATGGCATAGGCACCGTCGATGTGGGTGTCTGCTTTCTCTACATGCACTCCGAACGTATCCTGATTGATGGGCATGCCGAACGTAAAGGCAGCAATCCGATTGTCCACATGCAGGATGCCGCCCGTCAATCCGAGTGCTTCGAAGTGATGCAGGGCGTAGGTGAGGGCGCGGCGTTCGTTGCCGGTGCCTTCGTGCTGGTTGCAGTTGTTGGCTTTGCACCATTCGGCTTCCAGGTCGAGGCATTCGCGGATGCGGTCGGGGGTGAGAGGCACATACTCGTAGTTGTAGGTCCTTCGGAACTTGTTCAGATGGTTTCGCTTGGCTTGCAGTTTCTTGCCGGCCAGCGTGGCGAGGTCGGTGCGCAGATAGAGGTAATCGGCATAGTCCCTGTCCGCCTCGAAGTGGAATTCGTCCGGCATGATGGCTTCCAAGTCTGCCCGCATACTGTCGCTTACGCCAAGCATGCAGAAACGTTCGCCTTCTTGTGCGGCGTCCTCCATCATCTCGTCCAATACCTTCTTCATATCTCCGTTTCCTATGGGCGTCATGTACACCAGCTTGCCCTCGGCCCAGAATTTCAGTATCAGAAATCCGTCCTGCGTGGCAAACTGCGTGTTGTAGAGGAAACGCCAACTGCATAAGTTGGAGAAAGAGAGGTCGCAGTTCCGCTGGGGAGCGGCCTGCGTATAGGACGTGATCACTTCTTTGTCCTTGATATCGATGTCTTTGAATGATAGCATACGGTTGTTGATGTTAAGTTAATGATAGGGGTATAACAACGGACGGGAAGAAATTGTTAGAAGTCGTTTTTACTTTTTTAGAGCCTGTTTCAATTTTGTTCAGTCTTCTTTTGAGAGTTCTTTTCGGTCTGTTTCTCTGTTTTTATGAGGATCATAGCGGGCTATGTGACGAATAACAGGCTCTTACAGCAGTCCCAATAATTGCAGGATGGTCGGCGTGAGCATGGCGGTGAAAATGCCGTTTAGCGTCAGTCCGAGTCCGGCGTAGGCTCCGTATTTCTTGCTGATGTCCATTGCAGTGGATGTTCCTACGGCGTGGGCGGCGGTTCCGAGAGACAATCCTTGGGCGATGGGGCTTTCTACATGGGTCATCTTCAGCGTTTTTACGCCCACGATGCTGCCCAGCAAGCCGACACACACCACTACCGCTGCCGTCAGCGACGGGATACCACCCAGCGTGCGGGTCACTTCCATCGCGATGGGGGTCGTGACAGATTTAGGGGCGAGCGAATAGATAATCTCCTGAGGGGTACCCATCAGTTTGGCAATCACTACCACCGAAATGACTCCCACCAGACAGCCCGCCAGTTGGGAGAGCAGAATGGGGAGCAACTGTTTCTTGATGGCCTCCAGTTGCAGGTAGAGCGGCACGCCGAGTGCCACTACGGCGGGTTTCAGCCAGAACTCGATGAGATGTCCGCCCTTGTTGAAAGTCTCGTAGCTGATATTTGCCGTCTTCAGAAAGATGATCAGGACGGCGATGGTCAGGAGAATGGGGTTCAGCAATAAGATCCCCGTCTTCTTCTGCAACAGTTTGGCGAAGAAGAACAAGCCGAATGTGACGGCAAGCAGAAAGAACTCGTTGTTTAAGTAACTCATTTGATTAAATAGCTCATTTGATTTTACGTGTTAGTTGATGTACCCACCCTGTCACGACCAATACCAGCAGGGTGCTGACTAAAGAAGCGATGGCTATGGGCCAGAACTGTGCGGCGATAATGTCGAAATAGAGCATCAGTGCCACGCCGGGAGGGATAAAGAAGAATCCCAGGTTAGCAACCAGAAAGTCGGACAGCCCTTGCACCCAGTGCAACTTGATCCAACCTAATTTCAAGAAAAGGGTGAGCAACAGCATTCCTATGATGCTGGATGGCAGCTTGACTCCCGTAAGGAAAACAACCAGTTCACCCAAAGCCAAACATCCGAAAAGGATGGCGCATTGACGAATCATATACTATATACCTATTTATTATGTTTTTCGGAATTATTATGTTCTTCGGAAGTTATCGGGAGCTCTTCGGAAGTTAGAGGCCGATAATTCCCGAAGAGCTTCTTTAATGTCCTGTCTCCTTCTGTTCCTGAAAAAACGCCGCAAAGTTAGATATTTTGTGCTTCACTGTCACTGTTTACCGTGATATTTATTTTTATTTATTTGGAGTTTGATGAAAAAAGTGACACAAAATGTATCTTATCAGAAATATTTGTTTATTTTTGCAAAGTATAATGTGCATGAAGTTTCAATATAAATATTAATCATTTAAACGGAAAGAACATGAAAAGGAGTTTATTTATTAGCGCTTTATTCGCGCTTGTTATGATGTTTTGTGTAAATGCGAATGCACAAGAGAAAGCAACAGGAAAAGCTTATAGCGACCTGAAGAAACAAGAGAAAGTTTTGGATAAGGAATTGCAGAAAAAAGCAATCAAAGAGGCACGCAAGGAAGCCAAGCAACTGGAGAAAGAGGGTTTCAAAACACCCGTAGGAAAACTTCCTTTGGCCAAACAACTGGAAAATGCATGGGAAAAGCAGGCTGAAATGGATACGGAAGGCAATCCGTACTGGTATATCGCTTCTTCAAGAGTGGTAGGCGGCAATCAGTCGGCAGCCGTTTTGCAGGCCACCAACGCTGCAAAGATTGATCTGGCCGGTCAGATTCAGACTAAAGTGTCGCAACTGATCGAAGCCAAAGTGGCCAACGACGACATGGGACAGGAAGAAGCTGCCAGTCTGTCGAGCGTAGTCGCTTCCAGCAAGAGCGTGATTTCGGCTACATTGGGCCGCACTGTTCCCTTGGTAGAAGTATATAGAACATTGCCCAATAAGAACGTAGAAGTGATGGTAACTATCGGCTACAGCATGCAATCCGCTAACCAGGCTGCCATCCAGGCTATTCGCAAAGAGCTGGCTTCCAAATCGGAAGAACTGGCAAAACAGTTGGATAAACTGGGCTATTGATCTCGATCTCCTATAATAAAAAAGCAATTGCTGAATGAATAGAAATAGCCTGATAGGGTGGATATTCTTTGTGATAGGTATGACAACCGCTCCGTTGCACGCCCAGACCGTCAAGGTGAAGGGCGCGCAAGGGCGTTGGCAGGTCAGTGAGGAAATCACGCTGAAAGAAGCGGAAGAACGCGCCTTTATGGAGGCGAAGAAAGAAGCCTTGCGCAAAGCCGGCGTCATGGAGAACGTGTGGTCCGTGTTCGGACAGATTTCTCAGGAGAGCGGTACGGAACTTCACGAAGCGTATTCGCAGATGAATGTACTTGCCATTGGTGGAATGGTGAATGTCACCAACAAGAAAGTGGAGGAGATATGGGATACGAATGCCCGCAGCCTCTATAAAGTGGTGACTATCGATGCCGTGGTGCAGAAAGAAGAGAAAGTGGACAAGTCGTATGCGCTTGAGGTGAAAGGCGTGGCAAATCTCTATAAAGAAGGGGATGTGTTTTCCTGCCGGCTGACAGTGCACGGGACGGACTCTTATCTGAAATTCTTCTGGTTCGATAGTAACGGCGGAGCACTGTTATATCCTAATACGTATGAGCCCAACACCTTGTTGACAGCAGAGAAAGAATATACGGTTCCCTTCAGTAACGTGGTGGACTACCGCATGGAAAAGCAAGGAAAAGAGAGCGAGAAAATCAATATGATGATGGTGGCTACCAAGGAGAATATCCCTTTTACGGAAGAGGTTACCTACCAAAATGTATTGAAATGGGTCTATTCTATCCCTAATGACAGGCGTTGTGCCTTTTATGACATGATACTTATCAAGTAATGCATGTTACATTATAAAAAAAACTTCTCATAAATCTATGATACAGATGAATAAGATGAAGTGCATCTCGGTTGTCAGTGCCGCGTTCTTCTTGTCGGCATCGTCCTTGTGCGCACAGGACGTTGAGAAAGAGTTTGAAGAGTTTGCGAAGCGGCAGCAACAAGAGTTTGAAGATTTCAAGAACAAGGCAGATGCGGAATTTGAAACGTTCCTCAGGGAAACGTGGCAGAAGTATGAGGCATTTGCCGCTATTCCGGCACCCGAACGTCCCGAACCGCCCAAGCCGGTTGAGTTTGACAAGTCGAAACCGGCCTTGCCGCCGGTGAACATAAAGCCCGCCGCACCGAAAGTGCCGGATGCACCGGTGCCGGACGTAGGCGGTAAAGTGCCGGTCGACGTGAAGCGTCCCAATCTGCCCGCCATCGAGAACAAACCGGCGCCGGGAATATATGTGCCTGGAAAGCCTTATACGCCCGTATTGGTGGAAGTACCTCACGTGAAGCCCGGAAGCACTGTCAGACGTACACCTGTGAGTTTCTATGGCACTACGTTTGAGGTGGCGCTGGATGTGGCGGAAGAGCTCTCCCTGAAGGGAAACCGCGAAGCCGACGTAGCGGATGCGTGGAAGGCCCTTTGCAAGCTAGATTATGAGCAAATGGTGAAGGACTGCATGACCATCAAGAAAGAGAGTAGCCTGAGCGACTGGGCCTATCTGCTTTTTACCAAACAGATAGGTGTGCAGCTGTATGGCGCGGCAAACACGAACAACATCGTGTTCTTGCAGATGTTCCTGCTGAACAAGTCGGGATACAAAGTGAAACTTGCCAAGATCGACGATCGGCTGAAACTGATGGTTGCACCTGCCGGAACGATCTACGGCACGCCCTATCTCACGATGGGGGGCAACAAATACTACGTGTTCGAACCCAAACCGGGCGGATCGATGGGGATTTACACCTATCGTCAGGACTTTGCCGATGCCAAGAATCTGGTATGCCTGAATATAGAAGGTATCCCCGCCTTCTCCATGAACAGCGTTGAAAGAAGCCTGACCTCATCCACCGGTGCCGTGAAAGTGCAGACGCAGGTCAACAAGAACCTGATGGACTTCTACTATGACTATCCGCAGTGCGACGTGGTCATCCACTACAAGACACCGATGAGCGAAGAGTTGCGTTCGTCACTCTATGCGCAGCTGAAGGCGGCCATTGAGGGAAAATCGCAGAAAGATGCCGCCAACATCCTGCTCAACTTTGTGCAGACCGCCTTTGAATATAAGACGGATGGCGAACAGTTCGGATTCGAAAAGCCGAATTTCCCGGATGAGACATTCTACTATCCGTATTGCGACTGCGAAGACCGCGCCATGCTTTACTCTACTTTGGTGAGAGACTTGCTCGGCCTGGACACGATTCTTTTGGACTATCCGAACCATATCGCTTCCGCTGTCCGCTTCTCGGAAGAGGTAGCCGGCGACCATGTGGTGCTGGATGACGGCAGCAAATACTTGATTTGCGATCCTACCTACATCGGAGCACCGATTGGCATGTGCATGGACCAATACAAACAGGTGGCTCCGGAAATCATTCGTTAGTGTTAAATTTTATAATAATTGCAATTCGGGGTAATTTTATACCCCGAATTGCAATGTTGATGTTGCAAAATTGTGTATTTTTGTGGCGTGAATAACACGTCTACTGAATTTTAATACACAATTTTATAGATATGCAGAGATTAATTAATGAAATCGTTGAGCGGGCGAAAGCCGACCGCCAGCGTATTGTTCTTCCCGAAGGTACGGAAGAACGTACTTTGAAAGCTGCCAATCAAATCTTGACAGATGGAGTTGCCGACCTGATTCTTCTGGGTAATCCGGACGAAATCGAAGCTCGTGCTGCAGAATGGGGACTTGGAAACATCAACAAGGCCACCATCATCGACCCGGAAAACCATCCGAAGAAAGAAGAGTATGCACAATTGCTGTGTGAACTGCGTAAAAAGAAAGGCATGACCATTGAGGAAGCCCGTAAATTGGTGGTTAATCCGCTTTACCTGGGTTGCTTGATCATCAAGAACGGTGATGCTGACGGTCAGTTGGCAGGCGCGCGCAACACGACGGGCGATGTGCTTCGCCCGGCTTTGCAGATCATTAAAACCACACCGGGAATCACGTGTGTATCCGGCGCAATGTTGCTTCTGACGCACGCTCCCGAATATGGCAAGAATGGTGTCTTGGTGATGGGCGACGTGGCCGTTACTCCGGTGCCCGATGCTTCTCAGCTGGCTCAGATCGCCGTATGTACGGCACGTACGGCAAGCGCAGTAGCGGGACTCGATCCTAAAGTGGCTATGTTGAGCTTCTCAACCAAAGGCTCTGCTAAACATGAAGTAGTAGACAAGGTGGTTGAGGCTTTGAAGATTGCCAAAGAACTGGCTCCCGATATCGCTATCGACGGCGAACTGCAGGCAGACGCAGCTTTGGTGCCGGAAGTAGGCTCAAGCAAGGCTCCGGGTTCTTCTATCGCCGGACATGCCAATGTGCTGGTAGTGCCGAGCCTGGAAGTAGGTAACATCTCCTATAAGCTGGTTCAACGTCTGGGTCATGCAGATGCGGTAGGTCCGATCCTTCAGGGTATTGCCCGTCCGGTGAACGACCTGTCACGCGGTTGCTCCATCGAAGATGTTTATCGCATGATAGCTATTACGGCTAATCAGGCTATTGCAGCAAAGAATCAAAAATAACCGTTAAATCTGAGATATAAAATGAAAGTTTTAGTTTTGAACTGCGGTAGCTCGTCCATCAAATACAAACTGTTTGATATGGACCACAAGGAGGTTATCGCACAAGGAGGTATCGAAAAAATCGGTCTGCCGGACTCTTTCCTGAAGTTCACGTTGCCCAACGGCGAGAAGAAGATTCTGGAGAAGGCGATCCCCGAACATACCGTAGGAGTAGAATTTATTCTGAATACATTGACTTGTCCCGAATATGGTGCCATCAAGTCGTTGGACGAAATCAATGCCGTAGGCCACCGTATGGTGCATGGCGGTGAGAAGTTCAGCGAATCAGTGTTGCTGACACCGGAAGTGCTGGAGGCTTTCACGGCATGCAACGACCTGGCTCCCCTGCACAATCCTGCCAACCTGAAGGGTGTGAACGCCATTTCCGCTATTCTGCCCAATGTACCGCAGATTGGCGTATTTGATACGGCTTTCCATCAGACTATGCCGGACTACGCATATATGTATGCCGTTCCTTACGAACTGTATGAGAAGTACGGCGTACGTCGTTACGGTTTCCACGGAACATCCCACCGTTATGTCTCAAAGCGTGTTTGCGAGTTCTTGGGTGTAGAGCCGGAAGGAAAGAAAATCATCACTTGCCACATTGGTAACGGTGGTTCCATCACGGCTGTCAAAGATGGCAAATGTGTGGATACCAGCATGGGGCTGACTCCGCTGGAAGGCTTGATGATGGGTACCCGTAGCGGTGACATCGATGGTGGCGCTGTTTCCTTCATCATGGAAAAAGAAGGCTTGGATGCTGCCGGGATCTCCAATCTGCTGAACAAGAAGAGTGGTGTGTTGGGCATCTTCGGCGAATCCAGCGATATGCGCGACTTGGAGAATGGCGTGAATGCCGGCAATCCGAGAGCTATCCTGGCAGAGAACATGTATTTCTATCGCATCAAGAAGTATATCGGTGCATACGCTGCTGCTTTGGGCGGTGTGGACATTATCGTGTTTACCGGTGGTGTAGGCGAGAACCAAGCTTCTTGCCGTGCTTGCGCATGCGAAGGTTTGGAATTCATGGGTGTGAAGCTGGATGCTGAGAAGAATAATGTTCGCGGCGAGGAAGCTGTGGTTTCCACGGAAGATTCTAAAGTGAAGGTGGTAGTGATCCCGACTGACGAGGAGTTGATGATCGCTTCGGATACGATGGATATCCTGAACCGGAAATAATCCTTTTTTGATAATAGATAGCACCGTAACAACGGTGTAACAATAATGCCGGAGGCAACGTGTTTGCTTTCGGCATTATTATTTGTAGGGGCGTTTTCTGTTGTATGTCCGCCTGTTTTCTGCCTATCTGTCTGTTTGTTGTCCTCTTGTATGTCTGCCTCTTGTACGTCTGTTCGCGGCAGGAATATATCGTTTCGGGCATAATTTTTTTGCATAAGAATGAAAGCTTTATGCCTAAATTGCTTTATCTTTGTTATCACTTTAGCGAAAAACATGCTTATTCATAATCACTTAGATATATCAATTTATGAAAAAACTAACCAATTTATTGTTTTTTGTGCTGTTGGCAGGCATGACCTACGCCCAGCAGGCAAAGTATGTGTTTTATTTTATCGGTGACGGAATGGGAGTGAACCAAGTGAACGGTACGGAGATGTACCTTGCCGAGCAGGAAGGACGTATCGGCGTGACGCCTTTGCTGTTTACGCAGTTTCCGGCAGTGGGTGTTGCCACCACTTTCTCTACCACCAATTCTGTGACGGACTCTTCGGCAGCCGGTACGGCCCTTGCCACCGGAGTAAAGACATATAACGGTGCCATCGGCATGGACGACGAGAAGAATGTGATTCAGTCCGTTGCCGAAAAGGCGAAGAAGGCCGGAAAGAAGGTGGGTGTGACGACCAGCGTCAGTGTGGACCACGCCACTCCCGCTGCTTTCTATGCACATCAGCCCAACCGCAGTATGTATTATGAGATTGCCCTCGACTTGCCGAAGGCAGGTTTCGACTTCTATGCCGGTGGCGGTTTCCTGAAGCCGACTACTACTGCCGACAAGAAGGAGGCTCCCAGCATTTTCCCCATCATCGAGGAAGCCGGATATACGATTGCCAAAGGCGTGGAGGATTACAAAGCCAAGGCGGCCAAGGCTGAGCGGATGGTGCTGATCCAAAAGGACGGTGCTTCTCCTTCGTGCCTGCCTTATGCCATCGACCGCAAAGAGGGTGACATGTCGCTGGCGGAAATCACGGAGAGCGCCATCTCTTTCTTGACCAAGGGAAAGAACAAGGGTTTTTTCCTGATGGTAGAAGGAGGAAAGATCGACTGGGCATGCCATGCAAACGATCCTGCCACTACGTTCAACGAGGTGATTGACATGGACAACGCCATCAAGGTAGCATACGAGTTCTACAAGAAGCATCCGAAAGAGACGCTGATCGTAGTGACTGCCGACCATGAAACCGGAGGTTTGGGACTGGGTACAGGCAAGTATGAACTGCACCTGAAGTCTTTGGATAGCCAGAAGAAGTCTCAGGACTTACTTTCTACCGCCATCACGGACTTGCGCAAGGCTAAAGGAAACAAGGTGACTTGGGAAGATGCCAAGGCGCTGCTGACTGAGATGATGGGCTTCTGGAAGGAACTGCCGCTGACATGGGAGCAAGAGAGAATGTTGCATGATGAGTTTGACCAGTCGTTCACAAAGAATCATGTGGTCTTTGAGGAGAGTCTTTATTCGAAGACCGAGCCGTTGGCTGCATGTGCAAAGCGTGTGATGAGTCAGTTGGCTATGGTAGGTTGGACGAGCGGCAGCCATACTGCAGGATATGTCCCTGTATATGCAGTCGGAGCAGGTTCTAAAGAGTTTGCCGGAAAGTATGACAATACGGAGATTCCGAAGCGCATTGCCAAGGTAGCTGGATACAACAAATAAGTTGGTTCGTATTCGAAAGACAATAGGAGATGTTGTGAGTTTGTAAGTTTTTGAGTTTGTAAGTTGATGAATTTTTGAGTTACTCTCATGAGTGGCCAACTTACAAACTCATCAACTTATAAATTCATCACTTCATCAACTTACAAACTCAAAAACTCATCAACTCAAAAACTATCAACCGTTAATTCCTTTCTTCTACAATCTTGTTTCCCCCTCGATGAAGTTTTCGAGGAACAGGTTCTCTCCGTCGAAAACGGCATAGGAGAAGAGGTTGATCCAATCGCCCAATATCGTGACGCGTGCGGTTGAACTGAGCATCAGGTCCAGTTCGATGTGCCGGTGTCCGTAGATGAAGAAATTGATATTGGGATGGCTTTTCAGGTATTCCTTGGTGTAGAGTACCAAATATTCTTTGTCCTCACCCATGTAGTCGGGTTCCTTGCCGTCGACGCGTTTCAGGCGGCTGTGCTTCGCCCAGTTCAGTCCGAATTCTATGCTCCAGCGTGGATGTATGGCGGAGAAAAGGGTCTGTAAGGTTCGGCTGTGGAACATGTAGCGAAGGAGTTTGAACTTCTTGTCCGGGTCGCCCAGGCCGTCGCCGTGTGCCAGGTAGAACTCTTTGCCGTATATCTCGGTGGTGAGCGGTTCGCGGTGGATAATGACGCCGCACTCCGTGGTCAGATAGTCGCCACACCAAATGTCATGATTGCCGATGAAGAAATGTACTTCCACGCCCATATCCGTCAGCTCGGACAGTTTGCCCAAGAAACGTGTATAGCCTCTGGGCACGACCGTCTTGAACTCATACCAGAAGTCGAACATGTCTCCTAACAGGTAGATGGCGGCAGCTTTGTGCTTGATACTGTCAAGGAAATTGACAAGACGTCGTTCTTGGGTACGTCCGTGCTCGATGGCTCGTGAACCGAGGTGCGCGTCCGAGAGGAAATATACATTTTTCATTACTGTATGCTTTTATTATAAGAAACCCAGTTCCAGCTTGGCTTCCTCACTCATCATGTCCTTGTCCCATTCCGGTTCGAACACCAGGTTGATGTTGGCGGCACTGATGCCATCTACCGACTCTATTTTCTGCCGCACATCTTCCATGATGAAATCGGCGGCGGGACAGTTCGGTGCGGTCAGGGTCATGTCAATGCTCACTTCACCCTCATCGGATAGGTCAATCTTGTAGATAAGCCCTAAGTCGTAGATGTTCACCGGAATCTCCGGATCGAACACGGTCTTGAGCATGGCTACTATTTTCTCTTCTATTTCAAATTTGGTCATATTCGTATATACTATGAAATCTTCCTTTGCAAATTTAAGAATAATACTTGGGGAAATAGCATTATAATCCTCCAAAAGTGGATCGACAAAGTATGGATTTACCGGCAGTTTATAAGGCGTCTATTTCTTCGGAAGACAAACCGGTATATTGGGCAATGATACTTATCGGCATATTGTTTTGCTTCATTGTCCGGGCAATGGCTAAGGATTGCAGTTTCTTACCTTCTTCTATGCCTTCCTTTCTTCCTTCTTCCCTTCCTTCTTCCTTTCCTTCTTCTCTCCCTTCCTCTCTCCCTTCCTTTTTACTTGCCTCTTGTACACTCAAGGCAGTACGATAGGCATTGACACTTTTCCAATAAAGTTCGTGCTCTTCAGCGTTGAGGGAAGCTACGTCGGCTATTTCTTCCAGTTTTTCAAAGACCGCCTTGCGTGCTTTGAAAGGCATTCGTTTCAGAGTGTCCATATTCTTTAAAGTATAAATCCAACGTTCAAAATCGGTTTCACAATTCTCCTCCGCCTTGTTGAAAACGGGTAAGGCAAGGAAAATCTGGCGCATCTTGTCGGTGAATTGCTCACCGGTCTCACGGTCGGCAAGGATGACGTCCGTACGGAACTTAACATTGTCTTTCAACAGAAAGTTCATGAAAAAGACCCCGTAAACGGCTTTAAGGTCGAATCGCCAGTCTTCGCCCGTCTGCCCTTGACGCGTCACGGCATGTGAGAGATAGAACAATGCCCGCTCCTTGAAGTGGACTTGTGACTTGTTCTGCATCTCGACGATGATTTTCTCTCCCGTATCTGTTGTGCAATAGATGTCGTATATCAGTGCACGGGCATCCTCCCATTCAGGAAGTTGCTCATTGTTCAGGAAAATGAGGTCGGTTATCACACGTTCGCCTTCCAACAGGTCGTTCAGGAAATCTATCAACAAGTCTTTTGATATCTCCTGGCCGAAAATCTTTTTAAATCCGTAGTCGGTAAACGGATTGATAAACTTGCTCATAATGTGACGGTTCTTTTTTTTGATTAAGATTTCACAAAGATAGGGAAATACTCTGAGAAAGCAAGATTGGGGAGTGTTTTCTTGAAGCAAATCTTTTCATATCCTGTATTACGAGTTTACATTATTATAATTCTTATTGATTATAGTACTCAAGTTTCGCAAGCTCCATTTTCGCAGAAAATAAGGTAACGAGGAGACGATGTGACAAGGGAAAAAGGCTTGAAGACTGTCATAACAAGTAATGTAATGAAGCATAACAAGTAATGTAATGAAGCATAACAAGTAATGTAATGAAGCATAACAAATAATGTAATGATGCCTTTCATTACTTCTTATGCTCTTAAGTTTCGTAAATTCTACTTCTTAGTTTTCAATGGTTTAGTTTACAAGTTTGCAAGGGAAACAGTACAAGTAATAACTCTTAGCTTGATGACAAGTAAGCCTTTCCCTTGTTTTCTGCGAAAGTTGAGTTTATGAAACTTGAGTTACTTTTTTGTATGGTGTGATGCATTCCTCCGAACTAAAAGAGTAATCGAAAATAAGTACCGTATTTCATCCCTCACATCTTTCACTTTATTTGTTAATCGTGTAGTACACAAATGTTTATGGTGAAACATTTTGCATAGTCACAAAGAGAAGGCAAAGTAAACATGATAAAGCTAAGGTTTAGCGGCATAAACCTTAACTTTAGCTTACTAAACCTAAGGTTGGGAAGAAAGGTATGCCTTTTTCTCTTGTCTTCTCGCAATTTAATTTTGTTTGACTATAACTGTCGTTCGGGCGATAGGCTTAGAGTATCCCTTCGTCAGTGAAACTGTAGTAGCTTCTGTCCGTCACGATAATGTGGTCGATGAGGCGGATGTTCATCGTTTCCCCTCCTTTTTTGACGAGTTGCGTCAATTGCCGGTCGGCATTGCTTGGTGTGGTGTTGCCGGAAGGATGGTTGTGAATGAGTGCTATCTGCGTGGCACGTTGCAACAGAGCCTCGCGAAGGATGGTGCGCACGTCGGCACAAGTCTGGTCTATGCCTCCGCTGCTGATGCGGATTTTGCTGATTACGCGCGAAGCCTGATTGAGCAGCAATACCCAGAACTCCTCGTAAGGCAGGTCGCAGAGCAGCGGGTGGAAGATCTCGTGGATATCCTGTGAGCAACGGATAGTGGCGCGTTCCGGACGTTCCTGCTGTTTGCGGCGCTTGCCCAGTTCCAGTGCCGCCATGATACTGATGCTTTTGGCGGGACCGAAACCTTTGAAGCGCGCGAAGTCACGCACTTCCCATTTGCCCAACTGGTTCAGGTCGTTGCCGCACTCCGCAAGTACGCGCTGCATCAGGGCTACGGCACTCTCCTCCGTGTTGCCCGAACCGATAAGGATGGCAAGCAGTTCGGCATCGCTCAGGGCTTCTGCACCTTTAAGCATCATCTTCTCTCGCGGGCGGTCTTCTTTAGCCCACTGGTTTATGTTGAGTTTATTCATTGGTATCGATGGTTTGGGTTGGAGTTGTATAGAACATAGTGGCGTGTGCGTTGCACATTACTTGTAGAAGTTCTTCTTGAACGCTTCAAATTCATCCTTTCCCCGTACGCAACGCTTCCACCATGCCCGCCAGAAGCCCGTCCCGTAGCCGATGAGTTGGATGAAAGAGGCGGCAATGGAGTAGACGCCAATGCGCAGGCTCCGGTTTTTGACGGTAGAATCGGCACATACCAGCAGGGCATATAGTCCGATAGGCAGTAGGCTGTAGGGGCAGAACGGCGCGCCGAGCAGCAACACAGCCGTGCCCAGTGTGAACACTGCCGGCAACAAGTGGACGATCTTCAACGATTCGGGATACTTCTTATACAGATTGATGCGTGCGATGCCTGAGTTGTGCACCTGCTTGAAGAACTTCTTCAGGTCCGTACGCCGCTTGTGATACACCCAAGCATTTGGAAACAGCCGGCAACGATAACCTCCCTTGAAAATGCGGATACTGAAATCGATGTCCTCGCCAAAGCGCATCTTGGAGAATCCGCCCAATGCCACGTACACTTCCCGCTTGATTCCCATGTTGAAACTGCGCGGATAGAACTTATCCATCTTCTTTTTCCCTCCACGGATGCCCCCTGTAGTGAAGAAAGAGGTCATCGAGTAGTTGATGGCTTTCTGTATGTTGCTGAAGGAGGCATGCGCCCGGTCCGGTCCGCCGAAGGCATCGGCAGGGGAGGAGAGAAGCTCCTGGTCGACTGCCGAGAGGTAGCCTGCGGGCAGGATGCAGTCGGAATCCAGTACGATCAGATATTCGCCTTTGCTCCGTTCAGCACCGTAGTTGCGGCTCTGTCCGGGACCGGAGTTGGACTTGTAGTAGTAGTGGATGTCCAGCTTGTTCTGGTATTTCTCCGCTATTTCCTGACAGGGAGCCGACGAGCCGTCTTCCACGATTACGACTTCAAAGTCCCTGAGTTGTTGTTTCGTCAGACTTTCCAGCAGTTCGTCCACTTCTTCGGGACGGTTGTAAACGGGAACGATGATGGAATATTTCATAAATGCATCACTCTTTTTGGGGATTTGTTTTCGCCAATCCTGTTTTGTTTTCGCCAATTCAGGTTTGGTTTCGCCAACAAAGATAAACCTTTATTTCTCGATACCGCTTTTATTTGTCTTTTCTTTTCCACTGAGGACGAAAAAAAACTGCTTGCCGGAAGAAGGAACTCCCGACAAGCAGTGCAAAAAATCAATGAGAACGATAATTTTATGCTTTTACGCGGCTGACGTAAGAACCGTCGCGCGTATCGATTTCGATTATTTCACCTTCGTTGATGAACAAGGGAACGCGTACGGTAGCACCTGACTCAACAGTGGCAGGTTTCAGCGTGTTGGTGGCAGTATCACCCTTCAGACCAGGTTCCGTATAAGTGATCTTCATCTGAACCTTGATAGGCATGTCGGCATAAAGTACGGTTTCGGTAGAAGCGTCGGATACTACGTCGAGCACCATTCCTTCCAGCAGGAAGTCAACACCGTTGATCAGGTCGTGAGCGATGGGGTGTTGGTCGAAGGTCTCTTGGTTCATGAAGATATAGTCTTCGCCTTCTTTATACAAGAACTGGTGCGGACGGCGTTCTACGCGTACGTCTTCCAGTTTTTCACCGATGTTGAAACGACGTTCGAGTACGTAGCCGTTTACCACGTCTTTCAGTTTCACACGCATGAACGTGTTACCTTTTCCCGGTTTTACATGCAGGAAGTCGATGCAGAAATACAACTTGTTATCCATTCGGATGCAAGTTCCGATTTTAATGTCTTGGGCATTAATCATACTGATATATTTTATTTTAGATGTAATTTAATTGTTTTTAGTGAACTTTGCGGATGCAAAAGTAATGGAAATCGGTAAAAATCGCAAAAAGTTTTGAGAGAAAAAGACTTAACGCTTGGTTATTTTGAAAAAAGTCTCTATTTTTGCAGCCCGATTACGTGAAATAATAACATAAAACAAGATACAGCAATGAAAAGAACATTTCAACCCTCTAACAGAAAGAGAAAAAACAAACACGGTTTCCGTGAGAGAATGGCTACCGCTAACGGTCGCAGAGTATTGGCCGCACGTCGTGCTAAGGGTCGCAAGAAACTGACTGTTTCTGACGAATATAACGGAGTGAAAGCGTGAGCTTGAAGAAATTAAAGAAAAGCCGCAAGGAACTGTGAGAGTTGCTTGCGGCTTTTTTTAGTGCCCTGCCTTTTTCCATCCCTCAAACCCTTCGTTGAGTTCATAGACCAGATAGCCTTTTTGGCTGAGCAGTGCAGCGGCTTTCTTGCTGCGCTTACCGCTGCGGCAATAGACTGCTACGGGCTTTTCTTTCTGCAGGAGGGAATCGGCGATTGCCGGAAACTCCTTGCCCAGCACGTTGATGTTGATGCTGCCCGGAATGTGCGCTTCCGAATATTCTGCAACGGTACGTACGTCCAACCGTTGAACATCGGGGTCGATAATGATGGTGGAAAACTCTTCCACCGAGACAGACTTGAACTCTCCTTTCTGCTGGCAGGAGAATAAGGAGCCAAGTGACAGGTATATGCTTGCTATAAGGATTTTCATCGGATGATTTCTATTTGGGATTTATACTCAATCTATTTGGGGTTATACTCAAATTCGTAGCTCTTTTCCTCACCGGAGTAGGTCATAAGGGAGAAGCGCACATCCATCTTCTCCATCCCATCTTCTACGTATTGCCGTAGTGGAAGGGAAAGATAGGCGCGTCGGCTGTATGCCTGCACATCGTCGGTGCTGTGATAGAGCCGCACATGGACGAATCGGCGACCGGTCTCCGCATCCGTGCCCACCTCGTCTTCGATGAAGTGGAAGGCGTGTTTGCCGTTCTGTGCCTTGATGTCCAGTATGATGTTCAGATAGTCAAGTCCCATCCAGATGCTGGTGACGTCGGCTGGATCGTTCTTCACTCCGTCTTTGAACTCCGATTCCGGTTTGGGCGCGGGCGATATGGCGATCAGCGAGGCGTACAGTTTCACTCCCGATGCATTGTCGGACGTAGTTGCCGGACCATAGTTGGCGACTATGCGTGCCGAGGCATGGGCATCGAGGCGTGTGTCCGATGCGTTCTCCACTACGGTGAAAGTCTCTCCCTCGTCGGTCAGGATGGATTTGATGTTGCCGTTGCCGTCTGCCTGTGCTGTCAGAAACTCCAGTTTGACGGACGGATAATGATAACCATCGTCATCGCTGCACGCAGCTGCCAGTATACAGAGCAACACTGGGAGCAGCCGGAATAGGTAAATAGTGAAGTGACTCTTGCCTTTCATCTCTCTTCTATGGTTTTCAGGTGGGTTACATTACTTGGCTTCGTTCTGCTGCCCTTGGGCGGCGAGATAGTTGGTCAGCGGGTTGGCGTACATCAGCAACAGCTTCTCGCGCAGGAAGGCGATGTCTTTGTGCTCCAGTTCGATGCGGTCGAGCTGGCGGTCGATGTATTCCATGAAGTGCTGTTTCTCTTCGACAGTATACTGCCCGCAGAAGGCATCTGTGCCCGACAGGCAGTCGTGTGCAATGTAATTGCCGGGATAGATGCGGTAGTTCGCATGGATTTTCCGGTCAATGAGAGCGGCGATCTGTGCGAAGAGTTCGGGCTTCGGAAGGGAGCGGTCCAGCTTTTCCAACTCCTCGTTGATGCAGTTCGCCACTTGGAAGTGTACTCTGCCTTTGAATCCGAACAGTCCGGTATGCATGTTCTTCAGGTCGTCTGCCTGCGTCTTCTTATATTCCGGGTTGTCGCGTTTCTGTTGGAACTCCTGCGCCTTCAGGTAGTCGCACGGGTCGTATTCGTAGGAGATGGCTAACGGCACGATGTTCATTTCGGTGAGCCGTTCGATGAGGTGTCCTTCGCCGCCGATGGCAAGCATCTTGAGCACGCTTTCCTGGGTACGGTCGTTCGAGTCTTTGGCACGTCCTTCGCGTTGGGCGATCCAGATGGACTGGTTCTTATCCTTGATGGTGTGGTGCATATAGCGCGACATGCGTGCCGACGCTTCCAGCATCTGGCGCATGGTGAGCGAACGCTGCACGATGAACGACTTGTTGACGCGCACGAACTTCTTGATCCAAGGGTAGATGAGCAGGTTGTCGCCGATGGCTATTTCCACGGTGTCCATGCCTTGTTCTATCAGTCCTATGGAAAGGAAACCGGAGTCGAGGATGATATCCCTGTGATTGGATATATAGGTATAGGCAGCCTGCTTGTCGGCAAGTGCGGTATGATCCAGGGTCATTCCTAATGCCGCTTCCTTGGTTAGTTTCTTCAGCAGCGGGTAGCAAAATGTCTTCTGGAATTCCAGTTTCGTCTTGCAGGCCCGCATTTTCGGAGCGATCGCCTCGAAGGGGACTTCCGGAAGGACGGTAGTAGCCGCTTGCCTGAAGGCGGGGTCGGCAATCAGTTCCTCCATGATCTGGGGGAGTTCTTCATCGTGATAAGGACGGATTTCATCAAATTCCACTTCCATAATGATTGTCGTTTTAGCAGTGAGTGTTAAACTGGTTTTCTATGATATCTGTCATGACATCCTTGATATCTAACCCGGCGGCACGCACTTGCTGGGGGATGAAGCTGGTGGTGGTCATTCCGGGGGTGGTGTTCACTTCCAGCAGGTTGATGGTTTCGCCGGCGGTGATGATGTAGTCCACGCGGATGATGCCGGAGGCGCTCAGTATGTCGTAGATGGCGGAAGTGAGCTTCTGCACGCGTTGGGTCAGTTCGTCCGAGATGCGGGCCGGAGTGATTTCGTCCGATTCGCCGTCATACTTGGCTTTGTAGTCGAAGTATTCGTTGTGGGTCACCACTTCGGTGATGGGGAATACGACGGACTTCTCCTTAGTCTTGTAACAGCCGCAGGTGATTTCGGTACCGTCCATGAAGGCTTCCACCAGTACTTCCTGCGCCTCTTCGAAGGCTTTGGCGATGGCAGGCTGTATCTCCTCTTTGGTCTTCACCTTGCTCACGCCGAAGCTGGAACCTCCCAGGCTGGGCTTGACGAAACAGGGCAAACCGATCTTCTCCATCACGTCTTCGTCGGAGACGGACTGTCCTTCGCGCAGTAGCAGCGATTCGGCTATGCGCACACCGAAGGCATGCAGATATTGGCTGCAAGCGAACTTGTTGTAGGTGAGCGATGCTGCCAGCACTCCGCAGCAGGAGTAGGGGATATGCAGCATGTCGAAGTAGCCTTGCAGGCGTCCGTCTTCTCCCGGAGTGCCGTGGATGGTGATGTAGGCAAAGTCGAACGTCACCTTCTTGCCGTCCAGTTGGAAACTGAAGTCATTCCGGTCGATGGGAGCTTTGTTGCCGTCGGGTAGCTGGGCATGCCAGTCCAAGCCCTTCATTTCTACGATATATAAGGTGTACTTTTCCTTGTCGATGAAGGAATAGATTCCTTGTGCACTGCGCAAGGAAACTTCAAATTCGGAGGTGTCTCCTCCGCAAACGATAGCGATTGTGCGTTTCATTCTAAATTCCTATTACTGATATAGCCTCTCCATTTGTCTATCAGCCGGGTCATGTCGTCGGGCAGTTCTGAGGTGAAGTGCATCTCCTCGCCGGTGACGGGATGCACAAACCCCAGCGTCATGGCATGCAGTGCCTGCCGCGGGCAAGTGTCGAAGCAGTTGTTTACGAATTGTTTGTACTTGCTGAAATGGGTTCCTTTCAGGATCTCGTGTCCTCCGTAGCGCTCGTCGTTGAAGAGGACGTGCCCGATGTGCTTCATGTGCACTCGTATCTGGTGCGTGCGTCCGGTCTCGAGGATGCATTCGACGAGGGTGACGTAGCCCAGGCGTTCCAGCACCCGGTAGTGGGTTACGGCATGCTTGCCTTGGTCGTCGGGCAAGACGGCCATTTGCATGCGGTCTTTGGGGTTGCGTCCGATGTTGCCGACTACGGTTCCTTCGTCCTGTTCTACAGTGCCCCACACCAAGGCGCGGTAACGCCGTTTGGTGGTCTTGTTGAAGAACTGCATGCCGAGGTTGGTCTTGGCATCCGGGGTCTTGGCGATGACGAGCAGTCCGGATGTATCTTTGTCGATGCGGTGTACAAGACCGACATGAGGGTCGTTGGCATCGTATCGGGGATTATCTTTCATGTGCCAGGCAATGGCGTTGACCAACGTTCCGCGGTAGTTTCCGTGTCCCGGATGCACCACCAGTCCGGCGGGCTTGTTCACCACCATGAGGTAGTCGTCTTCGTAGACGATGTTGAGCGGGATATCTTCGGGGATGACCTCGTTTTCGTAGCGCGGGCGATCCATCATTAGAGTGATGACGTCCATCGGTTTCACCTTGTAGCTACTCTTCACGGGCTTTCCGTTTGCCATGATGCAGCCGGCCTCCGCAGCTTTCTGGATACGGTTGCGCGAGGCGTTCGTCAGGCGGTCGAACAGATACTTGTCTACGCGTATCATCTCTTGACCCTTGTCCACAACGATGCGGAAGTGCTCGTAGAGTTGCGCTTCGTCACCGACGGGTTCCACATCGTCCAGGTCGTCAGTTGCTATGTCGTCCGGCAATTCTTCTATCATGTCTCTTTATTCTTGGTTATACTCTATGTGGGATACTGTTGATGAATGTAGGATACTGTAATGAAAGAGTTGTCTCAGTCTTCCGCCGTGCGGGGTCAGAACCAGGACTCGTCTGCCGCAGAACTTTCGGAGGAGACGGGCACTTGGGTTTCCGTTGGGGAGGAGGAGTCTTCTTGCAGCTGTTCTCCGCCGTCGCCTACGACCAAGGTGAGCGTGGCACCCATAGGGACTTTCTCGCCGTTGGTCAGAGTATGTCCGTTATACTTCACTCCGTACACCCAATCTTTCTCGCCGGATATGTATTCATGTTCGGTCAGTTTGAATCCGGTGGCAAGCAGGCGTGCTTGTGCCTGGCGCATGGAACTGTTGTCGGCGATGTCGGGAACGGCCTGTAGGGGGATGTTTTGGGTGTTTATGGTCAGATAGATGGTTCTTCCTTCTTTCACTCGTTGTCCGGAGGCGGGGTGATAGTCGAGGATGCAGCCGGCGGGCTGTTCTTTCACGTAGGTGGAGTCGGAAACGATGTAGTTCAGTTTGTGGTTGCGGAAGAGTTTTCCGGCTTCTGTCACTGTCATGCCTTTCACGTTGGGCACTACTATTGCTTCACCGTGGCGGGTGTAGACGTCCAGTCCTTTCAGGACGCCGAATAGGGCAATAACCACTACGCCGACCATTGCAATCAGGTTGAACCAGAAAAACTTGTTCTGTCGGAAAGAAAAGAAATCCTTTATAGTCATAATCCTTACTTGTTATTTATCAGGGGCAAAGATAGTGCAAACTAAGTGCAGAATAAAATGAACTGGTTCATTTTGTTCCGCCAAAGTGCAACTTATCTTCGCTTTTCAACAGCAAAGATAATGCAAACCGTAGGCAGTACAAAATAAGCAAGAGTATTTTTGATGTAGGATTCCTCTCGTGAGACGAAAAAAATCATCTCGTGAGGTGAAAAAAATCGTCCCGTGAGGTGAAAAAATTCCTCTCACGGGACGGATATTTTCTTCTCACGAGACGGATTTATTCCATATCCGGATTCTCGGGCAGATTCTTCTTTTTGGGAATCAGGTGACTTAAGCCTCTCCGCCGCTCACTTCTTATAACGATTCGAGCAGCCTCTTCAGCACCACTGTCGCTGAGATTTCACGGTTGGCTGCTTCGGGAATCACAATGGATTGCGGGCTTTCGATGACGTCGTCCGTTACGATCATATTGCGCCTTACGGGCAGACAATGCATGAAGTAGGCGTTGTTGGTGACTGCCATCTGCCGGTCGCTGACGGTCCATTCGCGGTCTTTGCTCAGGATTTGCCCGTAGTTGTCGCCCATGTATGCCGCCCAGTTCTTGGCATAGACGAAGTCGGCGCCTTCGAATGCCTTCATCTGGTCGTATTCCACACGGGCATTGCCTACGAACTGCGGGTCGAGTTCATAACCTTCGGGGTGGGTGATGACAAAGTCATAGTCAGTGGCGTTCATCCATTCGGCGAAGGAGTTGGGCACGGCTTGCGGTAATGGGCGGGGATGCGGCGCCCAGGTCATGACCACTTTGGGGCGTGGCGTCTTCTTGTATTCTTCGATGGTGATGAGGTCGGCAAAGCTCTGCAGGGGGTGGCGTGTGGCAGCTTCCATCGAGAATACCGGACGTCCGGAGTACTTGATGAATTGGTTGATGATGACCTCGTTGTAGTCATCCTCCTTGTTTTCGAAGCGGGCAAAGGAGCGTACGCCGATGATGTCGCAGTAACATCCCATGACGGGGATGGCTTCCAGCAGATGTTCGGGCTTGTCGCCGTCCATGATGACGCCGCGTTCCGTCTCCAGCTTCCAGGCACCTTGGTTGATGTCGAGCACGATGACATTCATGCCGAGGTTCATGGCCGCCTTCTGTGTGCTGAGGCGTGTGCGGAGGCTGGAGTTGAAGAATATCATCATCAGCGTCTTGTTCCTGCCTAACTCTACGTATTTGAAACGGTCTTTCTTAATCTCGAATGCTTCATTCAGTGCAGCTCTCAGGTCTCCGATGTCCTGCACGCAAGTAAACTTTTTCATATCTATAATTTGGGATTATGATTTGCTTTATTTTCATTCTCTCACCTGTCCTTCTCCTTCAACGATCCACTTATACGTTGTGAGTTCCTCCAGTGCCATCGGACCACGGGCGTGTAATTTCTGCGTGCTGATGCCGATCTCGGCACCCAGTCCGAATTGCGCTCCGTCGGTGAAGGAGGTCGGCACGTTGACGTAGACGCAGGCAGCATCCACTTCGCGGCAGAACCGGTCGGCATGGGCAGGGTTCTCAGTCACGATGCATTCGCTGTGTTTGGAGCCGTAGGTCTGGATGTGGCGGATGGCTTCGTCGACAGACTGTACGGTCTTGACGGACATCTTGTAGTCCAGAAACTCGGTGCCGAAATCCTTGTCGGTGGCTTCTTGCAGCAAAGTGTCCGGATAATGGCCTCGCAGAGCGTTGTAAGCGCAGGGATCGGCGTAGATGATCACGTTCTTTCCCGACAGCGGGCGGCAGAGGGCGGGCAGATCGGCGGTGCGTCCGGCGTCAATCAGCAGACAGTCCAGGGCGTTGCACACGCTGACGCGGCGCGTCTTGGCGTTGTGGATGATGGCGGCACCTTTTGCGATGTCTCCGTCGCGGTCGAAGAAGGTATGACAGATGCCTGCACCGGTCTCAATGACCGGTATGGTGGCATTTTGGCGTACAAAGTTGATCAGGCTACTGCTGCCGCGCGGGATAAGCAGGTCCACGTAGCCTCGGGCATTCAGCAGTTGGGCAGTCGCTTCGCGGTCGGCGGGAAGCAGTTCGACGATGTGCGGGTTGACGTTGAATTTTGCCAGCACATCGTGTATGATGCGGATGATGGCACGGTTGGAACAGTCTGCATCGCTGCCGCCTTTCAGTATGCAGGCATTCCCGCTCTTCAGGCAGAGGGCGAATACGTCGAAACTGACATTGGGACGTGCTTCGTAGATGATGCCGATGACACCGAACGGGACACTGACCTTGGTGAGGCGCATTCCCTTCGGATGCGTGGCCTTCTTCAGGACGCGTCGGAGGGGAGAAGGCAGAGTGGCTACGTTGCGCGTGTCGGCGGCAATGCCTTGCAGGCGTTCTGCGGTCAGTTTCAGTCGGTCGAACTTCGGGTCCTGCGGATTCATGCGTTCCAGGTCCTTCCGGTTTTCGGTAAGGATGAAGTCTGTCCGGGCTATGGCGGCGTCTGCCACGGCATGTAGTATCCGGTTGATATCGTTGTCGCTTAACGATAACAATTCACGGCTGGCATCCTGCACGTCAGCAAATACTTTGTTTAAGTTCATTTCTACTATTGTACTTTTGGGTATTGATTGTTTTGCAAAGGTAACAATTATATTAAGAAACCGCGCTTTATCTCTCTGAAAAAGAAAGGGGAGTGAACCGACTCGACAGTAGCATCGTAGAAAATCCTTCCGTTAAGCAGATTTTAAGCGGGTATTAATTCTTTTTTATTTGCTTTATTAATGGATCTTGCTTTTCTTTGCATTCGGAAAACATAGAGCCTGTTTGAATTTTCTTCACAGGCTCATAATTAACAACTCAAGTTTCGCTTGCGAAACTCAAATTAACAATGTCATGAAACACCGTTTGACAGGTCTGCTTATAGTGTGTGCCTGCTGTCTGATGGCAAAAGCCGATGACTTGAAGCTGTGGTACAGCCAGCCCGCTAAAGTATGGACCGAAGCATTGCCTTTGGGCAACTCACGTTTAGGCGCCATGATCTATGGCGGAGTAGTTAACGAACAGATACAGCTGAATGAAGAGACGCTGTGGGGCGGCGGTCCGCACCGCAACGACAGTGAGAAGGCGCTGGGCGTATTGCCCAAAGTCAGGGAACTGCTCTTCAGTGGTCGCGAGAAAGAGGCTGAAAAGTTGATTGCCGGCAACTTCTTCACCGGACAGCACGGCATGCCTTTCCAAACCATCGGTAGCCTGATGCTGGAGTTCGACGGACATGCCGGTTATTCCGAATACCGTCGGGAACTGGACTTGGAGAGAGCCGTGGCGTCAGTACATTATAAGATAGGTGAAGTGAACTACACTCGCACCCTGTTCACCTCCTTAACGGATAATGCTTTGATCGTCCGCATTGAGGCAGACAAACCCGGGGCAATCAGTTTTGTTACCCGCTATACCACTCCCCATAAGAAATATACCGTGAAGAAGAGCGGAAAAGACCTCCTCTTGTGCGGCAACGGTTCCGACCACGAAGGTGTACCGGCTGCCATCCGCTTCGAAACCCGCACCCGCATCAAGGCGGAGAAGGGAACAGTGAGCGTGAACAATGACTGCATCGAAGTGAAAGGCGCAGATGCTGCCGTGATTTATGTGACGGCGGCAACCAACTTCGTCAACTACAAAGACGTCAGCGCCAACCCATCCCGCCGTGCCGCCGACTTTATGAATAAAGCCGTGAAGACCTCCTATACCGCAGCCTTGTCTGCCCACGAAGCGGCTTACCGGAAACTGTTCGGCCGTGTCTCTCTGAACGTCGGGACTTCCAGCACGGAAGAGACTTCCGAACGTATCCGGCGCTTCAACCAGGGCAAAGATCCAGGACTGGTGGCACTGATGTTCCAGTTCGGCCGTTACCTGCTGATCTCCTCTTCACAGCCCGGCGGACAGCCTGCCGGCTTGCAAGGCATTTGGAACCAGTCGCTTTTGGCTCCGTGGGATGGAAAGTACACCATCAACATCAATACCGAGATGAACTACTGGCCCGCCGAGGTGACCAACCTCTCGGAAATGCACGAGCCGCTGTTCCAGATGGTGAAGGAGCTCTCCGAATCGGCACAAGGAACCGCCCGCACGCTATATGACTGCCGTGGATGGACGGTGCATCACAACACAGACTTGTGGCGTATGTCAGGGCCGGTAGACGGTGCATCCTACGTTTGGCCCTTGGGAGGTGCATGGTTGAGCCAGCATCTGTGGCAACACTACCTCTACACGGGCGACCGTGCATTCCTCTCGTCCGCCTATCCTGCCCTGAAAGGAGCTGCCGACTTCTTCCTCGACTTTTTGACCGAGCATCCCAAGTATGGCTGGATGGTGTGTGCCCCCTCCATGTCACCCGAACATGGTCCTGAGGGAACCGGAACCATGCTGACTGCCGGTTGCACGATGGACACGCAGATCGTGCTGGATGCCCTGACCTCCGTCCTCACTGCCACGAAGGTGCTTTACCCCGAGCGTACCGCCTATTGCGATACCCTGCAAGACATGATCGACCGCCTGCCACCCATGCAGATTGGCAAGTATAACCAATTGCAAGAGTGGCTTGCCGATGTAGACGATCCGAAGAATGAGCATCGTCACGTCTCCCACCTCTACGGTCTCTATCCGAGCAACCAGATTTCCCCTTATGCACATCCGCAGCTCTTTCAGGCAGCTAAGCGCTCGCTTCTCTATCGGGGCGACATGGCTACCGGATGGTCCATTGGCTGGAAGATCAACCTTTGGGCGCGCCTGCTCGATGGCGACCATGCCTATAAGATTATCCGTAACATGCTGAGCCTTGTGGAAGAGGGTAATCCGGACGGGCGTACCTACCCGAACCTGTTCGATGCGCATCCGCCTTTCCAGATTGACGGTAACTTCGGATTCACGGCAGGCGTGGCGGAGATGTTGCTGCAAAGCCACGACGAAGCCTTGCACCTGTTGCCCGCCCTGCCCGAAGCCTGGAGCAAAGGCAGTGTGAAAGGACTGGTGGCCCGCGGCGCTTTTGAAGTAGATATGGATTGGGACGGTGGCGAACTGACTGCGGCGACTGTGACTTCACGCATCGGTGGCAACCTGCGCATCCGCTCCTACGTGCCCTTGCAGGGTGACGGACTGAAAGAGGCAAAAGGCGAGAATCCCAACCCGCTGATGAAGCGCGGAGCCATCAAGGAACCGCTGGTCGCTTCCGGCCTGAGGGCGCAATATCCGATTCTCTATAAGATATATGAATATGATATTCAGACCCAGCCGGGCGAAAAGTACATCCTGCAGAGGGCATTCTGATGTGGGAATACGCTAAAAAGGGATTATAAAACGAATAGATCTATTATTCTTTTTGATAAAGGAGGATGTGTTATAACTCTTTTTTTGAAAAAATCCCCCTCTGCTACAAATAGCTGTGGCAGGGGGGGATTTGTGGTGAGTTCTGACATACTTTCTTATTCGATGTACAGATAGTCATAGTGGACCACGGGCTTCTTGCCGTGCTTCCCCAAGGCTTCCCTTGCCTGTGCAGAATCGCAGTTGGCTTTCCCCACACCTATGGGATTGCCGTCGAAGTCGATGATACGCACAATGTCGTCTTTCTCAAACCCGCCTGAAATGGCTGTGATGCCAATGGGGAGGATGCTGGTTGCTTTTCCTGAACCGAGGATTTCCGTGGCGCATTGGTCGAGGTGAAGCTCGCCTTTAGCAAAGCCTTCGCTGTGGGCAATCCATTTCTTGATGCTGGATACGGGGGCATCAGCAGGGATGAAACGTGTACAAAGGGTCTGTTCCGGATGTCGAAGCAGGTCGACGAGGATATTGTCGCGCTTACCGTTGGCAATGATGACTGTGATGCCTTCATCGGCTACTTTGCGGGCGATGTTAGTCTTGGTCAACATGCCACCGCGTCCGAAACTGGACTTCGATGTCTGGATGTAGGAGGAGAGGTCTTTGCCTTGACCGATTTCGCGTATCACTTGCGAGGCAGGGTCGGCAGGCGAGCCGTTGTAGATTCCGTCGATGTTGCTTAGTATGATCAGTGCCTGCACGTCCATCATGGAGGCTATCAGACCGGACAGTTCATCGTTGTCCGTAAACATCAGTTCGCTGACGGAGACGGCATCATTCTCGTTGACGATAGGGATAATGCCATTTTCCAACATGACCGCCATGCAGTTCTTCTGGTTGAGGTAGTGCCGACGGGTAGAGAAATTCTCTTTCATGGTCAGCACTTGTCCGACGGTAATGCCATGTTCGCGGAACAATTCATAATAGCGGTTGATCAGTTTGGCTTGTCCTACGGCGGAAAAGAGCTGGCGCTGATCTACGCTGTCCAGCTTCTTGGTCGGGTACACCTCGCTGCGTCCGGAAGCTACGGCACCGGACGATATGAGGATGATTTCTACTCCCGTCTTGTGCAGCTCGGCTATCTGGTCGACCAAGGCGGACATGCGTGTCACGTCGAGCGTTCCGTCACGACGCGTAAGTACGTTACTGCCTACTTTTACGGCAATTCTTGTCAGTTGTTGCATATCTGTGAAGTTTCCATGTGTGGAGAGGATTATTCTCCATCTGTATTTTTTTCGCGTTCTCTGATGATTTCCATTGCCACTTCGTAGTCTTTCTCATTGACAAGCACGGCAACATCCATCACTGTGGAGGGCAAAATGACATTGGGGATTACGCTATCTGTAAGCATGGCCTGAATGTTACTGGCATTGAGCAAACCTTTCACAAGCTCGGCTTCCCAAGGCGAACTTTTGTATACTTCTATGAGTTTACTTTTATCTTCTTTTCTCATAATGATAAGTTTTTAGGGTCCTATACTACAAATATAACAAATATCCCGAAAAAAAGATTGCCCTCAGTGTATTTTATTCAGTTGATAATTGATCGTTGATAATTGAAAATTAATAGATGAAAAGAGTGATAACTTCTCAGACCTACAGTTCAACCTTTTGTACCGTGACCGCCTCTTTCAGGAAGGTGGAGGCAGATTCGATGAATTTCTCTTCGGACTCTGTGGTGTAGTAACGGCATTGTCCACCTTTGGAACATTTGCTTTCCATTTCGGGATGCCGGTGCAGGTAGTCTTTCAGGCTGTCGGCAACCAGTTCGCCTTGGGAGACGATGGTGATGCCTTGGGGCATGTATTTCTTTATCTTGGGTAACAGCAGGGGATAGTGTGTGCAGCCTAGTATCACGGAATCTATCAGCTTGTCTTTTGCCAACAGTTCGTCAATGTATTTGCGAATGAAGTAATCGGTACCTTCTCCTTCTGTCTCATTGTTCTCGACAAGTGGCACCCATAATGGACAGGCTTCGCCCTGCACCTGAATATCCGGGAAAAGCTTGTGTATCTCCAGAGGATAGGATTCGGATTTGATGGTTCCTGTAGTGGCAAGTATGCCTACATGGCGGCTGTGGGTGATGCTTTCGATGCACTCTATGGTAGGGCGGATTACTCCCAACACACGTCGTGCCGGATCCATTTGCGGCAGATCGTTCATCTGTATGCTGCGTAGTGCCTTGGCGGATGCGGTGTTGCATGCCAGGATGACTAAGTGGCATCCCATCTCGAATAGCTTGGTTACGGCTTGCAGCGTAAATTCATATACAATCTCGAAAGAGCGTGTACCGTAGGGCGTACGTGCATTGTCGCCGATATAGATGTAATCGTATTCGGGCAGGGTTTCGCGGATCTTGCTCAAAATGGTCAGTCCGCCGTAGCCGGAATCGAATACGCCAATGGGACCAGGAAGGGTAGGTAAGTTTTGTTTCATGACAGAAAAAACGGATATATGCCTGCAATGATACGGAAAAGGCGTGGTTTATGTAATCCACGCCTCTTCCAATGTTTTTTATATAAAAAAGTGGAATGTTTCTCTTATTTGATACCCAGTTGAGTCTTTACTTTGGCTGTAACGTCGATACTTTCAGCACTTATATAAGGGATGGAAGTGCGTGCCAAGTCGAAGATATAGACAACGCCTTCTGCCTTGCCTACTGCCTGTATGGCTTCGTCCAGCTTCTTATAGATAGGAATCATAGCTTCTTGCTGTGCTTTCTGCATGTTCTGATAAGCTTCTTGCTGGAACTGCTCTTGTCTTTCTGCCATGTCCTGCAACTCTTTCTGACGTCTTTCTGCTATGTTTTTCGGCAGGGAATCGGCTTGTGCCTGATATTCTTGCAGTTTCTTCTGAAATTCAGTCTGAGTGCGTTGCATCTCTTCTGTGTACTGTTTGGACATTGCGTCAAGGTCTGCCTGTGCCTTTGTATATTCCGGCATGAGTACAATGACTTCCTGAGAGTTCATGTGTGCAGATTTTTGTGCCATTGCTCCTAGCGGAAGAGCAAACACAATGATAAGGAGTGCGATTCTTTTAAGCATAATATTTATTGTTTATTTAATTAGTTATTCTTTGAATGAATGCAAATATAGTGCAATCCGAGTGTAAAACAAAATAAGCGAGCTTATTTTTATTTTCCAATGCGTCTCTGTTTGCCAGGCAAATGTATGAAATTAATTTGAATATCCTAACTTTGCGAGGACTTCGTTGCTTATGTCGATGCGCGGAGAAGCGAAAATGATGCTTGTTGCAGAAGCCCGGTCGACAACGACGGAGTATCCTTTCTGTTCCGAAATCTCTTTCACGGCATTATAGATTTCATCCTGAATGGGCTGCATCAGGCTTTCACGTTTCTTAAACAACTCTCCTTCGGGGCCAAAGTATGCGCGGCGCAACTCGGCTGCTTCTTTCTCTTTGGCGACGATTGCTTCTTCTTTCTTGCTCTTCTGCTCTTCGGAGAGGAAGACGGCTTCCGACTGATAGTTCTTGTACAGCGTCTTGGCTTCTTCAGCCACTTTCTCCACTTCGCTTTGCCACTTCTTGGAAACCTGGTTCAGTTGCTCGTTGGCACGTTCGTATGCCGGGATGTTTTTCAGGATATACTCCATGTCGATCAGGGCAAATTTCTGCGCATGGGCTGTCATACCTATGGCGAACAGCAGAAACATGAATAAAACGGACTTTCTCATAACGTTTGGTTTTTGTGATACAAATTAGAATTCTTGTCCTAAGATAAAGTGGAACTGGCTGCCACCGTACTCTTTGGAACCGCGTATTTTGTCGAAACCGTACGCCCAGTCAATACCCATCATACCGATCATCGGCAGGAAGATACGGACACCCACACCAGCCGAGCGTTTCAGCTCGAATGGGTTGAAGTTCTTCACGTCTTGCCAGGCATTACCGGCTTCTACGAAGCCTAATGCATAGATGCTGGTGCTTGTCTCCAACATCAGCGGGTATCTCAGCTCAAGCCCCAAGCGGGTATAGGCATAACCTTCGTATCCGTAAGGAGTCAATGAACTGTTTTCGTAACCGCGGAGGGCGATGCTTTCCGTTGCATAACTGGAGTAGCCGGTCATACCGTCACCACCCACGTCGAACGTTTCGAACGGAGATTTCTTGTATTTGTTGTAATGTCCCAGCAAACCGAATTCTACGCGGCTCATGATGACTGGAGTGCGTTTTACGGTTATGGGGTCCATCAGCGGAATATAGACTTTGGATTTGAATTTCCACTTGTGATACTCAATCCACTTGTGCATCTTGTTCATATCTTCCTGGCTGCTGGTGCTGTATTTGCTGTAATCCTTACCGTCGAACAGAGAGTAGGGCGGCGTCAACTGCACGGACAGGGAGAACTCGGAACCTGAGCGCGGGTAAATCGGGTTGTCGATAGAACTGCGCGACAGGGTCAGGTTCAGACTGAAGTTGTTACACTTACCGTCAGTCACAGGGAAGTATTGCCAGTCGCTCAGAATGTAGCGCTGATAAGACAGCTCGGCAGAGAACTGGAAGTAGTCGTCCGGCCATTTCAGGCGTTTACCGAACATGGCTGCCACGCCGAACATCTGTATTGACTTGTCGGGGTCGTAATAGTTTTCGTAACTGTTGTAATTGCCATAGTTGTACATACCGTAACCGTACATTCCGCTGTACAGGCTGTTGTAGTAGTTGCTCATGTAGGCCGAGTTGTAGTAACGGCTACTGATGTCAGTCTGGCGGGAGTAGAATGCCGATACGGAGAATGCGTTAGGACGCTTGCCTCCGAACCATGGATCGTAGAATGAGATGCTGTATGACTGGTAGTACTTGGCATTGGTTTGTCCGCTGATGGTCAGTGTCTGACCATCGCCCTGCGGCAGGATACCCCGGTAATTCTCTCCCGGATGTAGCAGGTTGGCAAGCGAGAAGTTGGTGAACTTCAGGCTTAACTTACCAATGATACCGGTTTGTCCCCAACCGGCTGAGAACTCTACTTGGTCGTTGGCTTTAGACACCAAGTCATAACCTATGTCTACGGTTCCATCCTCAGGTTTGGGCTGGATATCCGGTTTGATCTGTTCGGGGTCGAAGTGTCCCATCTGCTGGATTTCACGCATGGAACGCATCAGGTCTTCACGGCTGAACAGGTCGCCCGGACGGGTACGGAGTTCTCGGCGTACCACGTTTTCGTACAAGCGGTCGTTACCGTTGATGTTGATCTTGTTGATGGTGGCTTGTCTGCCTTCGAAGATACGCATTTCCAAGTCGATGGAGTCTCCTACGATGTTGACTTCTACGGGCTCGAGGCTGTAGAAGAGGTAACCGTTGTTGTAGTAAAGGTTGCCGATGGCGTCTTCGTCGGACATGGTACGCTCTTCCAGCAATTTTTGGTTGTAGACGTCACCTTTCTTCATGCGGAGCATGTAGTCCAACTGTTCGGAAGGATACAGCGTGTTACCCACCCATGTGACATTGCGGAGGTAGTATTTGTCTCCTTCTTCTATTCGCATGAAGACGTCCACCGTACGGTCGTCGTAGGGCTTGATGCTGTCTTCCACGATCATAGCATCACGGTATCCCAATTCGTTGTATTTGTCGATGATCAGTTGCTTGTCTGCTTCGAAATTCTCTTCTACGAACTTTTTGGTGCGGAATATGTTGACCAGCTTGTTTTTCTCGTTGGTCTTCTTCATGATGCGCTTCAGCTTCTTGGTTGCTATGGCTTCATTACCGGTGATGGTGATTTCGTGTACCTTTACTTTCTCTTTCTTGTCGATGTCAATGCTCACGATCACTTGGTTCTCGTTGGAGACATCATCCTTCTGCGAGATGATTACGTCAGCGTTCTTGAAACCTTTGTCGTCAAAGTAGCGTTTGATCAGGGTCTTGGCACGGTCGATGACGTTCGGGGTTATCTGTCCTCCCTTGATCATTCCGATTCTGCTCTCTATATCTTCGCGTTCCGATTTCTTCACGCCATGATAGCGGATCTCGGATACACGCGGGCGCTGCGTCAGGTTGATGCCCAGCCATATCTTGTCGCCCTCTATCTTATCTGCCGTGATCTGGACATTGGAGAACAGACCGTGACGCCAGTAGCGCTTACAAGCTTGGGTGATCTCGTCGCCCGGAACAGTGATGGTCTGACCTACAGACAGACCGGACAATCCGATGAGTACATAGTCTTCGTAGTTCTTGACTCCTTCTACTTTAATCTCCGCAATTTCATATTTCTTGGGGGTTCCTGAGTAGAGAATGACTGGCTTTTCTGCATAGTCTGTGCTGTTGGCATCTTGGGCGTTGCTCGTCAATGCGTACCCGAAGAGGCAGATGAACGCTGTGAATATAGAGAAAATACGATAGTGCATTTATGTTTTTGATTAAATATGTTTGCTTTAACTGATTTGTTCACTGGTTTTGCCGAATCTGCGTTCCCGTTTCTGGTAGTCACAGATGGCTTTGCAAAGTTCCTCTTCCCGAAAGTCAGGCCAGTAGGTCTCGCAGAAATAGAGTTCGGAATAGGCGCACTGCCACAGCAGATAGTTGCTCAGACGGATTTCTCCGCCGGTGCGTATCAGCAAGTCCGGATCAGGCATGAAACGGGTCGTCATGTGCGTCGAGATCAAATTGCTGTCAATCGCTTCGGGTGTCAGTTCGCCTTTCTGTACCGAAGTGGCGATTTGTCGGACGGCTTCCGTGATTTCCCAACGTGAGGAGTAGCTGAGTGCAAGCACCAGACACATGCCTGTGTTTCGGGAGGTGTTTCTCACACAGTTGTATAGGCGCTCCTGCACGTTTGCCGGCAGTTTGTCTATGTCTCCGATAATTCGGAAACTGATATTGTTCTTCATAAAAGTCTCTTCTTCGATCGAATCGAAGAGAAGGCTCATCAATGCTGCCACTTCATCCGAAGGACGATTCCAGTTTTCGGTAGAGAACGTATATAGAGTCAAGAATTTCACTCCCAGCTTGGCGGCTTCTTCGGCAATGACATGCACGGTCTCCGCACCGGCTTGGTGTCCGTAGCTCCGCTCGTGTCCGCGTTGCTTCGCCCACCGTCCGTTGCCATCCATGATGATTGCCACATGCTGGGGTATCCGGCTCAAATCAAGTTGTTCTTTATATTGCATCTTCTTTAGTTGTTACAATCCTTGCATCTTGGGAAGAGGTCGTAGGTTATGAAGAAGACGGCAAATGTATAACTGTCTTTGTTCTTCCAACCTTTTCCTTTTATCTGGTACGAGTCTTCCAGTTGCAAGCCGTCCCGGCGGGTGACGTCCAACCGGTCGCTGAGGCTGAATCGCATAGTGAACTCGCATCCTATATTGGTGCGTGGCGATGCTTTGTACTTCACGCCCACCCCTATGGGGAGATTCATGGTAAAAACAGCCTTAGCGGGCTTTGGAGCAAATGTAAATCCCAGTCCACCTAATATATAAGGTGTAAACCGGCGGTCGCCCCGGTAGGTATTCCCGATACCATATCCCAAAAAGTTATATTCAAACTGTGCTCCTAAATCGAAGAGAGTCCGCTTGAAGGCGGCGTGTTCTCCGTAGGGATACACATTCTTGAAATCTCTTGTGTCGCCGGATATCCTGCCGGCTGTCAGGTTGCCTTTGATTGCCATGTGAGGATTCAGCAGATAGCGGGCTATCACTCCTCCTGCCAATCCTGTGTTCTTGAACGGGACACTGTTGTTGGCGTCTCCCATATAGAAACTTCCTCCAATGACACCTCCCAGTTCCCACGTATATTCTTCCTGTGCCGCAATGTGGCAGAAGGGGAACATGAGCAGGCAAAACACTATCTTTATTTCTTGGGCTACAGTCATACCGTTTTCTTTTTATTACTCTTTGTCATAGTAAAGAAACGGAGATCTGACTGTTTTATTATTGCTTCTGAAATCCCAACCTGTTCAGACGTCCGCGCCAAACGGTACCATCTTCGCTCCATACGATCCAGATGTAATGGTTGGCATCAATGGCCAGGGTATAGTCGCCTTTGTCCTTGAACCAGTTGATGTATTCAATGGTGTCTTCTTTATCTTCATCTTCGCCGTCTTCTTCTTCATCTTCATTCGGAATTATGACTTTCTCGCCCGGATAGAGGAACTTGTCTGGTGATTCATTCCAAGTAATACCGTCGCTCGAAGAACGGATGATGTCGAACTTGCCACCCATTATGTGGAACAGACCGCCGTAATACATGATAGACGGGTTTTCCATTGCGGGGCAGGCCAAACTTGACGGGGTACTCATATCCACCCAGTTCAGTCCGTCCATCGTGAACCAGGCTACTGTCTTCTCGGTCGCTTTTTTTGCGTTTCCTACAATCACGGTCTGTTTGATGCCGCTTGCATTGGTGAAGACTGTGGAATATATCTTTTGCGAGGGGAAGTCGGCAGGAACCTCTTTTTCGCTTTTTCTCCAGATGGTTTCATCGGAACTCTTCACGCAAAAGTAGTTGCGTCCGTTTTCCGTACAGATGCCGGCAAGTATGTTCGGGCTTCCGATGATGTTGTCTTCCGGAATGCCTGTAATGAATGTTGCCATTTGTATACCTTGCATGTCTATTTCCTGCCAATCGACGCCGTTATCGGAACAGAAGGCCTTCCCTTCGTCGTTGGTTACGAACAATTGGCCGTCGAATTTAACGATGGAATTCAGTTTCGCGTCTTCCGGAAGTCCGTTAATGTGGACCTCGTCCCAGCGGAAACCGGCGGAAACTGTTAGAGAATGGCGGTAGGCGGTAGTGGAGGAGGTGTATATCCATAATTCATCTTCCAGTACGATTGCCTTTAATTTGTCAGGGGAGGGGAGTACGGGCAGTGAGGGTTGCTGCTCCCACAACAGTGAATCCGGATCCTGCTTGTGGACATTCACTTTGATGAGGTATTCGCGCATTGTCGTTCCGTCTGCTGCATGGACTTTCAGCTTGATGGGCGCTCTCAGATCGACGGAATCGTTCATGTTGAACAGAGTGTCATTGACGCCGGAGGTGACCCATCCGATTACGTCCAAGGTGTCAATCAGGATTCTGTCGATGATGGTATCGGCCCCTACGGGCAGTGAGTCTACGTTGTAGATTTCTCCTTTCAGCTGGTCGATGGTGAATTTATAATAGATGCCTTTTCCGATGGAGTCGATGCCAAAAGCGCGTATCGTTGCGTCGGAGCTGTATTCATAGTTGGTGTCTGAGTCAAGGCACGAACTTATGGCTACTGACATAAGAAGAAAACTCAGGATTACGGATAAAAACTTTATTCTCATTTTCTAAAGACAGTGTTTAATTGGTTAAGTGTCGGATCAGGTTCCTCTATCATACTCCTTGCCATACAGTTTATTCCGGCAAGTCAGAAGAATTGAATCCGAAACTTTGATTATTTACAAGTTGCAAAAATAGGAACATTTTTTTCTATAATAAGCATTGTGGGGAAGTTTTATATAAAATTATAGATAAAACGGTATTTCTTTTCTATAAAAAGCATACTGAAATGAGGTACTACAGGTTATTTCCCCGCAGTATAATGCCGTATGTTCCTTCCGAAATGCCGTTCGATGACATAACTGTTTTTATCCTTTATTTCGGGTGATTTAACACCGGAACGGAGTCGTATAGGGCTTTCTTCTACAAAGGCTTCGTCCCAAAGTCCGGCGTCGATGAAAGATTGCAGCAAAATGCTACCGCCTTCTACCAGCAAGGATTGGATGCTACGTTCGTATAGTGTTTGCATAATTTGAGGCAACAAGTCTTGGCTGAGGTCTGTAGGGATATATTCCAGATTGGGCGATGCAGGGTGGGGCTGTCCGGTGAAGACAAGCGTGGGCACACTACCGTCAAACAGTTGGAGCGTTGGAGACAGGCGTTGATTGAGGTCGATTGTGAGGCGGAGAGGCGACGTGCCATGCCAGTTGCGGACGGTCAGTGAGGGGTTGTCCAGTTCTGCCGTGCGAGTGCCTACAAGGATGGCGGCATGCTCCGCCCGCTTTTTGTGCACCAGCATGGAAGTCAGCGGGGTAGAAAAGAGTACAGGTGTACCGCCATCCCGCTGCAAGTCGATATAGCCATCCGCGGACTCCGCCCACTTCAGGGTGATATATGGGCGTCGCAGTTTATGAAAGGTGACGAACCGTCTGATCAGGTGGCGGCATTCATCCTCCAGCACACCGACAGTCACTTCGCGTCCGGCATCTTTCAACTTCCGGATACCCCGTCCGGCTACCTTGGAGAAAGGATCCTGACAGCCGATGATGATGCGGGGAATCTGTTTTTCGATGATGAGGTCCGCGCAAGGCGGCGTCTTCCCGTAATGGGAGCAGGGTTCCAGGCTGACATAGATTGTGGAGCGTTTCAGTAGTGAACTGTCTTTGACGGAACGGATAGCGTTTACTTCCGCATGCGCCTCGCCACAACGTACGTGGTAACCTTCACCGATAATCTTCCCGTCGCATACGATAACTGCCCCTACCATTGGGTTGGGGGCTGCATTGCAAAGCCCGTTGCGCGCCAACTGAATGCAGCGCCGCATGTATTTTTCTTTTTCCATCTGTGCTTCCATTTGCAGATATTTCTTACTTTTGCGCCCCAAAAGCGCCCGATTTATGAATATTTCCACTACGTACATCCGCCGGCAGCTGCAAGAATGTTATGCTCAGCAGGAAGCCGGCAACCTGTCCAAGATTGTCTGTTGCGAAATCTTCGGGCAGCGGGTCGTGGACTATTACCTGGGCAAAGATATAACTTTATCCGCAAAAGAGGAACAGGAATTGGAAAGCATTCTCGCCCGTCTGCGCAATTTCGAGCCGATACAGTATATCCAAGGCGAGGCACGCTTCTTGGGAAGGACATTCCATGTGGCTCCCGGCGTGCTTATCCCCCGGCAGGAAACGGAGGAACTGGTGGAGCTGATGCTGGAAGAAGTTCCTTCAGCAGCCCGTATATTGGACATCGGGACGGGTAGCGGCTGTATTGCCATTTCCCTGTCGAAGGAGTTGCCGGAAGCGCAGGTTACAGCCTGGGATGTATCGGAATACGCCCTTGCCATAGCCACTGCCAACGGTAAAGCCTTGCAGGCATCCGTCCGCTTCGAACAGCGCGACGTGCTGGCTGATGTTTCCGGCATGTCGGCATGCTACGAAGCCATAGTGAGCAATCCGCCCTACGTCACCGAGGCGGAAAAGGCGGACATGGAACGGAATGTACTGGACTGGGAACCTTCGTTGGCGCTGTTTGTGCCTGATTCGGATCCTTTGCGATTCTATCGCCGCATAGCTACCCTGGGACTCGACATGCTTGTATCCGGCGGGAAACTTTATTTTGAAATTAACCGTGCTTTTGGAGAAGAGACAGTAGCCCTATTGCGTAGCCTGGGCTATCGCACTGTCCGCCTTCAGAAGGATATTTCTCATAATGACAGATTTATAATAGCCGAAAAATGACAGATATGACCGAATCGGCAGCCCTGAATAAAGTGGCGGCCTATTGTTCGACGGCAGAACATTGCCGTGCCGAGGTGGCAGACAAACTGCAACGCTGGGGATTGCCCTACGATACGATTGAACATATCCTGAGACGCTTGGAGGACGAGCGGTACATCGACGAGGAACGCTTTTGCCGTGCCTTTGTCAATGACAAGTTTCGCTTTGCCAAGTGGGGGAAAGTGAAGATAGCACAAGCGCTCCAGTTGAAGAAAGTGTCCTACGACGTATGCCGCCGTTGTCTGGACGAGATAGACGAGGAAGAATACCAGTCCGTTCTGGCCGCCCTGTTGCAGTCGAAACGGAAAAGCGTCCATGCTGAAAATGAGTTTGAACTGAACGGCAAACTGATTCGCTTTGCGCTGAGCCGGGGCTTCGAAATGGAGGATATTCGCCGCAGCATACAGCTTGCCGGCGAAAATGAAGATTTTGAATAAAAATCTTTTTGTTCTTTCTTTTATTTTCGTTCAGTTTTCGTATTTTTGTGCCATATTTACTATAACAGTTGATTTGGTTATGAAAACTTTAGAAAAACTATTCGCAGAGAAGTTGCTGAAGATAAAAGCGATTAAACTACAACCGGCAAATCCTTTCACTTGGGCTTCCGGCTGGAAATCTCCATTTTACTGTGATAACCGCAAGACACTTTCCTATCCTTCTTTGCGTAATTTTGTAAAGATTGAAATCACTCGCTTGATATTGGAACGCTTCGGACAAGTAGATGCGATAGCCGGCGTAGCAACGGGTGCCATCCCTCAGGGAGCTTTGGTGGCCGATGCACTGAACTTGCCGTTTGTGTACGTACGCTCTACCCCGAAAGATCACGGATTGGAGAATCTGATTGAGGGTGAACTTCGTCCGGGCATGAAAGTAGTGGTTGTTGAAGATTTGATTTCTACAGGTGGAAGTAGCCTGAAAGCAGTAGAAGCCATCCGTCGCGACGGATGCGAGGTAATCGGTATGGTAGCTGCCTATACCTACGGTTTCCCGGTTGCTGAGAAAGCCTTCAAGGAAGCCAAAGTGCCATTGGTGACGCTGACTAACTATGAAGCCGTTCTGGAGGTGGCACTCCGCACAGGATACATTGAAGAAGGTGATGTCAAGACGCTGAACGAATGGCGTAAAGACCCTGCACATTGGGATGCCGGAAAATAAGAACATTTCATACTGTAAGATATTTGATATAGTGGAAGGACCATTCGGATAGTTGCTGTCCGAATAGTCCTTTTCGTCTTTTTATAGAATATAGAATACTGGAATATGACGAAATTTGAAAGTGGCGTGAAGATGATACCTGCTCCGCAGGAACTCGTTTATGAGAAGTTGGCAGATCTGAACAACCTGGAAAAAATCAAGGGAAGATTGCCGGAAGACAAAGTGAAAAATCTGAGTTTTGACACGGACAGCCTGTCGATAGAGGTGGCTCCCGTTGGCAAGATAACATTGAACATTATAGAGAGGGAACCGTGTAAATGCATTAAGTTTGCTACCACCACTTCTCCGCTACCGTTCAATTTGTGGATACAGATTGTCGCCACATCGCAGTCGGAATGCAAGATTAAGCTGACTATCGGCATGGAACTGAATCCTTTCATGAAGGGCATGGTGCAAAAGCCTTTGCAGGAAGCTTTGGAAAAGATGGCTGACATGCTCTCCATCATACCTTATCAATAACCGTAAACTACAGAACAAATGGCTCAGAAACTTTGGGAGAAATCCGTTCAAGTGAATAAAGATATAGAACGTTTCACGGTGGGACGCGACCGCGAGATGGATCTTTATCTGGCGAAGCATGATGTATTGGGCTCTATGGCACACATCACCATGCTCGAAAGTATCGGTCTGCTGGCGAAAGACGAACTGGCGCTTTTGCTCGAAGAACTGAAAAGTATCTATGCGACTGCCGAGAAGGGAGAGTTCGTGATAGAAGAAGGAGTGGAAGACGTACACTCGCAGGTGGAGTTGATGTTGACGCGCAAGCTGGGCGATGTAGGTAAGAAGATACATAGCGGCCGTTCGCGCAACGACCAGGTTCTGCTCGATCTGAAGCTGTTCACTCGTGCGCGGATCAGGGAAATCGCTGAAGCGGTGGAGCAGTTATTTCATGTGCTGATAGCCCAGAGCGAACGTTGTAAAGATGTCCTGATGCCGGGCTATACTCATTTGCAGATAGCCATGCCTTCCTCTTTCGGACTGTGGTTTGGCGCATACGCCGAAAGTTTGGTGGACGACATGCTTTTCTTGCAGGCTGCATTCAGGATGTGCAACCGCAATCCGTTGGGTTCGGCGGCGGGATACGGTTCTTCCTTCCCGTTGAACCGCACGATGACTACCCGTCTGTTAGGGTTCGATTCCATGAATTACAATGTGGTGTATGCACAGATGGGGCGCGGTAAGATGGAGCGTAACGTTGCCTTTGCTATGGCAAGCATTGCTGGTACCATCTCCAAACTGGCCTTCGACGCTTGCATGTTCAATAGCCAGAACTTCGGGTTTGTCAAACTGCCGGACGATTGTACGACGGGTTCTAGCATCATGCCCCATAAGAAGAATCCGGATGTCTTCGAACTGACACGTGCCAAGTGCAATAAATTGCAATCCTTGCCGCAACAGATCATGATGATAGCCAATAATCTACCTTCCGGATACTTCCGCGATTTGCAGATCATAAAGGAGGTCTTCCTTCCTGCCTTCCAGGAGCTGGAAGATTGCTTGCAGATGACAACCTACATCATGAACGAGATCAAGGTGAACGAACACATTCTCGACGACGACCGGTATCTGCCCATTTTCAGTGTAGAAGAGGTGAACCGTTTGGCGCGCGAGGGAATGCCCTTCCGCGATGCCTACAAGAAGGTCGGTCTGGACATTGAAGCGGGCAACTTCTCTCATGACAAGCAGGTGCATCACACTCATGAAGGAAGCATCGGCAATCTTTGCAATGAAGAGATCAGCGCACTGATGCAGGAAGTGGTGGATGGCTTCAACTTTCATGGAATGGAAGAGGCCGAGAGATGTTTGCTTGGCAGATAAACCATGTGCTGCCGTATGCGGAAATTCAGTATAATTGTAGGGATGCTTTGGCTGTGTGTTGCCGGTTGTGGCGATTCGTATGAGTCGAGTATCCCTTCTGTTTCTTTTCATTTCTCATGCAGCCTTTCGCAGCATCCGTATTATAAGATTACGACTCCCGGTCAGTTCCTGAAGGTGGAGAAGAACGTAAACGGTTTGCCGGTGGGTTATGCGGGGCTGATTATCGGGCAGAGTATTTTTTCCGACGGGAATACATATGTCGCGTTTGATGCCGCCTGTCCGGTAGAAGCCCAGCGGAATGTTTCGGTGGAGTTGGCGGACGACGGGTTAGGAACGGCTGTATGTCCGAAGTGTCATACCAAGTATGACCTGAGCAATGGAGGCTTTCCTACTGGAACGGGTATGGAGTACTTGAAACATTATTCGGTTTCTATTTCAGGTTCCACCTTGCAGGTTCGTAACTGAAAGGTGGTTGTTTCTTCTTTCCGCTTTTTCCCGTTTCTCTTTGCTTTCTATTCATTTTCTTTTTGTATTCTTCTCATTTTCTTCCCATTTCTTTTTTCTTCTCTTCCAATGTCTCTTCTCTCTTCATTTATCATCACTTTTTCTGTATGAAAATTTGGCAGTAAAAGGGAAAGTCGTTATCTTTGCACCCGTTCTACAAATATCCTGCGGAAATAGCTCAGTTGGTAGAGCATAACCTTGCCAAGGTTAGGGTCGCGAGTTCGAGTCTCGTTTTCCGCTCTTTTGCCATAGGATGCTCGAATGGTGGAATGGTAGACACGAAGGACTTAAAATCCTTTGGCCATTGCGGCTGTGCGGGTTCAAGTCCCGCTTCGAGTACGTTAAGGGACGAATCGTGTTTCCCACGGTTCGTCTCTTTTTCTTTTTATCCCCGTTATCTATTGGATATGAATACTTTAGGAGAAAGAGTGGGTTTACTCTTTTAGGTTCAATATTGTGTCCTGCGAAACAGATTATTTTTGTCTCATGGAACGGCTGATTTATCTCACGAGACAACTATTTTTGTCCCATGAGACGAATAAAACCGTCTCACGAGATAAATTTTTTCGTCTCATGAGATGAATTTTTTCATCCCACGAGGCGATTTTTTTATCTCGTGAGATGATTTTTATCAGATACAGTTCATGATACTGCTTATCATCATTTTCTCTTCTTCTGTCCATGATTCGGCAATCAGAATGGGTAAGGATTACAAAGGTATGACGGGCGATGTGTTTGCTGAGTTTACGTTTTCTTTTCTATAGCATTGTGCCAAGTGGTGATGGTTGTGAATATCACTTATTCTTTCAGGCCTTGCTGAATCTTTTCGTATGGTTATTCTGCTGATTTGTATGCAAATGTTTATAACTTTTCTCTCCTTGTTATGCAGTATTTTCTGCTTTTTTGCATTTACTAAGAAATACTAAACTTAATTTGTTATGAGGTACTTACATTGTTTTCTTTGGGGGATGTTGACGGCCATCTCCCTGCATGCTCAGAATGCAGGCGATAAGAAATCTTTTTTATCTGTTCATGCCGGACCGTCGTGGTATTTGGGAGAACTGATGGGAATCACTGACAGGTCGGATGCCTACCGGAGTGATCTGCGCAAAGGAGTGGCCTGGGATGCCAGTTGCCTGACGTTTTCCAGCGGAACATTGAGATTCGGAGGGGGAGTCTTGTATCAGGGGAGTTCCTACAAGAACACACACGAGAATGGTGCAGATAAGATTCAGGAGCACTACATCGCTCCGCAGATTGCTTTGGCAATGGTGAAGAAACATTACTCCCTTCAACTGTCCGGCGGAGCGGGCTATCAGTTCTATAAGGATCGAAGCAAGGTATACGACAAACCCCGGAAGGTGTCGATGAATAAGCTGGCGGGCAATTTTGCCTTTTCAGGAGAATATTTTCTGAATGGGAACTGGGGAATATCGGGACGTTTGAATTGGGTGATATCCGATTCGGAAGCCTATTCAGTGAAGTATCACGGTGAAACGTGGAATGTGAAGAATGCGAAAGACGGTACCGGCTATTTCGGTCAGCTCTCTTTGCTTTTTGGTTTAAACTATCATTTTTGAAGACTATGAAGAAGTTATTGTTTCTGTTTCTGCTGGTGTTTTGCTGCGCCTGCGAGGAAGACAAGTCGGTAGATCCGACACTGATGCCCGAAGCTACAACGTCGGGGCAAAATACATTAGGTTGTTTGATAGATGGTTGGCTGTATGTATCCGGTCGATATGGAAGGCCGGAAGTCTATGTCCATGATGATGAAGAAGATGGCAATCACTACGTTACAGTTGTTGCCAAGGTAGGCGTATTCAATGTCTTGGAATTTACGCTTGTGAATCCGCGGCAAGGGGCTTCCTGTTCTTACATCAAAGCAGCACTGGATTCCGATAAACTGAAAGACGGAGAGACTTATATCACCCGCATGAATGGAAGTATCATCAGCGGAACTTTCAGCGGGGAAGATCTAAAGGAAGGACGTTTCGACTTGAGGTACGATGGCGATTCCGAAGGTAGCGGAGAGGTGATCTATTGAAGTGTTGAATAATAGTAGATAGAATTCTGAATAGTACACAGAAATGCCGAACAGTACACAGAAATACCGGATAACACACGAATGACACAGAACAAACAGATATTCACAAACTGTTATCCTCCGATTGGTAAGAGGTATAAACCTATGGTCGTCTGTCCCTTCTGTGTCATTCTATGCACATTCCCTATATACGTCGTACCTCCATTATGAATAATGGAGCATCCGCTTGCTTTTATTTCTTATCGTTTTCGCGTATTTCCACGCGGCGGATCTTGCCACTGATGGTCTTGGGCAATTCGTCAACAAACTCGATGACGCGCGGATACTTGTAAGGAGCTGTCACCTTCTTCACATGGTTCTGCAGCTCTTTGATAAGCTCCTCGCCTTCCTTCCCCTTATACTCCTTGGCAAGCACGATAGTCGCTTTCACTACCTGACCACGGATTTCGTCGGGTACGCCGGTGATGGCACACTCCACTACGGCAGGATGAGTCATCAACGCGCTTTCCACTTCGAACGGGCCGATGCGGTAGCCGCTACTCTTGATGACGTCGTCGGCACGTCCCACGAACCAGAGATAGCCGTCTTCATCTTTCCAAGCTACGTCTCCGGTGTAGTAGATGCCGTTGTGCCATGCTTCGCGCGTACGGGCGGCATCTCGATAATACTCCTTGAACAAGCCTAACGGTTTCCCCTTGTCGGTACGGATGACAATCTGTCCCTGTTCTCCGGCTTCTACCGAGCGGCCGTCGTTGTCTATCAGGTCTACGTCATATTGCGGGTTGGGAAGTCCCATGCTGCCCGGTTTCGGTTCCATCCAAGGCATGGTAGCGATGGTCAGGGTGGTTTCGGTCTGTCCGAAGCCCTCCATCAGCTTGATGCCGGTCAGTTTCTTGAAGGTCTCAAATACGGTGGGATTCAGGGCTTCTCCGGCGATGGTGCAGTATTGCAGGGACGAGAGGTCGTACTTCGTCAGGTCTTCGTGTATAAGGAAACGGAAGATGGTGGGGGGAGCGCAGAGCGAAGTCACGTGATGTTCCTGTATCTTCTCCAGAATGGCGGCGGGAGTGAACTTCTCGTGGTCGTAGACAAAGATGTTCGCGCCGGCAAACCATTGACCGTAGAGCTTTCCCCATACGGCTTTTCCCCAGCCGGTATCGGCAATGGTGAGGTGCAGGCTGTTTTCTTTCAGGTTGTGCCAGAAGCAACCGGTGGCGATGTGTCCCAGCGGGTAGGTGAAGTCGTGGGCTACCATCTTGGGTTGACCTGTGGTTCCGCTGGTGAAGTACATCAGTGAGATGTCGTCGTTCGTGTTCGGGTGTTCCGGTTTCACGAAGGTGGCAGCGTTCTCGATGCCGTCGTGAAAGTTGTCGAAACCTTCGGGCACTTCGGGACCTACACTGACCAGCCGTTTCACGCTGGGCGATTCAGGCATGGCGGCGATGATGTGGTCGGTGATTACGTTTTCTCCCGCGCATACAATCATCTTGATGTCTGCGGCGTTGCAGCGATAGACGATGTCCTTCTTGGTCAGCAGGTGCGTGGCGGGGATGACGACTGCGCCAAGCTTATGCAGGGCAATGATGCTGAACCAGAACTCTACGCGGCGTTTCAAGATCAGCATCACCATGTCTCCGCGTCCGATGCCGAGGCTTTGGAAGTAGGCTGCCGTCTTGTCGCTGTAGCGCTTCATGTCGGCGAAGGTGTATTGGCGCGCTTCTCCTTTGTCGTTGGTCCACAGCAGGGCATGCTTGTCGGGTTGTTCTGCTGCCCAGGCATCCACTACGTCATAACCGAAGTTGAAGTTCTCCGGTACGTTTATTTTCAGGTTCTTGATGAAATCCTCTTGCGAAGAGAAAGAGGTTTGCGATAAAAATCTTTCTACCATTGGTTTTCGAGTTACATTATTGTTGCCAGGAAACGTACCGTTTTTCCATCCAGAGCCTTCATGCCGTGCGGCAGCTTGGCGTTGAAGTAGATGCTGTCCCCTTCACTAAGTATAAGTTCTTTTCCATTGATGTTGAACATCATGCGACCTTCGAGCACGAGGTTGAACTCTTGTCCGGCATGGCTGTTGTAGTGTATCGGTTCGTCGTCCGTTTTGGGTTCTACGGTTACGATGAACGGGTCTACGGTACGGTTGATGAATCCTGAGGCAAGAGATTCGTATTTGTATGCCTTGGTGCGTTCTATACTTACTCCTTTTCCGGCGCGGGTCAGGAAGTAGCTGCTCATTTTGGGTTCCTCGCCAAACATGAGTGCATCGAGTGACACTCCATACCGGCGTGCGACTTTCTGCAACATGCTGACAGAGATGTCAAACTCGCCGGTTTCTGCCAGGCGGTAGTCTTCGGCAGAGATGTCGCATTCGCGTGCGATGTCTTCTGCTGTCAGTTCCAGTACATCGCGAAGGCCTCGAAGGCGTTCTGCTATTTGCTTGATTTGTTCGTCCATGATTATAATTGTATAGTTAGAAAAAATACTTGTCGGTTTCTGCCGGATGAAGAGTCTGCGGTCTGTCGGAGGGAACTTCCGTGTGGAGTGGCTTCCGGTGGCGGAGTGTCCGGCGGAGTGGTCATACGCTTTTCTTTATGGCATTGATGATTGCCGAACTGTAGCCGGCATGTTCCAGTTCGTTGATGCCCTTGATGGTGATGCCTCCGGGCGTACATACTTTGTCTATCTCTACGCTGGGATGCGTGTTGTTGTTCAGTATCAGTTGGGCGGCTCCTTTCATGGTTTGTGCCACCATGCGCATGCTGTCGTGCGGAGTAAGACCTGTTTCGATGCCGGCTTGCATGGCTGCCTGTATGTATTTCAGCACGTATGCGATGCCGCAGGAGGTCAGGGCGGTGGCGGCGGCAAACTTCTCTTCGGGGAGGAGCATGGAGATGCCCATTTGATTGAAGACATCCTGCATCAATTGTTCTTGTTCCTTGGTGGCATTGCGGCTGGCGATGAGGGTCATGCTCTCCATTTCGCTGATTGCCGTATTGGGGATGATGCGGAACATGGTCATCTCTTTTTCGGCGACGCTTTGTGCCAGTTCTTCAAAGGAGATACCTGCGGCAACGGATATCAGGATCTGTTTGCTTTTCAGTTTCAGTTCGCGCAGCACGGATTTGATGAGCCAAGGTTTGACGGCAAGTATGACGAGAGCGGCACCGTTGACGGCTTCCTGATTGTCGTGAGTAGTATGCAAGGCGGGAAATTCGGCTGCCAGTGCATCCAGTTTGCCTTGCGAAGGATTAGAAATGGTGATGTCGCTGGCGGGAATGATACTTCCTTTTGCCAATCCACGGGCGATGGAGCCGCCCATGTTTCCTGCTCCAATGATTGCTGTCTTCATTATCATTCTGTGATTAAGAGGGTTGATGATGGGCAAAGGTAGCTATTTTTTGCCTATATAGAGAGGGAACGGGTGTTTTTTCTTTCTAAAGTAAAGGGATACTTTATTTCAAGGTAAGCAGATATGTAATCTAAGATAAGTAGATGTTTTCGGGAAAAATAAAGGGATACGCTGTTTTTGGCGCATCCCCTTGTCGTTGTGAAATCGGTCTGAGAGACTATTTCAAGAGTGCTTCTGCCCTTTCCAACGCCACGTTGATGTTGGGGCAGATGTTCTTTTCGCCCAGAAGTTCGTAGAAACCAGACTTCTGCAATGCGTTGTGTACTTTCTCGTTGACGCCGGAAAGCACGATGGACGTCTTTTCACGCTGCGCCATTTGACAGAGGTTGGTCAGGTTATGGATACCTGTAGAGTCGATGAAAGGTACTTTCCGCATACGGATGATGCGCACTTTGGGGCGGTCGCCCAGTCGGGACATGATCTCCTCGAACTTGGTGGCGATACCGAAGAAGTACGGACCGTTGATTTCATATACTTCCACACCTTTCGGAATAACCAGATTCTCTTCGTGTACGGTGATGTCCGACTCTGCGTTCGGATTGATTTCATCTTTGATAACAGAGATTTCGGTGGTCTCCATCACACGGCGCATAAAGAGCACGCAAGCGATGACCAGACCGACTTCGATGGCAATCGTCAGGTCGAAGATGACTGTCAGGAAGAACGTGATCAGCAGGACGCTGACGTCCGACTTCGGATTTCTCAGCAATGCCTTGAATGTCCGCCAGCCGCTCATGTTATAAGAGACGATGACCAATACGCCTGCCAGACATGCCATCGGGATGTATTGTGCCAAAGGCATGAGGAACAGCAGGATCAGCAGCAGTACTACTGCATGCACCATGCCGGCAACAGGAGTTTTTCCGCCATTGTTGATGTTTGCCATTGTACGTGCTATGGCACCCGTGGCAGGTATGCCGCCGAACAGAGGTGTCACCAGATTGGCAACTCCCTGTGCTATCAGTTCCGTATTAGAGTCGTGCTTGTCGCCTATCACACCGTCTGCCACCGTAGCAGAAAGCAACGATTCGATGGCTCCCAATACGGCAATCGTGATGGCTACAGGGAAGAGGTTCTTGACAGCCTCCCAGTTCAGGGCAGGCATGGCAGCATCAGGCAGTTCGGCTTTGATGCTGAAACGGTCGCCAATGGTGTCGATGCAATCGATGCCTCCGTACATCTTCATCAGATATACCGCCACGGTCACTACGATGATAGCAATCAGCGAACCGGGCACCTTCTTTGAGAACTTTGGCGTGATGGCAATAATGAAGATACTGACTATGCTGACAATCGTGTTCCACCAGTTGATCGTCTCGAAATGGTTGAAGTAGATGATCCATTTCCCTATGAAGTCACCCGGCACCTTCTCTCCTCCGAAGTCCAGACCAAAGATGTCGGCAATCTGTGTCGTGAAGATGGTGACGGCAATACCACTGGTGAACCCCACAATGATAGGATAGGGGATGAACTTGATGACAGCTCCCAACTTGAAGGCTCCCAGCAGGATGAGGATGACTCCCGCCATGAGCGTGGCGACAATCAGACCTGCCTCACCATATTGTTGGATGATGCCGAAGATGATAACGATAAAGGCTCCCGTCGGGCCTCCGATCTGTACCTTGCTGCCTCCTAACATGGAGATGATGAATCCGGCAATAATTGCCGTGATAATGCCTTTTTCCGGCGATACACCGGATGCGATACCGAACGCAATGGCAAGAGGAAGAGCTACGATGCCGACGATGATACCCGCCATCAGGTCTGCCATGAGCAATTCTTTAGAGTAGTTTTTCAAAGCTGTGTATAGCTTTGGTTTAAAATCGAACGCTTTCATTACTTTAAACTGAGTATATATATTTATTAAATGAGGCGCAAAATTACTTATTTTTTGTGAAATACGATGTATATGTGGTTATATAAATTCATTTCTGTCATTTTCGCAATGATGGTATAGGATGCGAAGAACAGGAGGAACAGGAATAAGAGGTATAAGAGGTATAAGAGGTTTGTATCGTAATATTCTCCTTATCTGACGAATGCTATTTTGGTAACTACCCCTTCTTTTCCATTCCTGTCTGCTGCAAGCACCATGTAAATGCCCGTAGACACTCGTTTCCCTTGCCTGTTTCTGCCGTCCCATGTGAATTGCCCGCCTAAAGAAGTACCTTGATGGATGAGATGTCCTGCGGCATCTACAATCTTCACATCACTGTCATAGACTAAACCGGTTACGGTGATCACCCCTCCATAGTCCGGTCTGACGGGGTTGGGGTAGGCATGGACGCTATTCTCTTCGAAACTGCTTGCAGCTTCCGTTGCGTCGCTTTGGTAAGAGACCAATCCTTTGCTGGTGCCAATGAAGACTTCGCCCGTGCGGGGATGTATGGCAATGGATTCGATGCTGTTGGAAAGCAACGGGCTGTTTTCTTCCGTAAAGTGATGGAATGTCTCCAATCCGTCTGCACTCAGCAGATAGATTCCATTGTTTGCCGTGCCTATCCATTTGCGGTTGGCACCGTCTACGGCAATGGCATTGATGGCTTCGTTCACCAATAGGAAGTCTGCCAGATTGCTTCCGTCGTTGCGAGGTATTTTAATCTGTGTGCAGTAGAAATTATCGTTGAAGTAGCGCGCAGGGTAGTTCAGTACCAAAGGCCCCTTATTGGTACCTATCCAGATGGCCCCTTCCTTATCTTCGGCAATGCAATAGACGGCAAGCTGCTCCAGAATCGTTCCATCCTGATTGGTGAACTGGGTGATGAACTTGTGCTGGTCGTCCGAAGTATCTTCTATTGTTCCGTTATAGTTCAGGCAGAATACCCCTCCCGATTCAATGCGTGAAGAAGTCGCCCATAACCAACCTCTTTTATCGAATATCGTACGTCCGAAGTTACTTCTCATCATCGCTTCCGGATAATGGAGGCTTACCCAGCTTCCGTCTCTCCTTAATACTTGTACCGGATTTCGGGAAACATCGCAACTCACCATCCAGAGGTTGTTCTCCTTATCGTAGATCAGTCCGTTTACGCGTACATAGTTATGCCTTACAGGCTCGTCGGGCAATGCGCTTTCGAGCGGAGAATTGTGCATGCTGTACCAGTTTACAAATTTTCCGTTCTTGAACTCATAGATGCCTTCGCCTGCCGATGCGGCAAAGTGATGCGTCTGGTCTTGCGGATCCTGTGCAAGGCAATTGATATCTTTATACCATTGGTTGGTTTGCTCGACGATGCCTTCTTCCTGGAAATTGTTCCAAATCTGCCCTTCGAATGTCATGAGTGTTCCAGGACGTAGGAGCCTGTTGGCGATGTGTCCTCCTCCGGCAATCAATAACCTTTCACCTGAGAAGTTCATGAAATAGGGATAATTTCGTATCGGACTGTTTGGGGTTATATTCTCCGGTACTTCTTCTTTAAAAGGGATATCCTTGTGGGCAGAAAGGAACTCGGACGTATCATCTGATATTTTCTTCCAATTGTCAGGGTCAAGCAGGTTGTCGGTCAGTGTTCCTGCAAACAAACCATCGGAAGTGGCGGCATAAAGCCTCCCGTCCGCAACGTTGCAGACCAGTACGTTCTTATTCAGTGCATAGTAATTGCTGATTTCCCGTTTTTTCAGATTGATGCACAGGATGCCCGATGCGGTGGACAGGTAGGCGGATTCCTTATGGAAGCAGACATGGTTGACGGATTTGTCTTGTGTCATGCTTTTGTTTTTGTAGTCAGGTAGGTTATAGACGTATTCTTCGTTCTCCAATAGATCGATATTGGCATTAGAGTAAACGATGACTAATATGCTATAGGCAGGCTGGTAGGCGATGTAAGATATATCCGTATCGCTCAACGATAGGGCTTTGGAGTAGATGTGTGTGCTGGTGTCTTCCTTGTCGTAGGCATACAATCCACCGTTGGCAAGGATGAAGAGTGTGTTTCCTGCCACTTCGCAGCGTGTAGGGTTGTGATAAGAAAGATAGGTCTGCCATTTTCCTATTGCATTTTGTGCATGGACAGGTAGAAGGGCAGCTAAGCAGAATAAGAGTAGGTATGTAAGTCTCATAAAAATCAGAGTTTATTAGCCTGTAAGCGATACGCCTACAAACTAATAACTCTGTATTTAGATGTTTATTGTATGCTGTTGAGGAATTTGCACAACTTGTTGGTCGCGATGGCGCGATGGCTGATTTTGTTTTTCAGCTCATTCCCCATTTCGGCAAAGGTCTGGGAGTAGCCTTCAGGAACAAATATCGGGTCATAACCGAAGCCGGAAGTACCCCGTTTGTTCTTGATGATTTCTCCTTTTACGATGCCTTCGAACAAGTGTTCCTTACCGTCGATGATCAGTGCGAATACAGTCCGGAACTGAGCCTTGCGGTTTTCTATCTCTTCCAGATTGTGCAGAAGTTTCAGCATATTCGCTTCCGAATCGTGTCCGCCTTCGGCATAGCGTGCGGAATATACCCCTGGAGCACCGCCTAAAGCTTCTACTTCCAGACCTGTGTCATCGGCAAAACAGTCCACCTGATAGTTCTCGAAAATGTATCGGGCCTTGATCAGGGCATTTCCTTCTAAGGTATCCGCCGTTTCGGGAATGTCGGTGTGACAGTTGATGTCTTTCAGGCTGAGGACTTCTATTCTGTTGCCTAAAATAGCTGTGACTTCTCCCAGCTTGTGTGCATTGTTTGTGGCAAATACAAATCTACATTTCATGATTGATACTATTTCTTATTTCACCTTCAATCTGTCGAATCCTTCCCCATACACGCCGATGACGGAACTCTGCGAGATGAATGCATTGGGATCAATGTCTTTCACCAAGCGGAAGATGTCGATTGACTGGCGCTTGTATGCCAGGACCACGAGTACTTTTACGCTATGCTTGCTATACCAACCGATGCCATCGAGCACAGTTACACCACGGTGCGTTTCTTTGGTTATACGGTCGGCAATCTTTTCATATTCCTTGGAAAAGATGAAAAACTGTACGGACTGGCGGGCACTGTTGACAATGTAATCAAGCACGAAACCAATGACAAACAAGGTCACAAAACCGAAAATCACCCGTCGCCAGTCATGGAAAATAAAGTAGCAGGAACTGATGATGACGACATCACAGAGCATGATCATACGCCCCAGAGTGACATCTTTATACTTGTTGATGATAGCAGCAATGATGTCCGTGCCTCCCGTACTTCCGTTGCAGTTGAAGACGATTCCCAATCCGGCACCACACATCGACGCGCCTATCAGGCAAGCCATAAAATCCTGCCCCTCTCCTAAAATAAGAGGCGGAACTCCATCCGAACCGTTTATCATCCATTGGAAGAATGCCAGCAGGAACGTCAGCATGATAATGGCGAAGGTGGTCTTGATGCTGAACTTAGGGCCCAGTAGCTTGATGGCGAATGTCATCAGCACGGCATTGATGATGAAATAGGAATACTGTATGGGAAACTTGGTGGTGTAGTAAATGATGGCACCGATACCTGTGGTTCCTCCGGTTGTTATCTGATAGGGAAGCAGAAAAGCCGCCCATCCTAAGGCGTAGCTGATAAGACCGACAGTGATGAAGATATAATCTCTCAACTCCCTGAGTACTTCAGCTTTGGTTGGTTTGGTAAATTGCATATCAATTAGCGATAAATAGCAAACTATGAACAACAAGCGGCAAAAGGATACTGAACGCTTCTTTGCCGCTTGCACGCTATAGCTTTAGCTTATTTGACAACGATGTTTACTATCTTTTTCGGTACGACGATTATCTTCACGACCGACTTGCCCTCTATCCATTTGGTGGAACGCTCGTCTGCCAATGCAGCGTTCTGAATGGCTTCCGATGTCTCATCCGCAGCGAACTCCATGTTGAAGCGTGCCTTCCCGTTGAAAGATATGGTGTAGTTCACCGTATTTTCCACAAGATACTCTTCATTGTATGCTGGCCATTGGGCATCGCAGACCGTAGTGGAATGTCCCAAAGTTTCCCATAGCTCTTCGCATACGTGCGGTGCGAAGGGTGCCAGTGTGACGATCAACTGCTCCAGAATCTCCTTCTTGAAGCATTTCAGTCCAGACAACTCGTTGACACAAATCATGAAAGCACTGACAGAAGTGTTGTAAGAGAACTGTTCGATATCTCCGCTCACTTTCTTGATGAGTTTGTGCAGGGACTTCAGTTCCTCTTTGCTTGCAGGTTCGTCCGTCACCAAATAGTTACCGCTGCGGTCGTAGAAGAGCGACCAGAATTTCCTGATGAAACGGTGTACACCGTCAATGCCGTTTGTATCCCAAGGTTTGGACTGTTCTACGGGACCAAGGAACATCTCATACATACGCAGCGTGTCGGCTCCATACTTTTCTACGATCATGTCCGGATTAACCACATTGAACATGGATTTACTCATCTTCTCCACTGCCCATCCGCAGACGTATCTACCGTTGTCAGAATTTGCTTCTTTCCCTTCGGGCGATTCGAGGATAAACTCTGCATCGGCATACTCGGGACGCCATGCCTTGAAGGCTTCCAGATCCAGGATATCGTTAGAGACAATGTTGACATCCACATGCAGAGGAGTCGTGTTATACTGTTCTTTCAGGTTTAGCGATACGAACTTGTTGGTGTCTTTGATGCGATAGACAAAGTTGCTTCGTCCCTGTATCATGCCTTGGTTGACCAATTTGCGGAAAGGTTCTTCTACGGCAGATACGCCTATGTCGTGCAGGAACTTATTCCAGAAGCGTGAGTAGATCAGGTGGCCGGTGGCATGTTCCGTACCGCCAACGTAGAGGTCTACATTCTTCCAGTATTCATCAATACGCTTGTCAATCAGAGCCTCGTGGTTGCGTGGATCCATGTAGCGCAGGTAGTAGGCGCTGGAACCGGCAAAGCCCGGCATGGTGTTAAGCTCCAAGGGGAATATTGTCTTGTGGTCTATCTTTTCGTTCTCTACTACACACTTGTTCACGGTATCCCAGGCCCATTTGGTTGCATGTCCCAAGGGTGGTTCTCCGGTTTCGGTAGGAAGGAACTTATCCACCTCCGGCAATTCGAGCGGCAGATAGGTGTCTTCAATCACGTAGGGCATTCCCTCTTTATAATATACGGGGAAAGGTTCGCCCCAGTAACGTTGGCGTGAGAAGATGGCATCGCGCAACCGGTAGTTCACCTTCACACGTCCGAGGTTATGTTCCTTTACATACTTCTTGGTGGCAGCAATAGCTTCCTTGATGGTCAGTCCGTTCAGTGTAAGGTCGCAATAAGGCTTGGCATCGGGACGCGGAGAGTTGCAGACGATACCCTCCTTGGCGTCGAAACTCTCTTCGCTGACGTCGCAACCTTCTACCAGCGGACGGATCTCCAGTCCGAAGTGCTTGGCAAAAGCGTAGTCGCGGCTATCGTGTGCAGGCACAGCCATAATAGCTCCTGTACCATATCCGGCAAGTACATAGTCACTGATCCAGATGGGCACAGCCTCGCCAGTGAATGGGTTGATGGCGTAACTGCCGGAGAACACTCCTGTGACACTGCGGTCGGCGATGCGTTCACGTTCCGTACGTTTCTTCGTACGTTCCAGATAGGCGTTCACTTCATCCTTTTGAGCCTCAGTGGTCAGTTGTGCCACCAACTCGCTTTCCGGTGCAAGTACCATGAACGTAACTCCGAACATTGTGTCTGCGCGAGTGGTGAAAATGGTGAACTCCAAATCGCTGTCTTTCACTTTGAACTGCACTTCGGCACCTTCGCTACGTCCTATCCAGTTCCGTTGGGTTTCTTTCAGAGAGTCTGTCCAGTCGATAATGTCCAGTCCGTCCAGCAACCGCTGTGCGTATGCCGAAACCCGGAGGCACCATTGGCGCATCTTCTTCTGCACAACCGGGAAACCGCCTCGTTCGCTGACGCCATCGATGACTTCATCGTTGGCAAGCACTGTACCCAACTGCGGGCACCAGTTCACCATGGTCTCTCCCAAGTAAGCGATACGGTAGTTCATCAGAATTTCCTGCTGTTCCTTTTCGCTTTTGGCATTCCATTCTTCGGCTGTGAAGCGGATCTCTTCGCTGCATGCGGCGTTCATACCCTCGTTACCCTGTTTTGGGAATGCATCTATCAACTCCTGAATGGGGCGTGCCTGCTTGGTGTCGTTGCAGTAGTAACTATTGAACATCTTGATGAACGCCCACTGTGTCCAATGATAATATTCGGGGTCGCAGGTGCGTATTTCGCGGTTCCAGTCGAACGAGAAACCGATTTTGTCCAGCTGTTCGCGATAGCGGTTTATGTTGTTTACGGTAGTGATGGCAGGATGTTGTCCCGTCTGTATGGCATACTGTTCGGCGGGAAGTCCATAAGCATCATATCCCATAGGATTCAGTACGTTGAAGCCTTGCAGTCGTTTGTAGCGAGCATAAATGTCGGAAGCGATGTAACCCAGCGGATGTCCTACGTGCAATCCGGCGCCTGAGGGGTAGGGGAACATATTCAGTACATAGTACTTTTGCTTCGTCTCATCTTCTTTCACTTGGTAGGTTTTCTCGTCCACCCACCTTTTCTGCCACTTCTTTTCAATTTCCCTGAAATTGTACTCCATAGTGTCTTTCTGTTTTTATGGTTGATACTTAGTTATATGCTTTATTGAACGGCACAAATTTACGGGTTTATTTTCAGATTTGTAGCGTAGTGCATTAAAAAAGCATCTTACTTGTATGGCTTTTGATCGATAACTCCATGTAACTTCCGGTTGTGTCTTCTATTCCTATACCTGGGATATGTTACAAAAAAAAGTAAAAAGATGGGGAAATACTTTGGGGAATGCTTTTTATTTCCTAATTTTGGAAGTGTTTTTTTTATTACATAATTAATCACATTAAAAAAGTAGGTTGTTTCAATAGGAGTGAACAAGACGTTTTTAGGATATTAAGGGAGGATGAAGGCTGTGAAGTTTTTATCCTCTTTTGTCTGTATATAGTGTGGTTGGAGGCTGGAGGAAAGAAACAATTAGGAGAAAAAACAAGCAACCCTGTCGCGAAGACGTCTCTCCGGACAGGGCTACATTTTCTTTTGCTGATTGTTAATAGGGTGGCATAAAAGTATAGAAGATAGGTCTTCGTCTTATGCCAATGCTTTGCTGAAGCGATTGAGGAATTCTTCCGCTTCTTCCATGCTGAGGCAGAGAGGCGGTAACAGGCGGATTACATTTGTTCCGCTGACGCCGGTGAATATATGCTGCTCTTTCAGCAGTTTCAGGCGTAATTCCTTAATAGGCTCTTCAAACTCAAGCCCAATCATCAGTCCGCGTCCGCGTACCTCCTTGATTTGCGGGAACTTCTTCAGCTCCGTTAGCAGATAGTCGCCTACCCGGGCTGCATTTTCTATCAGTTTCTCTTGCTCTATGACGTCCAATACGGCGAGCGCCGCACTACATGCCAAGTGGTTTCCACCAAAGGTGGTGCCCAGTTGCCCGTAGACGGGGGTGAACATGGAGCTAATCAGCACACCTCCCATTGGGAAACCATTGCCGATGCCTTTCGCTACGGTGATGATATCGGCTTTGATGCCGTTGTACTGGTGGGCAAAGAACTTGCCGCTACGTCCGTAGCCGCTTTGGATTTCGTCGAGCACCAATACGGTGTTGTGCGCCGTACAGGTTTCGCGCAGGGCGTGCATAAACTCGTCTGTCGGTAGTTGGATGCCGCCTACGCCCTGGATGCCTTCGATGATTACTGCGCAGACATCTCCTTTGGACAGTTCGGCTTTCATGGCTTCTATGTCGTTCAGGGGGAGATAGGTGACATGCCCGCAATCGTTGATCGGAGCGATGATTTTGGGATTGTTGGTTGCTTCCACAGCCAGCGAGGTACGCCCGTGGAATGCCTTCTTGAAGGAGAGGATACGTGTGCGCCCGTTATAGAACGAGGCAAGCTTCAGGGCATTTTCGTTGGCTTCGGCACCACTGTTGATGAGGAACAGGGAGTAGTCGTCGTAGCCGCATACTTTTCCTAAGCGTCCGGCAACTTCCTGTTGCAGTTTATTGATGACTGAGTTGGAATAGAATCCCAACGTTGCCACTTGTTTGCTTACCATTTCCACGTAGTGTGGGTGGGCATGCCCGATGGAAATGACCGCATGACCGCCATAGAGGTCGAGATACTCCGTTCCGTTTTCGTCCCATACGTGGCAGCCTTTTCCCTTGACGATGTTGATATCGAAAAGAGGATATACGTCGAATAGATTCATGTCTTAATTATGAATTGTAAATGATAAATGATGAATTGGCGAGAGGGGACGCTTGGCATCGGTTGTAATCCGATGCTTTGATGCACCCTCTACTGTTAAAATGCGCTGGGCTTCAACCGTAATCCCACGGTCTCTTCCAGGTTGAACATCAGGTTCATGTTGTGCACTGCCTGTCCGCTGGCACCTTTCAGCAGGTTGTCGATACAGGAGATGATAAGCAGTTTGTCGCCATGTTTCTCCAGATGCAGGAGGCACTTGTTGGTGTTCACCACTTGCTTCAGGTCGATGTTCTTGTCAACGATGTGCACAAAAGAATCTTTCGCATAATACTCTTCGTATATGCGGGTGATTTCCTCCAGTGCGACCTTGGTTCTTACCACGATGGTGGCGAAGATGCCCCGTGCGAAGTCGCCGCGGTAGGGGATGAAGTCTATCTCCGAGTTAAAGCTGTTCTGCAATTGCTTGAGCGATTGTTTGATTTCGGGCACATGCTGATGGTTGAATGCCTTGTAGACGCTCATGTTGTTGTTGCGCCAGCTGAAATGGCTCGTGGCTCCCGGTTTTACGCCTGCGCCGGTACTGCCGGTGATGGCATTCACCATGATATCGCTGTTCAGCATCAGGTGTTTGGCGAGTGGCAGCAGTCCCAGTTGGATACAGGTGGCGAAGCATCCGGGATTGGCCACATACTTTGCCTTGCAAGTGGCACGTCGGTTCAGTTCCGGCAAGCCGTAGATAAATTCATGTTCCGGAGAGGCGATGCGGTAATCCATCGAAAGGTCGATGACCTTCAGTTTTTCGGGCAGGTTGTGGCTCTCCATGAACTTCCGGGTATCGCCGTGAGCGGTACAGAAGAACAATACATCGATGTCATCCAGAGGTAACTCGTCGGTGAAGACAAGGTCTGTTTCTCCGTACAATCCTTCGTGTACGTCGGTGATTTTGTTTCCGGCGTTGCTTGAGCTGTTGATGAAGACGATTTCCGCTTCCGGATGGTTGAGCAGCAGACGTATCAGTTCGCCTGCCGTATATCCTGCTCCGCCGATGATTCCTACTTTAATCATGATGATAATATCTATTGGGTCCTTCAGGTATGATAATCAATAATATAATGTATATAATTATGCCTGCGAATGCAGTGAAGATCGTGGCTAACGTATAAACGATGCGCACCAAGGAGACGTCCAACCCGAAATAGTCTGCCAGTCCGGCACATACACCAGAGAGCATTCTTCCGGTACGTGGCCGTACAAGTCTCTTTTTCTGTTCCATCCTTTAGATCTCTTCGTCTTTATGGTTCGAATAGTAAGCACGTAGTGCTGTGGAAGTCACTTTGATGAAGCCCTTGGCATCTTCTGCCGTCCATCCCTTCTGCATTTCGCCATATTCTCCGAACTTGTTCTTCACGAGGTCGTCCTTGCTCTCCACTCCCACGGTCGAGAAGCAGAACGGGCGGAGCTCCAGGATAGCTGTACCGTTCACGTTGCGTTGCGAAGACTCCAGCATGGTTTCGATATCGCGCATCACAGGTTCCAGATATTGGCTCTCGTGCAGGAACATGCCATACCAGTTGGCAACTTGGTCTTTCCAGTATTGCTGCCATTTACTCAAGGTATATTTCTCTAGGAAGCGGTGTGCACCGATGATGAGCATCGGAGCGGCTGCCTCAAATCCTACACGCCCCTTGATGCCGATAATCGTGTCTCCCACGTGCATGTCGCGTCCGATGCCATAGGCGGCACCGATTTCCTCCACTTTCTGGATGGCCTTGATCGGGTCGTCGAAGGTCTCGTCGTTCACGGCTTTCAGTTCACCTTTTTCGAAAGTGAGGCGCAGTTGCTCGCTGCCCTCTTTGGTGCAATGTTTCAGGTAGGCGCTTTCGGGCAGGCCTTGTGCGGAGTCTAATATCTCGCCGCCGCAGATGGAAGTACCCCATAAGCCGACGTTGTAGGAGTATTTCAGTTTGGTGAAGTCAGCGGAGAAACCGTGTTGGTTCAGGTAGTCGATCTCCTCCTGGCGGCTCAGTGCCATGTCGCGGGTCAGGGTGATGATTTCTACGCCGGGAGCCAGTACGAGGAACGTCATGTCGAAACGGATTTGGTCGTTGCCTGCACCAGTGGAACCGTGTGCGATGGCATCGGCACCGATTTCGTTGGCGTAGCGGGCTATAGCAAGCGCCTGGAAGATACGTTCGGAACTGACAGAAATAGGGTAGGTACCGTTACGTAATACGTTTCCGAAGACCATGTACTTTAGACTCTTCGCGTAGTACTCTTGCGTCACGTCGAGGGTGACATATTGCTTGGCGCCCAGCTTGTAGGCATTCTCTTCGTTGGTTTTTAGCTGTTCAGGGCTGAATCCGCCTGTATTGGCGCAGGCTGCATATACCTCATAACCTTTTTCTTTGGCAAGATACATCACTGTGAATGAGGTATCAAGTCCGCCGCTGAATGCGACTACTACCTTTTTCTTTTTTGTTTCCATAACTTTGTGGAATTATGATTGGGGATTAATGATTTATAATCTATAATTTTGTAAACTACTCTCAGGCTTTATCTCCTTAGATTTTATCTTCTTCATGCAGTTCCGGATCGTAAAGCATTGCGGTGCAGATGCAGAACTTGCGGTTTTTTGCTACCAGAATGTCATGATTGATACATCCTTCGCAACCTCTCCAGAAGGCGTCGTCGTCGGTCAGTTCGTTGAATGTGACAGGGACATACCCCAGTTCTGTGTTCATTTTCATGACAGCGGCTCCACTGGTAAGGCTGAATAGCTTAGCATTGGGCCACCGCAGGCGTGCCAGCCGGAACGATGCTGTCTTGATTCTCTTAGCCAGTCCGATGCCGCGGAAGTTAGGATGAACGATCAGTCCGGAGGTGGCGACATACTGTTTGTTTCCCCAACTTTCGATGTAAGTGAAACCGGCAAATTCTTCTCCACACAAGGCGATGATTGCCTTTCCTTCTTTCATTTTTGTTGCCACATATTCGTGTGTACGCTCTGCAATGCCTGTACCGCGTACTTTGGCTGCTTCTCTGATGGTATCCAAAATCTTATCCACATAAATTTCGTGGGAGGCATCTGCCACCATTACGTCTACTTTTTTGGTATCCATTTTCTTTATTCGGTTCTGATTATATTAGTTGTTAGTGTAAATTCGGGATGACTTGTGAAAGAAAAATGCGTACTTCGTCGTGTGAAGCTGCTTCGTGCAATACCAGCATGATGGTGTCGTCTCCAGCGATGGTTCCTAAGATGGCAGGGCATTCACGGTTGTCAATGTCGTATGCCATGCTGCTGGCATAGCCCGGTCGCGTGCGGATAACGGCGATATTGCCGGAGAACTGCAGAGATACGAACCCGCTGTTCATCAGCATTTCGCTGGCGGTTACTATGTTATTGCGCTTATACATGATGTCGTTGGGCAAAACATATACGTATTTGCCGTTCGTATTGGCGGCCTTGGCTACTTTCATTTGTTTTAGGTCGCGTGAAAGGGTAGCTTGTGTCAAGTCGAAACCCTCCGTTTTCAAGGCTTGCAGCAATTCGTCTTGCGAACTGATCTCCTTGCTTGAGACAATCATCTTGATAGCGTCTAACCGATCGGTCTTTTTCTTCATTTTTTGTATAATTATTCTTTTAGTGAGGCAAAAGTAGGGATTATTTTGGAAAGAATATGCATATAAAGAAGGTTTTTTGTGATTTTTATACCGCATATTCCAGATTTTATGTATAAATTCGGAATATACGGTCGGAAGAATCCGGTTACATGCGTTTTTTCGCTTCATGTCCGGTTTGTATCTCCTCCATACATGTTCCGTATCTGCTCCAGGCAGAGGTACACGGGAAACTACGGACCGGATACGGAACGGGAGTAGAGGATGGAGCGGCTTTGGAGTTTCTGTAAACGACAAAAGCAATACGAAAACTATCAAAATATAAAGAGCTACTTTCGGAGAAAACCTTTATTTTTGCATTATTGGATTTTAGCAAATATTTATAAGTGAATCTATAAACTATTAAAAGCACATGAAAAAAAACTTCAGGCTTTCAATTTTATTCCTTTTGAGTTTGGTAGCTTCTTTCGAGGCGGAGGCCAAAGTGACGCTTCCTGCTATCTTTTCGGACAACATGGTGTTGCAACAAAAGGCATCAGTCAATCTGTGGGGTAAGGCTACGCCCGGCGAGCGGGTAACTGTGAAAGTATCCTGGGCGGACAAGCTGATGACCGTGAAAACGGCGGCTGATGGAAAGTGGTCGGTGACATTGAAAACTCCGAAGGCAACTACCGCGCAGTCCGTGGAGGTTAGCGGCGAGAATACGATTCGGATACATAATATATTAATAGGTGAAGTATGGCTTTGCACCGGACAGAGTAATATGGAATTTTCGGTATCGCGTCATCCCACTACCAAATGGAAGACCGGCATGCTGAACGAGGCTGAAGAGATGAAGGATGCTGATTTCTCGGAGATGCGCTTGTTTCATGTAGAACACCAGTTGGCGCCTGATGGCGAGATGGACGACTGTAAGGGCGAGTGGATGGTTTGCCGTCCCGAGAATTTGAAGGACTTCTCTGCCGTTGCCTTCGTCTTCGGACGTAGGCTGCATAAAGAGTTGAAGGTGCCTGTGGGACTGATACAATCCACGTGGGGCGGTACGCATGCGGAGGCATGGACCAAGATGAACGTGATGAAGAAGAATCCGCTTTATGCCGATGTGCTGGAAGAGTTCTCGAAGGAGGAGAGCGAGAAAGACCCGAAGAAAAAGAATAAAGTGCCCGCCACGCTATGGAACGGCATGATACATCCCATCTTGGGCTATACGCTGAGGGGCAATATCTGGTATCAGGGAGAATCGAATGCTGTGCGTGCCGACCGCTATCAGCAGGTCTTTACCAATATGATAAACAGCTGGCGCAAGGAATGGAAGCAGCCGGATCTGCCCTTCTACTTTGTACAGATAGCCCCACAGTACGGTCAGCCGGCTACGATTCGCGAAGCACAACTCAAGACGTGGCAGAGCGGGCTGAAGAATGTGGGTATGGCGGTGATTACCGATGCGGGCGATTCGCTCGACATCCATCCGCGCAACAAGACAGTGACAGGCGAACGGCTGGCTGCATGGGCGCTCGCCAAGCAGTATGGAAAGGCTGTGCCCTTCTCCGGTCCCTTGTTTAAGTCGATGAAGGTGGAGGACAATAAGGCGGTGTTGAGCTTTAGCTACGCCGACGAAGGACTGATGACGCCGGACGGCGAACCGGTGAAGGGAGTCATTGTTGCCGGTTCCGACCGCCGTTTTTATCCTGCTACGGCTGTCATAAAGGGCGGCACGCTGGAAGTGTCGGCTCCACAGGTTGCCGAACCCGTGGCTGTGCGTTATGCTTATTGTAACTTCTTCCGGGTGAATCTTTATAATCGGGCGGGGTTTCCTGCCTCCCCCTTCCGCACGGACGACTGGGCACCAGATACGTATGCCCGCCGGTTTGCCGATTCGGAGATGTTCCGCTTCCCGAAGGCCTATCAGCTGGATCACGGCAAGCGCCTGTTCTTTGGTTATGCGCAGGGCGTGGGTTGTTGTGCGATGCTGGAGATGTGGAAGAAGACTGGCGAGCGCCGTTATTTCGACTATGTGGAGCAATGGGCAGATTCGCTGATCAGCGATAAAGGGGAGATCCACCTGTATCAGATGGAGACTTATAACCTCGATTACATCAACTCTGGCAAGGTCTTGTTCGACTTATACCGTGAGACGGGCAAGGAGAAGTACAAAGTGGCAATGGATACACTCATCAGGCAGTTGCAGAACCATCCCCGCACACTGGAAGGTGTTTATTGGCATAAACTGATCTATCAGCATCAGATATGGCTGGACGGGCTGTACATGGCTTCGCCCTTCATGGCGCATTATGGGGCGGAGTTCGGTAAACCCGAATGGATTGATGAGGCGGTAAGGCAATTTACGCTTTGCCGGAAACATACGTATGACGCTGTCACCGGGCTTTATCATCATGCTTGGGACGAGAGCAAGAGCCAGCGATGGGCAAATCCTGAGACAGGGCATTCGCCTAACTTCTGGGGGCGCAGCATCGGATGGTGGTTTATGGCCATGGTGGATGTGCTGGATTTCATACCGGAGAACCACGAAGGGCATGCCCGGATCGTGGGTTGGATACGGGAACTGGCGGATGTGCTGCCGAAGTATCAGGATAAGAACGGTCTGTGGTATCAGGTGCTCGACCAACCACAGCGGAAGGGTAACTTTCCCGAGGCCTCTGTGACGGCACAGTTCATGAATGCCTATGCCAAAGCCGTGAACAAAGGGTATTTGGACAAGGCATATCGTGACGTAGCCGTGAAGGCTTTCAATGGATTGAAGAGCAGATTGATGATAGAACGCCAGGACGGCATGCTGACATTGACTCGTTGCTGCCAAGTGGGTGGTTTAGGTGGAAACCCTTATCGTGACGGTAGTTTCGAATATTATATAGGTGAGAAGATACGTGAGAACGATGCAAAGGCTACCGGACCGTTCATCATGGGATGCCTCGAACTGGGGTTGTAGAACAACATGGCGTATATCAAATGGAATTTTAACTTATAGTTTTATATATTTATGATGAAAAAGAGTTTATGGACGATATTCGTTGCCTCTTTGGGAACCCTGTCTCTTTCCGCGCAAGACATTGCGTGGCCAGAGGTGACTACTGAAGCAAAGCCTGCCGCCCGCTGGTGGTGGATGGGTAGTGCGGTGGATGCCGCCAACCTGACGCGTAACCTGGAGGATTATTCCAAAGCGGGAATGGGAACGCTGGAGATTACTCCTGTCTATGGCGTGCAGGGAAATGATGCGAACGACATCGACTTCCTCACCCCGAAGTGGATGCAGATGCTCCGACACACCGAGAGCGAGGCGGTACGCTTGGGAATGCAAGTGGATATGAATACGGGCACGGGATGGCCCTTCGGCGGACCGGAGGTTTCCATCGAAGACGCCGCTTGCCGCCTGCTGGTGGAGGAATATACATTGAAAGGTGGCGAACGCCTGAAGAGCAAGATAGAAGTGACGGACGAAAAGCAACGTCCGTATGCCAAACTTGTCCGTCTGATGGCTTTCAAGCTTTCCGCTGATGCCGTTGCTCCGGAGTCAAGGATCTGTTACGACCTGACCGACAAAGTCAGCGAGGGCAAGCTGAACTGGAAAGCCTCGAAAGGGGAGTGGCGCCTGATTGCCGCTTTCATGGGCAAGACACTCCAGAAAGTGAAGCGTGCCGCTCCCGGCGGAGCAGGATATGTGATGAACCACTTCTCGGCGAAAGCCGTCTCCAACTATCTGGGACGCTTTGAACGTGCCTTTGCCGGACAGCATTCCGATGGCGCTTCCGCTGCTTCTGTGGGGACTTCCGGTACTTCTGCTGGGGTGTCTACTGCCTATCCTCACAACTTCTTCAATGACTCCTACGAGGTGTATGGCGCCGACTGGACGGACGAACTGTTTGAAGAGTTTGCCCGCCGGCGTGGATATCACTTGGAGAACTATCTTCCCGAATTCCTCTCCGAAGAGCGTACGGAGGTCACCCGTCGTATCGTTTCCGACTATCGGGAGACCTTGGGTGAACTACTTCAGGAGAACTTTACCCGCCAATGGACAGATTGGGCACACAAGCATGGTTCGCGCACTCGCAATCAGGCGCATGGCTCGCCTGGTAACCTGATAGACCTGTATGCCACGGTCGACGTGCCGGAATGTGAGGGCTTCGGATTGTCGGACTTCGGCATCCGCGGGCTGCGCCGCGATTCCCTGACACGTCCCAACGATTCCGACCTTTCCATGTTGAAGTATGCCTCTTCGGCTGCACACATCTCCGGAAAGCCTTTCACCACTTCGGAAACGTTCACCTGGCTGACCGAGCACTTCCGTACTTCGCTTTCGCAGTGCAAGCCCGATATGGACCTGATGTTCATCTCCGGTGTGAACCATTCCTATTTCCACGGCACTACGTACTCGCCCGCCGAGGCGGCATGGCCGGGATGGAAATTCTATGCCTCCATCGACATGAGCCCCACGAACAACATATGGAGGGATGTTCCGGCTTTCTTCAATTATATTACCCGTTGCCAGAGTTTCTTGCAGATGGGGCAACCGGACAACGACTTCCTGGTTTACTTGCCCGTGTACGACATGTGGAACGAGCAGGAGGGGCGCCTGATGCTGTTCGATATTCATAAGATGGCAGAGCGTGCGCCGCGCTTCATCAAGGCGGTGCACCGCATCTATGACGCAGGCTATGACATGGATTACATTTCAGATAACTTCATCCGCAACACCGTCTGCCGGGATGGCAAACTGCTGACGCCGGGTGGTGTCGCCTACAAAGCGTTGGTGGTGCCCGGTGCCCGCCTGATGCCTGCAGATGTGCTGGAGAAACTGCTCCGGTTGGCTGACGAAGGAGCTACGGTGGTTTTCTTAGAGCAATATCCGGAGGATGTGCCGGGATTCGGTGAGTTGTCTGCCCGCCGTGTGGAGTTCAACAAGACGCTTGAACAGCTCAGGCAGCGTGAGGGGAAAGGTCACGTCCTGTTCGGGACGGACTATGCCGCTACGCTGAAAGCTACTGCCGCCGTTCCCGAAGCAATGAAGACGACTTTCGGGCTGAGAAGCATACGCCGCTCGCATCCCGAAGGACACCACTACTTTATCTCCGCCCTGAAGGCAGAAGATACCAAGGGGTGGATTCCCTTGGCTGTGCAGGCGCGTTCGGCGATGCTCTACAATCCGATGGACGGAACGTCGGGTAAGGCGCGTGTGCGACAGAACGAGGGTAGGACAGAGGTGTTCATGCAATTGGCTTCCGGTGAATCGGTCATACTGAAGACGTTCGATAGTAGCGACGTGTCTGCACCTGAATATGGATATTGGCGGCAGATGTCGGAAGTGAAATCCGCCCCTGCCAAGCCGCGCACGGTGAAGAACAAGCGTGCGGTCGCACCGGAGGAGGTGAAGAGCCTGTTGCTGGACGGACATTGGGGCTTCCGCTTTGTTGAGGCAGTTCCGGCAGTGGAGTCTGCACCGGACAGTGTGGCGTTGGGCTCCTGGACGGAACTTGCTGCCAAAGGCGCAAAGAATACGATGGCTACGGCTTGCTACACAATCACGTTCACAGTGAAGAATCCCGGTGCAGCTGCCGAGTGGATGCTTGATTTGGGTGATGTCCGCGAAAGTGCACGCATCCGCATCAATGGGCAGGAGGTGGCTACTCTGATTGCCGTACCCTACCGTTGCTTGGCAGGCAAATATCTCCGCGCAGGGGTGAACACGCTCGAAGTGGAAGTGACCAATCTGCCGGCCAACCGTATCTCCGACATGGATCGCCGAAACGTTAATTGGCGTATCTATAAGGATGCGAACATCGTGAATATCCATTATCAGAGGGACAACTATGGAAAATGGGAACCGATGCCAAGCGGATTGCTCGGACCGGTACGCCTGATGCCGATGGAATTTTTTTGAGTTCGTAAGTTTTTGAACTTGTAAGTAGATGAATTGTGGGGAAAACTCACGACTTCACATACTAATCAACTCACAAACTCAAAAAACTTTAAATTATCAGAAACTGTATTCTTTCAGTCAAAACCGATAAGGGCAATGAGGGGAGAATCTCCTACATTTGCCCTATCTAAAAATCTATATATTATCATGAAACATTGTTTTTTCGCGGTCGACTTGGGTGCTACAAGCGGTCGTACTATTTTAGGAACCTTTACTCCGCAAGGATTGGAATTGCAGGAGGTCAACCGCTTTCCGAATCACCTGATTAAGGCTGGGGGACACTGCTACTGGGATATTTACGAACTATACCGCCATATCTTGGAGGGGTTGAAACTAGCAGCTGATATGGAAGACGTGCAGATCACTTCCATCGGTATCGATACCTGGGGAGTAGATTTTGTCTGCGTCGGTAAAGACGGCGCATTGCTTCGCCAGCCCTATTCTTATCGCGATGCCCATACTACGGGCGCACCTGAGGCTTTCTTTGCCAGAGTGCCTCGCAAGCAAGTCTACGAGTGGACGGGTATTCAGATTATGAATTTCAACTCGCTCTACCAACTGGACACTCTGCGCCGCAATAACGATAGCGCCTTAGCTGCTGCCGACAAGTTGCTCTTTATGCCCGATGCGCTCAGCTATCTGCTGACGGGAGAGATGGTGACGGAGTATACTATCGCTACCACCGCACAACTGGTGAATGCCGGTACGCGCCGTTTGGAGCCTGCCTTGCTTGAGGCACTGGGGCTGACGGAAGAACATTTCGGACGTTTTGTCTATCCAGGTGAGACGGTGGGCGTACTCACGAAGGAAGTGCAGACGATTACCGGATTGGGGGCTATCCCTGTGATTGCCGTTGCCGGACATGACACTGCGTCGGCTGTGGCGGCTGTGCCTGCCTTGAGTCGTAACTTCGCTTACCTGAGTAGCGGCACATGGTCGTTGCTAGGTGTAGAGACGGACGCACCAGTTATCAATGAGAAGACCGAAGCCTTGAATTTCACGAACGAAGGCGGAGTGGATGGGACTATCCGTCTGCTGAAGAACATCTGCGGCATGTGGTTGCTGGAGCGTTGTCGTTGCGACTGGGAGGAAGTTTCCTATGCCAAGTTGATTGCCGAAGCTGAGGCTTGTGAACCGTTTCGCAGTCTGATCAATCCGGATGATGCTCTGTTTGCCAATCCGATGAATATGGAGCAGGCGATCCGTACATATTGTGCTGACCATCGCCAACCCGTGCCGGAGACTCGCGGACAGGTGGTACGCTGCATTTTCGAGAGTCTGGCATTACGCTACCGTCAGGTATTAGACGACCTGCGTGAGCTTTCGCCGCGTCCGGTGGAAGTGCTGCACGTCATCGGGGGGGGGAGCCGTAATGAACTGTTAAACCAGTGGACGGCAAACGCCTTGGGTATACCCGTGGTTACTGGACCGTCGGAGGCGACTGCCATCGGCAATGTCATGATACAGGCTTTGGCGGCAGGCACGGCAAGTGACGTGGCTTCGATGCGCCAGCTCATCAATCGCTCTATTCCGCTGAAGACGTTTGCACCTGCTGACGTCGAAGTGTGGGAAGCGGCTTACGGCAAGTTCCAGCAGTTGGCATGATTATTGGGGAGATAACTCGTCCTAAAAAGCATAGCTTCTTAAGCAAGTATATAACTGAAAAAATCATATATTTTATTAATAATAAAACTAATACCATCATGAAAGAAGAATTGATTCTGAAAGCCTATGAAGTGGCAAAAGAACGTTACGCTGCCATCGGCGTAGATGTAGAAAAAGCAATGGATGCTTTGCAAAAGATTTCCCTCTCCCTGCACTGCTGGCAGGCAGACGATGTGGCTGGCTTTGAGGCGCAAGGTTCGCTGACGGGCGGTATACAGGCTACGGGAAACTACCCCGGCAAGGCTCGCAATATGGAAGAACTGCGTCAGGACATCCTGAAAGCTGCAAGTTATATTCCCGGCACCCACCGACTGAATCTGCACGAAATCTACGGTGACTTTGGCGGTAAGTTCGTGGACAGAGATCAGGTAGAACCGGCACATTTTGAGAGCTGGATACAGTGGGCTGCCGAGCACAGCATGAAGCTCGACTTCAACTCCACATCCTTCTCTCATCCGAAGAGCGGAAGCCTCTCGCTGGCTAATCCCGACAAGGGAATACGCGACTTTTGGGTGGAACATACGAAGCGTTGCCGTGCCATCGCCGAGGAGATGGGACGCCGTCAGGGGGATCCGTGTATCATGAACTTGTGGGTACACGACGGTAGCAAGGACATCACCGTCAACCGCATGCTCTATCGCGAACTGCTGAAGGACTCGCTCGACCGCATCTTCGAGACGGAATATAAGAACATGAAGGATTGTGTTGAATCTAAGGTCTTCGGTATCGGTCTGGAAAGCTACACCGTAGGCTCCAACGACTTTTACATCGGTTATGGCGTGAGCCGCAACAAGATTGTTACGCTCGACACCGGACACTTCCACCCCACAGAAAGCGTTGCCGACAAACTCTCTTCACTGCTGCTGTTCATCCCCGAAATCATGCTGCACGTGAGCCGTCCGATACGTTGGGACTCCGATCACGTGACGATCATGAACGACGAAACGATGGATCTCTGCAAGGAGATCGTACGTTGCAACGCCCTCGATCGCGTGCATATTGGTCTGGACTACTTCGACGCTAGCATCAACCGCATCGGTGCCTACGTCATCGGTAGCCGCGCCACGCAGAAGTGCGTGCTTCAGGCACTGCTCGAACCGCTGGAGACGTTGCGCCGCTACGAGGCAAACGACCAGTTATTCGAACGCCTCGCCCTGCTCGAAGAGGCGAAGACACTGCCGTGGAACGCTGTATGGGATATGTTCTGTCTGAAGAACAATGTACCTGTGGGCGAAGATTTTATTGCCGAAATTCAAAAATACGAAGTGGACGTTACATCGAAGCGCTGAAAATAGCGCACATTTGTAACGGTCAAGGATAATGTTGAAAGCTACATGCCTAATGTAGCAGTTTAGGACATCAAGGTGTCTTGACCTGAGACATCAAGATGTCCTGACACTATAACATCCGTTCCTCTTCGAGAGGATTACGGCATATGGACTTCGCCTTATCCTTAGTTTGCTACAAATGTGATGAAATTTGTTTGCGAATGACGCAAGAAAGGTGGAATTTATGAATACACTGATAGGACTTTTGATTATAGCTATCGGTAGTTTCGGGCAGAGCAGCTCGTATGTGCCGATAAAAAAAATAGAAGGCTGGTCGTGGGAAAGTTTCTGGCTGGTGCAAGGTATCTTTGCTTGGCTCATCTTTCCGTTGCTGGGGGCATTGCTTGCTATTCCGGCAGGTAGCTCCTTATTGGAACTTTGGAGTGCTGGAGGTGCCCTTCCAGCTGTGGTCTATGGCGTTTTGTGGGGCGTGGGTGGATTGACGTTCGGCTTGAGTATGCGTTACTTGGGCGTGGCGCTCGGACAAAGTATCGCTCTCGGCACGTGCGCCGGATTTGGAACGCTCTTTCCGGCACTGTTTGCCGGCAAGGATCTCCTGCATGGCGAAGGGCTGATGTTGCTTGTCGGCGTATGTATCACGCTGGTAGGTATCGCCATTATCGGATATGCCGGCAGCCTCCGTTCCAAGAACATGACCGAAGAAGAAAAACGTGCAGCAGTCAAGGACTTCGCCCTGACGAAAGGCCTGCTCGTGGCCCTGTTGGCAGGCGTAATGAGCGCATGCTTTGCTCTTGGATTAGATGCGGGAACGCCCATCAAGCAGGCTGCACTCGATGGCGGTGTTGAAGCGCTCTATGCAGGATTGCCTGTGATACTTCTTGTGACCCTTGGTGGTTTCTGTACCAATGCGGTCTACTGTATCCAGCAGAACTTGAAGAACAAGACCGGAGGGGAGTACTTCTCCGTGAAAGCTCCCGTGCTGATGAATAATCTTCTGTTCTGTGCCCTTGCTGGTGTACTGTGGTACTCACAGTTCTTCGGCCTCGAGATGGGCAAGAGCTTTCTGACTGACAGTCCCGTGCTGTACGCCTTCTCTTGGAGCATCCTGATGTCGCTGAATGTTACCTTCAGCAACGTTTGGGGCATCCTCCTGAAAGAGTGGAAAGGGGTGGGTAGTAAGACCATCACTGTACTTATCCTTGGCCTTGTCGTACTGATATCTTCCATCATCGTGGTGGCTATGGCGCAGGCATGATACAAATAGCATGTAGGAACTGGATATTTAGGCATTAAATTATTTACTTAAGTTTCGGTTGTGGGAGATATGTGTTGTAGTCAAAGTTTTGCTTCCGGAACTTGAACCATTTATTTATAGATATGAAATCAATACTTGACAATCGCCCTGCATTGGCTTATGCAGTCAATCAGGCGGCCGAAGTTGCTGGATACCTCTGGCAAAAAGGGTGGGCCGAGCGCAATGGCGGAAACATTACCCTGAACATCACCGAATTCGTAGACGATGAAATCAAAGCATTGCCTGCCATCAGCGAAGTAAAGCAAATTGGAACCACGCTTCCCCATCTGAAAGGTTGCTACTTCTACTGCAAAGGCACTAACAAACGCATGCGCGACCTCTCCCGCTGGCCGATGGAGCACGGTTCCATTATCCGTATCTTGGATGACTGCGCTACATACGTCATCATTGCCGACCAACCGGTCAATCCCACCTCCGAACTGCCTGCACACCTCTGCGTGCACAATCGCCTCATTGAGAAAGGTTCTCCCTATAAAGCTTCCCTGCACACCCATCCTATCGAACTGATAGCCATGACTCACTGCAAGAAGTTCCTCGAGAAAGACGTTGCCACCAACCTGCTCTGGAGCATGATTCCCGAAACGAAAGCCTTCTGCCCGCGCGGCCTCGGCATCATCCCCTACGAACTGCCCAGCTCCGTGGAACTGGCTGAAGCCACCATCAAGCAACTGGAGGACTACGATGTAGCCATGTGGGAGAAACACGGCGTCTTCGCCGTTGACGTCGACATCATGTCCGCCTTCGACCAGGTTGACGTGCTGAACAAGTCCGCCCTGATCTACATTGCCGCCAAGAACATGGGCTTCGAACCCGATGGCATGACCACAGAACAGATGCAGGAGATGACGCGGGCATTCAACTTGCCGAAATGATTTTTATTTATTGAAGGAGTTATTCGGGAGTTGTTTTTTATAGGAAGGAGTTGCCGGGAGTTAACAGGAGCTATCACTTCGCTCCGTTAGGAGTTAAAGTCCATAGTCTAACTTCTGTAAAACTGAGTATCGGCCGATAACTTCCGATAACTCCTTCAATAAATATCCCTTCCTTTCTCTTCCTCCCCTTTTTTTATTCGCAAATAATACCTATTTTTGCCCATACCTAATTATGCAAAACACGTATTATGTCTAAAAACTATAATGATTTGGGAATTGAATTCAAGTATCTGATTGTGAATGATATGGACCGTAAGTTCGGTCTGTGGGTAAATTCAGTCGGTTTTCAGGCTATCCAGCCCAATTCTCCTTATCCCCTGCGGGAACATCCTTCCGGTTACTTCTTCAATGCGCAGAAAGGACGTATTCTGCGTGAATATCAGTTGGTCTACATCACCAAAGGGCGCGGACTGTTCACTTCCGAGACTACCCCTGAAAAACAAGTCTGTAAAGGGCGTCTTATGGTGCTTTTCCCAGGGCAATGGCATACGTACCACCCCTATCAACAGACTGGATGGAATGAATATTACATCGGTTTCGAAGGCCCTGTAGTGGATGACATGGTACGTGGCGGCTTCTTTTCCAAAAATAATCAGATCTTGGAGGTAGGATTGAACGAAGAACTGGTTTCCCTTTTCTCGCGTGCGCTGGACATTGCAGAGGCAGACAAGATATCTTCCCAGCAATACCTCGCCGGTATCGTGCTGCACATGATTGGGATGATCCTCTCCATCTCCAAGAACAAGATCTTCGAGATGGGGGATGTGGACCAGAAGATCGAACAGGCGAAAATCATAATGAACGAAAACGTATTCAAAGATGTCGATCCCGAAGAACTTGCCATGAAACTGAACATCAGCTATTCATGGTTTCGCAAGGTATTCAAAGACTATACAGGGTATGCGCCCGCTAAGTATTTCCAGGAACTCAAGCTGCGCAAGGCAAAGCAGTTGCTGGTCGGCACTTCCCAATCCGTCAAAGAGATTTCCTTCATGCTCGACTACAAGTCAACGGAACATTTCTTCTCCCTCTTTAAGAAGCGTACGGGTTTCACCCCGTTGGAGTACCGCTCTTTTGGACGCGAAACCAATGTTGAGGAGGAAGATTCACTTTAAAACATTAAAAGGAAACATGAAAGCATTATTATCTACTCTTTTTGCAGTTCTGCTGTTCATATCATGTAATGCAGAACGCGCTGCCCCCATAGACCGCGAAGCATTGGTCACCCGTAATAATCCCCACGTAACCGAGTTCGATTCCCTGTCTACACTCAGTGTCGGTAATGGTGAATTTGCATTTACAGTAGACGCTACCGGTTTGCAGACCTTCCCTGGAAACTGTAGCCGAGGCGTTCCTCTGGGCACGCAAAGCCAATGGGGTTGGCACAGCTTTTCTAACCCGAAGAACCTTAAGCACGAGGAAACGTTGAAAGCATTCGATTTCGGTCGTGGACACGAGGAACTCTATGCCTGTCAGTTCAAGGAACCTGGTCGGCAGAACGAAGCTGCCGATTGGTTTCGCGTGAACCCACATCGTCTGCATTTGGGCATTATTGGTCTGGAACTGGGCGAAGGCGTTACACCCTCCGATATGGCAGATATCCGGCAAACATTGGATCTGTGGACGGGTGAAATCACCAGCCATTTTACCCTGCATGGCAATGCTTACGATGTGCAGACTGTCTGCCATCTCGTAAAAGACATGATCTCTGCACGCGTTACCAACTCCGCACGCAGTGGAGTCAATCTGCGTTTTCCCTATCCCACAGGCGCCCATGCCGACGATGCTTGTAACTGGGAAGCTAACGACCTACACTCTACAACTATCGTTTGTTCCGATGCTCAAAGTGCTGTGCTGAAACGTGTGCTTGATGAAACAGTCTATTACGTAACCCTCCGTTGGGAAGGCAAGGCGCACCTGATAGAAAAGGCGAAGAATTACTTTGTGCTGACCCCCGGCGAAGATACCCTGACATTCTCCTGCCTCTTCACGCCCAACTTTGCAGGAACTGTTTTTGAAAGCGAACCTCCTCTCTATACCCACGTTGAGGCATTACCCACTTTCGCTGAGACAACCGAAGCCAGCGCTTCCCACTGGACCGCGTTCTGGAAGAACGGCGCAGCTGTCGATTTCTCCCATTGCACCGACCCTCGTGCCCAAGAGCTGGAACGCCGCATAGTGCTGAGTCAATACCTACTTGCCATTCAGTCGGCTGGGAGTGTACCCCCGCAGGAAACCGGCCTGACTTACAACTCTTGGTTCGGTAAGTTCCATCTGGAGATGATCTGGTGGCATCAGTCTTGGTTGGCACTTTGGGGGCATGAAGATCTGCTGGACCATACGTTGGGTTGGTATGAGACCGTTGAGCCGGTGGCCCGCGAGATTGCCCGTCGCCAAGGCTTCCCTGGCGTGCGCTGGATGAAGATGACCGACCCCAGCGGTGTGGAAGCTCCCTCGAACGTAGGCTCTTTCCTCATCTGGCAACAGCCGCACCTGATTTATCTGGCAGAGCTTGTCTACCGTGCCCACCCCTCCGAAGAAACCATCCGGAAATACAACCGCCTGGTGCAGGCAACTGCCGAGTTCATGTATGCCTTTGCCACATACGATGACTTGCACGGGCGTTTCCTGCTGAAAGGCGTCATTCCGGCACAGGAGACACTGCGTGCAGCCACTACCGTTAATCCGCCCTTCGAGCTTTCCTATTGGCATTATGCCATGCAGACAGCGCAACTGTGGCGTGAGCGTGCCGGCGAGAAACGCAATCTGGAGTGGGACGAACTGATCGACAAACTCTCTCCGCTTGCCTACAACGAAGACTGTCTTTATCTCGCTTCCGAAGATGCCGTCGATACCTATAAGGATATCCGTTTCACCAGCGACCACATGGCTGTGCTGGGAGCAGTAGGTATCTTGCCGATGAACAAACTTATCCGCAGCGATTACATGAAGAACACCCTCGACTGGGTATGGGACAACTGGAACTGGGGGAAAACCTGGGGCTGGGATTATCCGATGACTGCCATGAATGCCACCCGATTGGGCGAACCGGAAAAGGCGGTGGGAGCCTTGCTGATGGACAAACGCACGAATACTTACCTGCCGAACGGACATAATTATCAGGATGGTCGTCTGCGTGTTTACCTGCCCGGTAACGGTGGTTTGCTGACTGCCGTGGCGTTGATGTGTGCCGGTTGGGATGGTTGCCAAGTGAAGAATCCGGGATTCCCGAAAGATGGTACGTGGGATGTTCGTTGGGAAGGGCTGAAGCCCATGCCTTAAGCAGGTATCTCATGCAGCGTTTCGTACCCTCTTTATATCTTATTCATCTTATTCCTTAAAGGCATTCTTTTTGTGCCTTTGGGGTATTCTTTTTATACCTCAAAGGTGTTTATATTATACCTTAAAGGCATTCATCTTATATATTAAAGATATCATGAGAAACTATATTCTTTATATCCTGTTTGTTCTGTTGTCAACTCCGGTTCGTGCACAATACGCTATCGGCAATAAGCCTCAGGGGGCAGGTGACCGTATCGAATCTGCCTCCTTCAACGATCATAAGCGTGGCACTGCCCGCAGGCTCCAATATCGTCCCGATGGTGACGATTTTGTCTGTGTGAACGGTGAGAACCGCTATACCCGTGCCCTGTATGGTAGTCATACAGCTTTTCGTGTCGAGACAAGTGACCGCCCGCTCTTTGCGGTATACGACAAAAGTAATAGCAAGAACATCCGTTTCTGTCTGCTTCTGCCCGACGGCTCGTTTCAGCCATTGGAAGAGATATCATGGTGTGAGGCTCGTTATACTTCCGGTCGTCGTTCCTATCGGTTAACACATCCCGACTGGGGAACAGGCGTGGAGTTACGGTTCTCCGTTCTGGCTCTTCCCGATGAAGATGCCGCCATCTGGAAATTTACACCTGTCCATCTGCCTCAAGGCACACTACTCCGCTCTTTGCTAAGCGAGATCCGTCTGCCGAAATTAAACCGTAATGGAGATATGGGCGCCGATCCTCCGGGATGCTTCGATGCACCCGAACATCCCCAACATGTACAGACTTTGGATGTGCCGCTCGATACACCCCAATATATCCTTGTGCGTGACTACTCTTTGTCCCTTCCCCAGCAGGAAGAGGGGACGGCTCTTTACGAAAAAGCGGAACAAGCCCGTGCCGAACTTGCCTCACGCATCCGGATTACTACTCCCGATCCATTCTTCAATACCCTTGGCGGTGCCCTTGCTGTGGCAGCCGATGGCATTTGGGATGGTGAAGTCTGGCTGCACGGCGCTATCGGTTGGCGTATGCCCCTCAGTGGCTGGCGTGCGGCATATACCGGCGATGCCCTTGGTTGGCACGACCGTGTACGTACGCATTTTGATGCCTATGCAGCCAGTCAGGTCATTGACGTGCCGAACACCATTCCCCATCCTGCTCAAGACACAGCCCTCGCCTTGGCACGCTCTGTGAAGCAGTGGGGAACCCCGCAGTACAGCAATGGATATATCTGCCGTAACCCCCGCCGCAATGATCAGATGCACCACTACGATATGAATCTTTGCTATATCGACGAACTGTTGTGGCATCTCAACTGGACGGGTGATCTGGATTACGCCCGCAGCATGTGGCCCCTCCTTACCCGCCATCTCGCTTGGGAAAAGCTCAACTACGATCCGGACAATGACGGGCTTTACGATGCATACGCCTGCATTTGGGCAAGCGATGCCCTCTATTATAATAGCGGTGCCGTTACCCATTCTTCTGCCTATAACTACCGCGCCAACCGACTTGCGGCCATGATTGCCGAAAAAATAGGAGAGGATGCTTCGCCTTACCGTGTCGAGGCGGAGAAGATCTTAAAAGCCCTGAACTCCCGCCTCTGGATGCCTGAGCGTGGACATTGGGCTGAATATCAGGATTTCATGGGACATAAACGCCTGCATGCCAGTCCAGGTGTATGGACCATATACCATGCCCTCGATAGTGATATAGCCGATCCTTTCCAAGCTTATCTTGCCACCTGCTATGTGGATCATGAGATTCCCCATATCCCTGTCCGTGCAGAGGGGCTGGAGGACGAAGGTTATGCCATTATATCCACTACCAACTGGTTGCCCTATTCTTGGAGTATCAACAATGTCGCTTTTGCAGAAGTGATGCATACCGCCCTTTCCTACTTTCAGGCAGGTCGGGCCGATGCAGGCTTTAAGTTGCTGAAAAGTTCCGTGCTGGACGGCATGTATCTGGGGGAGAGTCCGGGCAATTTCGGTCAGATCAGCTTCTATGATGCTGCCCGTGGCGAATGTTACCGCGACTTTGGCGATCCTATCGGCGTAGCTTCCCGCGTTTTGATACAAGGGCTCTACGGCATTCTTCCCGATGCCATGAACCACCGTCTGCTGGTGCGCCCCGGTCTGCCGTCAGCTTGGCAGTATGCCTCCTTGCATACGCCGGACATTGATTTTGATTTCAGAAAGGAGGCATTGGGAATGAAGGGTAAGGACCTGAAAACCTCATTTACTGTCTCCCATCGCTTGTCGGCTGTCCGCATGCTGGAGCTACGTTTCCCTGCGCAACGTTCGCGGGTGGCAAAGCTGACAGTCAACGGGATTCCTGCTTCTTGGACGTTGGTAGAGAACTCGGTCGGTCGTCCGGTACTTTCCGTTGTCGTACCTGCCTTAGTGGGCGAAGAAATGAATATTGAGATCGAATGGGGTGGGGAAGAACTTCGAGAACCGGTGTCCTCTCAGGGAGATACCCTGTCTGTAGAAGCTCCGGTTGGTTTTGTTTTCATGCAACAGGATGAGATGAAGTGGTGGCATCCCGTAGAAAAAACGCAGACAAAACAGAAAGACAATCTCGTGCAGCACGCAGCCTTTGCTCACGTCAATCCCGCTAAATGTGAGATGGTGGTGATGGACACACAGTTCAACTCTCTGGTAACGGATATTTTCCGCAATGAATATCTTTCGCCTCGCTCTCCTTATACCACTCTGCAACTGCCTAAACAGGGTATAGGCGAATGGTGTCATCCCTTGCATACGATAGAAATCGATGATGCCGGCTTGCGCTCTTCCGTCCGGAATGGTGTGTTGGAGACAAAATTGGGAGTATCTTTCCGGACGCCTGCCGAGGGGCGTAATATAGCTTTCACCTCTTTGTGGGATAACTATCCCGACAGTTTGACTGTTCCTCTCAAGGGAAAAGCGTCCGCTGCTTATCTGCTGATGGCAGGCAGCACCAATCACATGCAATGCCACATTGATAACGGACTTGTTCGAGTGTACTATAAAGACGGTACTTGCGACGTCATGCCATTGCGCAATCCGGACAACTGGCCTCCTATCGAGCATATTTTCTTTGAAGACGGCTTGGCTTTCAATCGCAATGCTCCGGCGCTCTATCGTCTGCGCCTGAAGACTGGTGAGGTCAGCAATAATTTGGGTGAGGAGTTGGGCTTTCCCGGTGCGTCCCGTGAGTTGGATGGTGGTGCTGCCGTATTGCTTGAGATGCCTTTAAATTCCGGTAAGAAACTTTCGCATCTTGTTCTTGAAACTCTCTCCAATGATGTGGTGATAGGGGTGATGGGAATTACGTTACAACGGTAGGGAGAGCCGGTTTCCGGAAGAAGATTCTTTGCAATCTAATTCCGGATCGGCGGTTTGCGAAGGTGGAAAAGAAAAAGCGACAATCGATTTTACTCGTTTGTCGCTTTATCGTCGGAATGAGGCGACTCGAACGCCCGACCCCTACGTCCCGAACGTAGTGCGCTACCAACTGCGCTACATTCCG
>NZ_CAJUHF010000003.1 GCF_910585845.1 uncultured Bacteroides sp. | reverse complement strand
ATTATGCTAATTATCGTTAACCGTATTCAATTTTCTTATTATAGTTCATATTCTTCTCAATAAGTTGCCTGACAACCTCTGCTCCTCCGCAAATCCAAATGTTGCCCCCTGCCTCCTGCTTCAACTCTTCTACAAGTTGGCAAGCATCCATATTTTTAAAACGGACATTCTCTATAGCATCTACTTCACTATGGTGAGTTAAGACATAAGTAGTTGCTCCGGTATAAGGCCACTGGTCAGGCGAAAGTTTGGTAACAATTTGGTTAAATGTTTTTTCTTCCCATGATAACCGTATCTATATTACTAAAGAAAGGAGTGAAAGTATCTTCCAACTCTATAGTATCATCATGTCCTTTAATCCACTCTACCAATCCCTGACTGTCAGCAATATATCCATCCAGACTAACGGCAATATATAATACTACTTTTTTCATGTAAATCTTGTATTTAACGTGAATTTGATATAAATAAAACGTATTTGCCCTGCCCCAAAAGTGACGAAGAACCCAATTACCACTATTTTCACGGAAAACAAAAATACTACAAATCCTTGGAATAACCTTGAGAAATGGAAGAAATGCCACTAAACAACTTAATATCAGTATTGTTACGGTATCAAATGATGACAAGCCGAAAAACGGAAAATACAAAGAAAAGCGGATTGAAGAAGACTTCCTACGCGACCGATTAGGGGTCAATGACGGAACAATCAGAAGGCTACATGAATTCAAAGAAGTCGGAATAAAAGGGAAATCCGATTCTTCCAAGTCTAACCGAAATTTTGATACCCAATACTCTCCGACTGTTCTTTGTATCGAAAAAACATCTGATAAAAACTTGCAACCCAACAAGAAAGACGGTTCTTTGGATTAAAAACTCCATCTGATAATCAATGACAAGAGGAAAGCCCTCAATTTCATATTTACACCAGAGAATGTGAATGACTGTCCTCCTAAAAGGGGGAAATTAACAGAAACTTAGAACTTTTTTCCAGAATTTCTTGTTATATTTGCAACGTATGTACAGGCAATATTATTTGCCCGTATATCAATCATAAAGAATAAATTAATCATTAGAAAACAAAAAACAAAGATGAAAAAGTTAGTATTCCTATTAGTATGCATGCTTACCATGCACTCGGTGATGATGGCTGATAACGATAAGCCTATCCAAGTAAGTCAACTACCGATGAAGGCACAAACGTTTATCAATACATATTTCAAGAGTCATAAAGTGGCATTGGCCAAAGAAGAAGGTGGAATGTTCTACAAAAGTTACGATGTGGTCTTTACCAATGGCGAAGGAGTTGAATTTGATAAAAACGGAGAATGGAAAGAAGTAAAATGTCGCCAAAGTGAAGTCCCCGCCCAAATTGTTCCGGAAGCAATCCGCAACTATGTAAAGACAAACTATCCGGATGCAAAGATCCTACAAATTGAATCAGACAAAAAGGAATATGAGGTTAAACTCTCCAATCGTTTGGAAATCAAATTCGATGCTAAAATGCGGGTGATTGATATCGACGACTAAACTTATAATAACCAGTTTCTTTTTCTACCACAGATTACACTGATTCTCCCTGATTACCCCATCCTCAACGTTTTATGGGAGTTTTTTCAGCTATAATAATCAGAGTAATCTGTGGTAAGTGTTAATTGGCAATATCAAAAGCTTTCGGGAAAGAAACTATTTATGATTCACCCCATATCCGAACAAAGCGAAATCTCCCAAGCATGGGTCATCGGGGAAAACCTCAGCCAATGCAGCGGTTATCCGTTGCGCATTCTTCAAAGAGAAAGTCTCGGATTCAGTCAGTTCCAATAAATATGCCACACGGCAGACATGCGTATCCAAAGGAATAACCAGTTCACGGCTGTCGAAGCTTTTCCAAATTCCGAAATCAACCTCCGAACCTTGCCGCACCATCCAACGCAAAAACATATTCAGCTTCTTCTGCGGACTTTTGGATGAAACGTCCAAAAAACTGCAAAGTTTTTCTATCGGTCTTCCCGGATATACTTGTAGGGCATCTTCTAAACTATCATATTCTGAATAAGCTGTATGCAAACGCCTGAAATAAGAATGGAAATCGGCATACGAAAGCATACGATAGAAACTACTCCGCTCTCCTGCCGGAAAGTCCTTTTCCCACCGACGGGAAAGAACATATTGATAAGGAGATGCTCCCATGTACGTATGCAAATCATCCGCCTTCTTCAGAATCTGACTTCGGTTGCCAAAACTCATGATGGCAGTCAGCAGCCCGCTGATCTCTATATCTTGCTTCGATGTATAACGATGGGGGAATTGCACCGGATCATTCTGTATAAAGTCGGCACAATGGTAAGTCACAGCCCACTCTCGCAGTTTCTGTTCTATGTCTTCAGTCATCTCTGTAGATAAAATCAGGTCATTTATTCTTTTTATAATCAGCTATAAAGCCTTCCATCATCCACTTTGCCAAAGCCTGGCGATTGGAACTAATGACAAAACGACGCTGGTCGAAGGTATTCTGAATGTTTCCCAACTCAACGAAAACGCCTGGAGGAACGGAATTGACCAATACATACAGGTTGCGCGGACTTACTGTCCCCGAAAAGCCCCGATTGGGCTGATGGATGTCGTACTTCGTCTCGAAGGTATTCTTCATTGTGGTGGCCAGACGTTTGCCGTTGGCACTGCTGGGAGCATGATAGAAAAACACGTCCGTTTGTTGACGCTTGCTGCGACTATCAACATGCAGAAAAATGGCACGGCAATATGTATAGTTCTTGCGGTCTTTCCGGTAGAGTTCGTTGATTTTGATGCATCGCTGGCGAAGGCGTTCCACCTGATTCAGGGGAATCTCATCGCCCATACAAGTTTCACGCTTACTGTTGTTCAGATAGCGCGCGTCGCGAATGCCGTCCTTGGCATCGCGGATGATAATGTACACCTTTGCTCCTTCTTCCATCAGGTTGCGGGCAAGACGCAAAGCTACATCATAAGCATATTCATCTTCATGAAGTTCCACTCCCCCAACCTTGCCTATGGCACCCGGATCCGGTCCGCCATGCCCGCTGACAACGTAGAAACAGGCTCCTTTCAGACGGTTGCCCCTCACTCGTACCTGCTCCAGCCCTTTCCCGAAGAGCGGTTCACGGATGGTTTGACCCACAGCAGTGGCAGAAGGGGAAGAAGAATTACCGGAAGTCTTTTCGGTCGTGGATTTCAGTGGCGGAAGCAGATACTTTACCCCCAAACGCAATTCATTCTTTCCATGCAACTGCTTTTTGTTCAGTTCCAGAAACTCCAGATAATAGGCTTTGCCCGGCCGCTTGTTGCGCTGCAAGAAAGCGGAAATGCCCTCGCCTGCCTTCGGTACGGCTTTCTCCTCCTGTGCCGATGCCTGGAAAGAAGTGAGAAACAGAAAGAAAGATATAAACGACAAAAATAGAATACGAACCATAGATTTCAAAGATATCCCACTTAATTACTCTAACTATTGCGGACAAAAATACAATTATTTTCCCTACTTTTGCATCCATAAATGCGTTAATTGATAAGAAACTATAAAAACAGATAGCATTATGGCCAAACAATTCAAACCAGAGACACTCTGCGTACAAGCCGGATGGACTCCTAAAAAAGGAGAACCCCGTGTGCTCCCTATCTACCAAAGTACCACGTTCAAATATGACACGAGTGAGCAGATGGCGCGCCTCTTCGACCTCGAAGACCAAGGTTACTTCTACACCCGCCTGCAAAATCCGACCAATGACGCCGTTGCTGCCAAAATAGCCGCTCTCGAAGGCGGTGTGGCAGCCATGTTGACGTCCAGCGGACAATCTGCCAATTTCTATGCCATTTTCAACATCTGCCAGGCAGGCGACCATTTCGTTTGTTCGTCCACCATCTACGGAGGAACGTTCAACCTCTTCGGCGTAACCATGAAGAAACTGGGTATTGATGTTACCTTTGTCAATCCCGACGCACCGGAAGAGGAGATCTCCGCCGCCTTCCGCCCGAACACCAAGGCGCTGTTCGGTGAAACAATCTCCAATCCGACACTGGAGGTGCTTGACATCGAGAAATTCGCCCGCATAGCCCATAGCCATGGCGTGCCCCTAATCGTAGACAATACTTTCCCGACACCGATCAACTGCCGCCCGTTCGAATGGGGAGCCGATATCGTGGTGCATTCCACAACCAAATATATGGATGGCCATGCTACCAGCGTAGGCGGAGCCATTGTAGACAGCGGTAACTTCGACTGGGACGCCCATGCCGAGAAGTTCCCTGGTCTGTGTACTCCCGATGAATCATATCACGGACTGACCTACACGAAAGCCTTCGGCAAACTGGCTTACATCACCAAAGCCACCGCACAGTTGATGCGCGATTTGGGCAGCATCCAGTCTCCGCAGAATGCCTTTTTACTGAATCTCGGCCTCGAAACACTCCATCTGCGCATGCCGCAACATTGCAAAAATGCGCAGGCCGTTGCCGAATATCTCGCCCAAAACGAGAAAGTGGCATGGGTCAATTACTGCGGACTGCCTGGCGACAAGTATTACGAACTGGCACAGAAGTACATGCCGAACGGCTCTTGCGGCGTTGTCACTTTCGGCCTGAAAGGAGGTCGCGAGGTGGCTATCAAGTTCATGGACTCGCTGAAACTGGCAGCCATTGTCACCCATGTAGCCGATGCCCGTACATGCGTACTACATCCAGCCAGCCATACTCACCGCCAGCTCTCGGACGAACAATTGCTGGCAGCCGGTGTACGTCCGGACCTGATCCGTTTCTCAGTCGGCATAGAAAATGCGGAAGACATCATCGCTGATATCGAACAGGCACTGAACGTATAAATTGCGTATGCATAAACTGTATGCCGCCTCACCAACACAGGCGGCATACAACAAAGAAAAAATCGCTTAAGGCAACGGAATAAACGTAAAAAACGAAAAAACATTATCTGCTAAGGAATAATTGCACAGGATTTTGTATCTTTGCAGAAGTTCAACTAATTGAGATACATTGACGTTATCTATTTATGAAACATTTAATAAGGAAATATTTATGAGACGTACCCATTTAGCAGCTGCTTTCTTACTGGTCGGAACTCTGTTCCTGACGGGATGCGTAAGCAAAAAAGAATTAGTGAGTCTTCAAACAGATTACGATAAACTGAAAAACGAAAAAGCAGCTCTTGATAAGTCATATCAGGATGCACAGATTGAACTTGCCGAATATCGCACGCAGTCCAAGAGCCTGGAGGAACGTCTCAGCGAAGCCCGCAAAGACAATCAAGAATTGCGCAACAGTTATGCCACCCTGCAAGGTTCTTTGGACAAGAGCCTTCAGCAAAATTCACAAGGCAACATCAACATTTCCAAATTAGTAGATGAGATTAACGCCTCCAACCGTTACATCAAGCAACTGGTAGAGACCAAAAGCAAATCGGATTCGCTGAATGTGGTGCTTACCAACAACCTGACCCGTTCGTTGAGCCGTGAAGAGCTGAAAGAGGTAGACGTGAAAGTATTAAAAGGTGTAGTCTACATCTCACTGGCAGACAATATGCTCTATAAGAGCGGCAGCTACGAAATCAGCGAACGTGCCGGCGAGACTCTAAGCAAAATTGCCAAAATCATCACCGATTATAAAGACTACGAAGTGCTGGTGGAAGGCAACACGGACAATGTACCCATCTCCCGCCCCAACATCCGCAACAATTGGGACTTGAGCGCTTTGCGTGCCTCCTCTGTGGTACAAGCTTTGCAGAACCAATACAATGTTGATCCCAAGCGCCTTTCTGCTGCCGGACGCGGAGAATATAATCCGATCACGGACAACGATACCGATCTGGGCAAGCAGCGTAACCGCCGCACTCAAATCATCATCACTCCCAAACTCGACCAGTTCTTGGAGCTGATAGACAAGGCACCGGAATCGGAAGGAAATACGGAAACCGAAGCGAAATAAACATTCACAAAAAAAAGCCGCCTCTATTGAAGAACGGCCGCTACCAAGAGATGGGGTTGTGTTAAGTTTACGACACAGCCCCATCTTTTTTATATCATATCCCAGCAAGTGGGCTGTTACATCCCCTCCCCTATTCCGAGCCCGATAACCGATCAGGCAATGGAAATCCGACAATAAAAGCCATTTTCAGTGCTTCACGAAACGGAAAAATTCACCTCGTGAGCTGAAAAAATTCGTCCCGTGAGATCATTTTTTTCGTCCCATGGGATGGATTTTTTCGTCTCGTGGGATGAAAATATCCGTCTCACGAGACGATTTTCATAGCCTGTACGTTCGGATTTATCCCCTACCGGATAAACAATTCGACCAAGCAGAGCCAAGATTATTTTCAAATTATAGTATTTTATCTTGCAAGTACTTACATTTTATCACATTTATTCCTACCTTTGCGCCCCAATTATAACTTTAACTAATCAATCATTATCAACTATCATGGCTAAGATAACCAAAGAAGCAGCCTTGTTGTATCACTCACAAGGCAAACCAGGCAAGATAGAAGTAGTGCCGACCAAACCCTATAGTACTCAAACGGACCTCTCGTTAGCCTACTCCCCCGGTGTAGCAGAGCCCTGTCTTGAGATAGAAAAGAACCCGCAGGATGCATACAAATATACGGCGAAAGGCAATTTGGTAGCCGTTATCTCCAACGGTACCGCAGTACTTGGCTTGGGCGATATAGGCGCATTAAGCGGAAAGCCCGTCATGGAAGGTAAAGGGTTGCTCTTCAAAATCTATGCCGGCATCGACGTGTTCGACATCGAAATCGATGAAAAAGATCCGGAAAAGTTCATCCAGGCAGTCAAAGCCATTGCCCCTACCTTTGGAGGAATCAATCTGGAAGACATCAAAGCGCCCGAATGTTTCGAGATAGAACGCCGCCTGAAAGAAGAACTGGATATTCCCGTCATGCACGACGACCAGCACGGAACTGCCATCATCTCCAGCGCCGGACTTGTGAACGCACTGCAAGTGGCAGGCAAGAAGATTGAAGATGTAAAAATCGTAGTGAACGGTGCAGGCGCTTCAGCCGTATCCTGTACAAAGTTGTACGTATCACTGGGCGCCCGCCTGGAAAACATTGTCATGGTGGACAGTAAAGGCGTCATCAGCAAGACCCGTACCGACCTCAACGAACAAAAGCGTTATTTTGCCACTGACCGTACCGATATCCGCACCCTCGAAGATGCCATCAAAGGCGCAGATGTCTTCCTGGGATTGTCCAAAGGAAACGTATTGTCGCAAGACATGGTACGTAGCATGGCTTCATCGCCCATCGTCTTCGCACTTGCCAACCCGACACCGGAAATCTCCTACGAAGATGCCATGGCAGCCCGCCCCGACGTATTAATGGCAACCGGACGCTCCGACTATCCGAACCAAATAAATAATGTGATCGGCTTCCCTTACATCTTCCGTGGCGCACTTGATACGCAAGCCAAATCCATCAATGAAGAGATGAAGATAGCCGCCGTACACGCCATCGCCAATTTGGCCAAACAACCCGTGCCCGATGTCGTGAACGAGGCTTACCACGTAAACAACTTCAGTTTCGGACCGGAATATTTCATCCCGAAACCCGTCGACCCACGCCTGATCACCGAAGTATCCTGTGCCGTAGCCAAAGCCGCAATGGACAGCGGTGTAGCCCGCAAGCACATCGAAGATTGGGATGCATACCGCGTCCAGCTCCGCGAACTGATGGGTTATGAAAGCAAACTCACCCGTCAGCTTTATGACACGGCACGTCGCAATCCGCAACGTGTAGTCTTTGCCGAAGGCATCCATCCCAACATGCTGAAAGCTGCCGTAGAAGCCAAGGCGGAAGGCATTTGCCATCCCATCGTCCTGGGCAATGATGAGACCATCGAGAAACTTGCCAAAGAACTCGACCTCAGTCTGGAAGGCATTGAAATCGTAAACCTGCGCCACCCCAACGAAGCCTCGCGCCGCGAACGTTATGCCCGCATACTCTCTGAAAAACGGGCACGCCAGGGAGTCACATACGAAGAAGCGAACGACAAAATGTTCGAGCGCAACTACTTCGGTATGATGATGGTGGAAACGGGTGATGCTGATGCATTCATCACCGGACTATACACGAAGTACAGCAACACCATCAAGGTAGCCAAAGAAGTGATCGGCATACAACCACAATACAAACATTTCGGTACAATGCACATCCTCAATTCAAAGAAAGGCACCTACTTCCTTGCCGACACGCTGATCAACCGTCATCCCAATGCAGAAACATTAATCGACATAGCCAAATTGTCGGAACACACCGTACGTTTCTTCAACCACACTCCGGTAATAGCCATGCTGAGTTATTCCAATTTCGGCGCAGACACCGAAGGAAGTCCGGTAAACGTACACGAAGCCGTAGAGTACATGCAACAACAGTATCCTGATCTCGCCATCGATGGTGAAATGCAAGTAAACTTTGCCATGAACCGCGAAATGCGCGACGCCAAATATCCTTTCACCCGACTGAAAGGCAAAGATGTCAATACGCTCGTGTTCCCGAACCTGAGTTCAGCCAATGCTGCATACAAATTGTTGCAAGCCACGAACACGGATATGGAACTGATCGGCCCGATACAGATGGGATTGAACAAGCCTATCCACTTCACCGATTTCGAAAGCTCCGTGCGCGACATTGTCAATATCACCGCAGTAGCCGTCATCGACGCTATTGTCGACAAAAAGAAAACAGGTAAATGAGACGCCCATTATCAAAATCACAAAGTGTTTGTATCACGCTGCTTTGGGCGGCACTTTGTTATATCGTTCTGACTAATGCCGAACGAATTGACGGTCCTGTCATCACGACCCTTGCCATTTCGGCAGCATTAGTCTTTATTCCGGTAATAAAATCTCTCAAAAAGAGGTAAACGATATCTTTTTATTCACATTTAGCGGCATAAAATAGCATTTTTACTATTTTATGCCGCATTTTCTTTATAAACTGTTTGCATATATCATTTTTATATGTACTTTTGCAACCGAAAAAGGGAGAAAGGAGAAGATATAAAGAATGTCACCCGCAGACAAGCAAGTTTCCAATAAACTCATTGCCTCCAATCTTCGCCAACAAAGAAAATAACCAATAAAGAAAAATAGATTATGAATGCAGCTAAGGTATTAGAAGATTTAAAGAGAAGGTTCCCCAACGAACCAGAGTATCATCAGGCAGTAGAAGAAGTACTTTCTACAATTGAAGAAGAATACAACAAACATCCGGAATTCGATAAAGTCAACCTGATCGAGCGCCTTTGTATTCCCGATCGTGTATACCAGTTCCGCGTAACATGGATGGACGATAAAGGAAATATCCAAACTAACATGGGCTATCGTGTTCAGCACAACAATGCCATCGGTCCGTACAAAGGTGGTATTCGTTTCCACTCTTCTGTAAATTTGTCTATCCTGAAATTCCTTGCTTTCGAGCAGACTTTCAAGAACTCATTAACTACTCTGCCGATGGGTGGTGGTAAAGGTGGTTCCGATTTCTCTCCGCGCGGTAAATCCAATGCCGAAGTAATGCGTTTCGTACAGTCATTCATGCTGGAATTATGGCGCCACATTGGTCCTGAGACGGACGTACCCGCAGGTGATATAGGTGTAGGTGGCCGTGAAGTCGGATTCATGTTCGGTATGTACAAGAAACTGACTCGTGAATTTACAGGAACATTTACCGGTAAAGGCCGTGAATTCGGTGGTTCACTAATCCGTCCCGAAGCTACCGGTTACGGTAACATCTACTTCTTGATGGAAATGCTGAAGACTAAAGGTATGGATCTGAAAGGCAAGACTTGCCTTATCTCCGGTTCCGGTAACGTGGCCCAGTACACTGCTGAGAAAGTGATTGAAATGGGTGGTAAAGTCTTGACAATGTCCGACTCTGACGGTTATGTTTATGATCCTGAAGGTATCGACCGCGAGAAGTTGGACTACATCATGGAACTGAAGAACCTCTACCGTGGACGTATCCGCGAATATGCAGAACAGTATCCGAGCGTCAAGTATGTAGAAGGTGCTAAACCTTGGGGCGAGAAAGCTGATATCGCTCTGCCTTCCGCAACCCAAAACGAACTGAACGGCGATCATGCCCGTCAACTGGTAGCAAACGGTGTGATAGCCGTATCCGAAGGTGCCAACATGCCTTCTACTCCGGAAGCTATCAAAGTGTTCCAAGAAGCTAAGATTCTGTATGCTCCGGGTAAAGCAGCCAATGCAGGTGGTGTATCAGTATCCGGTCTGGAAATGACACAAAACTCTATCAAATTGGGTTGGAGTGCTGAAGAAGTAGACGAGAAACTGAAGAGCATCATGAGGAACATTCACGAAGCCTGCATACAGTATGGTACAGAAGAAGACGGCTATGTAAACTACGTGAAAGGTGCCAATATTGCCGGATTCATGAAGGTAGCCAAAGCTATGATGGCACAAGGCATTGTATAAAGAAGCTATAGCTTATAGATAAAAGAAGGTGTGTCAAAACGCCTTTTTTTCAAGAAAATCACCCCTGCCACAGCTATTTGTGACAGGGGTGATTCTTTCAATTCAGGCATTATGACACACCTTCTTTTTATTTTCTAATTCTACGCCTTTTCTCTGTCCGTACATCAGAACAGGAAACGCAAGAGATCATTAAAATTTGCCCAAAGCAACAGACCGAACAAGAGAATCATACCGGTCATTTGTGCATATTCCATAAACTTATCACTCGGTTTGCGGCGAGTCACAATTTCATAGATAAGGAACAACACATGACCACCGTCCAATGCAGGAATGGGCAGGATATTCATAAAAGCAAGAATAATGGAGAGGAATGCCGTCATATACCAGAACTGGTGCCAATCCCACGTAGCAGGGAAAATGCTACCAATGGTTCCAAAACCACCCAACTGCTTAGCGCCTTCTTTCGAGAAAAGATACTTCATCTGCCCGACATAACCTTTCAACGTCTTCACTCCCAATGCCACACCGGCAGGAATGGATGCCAAGAAGCTATACTCCTTTTTCACTACAGGAAGCAGCTGGCTGGTCAACGTGCGCACCGCCACACCAATTTCATATAGTGAATCTGTCGTAAGAGTAACCGTATCTGTTACTCCTGCACGCACATAAGTCAGCGTGACATCATGCGAAGCTGTTTTTTCTTTCTGGCGACGCAACATCTCCTTTTTGAAATCGGAAAAAGAGATATTCACTCCATCCAACTGAGTGATACTGTCGCCTGGTTGCAGTCCGGCAAGGGCGGCAGGACGATTGGCACAAATACTATCGATCACATACGGATAGCGGAATGAGGCAAAACGTACGCTATCAGCCAGCAAACGGTTCATCATATCTTCCGGAATATAGACTGATGCCTCTTTACCGTCACGCAATACTGTTACTTGCCGAGCGTCTACAACGGCCGATAACAAATCACCGTTATAGCGTTCAAAAGGTACTCCGTCGGCAGACAACAAGATATCACCGTCACGGAAGCCGATGTTCTTGGCTGTTTCGTTGAAGCTCATACCCAGCGGGACTTTCTGCACAGGAATGTATTCGTCTCCCCACGCATAAAGTATCATGGAGTATATGAACAATGCCAGCAGGAAGTTGAACACTACACCACCCACCATAATAAGCAACCGTTGCCATGCCGGCTTAGCACGGAATTCCCACGGCTGCACCGGCTGTTGCATTTGCTCTGTATCCATCGACTCGTCGATCATGCCTGATATCTTCACATAACCACCTAACGGCAACCAGCCGATGCCATATTCCGTCTCACTATTTTTAGGTTTGAACTTGAACAGGGTGAACCAAGGATCGAAGAACAAACAAAATTTTTCCACCCGGGTCTTGAAGAGGCGGGCGAAGAGGAAATGCCCTCCTTCATGAATGATCACAAGCAACGAAAGGCTCATGACAAGCTGTAGGGCACGAATCAAAAATGTTTCCATCTACTAATTTTTCTACTTTTACTGTTATATGATCATTACTTTTTTTACTCTCTTTTCTTCTATAGACAAACATCCCGATAAGAAAAAGGACGATGAGAATACCGCGGAATCAGATCAACTCCTGCGCTATCCGGCGCGTCATTGCATCGGTAGCCACGTAATCTTCATACTCCGGCTTCTCTATAAAGGATACAAGCGACATCGCTTTTTCTATCACATCACTCATCCCGAGAAATGAAATCTCATCCCGCAAGAAGGCGGCTACTACCACTTCATTAGCAGCATTGACAATGCACGGCATATTTCCACCCTTATGCAGAGCCTCGTACGCTAATGCCAGATTGCGGAAACGGCTCGTATCCGGCTGTTCGAATGTCAGGTTTGTACACAGCTTGAAGTCCAGCCGCGGGAATGAAGCTTTCAAACGCTGGGGATAGGAGAAGGCATACTGAATAGGCAAACGCATATCCGGCATACCCAATTGTGCTTTCACCGCGCCATCCTCAAACTGCACCATCGAATGGATAATGGACTGCGGATGTACCACCACTTCAATCTGGTCTGGGCGCACACCAAACAACCATTTGGCTTCTATCACTTCAAAACCTTTATTCATCATCGAAGCGGAATCAATCGTGATTTTCGCTCCCATATTCCAGTTGGGATGTTTCAGAGCTTGAGCTTTAGTAACCGTGGCAAGCTGTTCCATCGTGCAGTTGCGAAACGGACCGCCGGATGCGGTAAGAATTACTTTCTCTATCGAATTATCGGGTTCTCCAGCCAAACACTGGAAAACGGCCGAGTGTTCGGAGTCAACCGGCAAGATAGGTGTTCCGGAAAGGCGGGCCAGTTCGTTGACCAGTTCACCGGCTACGACAAGAGTCTCTTTGTTGGCAAGGGCAATGGGCTTACGGGCACGGATAGCGTTCATCGTCGGTTTAAGTCCGGCATACCCTACCATAGCCGTCAATACAATGTCGATTGATGAGTCTTCCACAATCTGGCAAATCGCATCCGTTCCTGCATATACTTTGATGGGCAGGTCGGCAAGTGCTTCTTTCAGGCGGGAATACTTCGCTTCATTGGCTATCACCACCGCTTCGGGTTTAAACTTACGTGCTTGGGCAATCAGTTCTTCAACACGGTTATTGGCTGTCAACACGTATGCTTCATACTGGTCAGATTGTTCTTCAATGACCTGCAACGCTTGCGTTCCGATAGAACCGGTGGAACCGAGTATAGCAATTTGTTTCTTCATCTGTATACTTGCAATTTATGTCCTGTGCTTACGATATTTCAGAGTTTGGCTTAAGCAACAGAAACATTGATGATTTACGTATAGGGTTATTTTGAATATCATAGTTACTTCTCGTCAATTGTTAAAACACAATATATTTTTCCGGATTCACTGCACGCCTTTTGTGCCACAGTTCAAAGTGTAAGTGCGGACCGGTGGTCAACTGACCACTATTTCCTACCAAAGCTATGGCTTCTCCGGCTTGCACAATGTCGCCTTCCTGTTTCAGCAGAGAACCGCAATGCTTGTATACGGATATGAAATCCTGATTGTGCTGTACTTCTATCACATATCCGGTTTCGGCTGTATAAGTACTCAGTATGACTGTACCGTCCAGCGTAGCAAGCACGCTTTCACCGGGATTAGCGGCGATATCCGTACCGTAATGCTTTTTATCTGCATTATAGCGATCCGTAATCATCCCTCTCGTGGGGCGATAGAATATCATTCCTTCTATATTGGGACGAGAAGTGATGCTGGTCAGGTTGTATTTTTCCGTCTCTTCATATTGCTTCCGGAAATCTATCTCACGCTGTGTACGCTCCATCAATGAATCTTCGCGAACAGTGGTCAGTGAATCAATGGAATGCACCGTATCAATACGTACTGTTCCGCGAAAGATATCCTGTATATTCATGATATACATGTTCTGACGATCCACTAACTGTTGAAGTGAATCGACACGCAGAGCGTTCTCTACGACCTGGGCACGTACGTCACTGTTCATATACCCCGGCAGATAGTTGCGCAAAGGTGTGAAAGCAATGATGGCAGAAGCTATCAGAAACAACACGGTCAACACAGAAAGCAACACGGAGATGCCATTCAGTTTGGATACACGGATACCGATCATCTCTTCGAGTGTATTCTCGTTGATAATGGTCAGTTTATATTTGAACTTAATATTACTCCAAAAGGCTAAATGCCGTTTCTTCTTCACCATATCCGTTAGTTATCTGCCAGTTACTTATCTATCCGTTAGTTACTTATCTGTCTGTCACTTTTTAACTTTTCGTTTCACACTTCTTCTGCTTCATCCAGTGCCATCAGTCCTTGTGGCAGTTCCATTCTGATAGTTCTGCTCTCCTTGTTGATGTCAACAATGAACTCTTCTTGCGCAGGGATCAGCAATTCTTCTCCCTGATGGTCTACAACAAACAAAGTATTGATGGTTGTGGTATCCACTCCCGTCACTTCGCCTAAGTTTCCATGATTTACATCTTCCATGCGGAAACCGATGAAATAATCCCACGTAAGATCGCCAGTTTCGTTATCTTCGACATGACTGACGGGAAAATAAACTTCTACATTGGTGAACATCCTTGCACGTTCCGCCGTATCCACTCCTTCTAGTTTCACCAACGCGGTGGAATCGGAACGAAACCTATACTCCTCCAAATAGAAAGGTACGAAGATGCCATCCAACAGACAAATGAGGTATTCCGCTTCTATCCGATCGAAAATATCATCGGTGAATGTGAACGACAATTCCCCATGAATGCCATGAGGCCTATTGAACATTCCTATCTTATATACCTCTTCTCTTCTTATCATCTTACCTTATATATATGTATATATTATATTCTTGTTATTCTTGCTCCAATGGCATTCAGCCTTCTTTCAATATCCTGATAACCACGGTCTATCTGCTCTATATTATGAATCCGGCTGCTTCCTTCGGCACTCATGGCGGCAATAAGCAGTGCTATTCCGGCACGTATATCCGGTGAGGTCATCTTGCCTCCCCGCAGGCGCATTGCATGATTATGTCCGATAACAACTGCACGGTGAGGATCGCAAAGGATAATCTGCGCTCCCATATCGATCAGTTTGTCAACAAAAAACAATCGGCTTTCGAACATCTTCTGATGAATCAACACACTACCCTTAGCTTGCGTAGCGACAACCAGCATCACACTCAGCAAGTCGGGAGTCAGTCCGGGCCACGGAGCATCGGCAATCGTCATGATGGAACCGTCGATGAACGATTCTATCTGATACGTCTCCTGTGCAGGCACATAAATATCATCCCCTCTCTGTTCGAGTTTGATGCCAAGACGCCGGAAACTTTCGGGAATAATTCCTAAGTTCTCGTAAGATACATTCTTAATGGTCAGTTCACTTTGAGTCATTGCCGCCATACCAATGAAGCTACCCACTTCGATCATATCAGGAAGTATGGTATGCTCCGTACCGTGCAATTCATCCACACCCTCAATCGTCAGCAGATTGGAGGCAATGCCGTGTATCTTGGCACCCATACGGTTCAGCATCTTGCAGAGTTGTTGCAGATAGGGTTCGCAAGCAGCATTGTAAATGGTGGTAGTACCTTTGGCCAGTACGGCAGCCATGACGATATTGGCAGTACCCGTAACCGAGGCTTCATCCAGCAACATATAAGTACCCTTCAATCCGTCGGCGGAAATCTCATAGGCTTCACGTTCGGTATTGTAGGAGAAAGAGGCTCCCAAGTTCTGTATACCCACAAAATGCGTATCCAGACGACGACGTCCGATCTTGTCTCCTCCCGGCTTGGATATCATCGCCTTATGGAAACGCGCCACCATCGGACCGATAAGCATGACCGATCCACGCAGACTGGAGCATTTCTTCAGGAATTCGTCACTCTCCAGATAGTTCAGATCCGGCTTCTCCGCCTTGAAAGTGTATGTCCCGATATCCTTTTTGGATACTGATACTCCCATGTCACGCATCAATTGGATGAGATTGTTAACGTCTAAGATGTCCGGAATATTGTGTACGGTCACCTCTTCAGCCGTCAACAGCGTGGCACAGATGATCTGCAATGCTTCGTTTTTCGCTCCTTGTGGATGAATATCGCCCGATAGGCTATGTCCTCCTTCAATTACAAATGATGCCATAATAAATTATAAATCAAAGATTGAACTGCTAATTCCCACCTCAATCAGTATTTCCGTTTGTTGTTTCGGTTGTCTTTCCGGAAATTCTGATTATTCATCCTCGGACGATAATTCTGGTTGATGCGTTCTGCCATTAACCGGACAATATCATCCGTCATTTGCAACTTACCATCAGAGTACTCTTCAAGGTCTTCTGCAATCTTACGATCGTCTACGGTATCCTTGTTCCAAGTCATGAAGTCTTTCTTCATGTGATTGCAGATCAATGCAACCAGATTCTGCTTCTCCTCACCTTCGGGAAACTCGATCGCTTTCTTTATCAGTACTTCCAGCGTACGGCCATAGTGGCGATAGCGGATTTTCGTACTGGGATACGGAATTACTTCCGGCTTGGTATTCAGGTTATCTTTGCGGATGATTTCGTATGGATAGTCGATATCCAGTTGGAAGTCGGACATGATAGCCAAGTGATCCCACAACTTATGCTTGAAATCGGGTACGTCACGCAGATGGGGGAACATATTTCCCATTATATTGATAATGGTATTGGCGCAACGCTGGCGTTCGGCGCGATCTTCAATTGTCAAAGCGTGATTGACCATGTTCTGAATGCTTCGTCCGTATTCCGGCAAGGGCATCCTTTTCTGTTGAGTATTATATTGCATACTTGGTTAAATTGAGACTATACATTTTTAGTGTTTGAATCGAATAATCAGTTCACAAGCAGAAGCAGTGAAACGATAGTAATGCCATCAGAGCAACTTCTTGGGTTGGGAAGCTACAAACTCTTTAAGATAGAAAGGCTCGAAATAGGCCACATCCTTAAAGTCTTTTTCTGCAATTGCTTTCTCTGCGAGCGGGAACATCATTTTTGCCAATGGGTGTATGTTGTCGATGAAGTGCGCATTGGGATGCGTGATCTTCACTTTGCACTTTTCCGCTCCGTCTCCGAAGAAATATACAGGATGCCGGTCCAAATATTCCAGATAGGAATTCTCGTCCACAATGTCGGCGGCGATGTCGCGTATCGGAGTCAGGGCACGGTTGTAGACGGCTGCATATACTTCCATGCGGCGTGCGTCGATCATCGGGCAGAGTAATGCGTCGTCGGGAAGCTCGTCATGATAGAGCAGCACGGGCACGCATTGCACTTTCAGCGTCGGAATTCCGATCAGCGGGATGTTGCGGCCGTAGCAGACGCCCTTTGCCATGGATACGCCGATGCGAAGCCCGGTATAGGAACCTGGCCCGCAACTGACAGCCACGGCATCCAACGGCATCGCGTGGCTGTCGGCAAACGACAATGCTTCATCCACAAATACTCCTAATGAGACTGCATGCGAAGGACCTTTAAAATCTTCTTTCGTAAAAACATTCTGTCCATCTTCACTTACGGCTACGGAGCACACGGAGGTGGACGTTTCAATATGTAAAATGCACGACATAATTTACTTTATTATTATCCGCTTCTTTTTTCTTGCTTTAAGAGTGGCAAATTTACAGGTTTATTTTCAGATACACAAGCGAATCGGAAGGGGGTTCAACATTTTTCTTGCGGCATCGCGCGAAGCATTTTCCGATTCGCCTCCTGCGGCCGCTGCCGTGCGGGGGAGTGCGGAGGCGTGCGACAGGACGTCCGTCACCCGCGCGACGAAGGTGGCGGACACCCGACATGAGCCCTTCCACCGGCTTGCGGTCGAAAAACGGTTCACGGAATTCAGTTAAATAAACTTAATGGTTCGGACGTTTTTTTCGCCGGTTTTCCGTTGGTTTTTCACCACTCTGTCGCCAGTACTGGGTCGTTACCTCCTCGTTCTTTGGGAAACGGAGTTAAAACGGCGGCGTAGTTTTAACACTCTGGCCTGATAGTGTCAACGGACGTTAATCGAGTATACACCACCCCCGTTATACTGGCATTGTTGGACTCGCATGCCCATGCCAAACCTCATTTCCCTCCCTGCCAAGCCCATTCCGACAACGCCCGACATCACTTATTTCATGAATAATTTTCGCCAATGAAAATATTCATGTAATTTTGCGGAAAACTAAAAGAATCTTATGATACAATCTATGACGGGTTACGGCAAAGCAACCGTTGAATTACCCGATAAAAAGATCAATGTAGAAATAAAATCGCTCAATAGCAAAGCGTTGGATTTATCCACCCGCATCGCTTCCCTCTATCGGGAAAAGGAGATGGAGATCCGTAATGGAATTGCTAAAGCACTGGAACGCGGAAAAGTGGATTTCAGCCTGTGGATTGAAAAGAAAGATACCTGCGAACTGATGACACCCATCAACCAAGATGTAGTCGTGGCCTATTACGAACGCATCCGCGCCATCTCCGAAGCCACCGGCATCCCCGTTCCCGAAGACTGGTTCGCCACACTGCTCCGCCTACCGGACGTGATGACCAAAAACGAAACACAGGAGCTGACTGAGGAAGAATGGGAGGTGGTTCATGACACCATGCTTCAAGCCATCGGCGACCTGGTAGATTTCCGCAAACAGGAAGGTGCCGCTCTGGAAAAGAAATTCCGCGAGAAGATCGCCAACATTACCCAACTGTTATCCACTGTCACCCCTTACGAGAATGAACGCGTGGAAAAAATCAAATGCCGCATAACCGATGCTCTGGAGAAGACCCTCAGCGTGGACTATGACAAGAACCGCCTGGAACAGGAACTGATCTACTACATCGAGAAGCTGGATATCAACGAAGAGAAGCAACGCCTCAGCAATCACCTGAATTATTTCATCCACACGATGGAAGAAGGGAGTGGACAAGGCAAAAAGCTCGGATTCATCGCTCAGGAGATGGGGCGTGAGATCAACACACTTGGCAGCAAGTCCAATCATGCAGAGATGCAGAAGATCGTTGTGCAGATGAAGGACGAACTGGAACAAATCAAGGAGCAAGTACTGAACGTGATGTAAAAACCAAGCCGCAACCGGCACACCACAAAGGTATATGCAAATTTCTTTCAAACGTTTTTAATAACAAGTGCTAACTATGGGTAAACTTATTATATTTTCAGCCCCCTCAGGTTCGGGCAAGTCAACCATCATCAACTATCTGTTGACGCAGAACCTCAATCTGGCATTCTCCTGTTCGGCCACCAGCCGTCCGCCGCGCGGTACGGAACAGAACGGTGTGGAATATTTCTTCCTCTCGCCCGACGAATTCCGCCAACGCATCGCCAATGACGAATTTCTGGAATACGAAGAGGTATACAAAGACCGCTATTACGGAACATTGAAGTCTCAAGTGGAGACGCAATTGGCAGCCGGACAAAATGTAGTTTTCGATGTGGACGTTGTGGGCGGCTGCAATATAAAGAAGTATTATGGCAACCGCGCTTTGTCGGTATTCATCCAGCCCCCTTCGGTCGAAGAACTGCGCAAGCGGCTGATAGGACGCGGAACGGATACTGCCGAAGTGATCGAAGCCCGCGTGGCAAAAGCGGAATATGAACTGACGTTTGCCGACAAGTTCGATGTCGTAGTAGTCAATGACGATTTGGAGAAGGCTAAAGCTGATGCACTGAAAGTGGTCAGTGAATTTATAGAAAAGGAACAATAATGACAACCAGCGCACCCAAGCGAACCGGAATCTTCAGCGGTTCTTTCAACCCGGTACACATCGGACATCTGGCTCTCGCCAACTACCTGTGCGAATATGAGGGTCTGGACGAAGTATGGTTTCTTGTCAGCCCCCGCAATCCGCTGAAGGAGAAGGACGAGTTGATGGATGATGCATTCCGGTTGAAATTGGTGCAGCTTGCCATTTCCGGCTACCCCAAGTTCAAGGCATCGGATATAGAGTTCTCCTTGCCGCGCCCCTCCTACACCATCCATACGCTGGACAAGCTGAAAGCGTGCCATCCGGACCGGGAATTTTATCTGATTATCGGTTCGGACAACTGGCAGCTTTTTCCGCGTTGGTATCAGTCGGAGCGCATCATAGCCGAAAACCACCTGTTGGTCTACCCCCGCCCCGGCTATCCGATTTCCTCCGATTCGCTTCCTGCGAATGTGAGAATGGTTTCTTCTCCGGTTTTCGAGATCAGCTCCACTTTCATTCGGCAAGCATTGGAGGAAGGCAAAGATGTCCGCTACTTCCTTCACCCGGCTGTTTACGAAGCATTGTCCGCCGAGTTTCATACTAAAAAGTGACGAAGAACCGGAAATCGTTAGGTTAACGTACTCAATCCAATATCTCAAACTGTTCCGTCCACAACCGACTATAGATGCCGCCAAATCTGAACAATTCCTGGTGCGTGCCGTTCTCCACCACTTTTCCCCTGTCAATCACCACTACGCGGTCGGCCTCCTTCACCATATTCAACCGGTGAGCAATGATGATGACGGTCTTCCCTTTCCGTGCCAAAGCCTTCAGCGTCTGCTTTACATATCGTTCAGAAGGAGTATCCAAGGAAGAGGTCGCCTCGTCGAAAATCAGGATTTCCGGTTCTTTGTAGAGGGCTCTGGCAATAGCGATGCGCTGCCGCTCGTCGCCGGACAAGGAAACACCGTGCTCGCCGATGTACGTATTATACCCATTGGGAAGCCGCTCAACGAACTGTTTCAGCCCCAACTGCTCCGACAAATCCACAATCCGCTTCATGTCCGGGTTCAAATCACCGATGGCAATATTCTCCGCCACCGTACCGGCAAACAGTTCAATCTGCTGCGGCACCGTGCCTATCCGGCGGCGCAAGCTCCTGTTGTCAATCTGCTCAATATCATAATCACCGATGCGAATGCGTCCCGACTGGATAGGATAAATGTGCTGGAGAAGCGAGACCAAGGTAGTCTTGCCCGAACCACTTTCACCTATGATGGCGGTCGTTTTTCCCTGCTCAATCTTCAGGTTCACCCCCTTGAACACCTCCTTACGCGAACCGTAACGGAAGAAAACATCCTCAAAAGAGATATCCCCAATCATATCCGGCTTCAATACTATCTTCCGGTTATCGTCCTGTTCGCGCTCCAAATCCATGATTTGGAAAAGGCGGTCGGCGGCAATCAAGGCATCCTGAATGGTCTGGTTGGAAGAAATCAAAAAGCCGATGGGCGAAACCACGTAGCTTATCAAGGAATAGAACACCATCAGGGTGCCCGGTGTCAGTTCCCGGTCTATCACCAGCAGGCTCCCCACCCACAGCACGGCGATGGTGATGGCGGTAGAGACAAATTGTATGCCTCCCTGTGCCATAATGGCGCCGTAGATGCTGTGGAACGTATTCTTCAGCAGAAGAACGAAACGCGATTCGGTCTTCAGATTGGCAAATGCTTCGATGCCGAAACGCTTGATGGTGGTAATCGAATTGATAGACTCCACCAACTGGGCCTCCAGATCTGCACTGCTCTCCATGATGCTACGCTGGTATTTCTTGTTCAGCCGGTTGAATCCCCGGAAGATGAGCAGGAACAACGGGGCGGATGCCAACGTGATGAGTGCCAGTTTCCACGAATAGACAAACATCAGACAGACGGAGAAGAGCAGGATCATCAGGTTCACCACCAGGTCGAGCGACACATTGTTGATGAAGTTGCGTATCTTTACCGCATCGTTCACACGCGAAATGATTTCGCCCACACGCATCGTATCGAAGAACTGTTGCGGCAGTGTAAGCAGATGCTTATAGTAGCCCAATATCAAGGCAGCATCAATCCGCTGTCCGGTCCTCAGGGCAAGGATGCTTTTCATGGCACCGATAAATGTGCGTAGTAGCAGAACGATGATCATCACCACACCCATCAGGTTGAGCAGGTTGACATTTTCATCTACCAGCACATAGTCCGTGATTTTCCCTACATATATGGAAGTGGAAAGCCCCAAGATGCTGTATATCAAAGCTCCGAATACGGCTTGCGCCATCACACTCTTGTGCGGAGCCAGCAAGGAGAAGAATTTCCGGGTCATGCTTGTCTTCATGTTTCCTTTTTGGAAGGTCTCTTCCGGTTCCATCAGAACCAGTACTCCTGTCCACATGTTCACAAATTCATCGTCCGTCACCTTGTGCATCCGCCCGTCTGCCGGATCCATGTAGGTGACGCGCCCCTTCTCCGCTTTGTACAGCACAACGAAGTGCTGCAACCTTTCATGCACAATCACATGCGCGATAGCGGGTTTGGGCACTATCTGCAAAGCTTCAAATTGCGCTTTTACCCCCTTGGCAGACAATCCCAACTTGCCTGCGGCTTCAATCAGCCCCAAGATGTTCGTTCCCTTTTGGTCGGTAAATGCATACTGCCTGATTCGCGCTACCGGAAACCGCAAACCATAGTAAGCGCATACGGAAGCCAGGCAAGCCGCTCCACAATCGGTAATGTCATGCTGTTTTATTTTCACTCCTTTCTGATACATACTTTTGTTTCTTTTCTTCTCTTCTCTTTTCTATTAGTTCAATTTTGCAATCCTTGTTTCGTTGATGTATTGTCTGGGATTCACCCAGCTGTCCATCTTCTGATACAGCAAGGCGAACAGTGAACGACGTGTCACCATGAAGTGTGCGCTAACCGTCATTCCCTTCTTCAACCGACCTATCCGGCCATCTTTCAATTGCAGGTAGTCACGCTCCATTTCACACTTCACCTTATAGAAGGAGTTTCCCTGGCTATCGGTCAAGAAGTCCGACGAAATATCCTTTACCTTGCCGGGCAAAGTTCCCCATTCGTTGTAATTAAAAGATTCCACCTGCACCTTGACCGGCATTCCCACACTCATGAATCCGATATTCCGGGGAGCGACATATACTTCCAAGCAGAGAGTGGAATCCGGACTGATGACCGCCAATGCCTGCCCCGTCCGGATGCTACTTCCCCGATAAACTCCTGAGAACTGATCCACCGTACCATCCACCGGGCTGCGTACAATATACATATCCTTGTCCTTGACTTCCTGTTTCAGGCTTGCGTTCATCTCATTGAACGTATTCTGATAGCTATTCAGATCGGCCTGCCAAGTGTTCAACTGGCTTTGCACCAACGATGCCAACTCGTTTTGCTGGTTCTGCCACCTGAAATAATACCCATCGTATTCTTCTTCGGCAATCACCTTCTTCTCAAACAACACTTTATTTCGGTTGTATTCCTTCTCTGCCTGCGCCAAGGCTGTTTCCAGTTCCTTTTTCTTTTTCACGAAATAGTCATATTCCTGCCGACGTACCGATGAACTGAAGCGTTCCGGACATTCCCCTTTTACCATATACGCCAAATCGGCCAGTTGTGCATGGCAGTCGTTCAAGCGAGCGGTCTGGTAGCTTATCTTATAATCTGGGGTATTTGTCCGGAATTTCAGAATCACGTCTCCCTTACGCACTTGATCTCCTTCGCGCACAAACACCGAATCGACAATTTCTGTGACGACAGAGGTGATTTCCGTCTTTTCGGTCACCGGCCTGATCACTCCATTCCCTTGCACCGAGATGTCCACATAAATAAACGGAAGCGCCACCATCGTGACCGCAACAGCCAGCAAAACCACCCAATAAATAATCTGAGACCTCGTAGTATGCTGATAGATGTAAGTCTCGATGCAATTGTCTATCCACTCGTTCGGTAATAACATATTTCTTTGTTTTCTTTATTGATTAATACTTTTGTTGATGTTTATAGAGACAAAAATAGAGGAGATATAAAAGAAAATAGGTTATTCTTATGTTATCATTAGGTTAATGATATCTATAAACTATCCAGTTTGATATAAACTTAATAGGCTGTATTTTTCTTTTCCTCAAAAAAAGAAATACATGTAAATAAGTCTATACCAAACTGGAGTTAACTAAAATTCAACAACATATTTTAAGTAAATCTATTACGAAACATTATTATAATTCGTAACATTAGATTAACTATTTAGGAGATAATACATTGCAAACATGGCTATGGTATAAAACGCTATATACAAGCAAGTGGTAATATTCAATGTTTTTTCTTCTTTGTACTCTTTACGTAGAATACCGATGCAATATACTATTAGGAATAGATTGGATGTATAAAGTATGATGTCTATTAGTTGACAGAACGATGAGCACCATCTTTCAGCCAAAAGGTGGAGTAGAATGGAAATGAGGTATAAGTAAGAAAAAATAGGGAAATACAAATTATTCCAACTTTGTTTCTGGTAGCCGCATTTATCTTGATAATTAAGTTTCATATGTATTGTTGATTAAATTTAAAAAATACATTGTAATTCACTGAACAATATTTATTATTCAGTGAATTACAATATTAGGATTTTCACATTATTGTTTCTCCAAACAATCTTTATAGTCATCTTCTGCCCATTTCAATTGCAAGGCACATACTGCTGTTGCCCCGGCCAACCCGATAACACCTCCACTTATTGCTCCACCACTTCCTGATATGGCATATATTTCCAATGCTCTTTCGCAGTCTTTTTGATATTGCGCATAACAATCTGCTGCACTTTTCGTTTGTGCAGCCATCACTTGATTTTGTAAATAATTACCACCAGATAAAATAGCAACCAACATCAGCTTTTCGTTTTCAGTCAATAAACTATCTTCAGTTATTTGTTCGATGGATATATCGTTTGAATTCGATGCAAAACTATGTTGCAATTTTTCCACCCATTGCCAAGCTTGTGAAGATAATGTGTTTTGAAGGTAATCTTTTTGTTCATCAACAGACATATCAGCCGTGGATTTGGTTAATAAGTTCGTTTGCCAATTCCATTTTCCCATTTTTTCATACAATATCTCTTTTTTTTGTTGCAAATCTGTTGTCAATTCGCTGCTTTTTAGTGCGTCTTGAAATTGATTGTATAAATCTTGATATGACCGGCCGGTTTCTGGTTCGTTAAAATTGTCAGTTTGAGTACAATTGGCAAAAGTGATAATACTAATAAATACTACTACCCATAGGTATGCAATGTTTTTGAGGTTCATAAAAAAAATAAATTATAGTTTATGCCTACTCATAAAGCTTTTCGGCATCCGCTCCTCTATTTAATCAGTTGAGGTCTGAATTATAGAAAAGAATTCCAAATCTTACTTACTCGTAAACTTCATTTTTTGATTGAATTTCTTTTTTACTGTTGCTTTGTTTAGAGCCTGTTCAAATTTTGTTCAGCCTTCTTTCGAGAGTTCTTTTTGAAGAAAATTTAAAAAGGCTCTTAGACTAATATTAATGTTTTTCGCTTATTTATTGAGCGGCAAGAATCTTTCATTTTATCATTCCTAATCTCCTCACCAGCAAATGATGTATTCGGCAAGCGAACCATAGATTTCACGAATCCGTCCCAGTTCTTCAGGAATTGATTCACGATAGCCATCGTTCGCGCATCTCACTTCTGCTTCATTCAGCAAAATACACTTGTTGTTTTCTTCTTTTTTTCATAAATCTTTCTTTTATTGTTAATACTAAAGTTTATTGTTCTTTTTGACGCTGCAAAGATAAGCAGTGTGTTTTTGGATTTATATTATCTCTATGTTATCATTAGGTTAATATATTTTAGTGTTAATACTGAACTTGTTCCTTTTTGATGCTGCAAAGTTGGGAAATATATTTCAGACTTTGTGTTATCCTTATGTTATCGTCAGGTTAACCAATCGCCATTCTCTTAATTGACTTGCTTTTTCTATTAGCATAAAGCAAAATAAGTCAGACATTCACAAATACAAGTCTATAATATCCAGCATCTTCATCATATATCAACTTATATACGATTTCACCTCCAAATGTATTAATAATCTCTTGATCTGTCAGTTCTAAAAATAATTGTTCCATAATATATCTGTTTTTAAAAATTCAACGATGCAAAGGTACAATATGTGAATATTATCAAATGTTAGTTTTATGTTATCGCTATGTTATTATTTGAATGAAAAAACTTATTTTTGCAACGGAATTTGCATTTTACTTTATCTGATGAGAAATAAAATAGGCATAAAGAAAATATATGTATTTACATTCGTGGGATTGGTTGGAGCGTCAGCTTTGCAATCAATATGGCTACATAATACATATACACTCATCAAGAACAATATTGAAAAAGAAAGTTATGCAATCATTGAAAAGGCACTTGAAGAAGAAGGGAATATACGCTTTGGTCAAACGCCTAAAGGAACGGAAATAATGGGAGGAGTCGCTAATGACACAATCCCGCCAATGACCTATTTTTACGAACAACTTTCTGATATGGGATACCCACTTTCAATGCAGAAGTTAGATTCTATAATCTCCCAACTATTAATAGAAGGTGGGATCAAAGATCTATTCTCTATTCATATCATAAATTTGCATACCGGAGAAATCGTTCAAAGCAATAGAAACAACGAAGCTTCCTCTTGGATGACCGTCAAACCTAAATATCTTCCTATACGCTCCGACTATACACAAGTAGTTCAATTGATCCTTGTCAATCCATACAAGACATTTGTTGAACGTATGGGATTGCTTATCATTGCTACTATCATCATCCTGAGTTTTGTTATCGGTTGTATTGTTTACCAAATCAGGATGATATATCGAATGAACAAAATAGCCCGAATCCGCGAAGACTTCTCTTATGCTTTAATTCATGACATGAAGTCTCCGCTGAGTTCTATCTTCATGATACTGAACTTTCTTCATAGCGGAAAGCTTGACGGAAAGCCCGAAATGAAAGAGAAGTATTACCAGATAGCGGAAAACGAAGCGGAACATTTGCTGGTACTTACCAACAAGGTGCTCACCATCTCCAAACTGGAGAACCATAAACAGCAAATGAACAAGGAAAAAGTCCTGCTGACACCCATCCTGAAGGAGTTGGCAGACAAGTATCTTGCCCAATCCACCAAGGAGGTACACTTCGCTTTCGACCTGAAAGTAAAAGAAGTCTATGCCGAAGCCGAATACCTGAAAGAGATATTCAGCAACCTGATAGACAACGCCATCAAATACTCCAAGGAGTCTGTAGAGATAAGAATCAGTTCGGAAAACCACAATTCGAGCACCGTCATCAGAGTACACGACAACGGCTTGGGCATTGCCGACAAATACCAGCGCTGCATCTTCAACAAATACGAACGGGGTGCCGCTGAGCGACGGATACGGAAAGGCGGTGCCGCAGGCTTTGGTCTGGGGCTGAACTTCGTACAGCAAGTGATAGAGGCGCACGGTGGAAACATCACCGTGAACAGCATAGAAAAAGAATATACAGAATTTATAATCTATTTACCAAACCGGGAGGATTCGGCCAAAAAGGTTGATTCGTTGGAAGTTCTAACTCCCGATAACTCCTTAAAAATATGATAAAACTTTTATTGGTAGAAGACGACGCCAACCTGTCGTACATTGTAAAGAGTGGCTTGCAGGACTTGATTGGAGGATATGAAGTGGTCACCGCCGCCAATGGCAAAGAGGGGCTGAAAGCTTGGGAAGAGTTCCAGCCAGACATCATCATCTCCGACATCGACATGCCTGTAATGGACGGCTACGAAATGGTAAGACGCATCCGGGAGACGGATGGTGATACGCCTGTGTTGTTCGCCTCAGCACTGGTATTGCCCAGTGACGTAAAGAAAGGCTATGAAATAGGAGCGAACAACTACGTGAAGAAACCTTTCGTACCGGATGAAATGGATGCGCATATCCATGCCATCCTGAAAATGAAGGAGGGGGTAAAGTCTAAGGACGAAACCGGTTGCTGCAAGTTCGGTGCCTACACGCTGAATGCCGTGCGTGCCACGCTGCGCAACAACGATACAGACCAGATGCGAACGCTGACCGTCAGAGAAGCCAAAATCTTGCAACTGCTTGCCGACAACAAGAACGAAATAGTGCGGCGCGAAGCTATCCTCAGCCGTTACTGGGACACGGAAGACGACTACTTTGCCTCGCGCAGTCTGGACGTGTTCATCTCCAAGCTTCGCAAACTATTCGAGAAGGATGAACGGATAGAGATAAAGACCGTCAGGGGTGTAGGGCTGATGCTGGTGGTACGGTAAAAGCATAATCCCCTCAATTTAACGGCAGGCTGTTTGGAAAACTGATAACAAAGGCTTTACCTTTGTTTCTGATTGGAAACAAACCTCTTTAAAAGGCATAGTAGTCATGTACGTCAACATCTTTCTATGTCCGCTACTGGACATCTATACCGACATGCAGCACAGCTACATTGTCGAATTGAAGTATGCCCGGTACAAAGACCTCGAAAACTGCGTGGAGGAACTGCACCGGGAAGCCGTCGAACAAGCGAACCGCTATGCCGATACTGAAACGGTAAAGAAAGCCATAGGCAATACGCAACTGCACAAGATTGTGGTAGTGTACAAAGACTACTACTCCCTTTGCCATCCATCCGGCACCCTCTTCCCCATCTCGTCAAACATATTCCGGTGCTCGTTACCCCATGCGTCCATCATACGGATGATGGGCACGAGCGATTCGCCAAGTTCTGTCAGAAAATATTCTGTCTTCATCGGAACCGTATCATACACCACACGGCGCACGACGCCTACAGATTCCAACTCTCCGAGTTGCTGTACAAGTACGCGCTGTGTAGCTCCCTTTATCACACGCTGGAACTCCACTGGACGATGAATGCCCTTGGTCATACAATTTATCAGATAAGGTTTCCACTTGGCACCCATAATATACAGTGTGATGGTCACTCCACAATCCAAATCTATCGGGGTATCTTATATTCATACATACGCTTCTTACCATATTTCTTTAATCCACTTGCAAAAGTATAGAAATTCCCCAGCATGAGAAAAGAATCACACTATGATAAAATTATCACATATTGCAGGCATATAAGAAGAATATCCGCTGTTTGTAAACGGAACAATTATCGGCGCAATCGGAGTAGGCGGAGGCACGGAAGCCCAAGACTGCGAGATTGCCGAATACGTCGTGAAAGCATTCGACAGGTTAACAAAGTAAGAGGCGGATGACATAAATTAGGCGGATGACCGAAGATAATTTCTTACTTTTCAGTAAATTCATCTACGATCACCCGCCCTTTCCGCGTTATCTGCGTACTATTCCGTTCGCTATATTTTCATTATACCAAGTGTCCGATCCACTCTTCACGGTCGCCCGGCAAAAGGTCGACAACCGGAATTTCCACCATCGTGTAGCAACCTGCCTGCTGACGCATCGAAGCGCGTGCCACGCAAACCAGTACTTGTGCTGTCAGTGCAGGATTATTGATACGCATATTAAACTCAAACAACTGGTTCTGCGTCTTGCCTGAAACACCTTTGCGCGTGAGATTCACGCCATGCCCCATATCAAGCAACGCATCTACACTAGGCACCAATTTCACGTGCGTCTCATCATTCACAAAGTACGGATCAGCCTTGATTGCCGTAGCCACTTTGTCAAATTCGTATCCTTCCTTCAGTTCGATGTAAACCATACGGCGATGAATGCCTGTTCCTGTAGGGATGGTCATGGAGAGAGCTGCCTTCACACCGTCTACGGCTTTCACCGCAACAGTATGCCCCATACTCATTCCCGGTCCGAAATTGGTATATGTGATTCCCTTCGGAGCAATGGCTTCCAACATAGTGCGTACAATGGAGTCGCTTCCCGGGTCCCAACCTGCCGAAATAATGGAAACGGCGTTATGTTCTTTGGCAACAGCATTCAGCGTACGGCGCAAATCTACAATCCCCGTATGGATATCAAAACTGTCCACCGTATTGATGCCGAGGGCAAGAATCTCTTTCGCATAACTTTCCACCTTGCGGGTCGGCGTACAAAGAATTGCCACATCCACACCTTCCAACTCCTTGATATCCTTCACTACAGGATATTCACTTAATTCTGCGGGACGATTTTCCGCTCCTGCACGGCGCACAACACCGGCAATCTCAAAATCGGGAGCTGCCTGCAACGCTTCGAGCACGTAATGCCCGATATTGCCGTAGCCCACGATAGCTGCTCTTACTTTTTTCATTCTTTTATCGGATTTATTTATCAGTTTTCTATTTTATCGGTGCAAAAGTAATCATTTTCATTCACATTTATCACAAAACGACACAGAGTTCCACTGAGTTTTTTCTTTATTAACAAGACATGAAGCGGTTTATCCCGCAGTTCTGACCGTTTCATGTTTTCATCGATACCTATTGAAAGCATTTTCGCCCCACGAGACGGATTTTTTTGTCTCATGAGACGAAAATATTCATCTCATGGGACGAAAAAAACCGTCTCATGGGATGAAAAAATCCGTCTCATTATGGTAGTGCAACCGACTGTTTACACAATATTCTACGCGCGCGCCCGTTATTAGCAGTATGATAGAATATATTAAAGGCGAACTTGTCGAGCTCAGCCCGGCAACCGCAGTAATCGAGTGTAACGGATTAGGATATGCCGTTAATATTTCCCTGAACACGTACGCCGCCATTCAGGGGAAAAAGGAATGCAAATTATATATCTACGAAGCCATACGCGAAGACGCTTACATCCTCTACGGATTCGTAGACAAACAAGAGCGGGAACTGTTCTTACTGTTGATTTCCGTATCGGGCATCGGCGGCAACACTGCACGAATGATACTCTCGGCCCTTTCGCCGGCGGAACTGGTGAACGTGATCAGTACGGAAAACGCCAATATGCTGAAAGCGGTAAAAGGCATCGGACTAAAGACTGCACAGCGGGTGATTGTCGACCTGAAAGATAAAATCAAGACAGGCACCATAGCCGCAGGAAGTACGGAAGGAAACTTCTGCGGCATGTCGACCATAGCCAACACACAGATACAGGAAGAAGCGGTCGCAGCCCTCACCATGTTGGGATTTGCACAAGCACCGTCACAGAAAGTCGTATTAGCCATACTGAAAGAGGACCCGAGCGCACCGGTAGAACAAGTCATCAAACTGGCACTGAAAAGACTTTAGCAAATAGCTGGAGAGACCCGGGCTAATAGAAGCAACCGTTTGTGTGAAATCAGAATGAAGTATCCCTATATACGACATACAATCTGCTTATTACTGCTGTGGCTGACGCACAGCAGTATTGCCGTTATAGGGCAAAACGTACAACAGAAAACGAAGACGGACAACAACACAAAAGAAGCCCAAAGCGACAGCATCACACCACGATACTCCGTCCGGAAAACAGTGCCATTTACCCTAAAAGACCTTTCTCTCCCCCCAGCCGACCTCAAGTCGCCGACAAACCTGCGGACTGAAGCGGAGTATGACGCCAAAACAGACAAATACCTCATACGCACTAAACTGGGAAACACGGATATCGGAGTCCCCCTGCTACTTACCCCCGAAGAGTATCTGGACTGGACCCTGCAACAATCCATGCAGGCATATTACCGACAGAAGAACGGAGAACAAATCGGTAAGGGAAAAGAAGCCTTCGACTTCATGGATATGAAGTTCAGCCTGGGTCCGGCGGAGAAACTATTCGGCCCCGGCGGAGTGCAGATACGTACGCAAGGCAATGCGGAACTCAGCTTCGGCATGAACTACAAAAACGTGAAAAATCCGTCCCTCCCCGAAAACCAGCGCAAGACATTCGGCTTCGACTTTGACGAGAAAATCAACATCAACGTCAATGGGAAAGTAGGCGACAAGGTGAATATGAACATGAACTACAACACGGATGCCACGTTCGACTTCGATACCAAGCAGCTGAAATTGAAGTACGAGGGAAAAGAAGATGAGATCATCAAACTTATTGAAGCCGGAAACGTAAGCATGCCCACCAATAACTCACTGATACGGGGAGCCTCGGCACTGTTCGGCATTCGCACCGACCTTCAATTCGGCAAATTGAAAATGCAGGCAGTCATCAGTCAGCAAGAGAGTGAAGCCAAAACCGTAACAAGCCGTGGCGGCGCGCAAGTCACCACCTTTGATTTCTCTGCCGACAACTACGAAGAGAACCGCCACTTCTTCCTTACCCATTACTTCAGGGATGTGTATGACAAGAATCTGGCACAACTTCCCAACGTACTCTCCAGTATCACAATCAACCGCATCGAAGTATGGGTCACCAATAAACGGAACAACTACGACAACCCCAGAAACATTGTGGCACTGACCGACCTCGGAGAGGCTTTTCATATAGGCAACCCCTCAGCTTGGAGCGGGACAGGGAATCCTGCAAATCCTGCCGCAAGCGGCAATGCGCCTGCCAACAATGCCAATAACCTCTATGCAGCAATGACCGGACAATACGCCGCCGCACGCGACATCAGCCAGGTAAACAACACAATGAACAGCATTCCGGGCATGGAAGGCGGTATGGACTACGAAAAGATAGAAAGTGCCCGCCTGCTAACGGCATCCGAATATACGCTGAACAGCAAACTGGGCTACATTTCACTCAAGCAGACACTGCAACCGGATGAAGTACTGGCAGTAGCCTTTGAATATACCTTCGGAGGAAAGAGCTATCAGGTAGGCGAATTTTCTTCCGACATCAAAGAGACGGGACAAAGCCTGTTCGTAAAACTGCTGAAAAATACGTCGAACTCGCCCGATGCCGCCTGCTGGGACTTGATGATGAAAAACGTCTATAGCCTCAACGCCTACTCTGTGCAGAAAGAAAAGTTCCAGTTGAACATCACTTATCAGAGCGACACGGCAGGCGTGTATCTGCGTTACATTCCGGAAGGCAAGATTGCCAAAACCCCTCTGTTGCGTGTCATGAATCTCGACCGCCTGAACAGCCAGAACCAAATCGGTGCAGACGGATTCTTCGACTTTGTAGAAGGGTATACAGTCACGGCATCCGACGGGCGCATCTACTTTCCCGTCGTGGAGCCTTTCGGCAGCCATTTGCGCAATGCCATAGGAAACGACGCGCTGGCAGACAAATATGTGTTTCAAGAACTATATGACTCCACCCGTACGGTAGCGCGGCAGACAGCGGAGAAGAATAAATTCCGGCTGACAGGAGAGTATCGTGCCTCCAACGCCAACGAGATACGTCTCGGAGCCATGAATATTCCGCAAGGGTCGGTACAGGTAACGGCAGGAGGCATCACGCTGACCGAAAACTCCGACTATACGGTGGACTACACGCTCGGCGTAGTCACCATCCTCAACCAAAGCATCATTGACGCAGGCACTGCCATCAGTGTGAACCTGGAAAGCAACACGCTCTACAGCATGCAACGCAAGACTATGATGGGACTGAACTTCACGTACGACTTCTCTCCCGACTTCTCTTTCGGCGGAAGCATTATGCACCTCAAAGAAAAGCCGTTGACAAGCAAAGTCGCCATGGGAGACGAACCGTTATCCAACATGCTGTGGGGACTGAACGCCTCCTGGAAAAAAGAGAGCCAATGGCTGACGAACCTGCTGGACAAGCTGCCTTTCGTCAATGCCACTATGCCCAGCAACATCAATCTCGGCGTGGAATTTGCCCATCTCATACCGGGACATGCCAAAGGATTACAGCAAAATGCATCGTATATCGACGACTTTGAAAGCACCCAAAGCGGCATCGACCTGCGGCAACCCTCGTACTGGATGCTGGCAAGCACCCCTTACAATCCGAACCTTTTTCCCGAGGCATCCCGCAGCAATGATATCACCTACGGGAAAAACCGCGCCTTGCTGGCATGGTATCACATTGACGGCCTATTCACCCGACGCAACTCTTCGCTGACCCCAGCCCACATAAAGAGTGACCTGAACCAACTCAGCAATCATTACGTTCGCGAAGTCTACGAACAAGAGCTCTTCCCGAACAAGGAGCCCCCTTATCAGGAATCAGCTGCCATGAACGTACTGAACCTGGCATACTATCCGCAAGAACGGGGACCATACAACTTAGACACGGACCTGAATACGGACGGCACGCTACGCAATCCCCAAAAGCGCTGGGGAGGCATGATGCGCAAATTGGACACGAGTGATTTTGAAGCTGCCAACATCGAATATGTCACGTTCTGGCTGCTCGACCCGTTCATTTACAAGAAAGAGGGAAACAATCCTGCATCTCCCTTGGACAGGGCTTCCACACCGGCTACCTCCGGCGGAGACCTTTACATCAATTTAGGCGAGGTGTCCGAAGACATACTGAAGGACGGCAAAAAATTCTTCGAGAATGGCTTACCCACTGATGGAGATGTCACAAAGACCGAAGAGACAGTTTGGGGACGCGTACCTCGTGAACGTAGCATAGTATATGCCTTCGACAATGCCGCCAATGCCCGTCGTTATCAGGACGTCGGTCTGAACGGTCTCTCTACTGAAGACGAACGTTCGTTCCCTACCTATCAGAACTATCTGTCGGAAATACAGGGGATTGTTGATACCGAAAGCTATCAGAAATTCTATAACGACCCTGCGGGTGACAATTATCACTACTTCCGTGGCAGTGATTATGACCGCGAAGAACGCAGCATTCTCGAACGATACAAATACTATAACAACACCGAAGGTAATTCCACTGCCTCGGAAGACTCTCCGGAACGATATGATATCTCTGCAAAGACCGTACCCGATATAGAAGACATCAATCAGGACAACACACTGAATGAAACGGAAAAATATTTCCAGTATAAAATCCGTCTCACTCCCTCCGACCTGAAAGTGGGACAGAACTACATCACGGACAAAAGAACCGTCAACGTACGCCTGCGCAATGGTCAAACGGAAGAAGTAACCTGGTATCAGTTCAAGATACCCGTACGCAGTGGCGAAGCGATAGGCAACATCAAGGATTTCAAGTCCATCCGCTTCATGCGCATGTTCCTGACCGGGTTCGAAAGTCCCGTCGTACTGCGCTTTGCCACGCTGGAACTGATACGGGGCGAATGGCGCACCTACACCGATGCATTGAACAATACGCAGCAAGGAAGCTCCGTCACAAGCTCTGCCACGCTGGATGTGTCTGCCGTAAACATTGAAGAGAACGGCGACCGTACACCGGTAAATTACATTATGCCTCCCGGCATATCCCGCGTCATCGACCCCGGACAGCCGCAACTACGCCAACAGAACGAACAGACCATGAGCCTGAAAATAGAGAAACTGACTCCCGGAGATGCCCGTGCCGTCTACAAGAACACGGGCATGGACATGCGGCAGTATAAACGCTTGCAAATGTTCATCCACGCCGAAGCCCTACCCGACCTCAGTACCGACCCACAAAACGGAGAACTGTCCGTATTCATCCGACTTGGCTCGGACTACCGCAGCAATTACTACGAATATGAGATTCCGCTTGTCCTGACCCCACATGGAGAGTATAACGGAAGTACCACCACCGGTTGCCTTGCCGTCTGGCCCAAAGAGAACAACCTGGACATCGACCTCGGCATACTGACCAACATAAAGAAGAACCGCAACCGTCTGAAAAACATCTCTAATAGCGGCATTACATACACCAGGCTCTATTCTGAATATGACACAGAGAAACCGGCAAACAAGATAAGCATTATCGGAAATCCTTCGTTGGCGGAAGTGAAAACCATAATGATAGGAGTACGAAACAACGCACGCACCATAAAGTCCGCCGAAGTTTGGGTAAACGAGCTACGCCTCACCGAATTTAATGAGAGTGGCGGATGGGCAGCGCAGGGCAATCTCAACGTGCAACTTTCCGATATCGGCAGCATCAATCTGACCGGACATACGGAAACCGCCGGCTTCGGTGGATTGGAGCAGAGTGTCAGCGAACGTCGTCTGGATGACTTCTATCAATACAGCTTTACCACCACATTCGACCTCGGGCGCTTTTTCCCTAAAAAGGTGAAACTGACCTCCCCGATTTACTTCTCTTACTCCAAAGAAGCCACTACACCCAAATACAATCCGCTGGATAAAGACATGTTGCTGGACGATGCCCTCGATGCCTGCACTACCGGCCAGCAACGTGACTCGCTGATGAACATCGCCCGCGAAATCACGACTTATCGCAACTTCAGCCTCAGCAATGCGCGAATAGGCATTGTCAGCAAACGTCCGATGCCCTATGACCCGGGAAACTTCACCTTCAGCTATTCCCGCTCTTTGCGCCACAACCAGGGCAGCACTACAGCCTACGAGAATGAGACAGACTGGCGTGGTGCCATGAGCTATAATTATGCTCCGGTCTACCGCCCGTGGGAGCCCTTCAAAAAGATGAAGAGCAAATCCCCCTGGATGCGCTTCATCAAAGAGATAAACCTGAATTGGCTGCCCCAGAGCATCGCGTTCAATACCGAAATGCTGCGTCATTATTACGAACTGCAACTCCGTGACTTAGAAGCATTGACCGCAGGAAGTATGACGGGGGAAGATACCGGAATCGAAGGCATTCCCGTTTCCGTTGCCAAGGAGTTTCTCTGGAACCGGGATTTTGCTCTACGCTGGGACTTAACCAAAAACCTGCATATCAATTTCACTTCTGCCACACATGCCGAAATAGAAGAGCCTTACGGGGTGGTAAACAAGGACTTGTATCCGGACGAATACACGGCCTGGAAAGATACCGTACGCCGCAGCCTGCTATCACTCGGGCGCCCCATCGACTATCAGCAAACGTTCAACGCCACCTATAAAGTGCCCTTCGACAAGTTTCCCATCACCGACTGGATCAGTACGGATCTCCGCTTTGCCTCCTCCTACAATTGGGATCGGGGCGTCTCCCTCTCCGATGGCATAGAGATGGGGAATACCATCAGTAACCAACGCAGCATCGACGTAAATTCACGCTTCAACCTCGAAGCCCTTTACAACAAGGTGCCCTATCTGAAAAAGGTGAACCGCCGCTTCTCTGCCTCTTATCGCAAACCCGCCGCAGCCAAAGGGCAAAAACCCCGCCGGTTCGACAAAGAGATACAGCTGAAAGCAGACACAACGCTGACCGTAAGCCACAATCTGAACTCACGCCGCCCCAAGGTCAGTGCGCTTACAGTGGACGGACGCCGTTATCCGATAAAGTACAAAATAATCAATGCCAATTCACTGCGCATCAATACCCAAGATACGGCACGCATCAAACTGACCGTTATCCCCGGTCCTGCCCCGGAAGAGGGCCGATGGTATAAACTCGGACAGTATGCCGCCCGTTTTGCCATGAGTGTACGCAATTTCAGTTTCACCTACAAGAACACATACGCCATGACACTGCCCGGTTTCCGTCCTGAAGTAGGAGACATGTTCGGGCAAAAGAAACACGGGGGCTTCTTAGCACCGGGACTGGGCTTTGCCTTCGGCCTCACTGACGACAACTATATTGACCGGGCAATGCAGAACGAATGGCTTGTATGTAATGATTCTGTCATCAGCCCTGCCAGCAGCAATGCCCTCGAAGACTTGCAGATACGTATCACGCTCGAACCTATTCGAGACCTGAAAATAGACCTCACCGCCAACCGTACCCACAATCGTAGCCGGGAAATGCAATACATGTTTGCAGGAATGCCGGATACGCGCAGCGGCAATTTCACCATGAGCATCATCTCGATAGGAAGCGCATTCGAACGCCACAATGCGGACAACGGCTACCGCTCCAGCACCTTTGAACGTTTCAGAAACAGCCTCGAAGGCATACGGAACCGTGCAGAGGCCCAATACGCCAACAGCCGATACCCGCAAGGCACCGCCCTCGTCGGAAAACCATTCGACCCGGCAAACGGAACCGTCAGCAAGCATTCGCCGGATGTCATGATACCGGCTTTCTTCGCCGCCTACACCGGAAGAAACGCCCGCAACTCCGCCCTCGACATCTTTCCCAGTCTGTTTGCCATGATGCCGAACTGGCGCATCACCTATGCCGGACTGGCAAAGATCGGCTGGTTCAAAAAGAACTTCCGCAGCTTCAACCTGAACCATGCCTATCGCAGCACGTACAGCATCGGCAGTTACAACACCTTCCAAAGTTTCATAAGCTATATGGGTGACATCGGATTCACTGAAGACGTGCAAACAGGAAACCCTATTCCTTCATCGCGCTTCGATATAAGCATGGTGTCTATCAACGAACAGTTCTCGCCCCTCATCGGTATGGATGCCACCCTTAAAAACGGAATGACCGCCAAAGTGGAATACAGAACCAACCGCGTACTGAACCTCAGTACAAGTGCCTGCCAACTGGTAGAGAGTGATTCCCGCGACTTCGTCATCGGGCTGGGGTATAAAATCATCAACTTCAACCTGTTCAGCCAACGCAACGTGAAGAACAGCAAAAACCGAACCAGCCACGACCTCACCTTACGCACCGATATCTCGTTCCGCAACCAGTCCGCCCTCTGCCGCGACATTCAACAAGGCTCTACACAAGCAACCAGCGGTAACAAAGCACTGAAGATCTCCTGCTCGGCCGACTACACCCTGAGCCGCCTCCTGACCTTACGTCTCTACTACGACCGGCAACAAAACACACCACTGGTGTCTTCCAGCTCCTATCCGGTAGTCAGTGTCGATTTCGGGTTCAGCATGAAATTCTCTCTGACGAGATAAACAGACAACATGGAAAAACATCTGTTCCCTGACCTACAATTCCTTTTTTCCCGCAGGAAAGAGGTATTGCACGAGTATTGGGACTTCATCACGCACTACTTCCTGCGCGAATATTATGAGGAGAGTGAACTGGAGTAAAAGGAAGGAACAAAAAGGCTAGAAAAGACAGGTGCGTCATACTCCGTAGTGAGTTATGACGCACCTCCATTCGGTTTTATTCTCTTACAGTTCTATGATTTCTTCTTTGCACAATGTCAGCTTCTCTACCCCTTCTGCCGTCACAGCCCAAGAGTTTTCAATACCCAACGGACCAATGCCCGGCAGTACAATCTTCGGTTCGAGAGCAAACACCATGCCCGGTTCCAGTTCCTGCTTAATACGCGGAGCCAGCACTGGCGATTCATTGATTTCCAGCCCAATGCCGTGTCCGACGAACTTAGCTTTTTGTCCTACTCCCATGAAGTAGTCTGCAAAACCCGCCTTCGTCACCAAGTCAATGGCTGTTTGATAAAGATCCTCGCACACAGCCCCCGGCTTTACCTTCTCTGCCACAGCTTCCTGCACTTCCAGACAGACTTGGTGTGCCGCGTATGCCCTTTCGGGTAATTTTCCGATAGAAAACACCCGGCTCATGTCTCCCATATAACCATTAAAGTTTCCTCCCATATCAACCATCAGGCTCTGACCGGGCTGCAACAAGGTACCGTTTGCCCCGATAGGCAATGAAGCGTCAAGCCCTTCGCCACCCAAAGCAAAGTCGTAAGATGCAGGCACGGCAGCATTATCCCCTGCCAACAAACTACCCATGAATATCTCCATGTTCTGACCGAAAGTACGGAAAATGCCGAGACATCCTTCCAGACGCATCAGGCGTTCTATCTCGATGGACAACTGTCGGTCGGTCATTCCGGGCTTATACAAGGCAGGTATCTGTTCATACGCCTTGGCATGTGAAATCCCCGACCGACGGAACATTTCCAGTTCCATCTCTGTCTTTACGCTGCGCGCTTTGCGGATAATGGGCGTTCCGTTCACTATCGTAGTTTCCGGGAAGCAGGCTGCCAGACGCGTATATTCCGTATAAGCCAATTCATCGCCTTCCAGCATCAGTTTCGTCGGCATCGGCAAGCCGCACTCCTTCAGCAGATCCGGCAATTGTTCCGGTTTGCGGATAGGGTGAATGTGCTCACCTTCAATATGGTTAGGGCGCTTGATGAACAGGCGGGCCGGAGCATTCAGGGGTAAATACAAATAACCGCTGACAACACGTCCGTACGTATAGATTAAGTTTACATTGCAGGTAATAAGAGCGGCGTCAATCTCTTGCTGAGCCATGAGAACACGTATTTTATCGCGTCTCAACTTTAATTCCGGTTGTAACATCTCCTTGTTATTTATGATTTTTGTGTCACAAAATTAGGAATAAAAAGTGAGATATGGAAAAGGTAGGCGGAATTATGAAATAATAGTTGGTCAAGGCTATATTTGGAACATATCAAGAGCGGTCTGCTCTTGATATGTTCCAGACCGGAATTTACGTCAAAGCCTATCCTGCCAACGGATCGGAAAACCTTCTAGTTCTTTCCTACCCTCTTTTAGATTTATCGAAAACTTACTGTACAGGAGATATTTTCACTAACGATACGCCATGATAGGGAACCATTGTCTGAAATCCCCCTTCATATACTCCTAAATCTTTCTGCCGCCATAAATCACGAACAGATACCTTGCCTGTAATACCCAATTGTTTCAGGGACAATTCAAATGGATAGTCCTTCATCTGTATCGTTTCAGCCTCATCTTGTTCCCATAAAATGAAATAGGGATTAATCTGAAAGAATCCGACAGCATACGAACCGTCATGTAGTTTCTTATACCATATCTGTCCGTTGTCAGTCGTCAGTTTCGTGGCAGGAGCCACCAAAGGATCCTGATTGACGGCAATCACTTCACTGTTCGTCAGTAAATTCAAAGTAAAATCGTCTATATCGGACATATCACAGCCGATCAATAACGGAGCAGAAAGAATGCACCACAAAGAAATATGAGAGTACTGCTCATCAGGAGTCAAAGCTGATTCGTGAACTTTCTCCCTCCAGGCTTTGCCCAATTTCCCTACCACCAGCATATCAGGATCATTATAACTGCCCGGAGCAGTGGCTTGGGCACAAACATCCTGAAAACATCCGATAGCCGTCACCACATTCCACTCGTCCGTGATGTCACGGGTAGTGCGCCATAAGTCACCACCGGCTTCTTTTGCCCAGTTCCAGACATTGGGTGCACCATAACCCACGCAATACACGATATCCCGGTCCACTTTATCCAATGCCTTACGCATGACTATATAGGGTTCCTGAATTGTTTTCTCTTCCGAGTTCTCCTGAACTGCATGATAGCCGCAATGATCATATTTAAGATAATCAATGCCCCATTCTCCCCAAGTCCGGGCATCAATCTCTTCATGCTGGTAACTTCCCAGATAATCGCCACAAGTAGTCGGTCCCGGTGAAGAATAGATACCGAACTTCAATCCAAGGGAATGGATATAGTCGGACAATCCTTTAAAGTCCGGAAATTTCTCGTTAGCAAGCAGTTCTCCCTTTTTCGTACGTTCGGCAGCCTCCCATCCGTCATCAATATTCACATAGGTCCATCCGTATGCCTGTAGTTTTTCATTCATCATACGAGCGGCTTCGCGCACTTTTTCATCGTCTACCGAAAGCCCCCAGCAATTCCAGCTATTCCAGCCCATCGGAGGAGTCAGCGCAATCCGCTCTCCTATCTTCAGGGTAATCTCTTTCTCTGCTGTCCCTTTATCATTTGCTGCTTTCAGGAGCACTTTGTAATCTCCTCCTGCATTTACTTTTCCCGCGATAAGTCCGGTTGCGGGGTCCAGCTTCAGTCCGTCAGGAAGTCCTGAAGCTTCAAACTTCATCGGACGGCTGCCTGTTGCCATTATCGCCATTAGAAACGGATTTCCCGGTCGGGCTCCATAGACTATAGGATTATTGATCTGCGGAGTTTCAGGAGCTTTCGGGGTCAGAATATACTTTTCCTTCACCATCGGTTTCGGCCAGGCAGGAATCGGTGTAATCTCTCCACGAGTTACGAACTTCACATTCAGCCAGTCGGCATGATCGTACATGATGCCGTCTCCACACTCTTCCACCAGCAACAACACTTTATCGATGCCGGACAGACTGACATTGAATTCTTTCACTGCATCCCCCTTCTGCATCACACCGCTTTTCCACAATTCCTTTTTATCACCGATAATCTTGAACTGCAATTTGCAGGCATACATATTGTTATCATCCGCTCCTACCAATCCGGAGACAGCAATGGCTTTACCCCCCAGGTCATACAACATACGACTAATGGAATGAGCGCCAATCCCGTGTTCATAGGTAACTCCATTCACTTTGAGCGGAGTCCACACCACAGATTGGTTGATCTGAGGAATTCCCCAGTCCTGAACAAAGCAGGAGTCCCGGTAGATTTCTTCTAGCCAGATTTCCCGTTTCGGTCCGTTATCGCAGGAAGAGACAAGCCACATGCTTGTCAAAAGAAACATGATTATATATTTTCCTATTTTCATGAGACAAATATTTTTTTATTTAATTACCGGATTAACAAAGAATTCATCTATATACACTTGTTGCGGAGCTTCGAAAGCCACCTTTACATAACGCACATTTTCATCCAACCTGTCAAACAGAATGCTTTCAATCCATGCATCATGTTTGTTGTTCGGAAAATGAGGAGCGTCCTTGATGGAAGCCAGTTCATATCCTTTTCCATCCAGCGAAGTGAACAGGTAGACCTTCAGCGGCATGCCTATTCCCTCCAAATTATAATTCAACAGTCGCAGCATAGCCCTCTTTACCTGAGTCTTCTTCTGCAGATCCACCACAAATTCATGATAACCTTTTCCGAATTTTACCCAGCGGGCGTCCTTGCTATCTTCTTCAGCTACCCTGCCATCCAGCAATGCCTTCAACTCCGCTTTGCCCGACATCATTTCTGCAGTGACTCCGTTACTTAGTCTTTCCATGAAGGCAGCTTCGGCCAGTTGCCAATGTTCTGTCCGGTTCTTCCAGTCCATATAGTCATTATACACCCTATTTGCCCATATCGGTTGCCCCAATTGATAGTTTGATTGGGGATCATCTATAATGCCACAGAACATAAACGAGATAATCTTATCGACTCCTGCTGCGGAAGCAGCCACTTGCTGAGACAAAAGGCGCGGATAAGCAGCCGGAATTAAAGCAGAAGTACGGTCATTGGTTCCCTGCTCCCAAGTGAAAGTTTCACAATTCGCCCACATTTCAATGTTCAGGCGATTATGAATGTCACGCAATCGCTGCCAGTTCTTTTTCAAACGCGGCAGGGTGAACGCATCGCGCACACAACCTACTTCATCTTGATAAGCAATGATATCGACTTTCAATTTCGCCATCTGTTTCTCATACTCCGGATCATCGAACTCAGACAAGCCGATGCCATACGGAGAAATCAAGGTCTTCTTGCCGGGGGTCAATGCTTTTGCCTTTTCAGTCAATGTATTCACAGACTGTACGGCATGTTCTGCAAAAACCGGACAAAGACAATCTTCTACCGGCAGATACCAGCCATAGAAGGCTTTATGATCCTTATAAAGAGCGGCCAGTTCCTCCATAATTTGCAGTTGGCGTTGCTTGATGGCAGGGTCCAGCAAATTATCATCCTGATCCTTCGCCCATCCGGAACTCATAAAAATCTTCATATTATGCCGGGCAGCCTCATCAAGAATGGCTTCTACGGGACTTTGCCTGTTGTTATCATACCACCAAGGCATTAATTTCGAGGGATAATAGGCTTTACCTTCATTGGCCACTTCCATGAACACCAGATATTCAATGCCCATAGCCGACAATTCGCGCACTTTAGCTTTCCACAATTCCGGATCCGTATTATCGAAGTTTTGCGGATTCGTATATTTATTACGCACATCCTTATATGCCAGATTTATCCAAGTACCGGTAATAGGTTTCACACCTAAATCCGATTCATTTGTTTTTTCTTTTTCCTGTCTGCCCGAAGCCTCATTGCAGGCACAGATAGTGACAGCAGACAGAGTCAGTAACATGATTGGCAAACTGAGTAATAGTCTTTGGAAATTCGTCTTCATAAAATATATATATAAAATAGATTTAGCTACAAAAAACAAGTAATGAAACAAGCTGTTACAAGCAATGAAACAAACCGTTACAAGCAATGAAACAATCAGTTTTCTGTCTTGAAACGACTCTTGTGCCCTTATGTTCTAATTTTATAGTACCACACAAACTGGTTATTCTCTTTCGAGATACTTCTTATAACCTTCATAGGTATCCGTTCCCGGTTTAAATGTGGCCCAACTGAAATTCGTGATATGTTCGGTAAACATCCCGGCCACCCGCAACTGTTCTTCCAATTCTACCCAAGACTTAGCTCTCATAGATATATCCGGACACCAACAGCTCTTGAACGATTCGATGTCTACCCCAAAAATCACTCCGTTGGCCTCGCAGGCTTTCTTTATTTCGGCAAACCAGTTGGGCAGGTCTACGTCAAAGTCTACCAGGCAACGTCCGCCTATGTCCTGAAGGTAGAGTACATCTACATCAGGTGTCCGGGCAAATATCCTGCCGAACCACTCTCCACAGAGGTCGGCCGGCATTCCGCGCCACAAAGCAGGGGCAATGCAAACTTCTTTGGGAGATTTCGACTTCACATAAGCAGCTACCGTCTGCAAATAGTTGGCAAGCATGGAGAGCGCAGGTTCCTGCTGCCACCCCACAGGATAGGAACCGTCATGGAATTCCTCGGTTATATACCAACCTTCCAGGCTGGGATGATTTCCCAAAAGGGCAAACAGTTCATCAAAGACCTGCTTGTTCCGATCTACGAGGAACTCATATTGCTCAGGTGTGGTAGTGTCTTTTTTGCTGTAGTCACCGGGATAGAGTCCCACTATCAGTTTCATGCCGTTGCGTTCGGCAGCTTCGAACATACGGTTCATGATATCATACTGCTTCGTGACCCACGGCAGCCTTGTAGGTGCATAGAAGGAAGTTTTTTCTTCCGTGCGGTCATCGAATCCTTCGGCATACTGGATAATCCAAGTGTCGATGCCTACCTCGCGGCTTGCTTTGAATTCTTTATCCCAATCGGTATCCTCATACACTCTGTCCAACTGGATGAAAACACTGGAAAACTTCGGGGTTCCTTTGAAATCGGGAGTATAAGATGTCAACTGTTCCAGGTTATCGATACAAAACGAACCGGTACACGCTGTGCCATCATCGTTGGTCACTTCAATCCGATATCCTTCAAGGCGGTTCAGCGCCAGCTTATTATCACCCATATCACGCCCCCTGACAAAAGCAAAGGATTCGTATGGCATCACAACACGCGTCCATTCTTCTTTGGTCAGCACATCTTTGTCCACATATTCAAAGAACTGCCAACAGTCTTTGTCATGAAGCGCACCCTGGGTAAACATATCCGTATCCTGGATTAGCATAAAACGGAACGTACCTTTGTTGTCCTTATTGCCTTTCACCCAAATGGAAAGGGCCAGCGGATGGAAGGACAAATCACTGCGATAGTCTCCGCCGCTTTGCTGGATATATACAGACTCCGGTTCGGAGGAATTGCCGGAGAAAGAATATTTGATTTCAAAACTTCCGGAACCTTCCACACAGTCGTCACTGATAAAACGGTCTACCGAAGTTTGAGGCAGTGCAGGAAGTCCTTTCATGTCATACACCACGCAGTTCATTTCATCATAAGTGTTCAGGGTCTTCACCGCACTCGTTTTTGCCAATATCTCCTCTGCTGTGGGAGCTTGTTCATTGCCACAAGCGGCCATCACCAGCAGCAGAGAAGACATACCGATCAGGGATATTATCTTTTTCATGATTGTCATTCTGTTGTATAGATTATGATTTCAGTGATCCATATTTTCCCGCCGGATACGGGATTCTTCCATTTGAAGGTCACGGTGTGTTGTCCTGCCGGACGGTCGTAACAAAAGAACAATTCGCACTTCCGACGATTGATGTGCTGGGGCAAAGCGGTGGTTTCATAGAACTGCCCATCTATATATACCTCCATTTCTGCCGTATAATCAGCAGGAAGGGCGCCTGCCACATATCCTTTCACCACCAATCCGGTGCCCTCGAAAGAAAACGGATTCACATCATCTATCGATTTCTCAATGGCAAGTTTATCGCTGACCTTCAAGTTCTCAAAAGCAACTTCCAATGCTACGGGGCGGATGTCCCCGCGTCTGATGACAAAGTCGCTTCCGGCCTTCACGTTTCCGTACTTCCGGAGCATGTCACAGGCATGTCTGTAAGTCATGTCATAAGCTTTATTCAAACTTATATCGGTGTGGGAGAAAGGAATATCTTCCACTTCATACAAAGCTTCTTTCCAATATTCGGGAATATTGCTGTACCCTATCATGGTTCCCAGTATTCCTGCTGCCGATGCCGGATTACAGTCAGAGTCTTGTCCGGCACGGGTGGAGATGTCGATGGTCTTTGTAAAATCACCCTGCCCGTAAAGCAGCCCCAGAAGTATATAAGCTCCATTGATTTTCGTGCCTATATTAAAGGAGTTGTGAATGCCTTCGGGACAACTGATTTCTTCACTCCATTTATTCTGCAATTCAAACCAGGTACGTTTCCAGTCATTCGGATACTTCCTGTGCCAACGAATGACATCGGACATACACTTATGGAAATCGCTTTCCTCCGGTATGACTTTCAAGGCTTCTTTCACGATATACTCCACATCATTGCTGACATAGGCCAGAGAATACATGGCCGCAACATATACGCCGCCATACCAGCCTTCGCCATAGGACATGATGTGCCCTACCCTGTCACAGATTTCAGCAGCTTGGTTGGGCATCCCCGGTGACATGATTCCGGCGAAGTCAGCCTCTATCTGGAAATCAATGCAATGTGCATGAGGATTGTTCTTCCAATAACCGCTCTGAGGCGCTTTCATTCCTTGCAACAGGTTGTAGCGCGCCACCTGATTGGCGTGCCACAAAGGATACTCTGTCCGTTTGAAAGCAGCGGCAAACGAATCTACCGGGGCATCCAGCCCACATCTTTCAAAGACTTCGACAAACGTCAGGTCCACATACACATCATCATACAGTCCGGGAAAACTATCGTACCATTTCTTGACCATATGTTTATCCCAGGGAGTCGGGACATAATCCTGAATTATGGTTCCCAGGAATTTAAATTCCGTCGGTCCTCCATAGGTACATCCCAAAGTCTGCCCCGCCCATGCGCCCTTCACCTTATCGCGCAGGCTTTGTTCCGACAGAGCCACTTCTTTCTTTCCTTTATGGGCAACCGCAGCCAGTTCGGGCACAAAAAAGAAAGCCAGCAAAATCCATATTACATTTCTTTTCAGCATATTCAATTCTTTATTTTATTCAATAACTTTATCAGTCAATTCCCAACCCATAATCGTTGAGATATAAGGAATCATCCACATAGCCATCTTCCGGTGTCCACGGAATCCGGGATGCCAGGCAGCCCCCAAGTCGGTTGTCCTATTGTAAAGGTCTTTATCCAGTTTCAGCAGAAAAACTTTCGGATCATTCAATTCAGCCACTATCGTTTCATAATAACTGAACACCGGAGCTTGTATGGCTACAGGATAAACGCACAGAACGGGAATATCTCCGTAATGCTCGCGCAACTGAGCAATAATCTGCTTATAGGCTTTTATGAACTCTTTTTTGTAAGGGTGCGGTTCGGTAGAAAAATCATTTGAACCTAAATTAATGACGACCAGATCCGGACGATAAGCTGTGAAATCCCACTTAAGGGTAAGATCTTCATCAAACGTATTCAGCATTCGGTCTTTCATGGTCACTTCCGATACCCTTACCGAATCACCATAGTTACGGGCTGCTCCTCTGCCCGAATGTGCTATCAGTGTATAGTCGGCATCATAATAGCGGGCTATCATAGCAGCAAAAGCCCGATTGCAGTTTTCCGTCTCTACAAGGAAAGGCTCGTCACGGTGATTTCCGTCCGTACCATATCCGCAAGTGAGCGAATTGCCGATAAACTCGATATGGCGGGTACGCACCGCAGGCTCCTCCGTCAAACGCCCCGAAGCGGAGAGAACAAATTGATGGATAGTAGTTTTTCCGAACTCGCCTTCGGAACGCTTCTGTATCTTCAAGCTATGAAGACGCTTATCTATCCCCGATACCACATTGATCAGGGTGTCTGTTCCGCACACTTTTACAACCCGGTGCAACTTGTTATCGACAAATACATTGTAATAGCTCGTTCCAGTCTCGGAAACTCTTACTGATACGTTGCCACCCGTAAAGCGGGTTTCAAAGTATGTCCCCACCCAGTCGAAAGCCACCGAGCCATCCGGAGACACCAACGTTCTGCCAATGTATCGTACAGCCGGGTCATTCCCATTGAAAACTTTACCGGTATTTTTAGCTTCTACTTCTGAAAAGCAGCAGATTCCTATCAGGATAAACAGGTATAGATAATAGCGCTTCATATCTTTTTCTTTATTTACGTTTCTTATTTTTAGACTTCAGTTCTTTCAAATATTTCATATAGCCGTTGAATAAGTCAATTGTACGTGCTTCGCCCACGCGGACAGACATCTTCGGATCGTTGAAAACACCCGGGAATTGGTAACAAAGAATCTTTTCGAAGTTATCGAACAGGTTCAAGTCGCGGATAATTTCCTCCACCGGACGGGGATACAAAGAGTTGTCCGGATTGAACAGGAAGACTTCCAGATCGAACCATAAGTGGGATTTAGCCTCATCGCAGGCTTTCTGAAGCATATCAGCCGCTTCCTTGCCTGTCAGGTCTCCCTGAGGCATACGGGCAAATCCAAACGGACAGAGAATATCCAGATGTTCCAGCAATGCCGGATAGGTATCCATTCCGTTAGGCACTTCGAAGCTATTAGTGGCAAGCATCACGGGCTTGCCCGGTGCAAAACCGCTGCAATAGGCTTTGAATTCCCTGAAGAAATTCACGATATCATCTTTTCTCTTTTTCCGCATTTCAGGGCGTTGTTCCCAGTTATCCAGGCCGCCGCCGCTCTCTTCGGAGACATAGAAAGCATAGAAAGATTCATGATGCCCATACATATCCCACAATTCTTTGGCTACCCGTTTGTGCCACTCCAGGGATTCGGGGGTGAAGTCGAACCAAGCAAACATGCCGACTCCCATCAATATATTCATACCCAGTTTGTCAGCCTCGGAGAGGATGGCTTCGATAGGATCTTCGGCCGTGATGTCCATACGGCCGGGATATAGCCTGGAGGGATAGAATGCTTTCCCTGCATAATTATCTACATTCGTCGTATGCTTGCCTACATACTCCTCATTACGGAATACTTCCTGAATAACCACCATATTCATCTCCAGCTTATTCATGGAGCGGATCAGTTCCTTCCACTGTTCATCAGTCATCTTCTTGATATCCTGATTCCAGTGCTTTCCTTCTATTTCGCTCCAATGATAGATACCCGCCCAGGCACCGGAGATTTGCTGAATGGAACGGATATCCGATTCTATGATCTCAATGTCTTTAGTTTTCCGATAAGTCTTGCCGGCATCAGCTACTTTAAAAATAACTTTATGCTTCCCTACCCGCTCTTTGGTAGGTATCACCACCTTCACCGTTTCGGATTTTCCTGCGGGAATGGTCATGGTCGTTTCATACAGCAATGCGTCTTTCTTTTCTTTGCCCCAATACAAAGAGACCTGATAGGTTTGCTGCACAGCACTTTCATTGACAATGCCTCCACGGATATCCAAATCTACTTTATTGGTTATCTTCCCGGGGGGGATCAAAGTCAGATTTACCTTGCCTTCCGCCCGCAGGGTGACAAGGGTGAATAAAGAAAAGAGTAGTAAAAAAATACGTTTCATAATCATCATTTTAAAATTAGTAAAAACTACCCGGATAAGAAATCCGCGATTCTATCTCTCCACCGGCCAGACGAATATAAGAATCGAACTTACGTTCACCCTCTTGCAAAATTATCACACGGGCACCGTTAGCCAGATTACTATATACTGTATTTCCGCCAGAATAACGTCCATAAGCCAGCAATACTTCCTTATAGGCAACTGCATAATCATTGTTATGGTCATGTCCCACAAACATACCCATGACATCTCCACATTCCTTAATGGCAGTGAACAAACCGGAATTAGTCGTAGGACAAGCAACTCCTTCACCCCTCACTCCAAACAGCCTATTCTTACCCTCCATCACGGCATCTTCATATTCGGGTATCGGAATGTGGAAAAATACCAATGCCGGAAGAGGGACACCTTCATTATGCTGCGTAAATTCCAGGCTCTTACTTCGGTACCAGGCTATTTGGTCAAACTTAATCCAATCATATCCGAGTACAGACTTTATCTTTGTATATGAATGGGAATCAATACAATATAGTAAAGCAGCATTCTTGCTTTTATCCTTTGACGACCTCACCGTCAACACATAATCAGGAGCCACATCACCTGTACGAATAGGCATCAGGCAGCCTTTCTTCTTAGCGATATAATCATAGAGTTCGGGACGTGCAGAGTCATACTCGTCATCATGATTGCCAAATACAACCCCAAAAGGAATATGACGTTTAATGCAAGGTTCCAGAACAATATCCAGCCCTTTGAAAGTCTCATTGGAAACCACCACATCACCTGTGAAGATGACGAAATCCGGATGTTCTGCATCCAACACTTCATTTATCCGATCCAAGGATATTTGTGAATTGACCTGATCATCATATTTATAATGCACATCAGTGAATTGAACGATTTTAAATTTACCGTCACGACCGAACTTCAACACTTCTTTTTGGGCAGCCCCCGTAAGAGTACTGAACAATACAGCTAAACATAAAACAAGTTTCTTATACATCGTTTTTCTATTTTAAACTATCAATAATCTTCAATAATAATTCAGGCTCATCAGTGGTAATGTAATCAACACCCAGCAAGTAATACTGCTGTAGCTCTTCCGCATTATTCACAGTCCAGACATTCGTCAACAGTCCCGCCTCTTTGGCTTTTCGGGCCAGCTCCTTATCTTGTCGATACGCATAATAAGAATAATCGATTCCTGAAATACGGTCGTCCGCCAATTCTTTCAGTTCTTTCTTTCCTTCCATCAGATAGAGGGTTCTCGCTGTCGGGTCCAACTGCCTGATACGTTTCAGAACTTCATAATTGAAACTGATATATTCCACGTATCCCTGCATCTTCATGCGATGTACAATACTGACCACCGAATCGGTCAGCTGCAAAGTACGGGCCAGTCCCTTTTGGGAATCTTTTATTTCGATGACAGGATGAGTCACATTCTGTGCTCTTGCAGCCAGCAGAAGTTCCTGCAGGGAAGGAACGGGATCTTGCTCATGAATGGTTTTCTGAAATAATTGCAGCAGACTTGTATTCTCTACTTCTACTCCATATACATGCGGATCGTGGGAAAGCACCACCTTGTTATCCGCCGTCAACCAAACGTCCAGTTCGGAGCCTTGGCAGCCCAGTTCCACGGCATTCCGGAAAGAACGAATGGAGTTTTGCAGCACCCCTTTTTGTTTCCAGGCACCACGGTGGGCTATTACCTTATTTTTACCGAAACCATCTTTCAATAATTCAAATTCATATTCCTGCCCATCAATCAAAAGAGTAATGCCGTATCTATAAGCAGCCTGTCCCTTTAATAAAGCCTTATTCTTTTTCAGGCTGATTGATTTCTCTTTCGCATCAATCCTAAAAAGAGAGGAAGTATCGCATAGTAACCGGATATTTGACGGCACCGGATAAATATGGCCAATCATAATCCCCGGTTTGTCAACAGGAATCAGGTAATTATCCAGCACATACTTCGAAATATCACCGGCCCTCAAAGCCAAAGAGGTCAGGAGCATTCCTGCTATCAAAATTGCATTCTTTATCATATTCTATCAATAACCAATATACACATCTATAAAACATACATTCACACTCGAACAAAGATTTCCATCTATTCACCCTACTCACACATATCCGTGACGGCGATTTAGACAGAAGTGAAAGGTCTTCATTATCTACAAAAGTCCATTATCTTCCAGATACTTCTTGTAACTTGCATAATTGTTTGTACCCTTCTTGAAAGTAACCCAACTGAAATTCGTGATATACTCCGTAAACAAGCCTGCCACAAATAATTGCTCTTTTAGTTCACTCCACCCCTTTTCCCTATAAGGAACGTCCGGACACCAGCAACTCTGGAATGACTCTATATCGACACCGAAATGCACACCATTGGCATCGCATGCCTTTTTAATCTCAGCAAACCAATTAGGCAGGTCTACATCCACATCGACCAGGCAACGTCCACCCAGGTCCTGAAGGTATAAGTAATCAATATTGGGCGTCTGCGCGAAAATCCGCCCGAACCATTGACCGCAAAGATCGGCAGGCATGCCTCGCCATAAAGCCGGAGCAATAGAAACGGGCTTGTCCGATTTGGCCTTGATATAGGAGGCCACTCCTTCAAGATACTTAGCCAACATGGATAAAGAGGGTTCCTGCTGCCAACCCACGGGATAAGAGCCATCGTGGAATTCTTCGGTTATATACCAACCTTTCAGGCAAGGGTGATTGCCGAATTGCTCATACACTTCATCAAATACCATCTCATTTCTCTCTAAATTGAGATTATATTTTTCCGGGGATGCCGTATTCGTTTTACTGTAATCACCCGGATAAAGGCCTACAATCAGTTTTATCCCATTCCGCTCGGCAGCCTCGAACATTCTGTCTACAAAGTCATACTTCTCGGTAATCCAAGGCACATTGGTGTTCTTATAGAATGAAATACTGGTATTCTCCCCATCCGTAAACTGCTCTACGTATTGAATAATCCAGGTATCAATGCCGATGGCACGGCTATCCTGAAACTGCTTATCCCAGTCTTCATTGACATAAGCGGTATTCAATTGCACGAAAATACTTGAGAACTTTGGTTTTCCGGATTTCAGTTCGTAGGAAGTCAACTGTTCCAATCCATCGATGCCAACCTCGCCGGTACAAACTTCATGTTTAGTATTTACGATTTCAATCCGGAAGCCTTCAAAACGGTTTAAAAGCAAGCCGTCAGCCGTAGTACCCTGCCCCTTTTTATATAATTTAAAAGCACTGTAGGGCATAACCAGCCGGTTCCAGCCTTCTCTTGATAATATTTCATCGTCTTCGAAAGCATAATATTGCCACCTTTTACGTGTACTGTCATGCGGTTTATCGGCATCAAACTGTTTCTCATCTTCCATAATGATAAAACGGAAAACGCCTTTATTTCCTTTTTTCCCTTTTACCCAAATGGAAAGTCCCAAAGGATGAAAAGACAAGTCAGGACGATAATCTCCCCACGTTTCTTCAAAATATACATATTCAGGATTTGCAGTCATAGGAGTACCGGAAAAGTGATACTTGAGTTTAAAACTCCCGACCCCTTCTTTATAATCATCACCTAATTCATAATCAATGGTCGCCCTGGTAGGCTCTTCATTACTCGTCGGACCAATGCGATAAATCTCACAACCCAGTTCATCAAAAGGATTGAGACTTTTAGTGGCTTTCGCGTTATCCAAGACTTTACGCACTTCCTCTGTCAGGTTGTAGTCTTCCCCACCGTTTCCATCGTTTCCGTTAGGATCATCGTTTCCACAAGAAAACAAAACAACGGAGAACAGACCTACCAATATAGCAGTTGTTTTCATAAGGCATTAGTTTTAAGAGATAAGGAGGTGTCAGCAGTCACTTTGTGCATTCCGGGCGAATGCTCATTCGCCCGCACATGGCACGGCACTTTTGACACCCCCTCACCACTATAAATAATCTATATGTTATTGACGGAAATAACTCATCTTATACATTCTGACAATAGACTGTCCCGGATCAAAACCAACTACCGATGTTGCAATATAAACATCGTATCCTGTTGAGGTTGCTTCTTTATAGACTGCAACATCTCCCCAAGAGAAATAATTCTGAATCCATGCCGACATATCACTTGTGAATATACAGAAATCACCATATCCATCATCATCCGGACCCAATTCCATTTTAGAGGTATTGGTAATGTCAAACACTTTAAGAGTAACACCACCACCGGCCCATTGGTCGGCCCCCTGGTCGCTGAGTGCCAGATAGGTATCATCTTCTACCTTAAACACATTAAAGCCAAGTAAACGATATTCATGGTCGGCAGCATTCAAGGCTGTAACCTCCATGGAAGGTGTGAAGATGTTGAAGCGGCTCTTCAAAGCTTCATCACTGTTTCCATTGACCCACTTCGTATAACCGATATAGTGATCCGAGTTGTCATCCAATGAAACACGTTGTATTGCAGGTGCAGCAGTCCAAACACTTCCAGCCGGCCCATAACGCAGCTTATTAGGCTGGCTAGCAGGGGTTACCAACTGTCCGTCTTGTAATTTCCAATAATAAACGGTCATATCATTAGGACCTGTACCATAAATATAGGCTGTACCGGTGGTTACATCGCCTGCCACATTCATGTTATAACCCAGATCACCCGGACAACCGTCACCGGCAGTGTAATCAAGAAGTAATTTGTGTTCCTTGTCTGTTTCTGAATAATAGAAGACCATGAAGCCTGCACCGTAAACATTTTCACGGGAAGTAATCAAATGCCCGGCATCATCCGTACGAGCCTTCATCATAAAGGATCTTGCAGCATCAATAGTCTTGACGGCCGCTCCTGTCTTCATATCATACAAATAAATAGGTCCATTATATTCCTGAACAGCCAGATACTGACCATATATCGCTATACCCGTATTATTGCGGCTTGGCAATCCAAGATCAGTACAGCTCTTTTCCCATACTTTAGAGAACTTGGTTTTAGGCGGTGTCGGCACAACACGAATCGTATTCGTATGACGGTTTCCCAATGCGTCGATTACAGTTATCTTATAGGGTTCTGTAAAATCCATTTCACCTCCTACCGGCGGATCTACGTAACAATTATGTTCCACACTAACAGTGCAAATCAGACGGGTTACATCCAGCGGGTCCTCATCCGTAGTAGGAACTTTCACAATGATCTCTTCACCTTCTTCGTAAGGTCCTTTCTTGGTAGCATAAAACTCTGCCGGATTATCGGGAATCTGGATAGTTACATTTAGCAAACCATTTACCTGATCCGTCCGTCCTGTACTTAAATCAGGAGACTCACAAGAAGCCAAGGCTGCCCCCAAGAAACATGCTATTGCTGCAATTTTATTAAGTATTTTCATAGCTTCATTTTTTAATTATTTCCATTCGTCAAACTGTTCACAAGCTAAATTCTGCTGAATTTCCGCAATAGGAATAGGGAAACGGTTGTACTTTTCCAGATAAACACGCGTCTTGCCCGCATCACAATCCACAACATCATATTCAAAGCCCTCACCTACCTTTGTCGGTTTTACACCTTTCATATGAGTACCATTCAGAACGGTAGTTGCCAATCCCCAACGGCGGAGATCCCAGAAACGGTGTCCCTCAAAAGCTAATTCCACCATTCTTTCGTGACGGAGAAGCTTCATAAATTCAGTTTTTGTACTGGCTGACACGGCCGGTAGATCTACTCTGTCTCTCACTTCATTCAATGCCTCCAAAGCTTCAGGAAGTTTGTCCTGCATAGCCATAGCTTCTGCATAAATCAACAACACTTCCGCATAACGCATATAGTAGAAAGTCAAGTCGGTACGACGCATCTGGCTCTTACTGATTTCCGGATCAAACAGTTTACGCATATAGTAACCGGTACAAGTGGTACCACCACCCAGGCCATAACCATCCACACTACCTTCATATGTGTAAAGGGGTTCTCCCTTCCACTGACAGCCGTTATAAAGTATGGAAGCATAAAAACGCGGTTCACGTCCTTCATATGGGTTTGCCATCTCCGGATTGTTCCAATCAAAATCCTTGCCATCAGCCATCTGATAGGCTGATACCAAAGTTTCCGTCGGACTGATTTCAGCATAACCACCATCGCTGGGCGGACAATTGAAATAATCAAATGAGTAGTCCAGTGTTTCATACACATAGCCAAACTCTATTACACTTTCGTCATTGGCAACCGGTTTGGCTCTTCTATTCAGGAACAATTTACTATAATCTTCATACAGCTTATATCCCTGTTTCTTTAATTCGGCAGCTGCATCGGATGCCTCTTTCCAACGTTCGGCATAGAGCATGGCACGAGCCTTCATTCCGTAAGCAGCACCACTCGTCAGTCTACCTGCCTCTACTTCATCTTTTAAAGGCAAATTCCTGGCAGCAAAGTCCAAATCTTCTGCTATAAAATCCCAGCATTCATCAGGAGTACACCGGGCATGTTCCTTTTGACCAAGTACAGGTAACTGTTTGTACAAAATAAAACTGGCACCATATCGCTTCGCTAAATCAAAATTAGCAACGGCACGGAAAAAACGAAATTCCGCTTCTGCACGCAAAGCAACTGCTTCGGTAAAGTTTCCACGGTGTTTCTCCAAGCCTTCCAAGGCACGGCAACAAGTCAACTGCCAGGAATGTCTGTTGTTCCAGTTATCAAAAAGATTGCTGGCTGGAGTGATAGGAGTAGAACCGAATACAAATAAATTAGTATTAGCCACCGGATTGTTGGCTTTTAAAATATCGGCACAAGCGTCATCAGTGATTGAATAATATCCTCCGATCAGAGAATAAAAGCCATTAATATACAACTGCAGGTTCGTTTCATTAGACCAAGTGATATCATCAGGATAGCTACTTGTCAGAACAGGATCAATATTACAACTGCTCAACGTAAAGCAGGCAGAAGCAAATACTGTTAATATCTTATTTACTGATTTCATTGTATTAGTTTTTTAGAAAGTTACATTTAATCCAAATTCATACGTACGCTGTTGGGGATAGTATCCCTGGTTTACACTTGGCATTTCAGGGTCCATATGCTCCAAATGAGATAAAGTGAACAGATTACCACCGGCCACATAAGCACGAATTTTTCTGAAACCTGCTTTTTCACTCCATTTCTGAGGTATGGTATATCCCAATTGGATAGATTTCAGACGTACATAGGAACCGTCCACTACCCACCAAGAAGAGAATTTTCCACCATTCGACCTCGAATTGATACCTAAACGGGGATATTTAGCATCTGTATTGTCAGGATGCCAAGCACCTTCGACCAAATAATAAGGAGTATTTCCGTCTGCATAGAAGGGGCGCGTATAGAATGTATCATCACGAATTCCGCTGCTATACAAACCGCACAGGTTTACATCAAACAAAGCAGCACCCTGCAACAGCATATTGAAGTCAAAGCCTTTCCATTCTGCTCCCAGATTTAAACCAAACATCATCTCAGGTGTATTGCTGCGACCAATAGGAACCATGTCCTGATCCCAGGTAATCTTACCATCACCATTGATATCTTTCAGTTTGATGTCACCGGGCAACGTCGGACCAAAGACAGCGCTGTGGGCTATTTCTTCTTCCGTCTGGAATAAACCGTCTGCAACAAAGCCCCAATATTGCCCCATCGGACGACCTGTGGCACGCTTATAATCAGGAACATTTGCATCTTCAGTCATTTTCAGCACCTTGTTGCGAGCCCAGGAAACATTGCCTCTTACGCGATAAGAGAAATCTTTTATCTTATTATTATGAGATAGGACGAGTTCAAAACCACGGTTGTCATGAGAACCATAATTGATGTATGTCGGATAATAGTTTCCCAAAGAAGGCGGGAAATTTGCTGACTGTGACTCCAAGGAACGGGTTGTTTTCATGTAGAATACATCTAACTCAACACCTAACAATCCATTCCACATACTGGATTCGATACCAATGTTATAAGTATCAGTCAACTGCCACTTCAAAAGAGGATTTACCGGGCTACTCAATCCCAGGTACTTCTGAGGACTGGTACCGAATAATACGGTCGGGTCGGCAGACAAACTTGCAGTAGAGAAATAAGTCATCGTATTGCTGATGGCACGGTCACTACCCAAACGACCTACAGATGCACGAAGCTTCAGATTTTCCATGAACGGAACGGCTTCTTTAAAGAAGTCTTCCTGAGAAATTCTCCATCCTACGGAAACACCCGGGAAAACACCCCATCTGTACTTTTGGGGAAGAGCCGTAGAAGCATCAATTCTACTGGTGAATTCCAACAAATACTTGTCATCATAAGAATAGTTCAAACGGATTACATAACCGGCACGTTTAGCCTGGCTGTGTCCGCCTTTTACCAAATCCTTATTTACTTCAAGACCGTAATTCAAGTCCATAATATCGGTAATCGGAAAATCGGTTCTACCGGCAGACATACTGGACTGATCCGTTCTGGAAAATTCGTACAAGAACAATCCCGAAACAGCATGCTTACCGAATTTATTAGAATACTCAAGAGCGGGCTGAACAGTATAACCTTCACTTTCAGTAAACCATTGATTCAAAGCAACCTTATTAGCGATACGACCGGTTTCCACATTGCCCTGCCGGGTAGTCTGGTTCCAGCCATACACATCATAAGTCAGGAAGTACTTCTTCTGCATAGTATAGTTCTTCACATAAGAAGCGTTCAGTTTAACAGATAATCCTTTCACAAAAGGCAACTGATACCTCATAGCAACATTTCCCTGGAAATACGTCTTCTTGACATTATTATTACCCGACAAGTCTCTGGCCGCAATAGGATTGTTATTTCCGTTACCGGCTGTATTTATACTGGCTATGGGCATGCCATCAGCCGTATAAGGTTTCAGATAAGGATATGATAACAGCGCCTGCTGGAAAATAGAGGCATATGAGCCTATACCTGCAGAAGCACCCGGTTCATCCTGTTCGGAAACGTAACCGGACAGGTCAAGAGACAAATCAAAGTTATCAGTAATCTTAGCATCCATATTGGAGCGGAAGTTATACTTATCATAAGAGGTACGTTTTATGATACCTTCCTGATTATAAGCGCCGACTGAGGCAAAAAACTTGACTTTCTCCGTACCACCGGAAACCGAAACGTTATTCGTATAAGTAGGAGCTGCATTACGGAATAACAGATCGAACCAGTCAGTATTTCCATAGATATGCTCATTCTCACCCGGATTAGTAATACGGTCTATTTCCTCAGGTGAAAATCTCAAGCTTTCTTCAGCCACACCATCCAGAAGTTGAGCCTTGTTATACCAGTATGCATAATCCGGTCCGTTCAGAAACTTCGGGAAATCCGTATTCTGACTTAACGTAACAGATGAATTAAATGTTACGGTAGGTTTCTGCACTGTACCACGCTTCGTCGTGATCAAAATCACACCCGCTGCAGCACGTACACCATAAACGGCAGCAGCAGTCGCATCTTTCAAAATAGTAATAGATTCTACTTCATCTGGTGAAAATGAAGGGAAATAATCAGTAATGACACCATCTATAACAATCAATGGGCTACCATCTCCCGCACCATTACCACGAATATAAAGACTTGCTCCATCAGCACCCGGTTGTCCGCTACTCTGTTTAGATATCAAACCTGGTAAACGACCTGCCAATGTAGAAGAAAGGTTACCACTCGGAGCCATCTTCAACTCTTTATTATCCACTTGCGCAATAGCACCAGTCACATTAATTTTCTTTTGTGTACCATAACCTACTACTACAACTTCGTCCAATAATTCTGCATCTTCCTTCATTACAATCTTCAGAATTTTTTTCCCTCTCAATTGTATTTTCTGAGTCATATAACCCACATAAGAAAAAGTAAGAGATGAATTTGTGTTAGGAACCATAATAGTAAAGTGTCCATCCACATTTGTCACAGTACCAGTCTTTTGACCTTCTGTAAAAACTGATACTCCAATCAATGGACTTCCATTTTCATCAAAAACATTACCCTCTACTTTCACTTGAGCATATACACTAATACTCAAGAAGGAGAATAATAGAAATAGTAAATAAAAACACTTGTTTTTCATATTATTATAGTTTTAAATTAGGGATTATTATTTTCATTGCATGCTACTAAAGTCAGATCTTCTAATATCTTCCAGCATTGATAAAGCCCTCTCGGAACATGGAAACAACCTTTCCACTTTCCACCTTTCAGAGGTAATAGTACCTCACCTCTCCTATTCAAATAACCATACCATTCAGGATATTCCTTATCTTTGAAATGATTCCAGGTATATTCATGTACCTTTTCAAACCAGTCAAGACATTGCTTGTCTCCAGTCAATTGATAACCTTTGAGCAATGAAATCAAAGTCTCTATATGAACCCACCATAATTTCTGATCCCACTCCAGTTGCTGAGGAGGATAACCTTTACGGTCCATAAAATAGTAGAGACCTCCAAATTCCTCATCCCAACCATAATCTATCATTTTTAATGTGACCTCTTTTGCCCTTTCAATCAAATTTGGACGGTTCAAACGTTTTCCTAGATCCATAATAAACCACATGGCTTCAATATCATGCCCCGGAGTTACTTGCCGTCCTTCAAATGAATCAGAAAGTTCTCCATTTGCCAGAACATTCTCTACAATAATACCTCCTAATTCAGGACGATAGAAAACCTCCATAACTTCGTGAATACATACTTCCATCGTCTTTTCCAAATATCCCTCATCCAACAAATGCTCTATCTCCATAGCCAAATTACATAGGATCATTGGTAAGGCGAAATTCTTTAAATTACGTGTACCCGGATGAAGTTTGTTCCAGTTCCCTTTCGGATTGTCAACTTTCGATAAAACAATATCAAAGGTCTTTTTAGCTATATCCGCATATTCCTGGTTTCCGGTAGCCAAACTCAGTTGTCCGAATGCCATTGTGGCAAAGGTGTATGAGAAAATATTATAAGGATCCACCAACGGACGTCCGGTACGATCCAAGGAAAAATACCAATTGTAATTCCCATCATGACCATACTTCTTCAGGAACTCACCTCCCTGAATTGCACAGTCGAGCCATTCTTGGCGTTTCTCCACCTTGTTATAAAGCATTGAAAACAACCATACTTCCCGGCCTTGTAACCAAACAAATTTGTCTGTGTCAAAGACATTCCCTTCTCTATCCAGACAAGTAAAATACCCACCGTATTCATAATCTTGGGAATGCTCCAACCAGAAAGGAAGAACGTTATTCAAAAGTTCATCCTTGTACTGACTCGCTAACTCTTTAAAATCCATCATTTTTCTCTTTTTAGATAGGAACTGGAAACGTTTTTTATCAGTATGCATCAAAACCAGTCTCCCTATATTTCTTATTATTTATCTGTCGTATAAGTGATAACATCTCTTACCCAAATATCAGCACCCTTAGCGGGATTTACCCATTTACAAGTCACTGTATATTTACCGTAAGGCTGAACATAATTAAAGAACAATTCATGTTTACGATGATTATACTTTAACGGTAACTTACACACCTCTATCAAATTATCATTAAAATAGACATCCAATTCGGCAACATAATCTTCAGGAACATTTTCACCTTTAAGTTCACCTTTTATCACAGCTCCTATTCCTTCAAATTCTATTGACGGGAAATGAGCGATCCAATTATCCACTACCACTTTTTTATCAAGTTTCAAGCCCTCAAAACTAATTTCTAACTGTGCAGGTTCCGGCTGTTGAAAGTTGATTGTCAATTCATTATCTCCAATCTTTCCGCCACCTCTTTCTATCATTTGTAAAGCATGTCCAAAGCTCAGTTCACATCCTTTATTAAAACTTACCGTATTATTGAAAGGGATGTCTTCAACTATAGTCAATTCATTCTTATATTTCTCAGGGATACGACCATAACCGATCATGGTTCCCAAAATACCACCGGAAGAAGCCGGATTACAATCTGAATCTTGTCCCGCACGCGTAGAAATATCAATGGTCTTCTCGAAATCTCCCTGTCCATAGAGCAATCCCAAAATTATGTATGCACCGTTTACATAAGTTTCAATATTGAAAGGCATTTCGACTCCATCAGGACAGGCTATGTCATTGCTCCCCCATTTCTTCTCTATTTCTTCCCAGCATTTTTTCCAATCCTCTGGATATTGTTTATGCCAATTTATAACATCAGACATACATTCATGAAAGCGGCTTCCCTGAGGAACTGATTTCAACGCCTCTACCACAATGTACTCGATATCATCGCTCACATAAGCCAAAGAATACATTGCGGCTACATACACGCCGCCATACCATCCATCGCCATAAGCCATAATATGTCCTACACGATCGCAAATCTCAGTAGCACTATTCACCATACCCGGAGACATGATACCTGCAAAATCCGCTTCAATCTGGAAATCCAAACAATTGGCATGAGGGTTATTTTTCCAATAACCACTGGAGGGAGGAGTCAAACCTTGCAAAAGATTATAACGAGCCATCTGGTTGGCATGGCACAAAGGATATTCTTTAGCAAGGAATGCAGCAGCAAAAGAATCAGCAGGAGCATTCAGCCCACATCTTTCAAAGGTCTCCACAAAAGTCAAGTCTACATAAATGTCATCATAAAGACCACCACCACCGTTATACCACTTTTTGATCTCACCCGCTCCCCAAGGAATCACTATAGAATCAGGAACCATAGTAGACAAATACTGAAACTCTGTCGGACCACCATACGTACAACCGATAGTCTGACCAGCCCAAGCACCCTTCACTTTATCGAATAATACATCTTTTGATAGAGTTAAATTCAAATTTTCTTTTTGAGAAATGCTACATGAGCATAAAGTAGCTATAAAACAACTGTTCAATAAAAAGTTTCCAATCTTCATTATATATATTATTTAAGGTCAATTTTTTGTATCCATCCAGTAACGTTCAATTTCTTCCAAAGACTTACCAGTAGTTTCAGGAACAAGTTTCCAGACGATCAACATATAAGGTACACACATGATTGCAAACAGCAGGAATGTTCCAGCGGGGGTAAAATTCTGGAGCATCCAGGGGGTTAACTGCCCAATCAGGTATGTACCTATCCACAAAGCAAAACCAGCAATGGACATAGCAAGTCCACGTATCTGGGTCGGGTACATTTCGGAAAGAAGTACAAACACTACAGCACATATAGACACAGCACAGCAAAATACATAGAAGAGGAAAAAGATCAGAAGAAAAATACTAGAAATTCTCCAAGATTCGCCATACATAAAATAAGCCGCAATCAGTATTAAAGAAATTACCATACCAGATACACCATAATAGACTAATTTTTTACGTCCTACCTTATCTATAATAATAAGAGCCAATATAGTAGTCAGAGTATTCACTAAGCCTACCAGAACCTGATAATACAGAGAATCCCCTCCTGACAAACCGGCGTTTTCAAAAATGGATGGTCCATAATACAACACAGCATTGACGCCCATAAACTGTCCGAGCAAGGCTATGCATACACCTATTATAACAGCTTTCATTATACCGGGTCGTAATAAAAACCTCCATTCCGATTTTACTTCGGAAGATATAACAGACTTAGTTTCCGCTAATTGAAACATAGCTTCCTTAGAAGATACATAAATTCTCTGAAGAATATTAGTAGCTTTTTCTTCTCTTCCTTTCAATATTAACCAACGTGGGCTTTCTGGTATGAAGAAGATGATGATAAAGAATAATAAGGCAGGAAGTGTCTCCATACCTAACATTCCTCTCCAAACTTCTTCTACAAATATCAAGTTCCACCACCCGGCAGTAACATCTAAATTACTCGTGGAATATTCCAAAAGCTGATAATTCACAAGATAAGCCCCCAGAAATCCAATTGTAACAGCCAACTGATATAAGGAAACCAAGCGTCCGCGAAATTGAGCGACAGCAACTTCCGAAATATAAAGCGGAGAAATAATAGAAACAACTCCTATTCCAATACCACCTATTATTCGGTAAACCACCAATTTATTAAAATCCACACAGACAGCACAGCCTATTGCAGAAGTCGAAAATAGGATTGCCGAGAGAATCATAGTAAATTTCCGTCCGAACCTATCACTCAAAATACCAGCAAAAAGTACCCCGATGATGGAACCGATCAATGCACATCCCACATACCATCCTTGTTGCAAGGCATCCAACTGAAATTGTTTGGTAACTTGAGCAATAGTACCAGAAATAACAGCTGTATCATATCCAAATAGAAAACCGCCTAAAGCTGCTACTACTGAAAGGAAAACCAAATAACCTAAATTAATTGTCGACTTCATTTCTATTTTATATTAAAGTATTCTTTATATCTATCATATAAATGTCCTGCCTGTAAATAAGCAGATTGCGGACTCATAAAGTGAGAGAACTCAAAAGTTATAGCTTTATCATATCCTGCCCGTTTAGCCGCTTCCAATTTCATCCGAAGTTTATCAAACTTTATTGGTAGAAAGTTTATGGGCATGTCACGATCAAAAGTCTCCGCATTTGTCCAACACTTCATTCCATATTTATCTGCCAGTTTCTTATTTACCGTAAAAAAGGCATCCAACTCATCATAATCAATATGTCCGTCCTGAAAGGCACAAGCGTCAACGACTTCATGAATCCCATCAAAGATTTCATTCCACTCCCTTTCGTGTTCCTGAACCGATACTGCATCCTCCCTGGTCAACTTACCTGTTCCCATTACAGCTTTCTTCCCGTCAATCCAGGGCGATATAAAAGTTGGCAATCCACCTGATATATCCTTACACTGTTTTCCCATCGCACGAAAAGCATCAATGGCCCCTTTCGTTTTACGACTAATCTCACCACTTATATACCAACCGCCAAAACTTTTGTATCTCTTGCCATACCTGTCCCACACTTCATCTATGACATATTTATTATCTTCAATTTCATGGGAAAGATCTCCCGTATCCCAATATTTTCCGGAATCATATAAACCAAAATAAAATTTCATTTGGTATTTATCCGCTAAACGAAGGTATATATCCAATAAGTCAAAAGACGGCATATAACATCCTTTCTTCAACAAATATTTGGAAGGATAAGTGATAAACTTACGATAGCCGGAACGAATCATGATAACCGTATCAATTCCAATACTCTTCATATAACGAAAATCCTGATCCCATTCCTTTTCCCCCCAATTCTGATGAGGGATATCATGGGATATTTCATCTAAGAAAGTTCCGGTAATCTTCAATCCATTGGCCTTGGGCAAAATAAACCTGTCGACACAAACATCACTTTGAGGTATTGAAGAAGATGAAACTGTCCCAGGTACTTCATCTGCCAGCAATCCAGAAGCTACCAAAGCGGAAGCTCCTGCCAAAGCGGCTTTTTTCAGAAATTCTCTGCGATTGCTTGTTTTCATAGTATTTCTCCTCTATATTATATATGTTAACCTATTGAATTTTAAGTTTAATCTTTATGATTATAAAACTTTCATTGTTTATATCACGATGCAAAGATAGATATATTTATTAAATAAACAATAGATAATAAATTATTTTATTATTATATTTTATACATACCACTCATTTTTATTAAATATAGCAGATATTATTAATAGAGAGGAAAATAAAGAAAGAAGAAGAGGGAAATTTATATAATAGAGAAGAGAAAGAGAGAACAAGATAACCAACGCACTTTTCAGAAATCCAGCCGTATCTTTTTTATAAGGATTGGAATTAATAAATTTATTAATTATCTTTGAGGCGAATAATAAAACAAACGACAATTATGTACCAGCAATTCCTAAAAGAAATAGAAATGGGCTCTAAAAATGCCCTTATAAAGAAAAGGATCATTACCCATTATATATATAATGGTAGTTCTACAATTCCAGATCTTTCCAAAGAGTTGGATCTGAGTATCCCCACAGTCACAAAACTAATCAGCGAAATGTTCGATGAAGGATATATCAATGATTATGGGAAATTGGAAACAAGCGGAGGACGCCATCCGCATTTATATGGATTAAATCCTCAATCCGGCTACTTTATTGGAGTAGATATAAAGAAATTCGCCGTCAACATCGGATTAATCAACTTCAAAGGGGACATGGTAGAATTAAAAATGAATATTCCATATAACTTCGAGAATTCCTTGAAAGGATTGGATGAACTTTGTAACCTTATCATAAACTTCATTAAGGAACTCACAATAGACACAGAAAAAATCCTGAACATCAACGTCAATGTATCTGGTCGGGTGAACCCTGAATCAGGATACTGTTTCAGCCAATTCAATTTTGAAGAGCGACCACTTGCAGATGTTTTAAGTGAAAGGCTCGGTTACCCTGTTACTATTGATAATGATACCCGTGCAATGACATATGGAGAATACATGCAAGGATGCGTAAAAGGTGAAAAAGATATTATTTTCATAAATGTCAGTTGGGGATTAGGAATCGGAATTATTATAGACGGGAAAATCTATACAGGAAAATCAGGTTTCTCTGGAGAGTTCGGACATGTGAATGCGTTCGACAATGAGATCATTTGCCATTGTGGCAAAAAAGGTTGTTTGGAAACAGAAGCATCAGGTTCCGCACTACACCGTACATTATTGGAACGTATCAGAATGGGAGAAAACTCCATTCTTTCCAATCGGGCAAAAACAGACAATACGCTCACTTTAGATGAAATTATAACCGCCGTCAACAAAGAGGACTTACTCTGCATTGAAATTGTAGAAGAGATCGGGCAAAAGCTTGGCAAACAAATTGCAGGCCTCATCAATATCTTCAATCCGGAGTTAGTCATCATCGGAGGGACACTTTCCCTCACCGGAGATTACATTACCCAGCCCCTGAAGACAGCAGTACGGAAGTATTCACTGAATCTGGTCAACAAAGATTCGGTCATCATGACTTCCAAATTGAAAGACAAAGCAGGTATTGTAGGTGCATGCATGCTGGCAAGAAGCCGAATGTTTGAGATTTAAATAAAAAAAGTACTGCCCTATACCTTCACAGGCTGGGGCAGCACAAACCACAAATACAAATACAACTAAACAAAGTTTCCTTTAAATTATTCCCTGACCCATCATAGCGTGAGCTACTTTCATGAAGCCTGCAATATTAGCACCCTTCACATAGTTGATGTAACCGTCAGGTTCTGTTCCATATTTTACGCATTGGGCATGAATACCATGCATGATGGAATGTAATTTTTCATCCACTTCAGCAGCACTCCAACTGAGGTGCATAGCGTTCTGAGACATTTCCAAACCAGAAGTAGCTACACCACCGGCATTAACAGCCTTACCCGGAGCATACATGATCTTATGTTCGATGAACAAGTCAATAGCTTCCGGCGTACAGCCCATATTGGATATTTCACCTACGCACATTACGTTGTTCTCAATCAAACGACGAGCATCATCACCGTTCAATTCATTCTGAGTGGCGCAAGGCAATGCGATATCAACCTTCACTTCCCAAGGACGCTTGCCTGCTACGAATGTAGAACCGGGGAATTCATCTGCATACGGAGCTACGATATCATTACCCGATGCACGAAGCTCAAGCATATAATCTATCTTCTCACCACTGATACCATTCGGGTCATAAATGTAACCATCGGGACCGGAGATAGTCACCACCTTGGCACCTAATTCCGTTGCTTTGATAGCGGCACCCCATGCCACATTTCCAAAACCGGAGATAGCAACCGTCTTACCCTTGATATCAATACCCTTAGTCTCCAACATTTGGTTTACAAAGTACAATCCTCCGAAACCTGTTGCCTCTGGACGTATCAACGAACCTCCAAATTCCAAGCCTTTACCTGTGAAGGTACCGGTAAATTCACGGGTCAACTTCTTATACATGCCGAACATGTAACCTACTTCGCGACCTCCTACGCCTATATCACCGGCAGGCACATCCATATCCGGACCGAGATGACGCCACAACTCAAGCATGAAAGCCTGACAGAAACGCATGATTTCAGCATCACTCTTGCCACGTGGTGAGAAGTCGGAACCTCCCTTGCCTCCACCCATCGGCAGAGTGGTCAACGCATTCTTGAAAGTCTGTTCAAAACCTAAGAATTTCAGAATAGAGAGGTTTACAGACGCATGGAAACGAATACCGCCCTTGTATGGACCAATAGCATTGTTGAATTGTACACGATAACCAAGGTTCGTTTGCACTTCTCCCTTGTCATCTACCCATGTAACACGGAACGTAAAGATTCTATCCGGTTCAACTAAGCGTTCTATAATCTTAGCTTTCTCAAACTCAGGATGTTGATTGTAAATATCTTCGATAGAAAGAAGAACTTCCTTTACGGCTTGAAGATATTCAGACTCACCGGGATGCTTTGCCTCCAAAGAGGACATAATTCGTTCGATATTCATAATATTACTTTTTAAAAGGTTTATCCTTTCGTTATCTTAGCGCTATTCGAACAAAATGTCAACGAATAACAGTGCAAATATAAATAATCTTTTGAATCAAATCCTATTTTTCGGCATTTTTTTGATTAAATAATGATAAAATGATATTTTCTATAGAATATATGCCAAGAATGGAGCGAAAGTATACAGACAAGGCAGAAAGCAAGCAACCGGATATCATACAACTAGTTACACACTTTCTACCTTACACGCTACAGTTTCTATCTGCCTGCTTTAGAATTTTGGGGTCATGCCCAAGTTATACATGATAAAGCCATAGATATCAGCCTGTTCTTCCAATACTTTAGCCATAGGCTTACCTGCTCCATGTCCAGCCTTGCTGTCGACGCGGATCAGAGTAGGATTCGTTCCGTCATTGCACTCTTGCAAGGTAGCAGCAAACTTGAATGAATGGGCAGGAACCACACGGTCGTCATGATCGGCCGTGGTAACCATAGTTGCAGGATACTTGCCCCCAAGTTTCAGATTGTGCAAAGGAGAGTAACCTTTCAGGTAGTCAAACATCTCCTTGCTGTCATCGCTCGTACCATAATCACTTGCCCAATTCCAGCCAATGGTGAATTTGTGATAGCGGAGCATATCCATCACTCCTACTTGCGGAATGGCCACACGGAAGAGGTCAGGACGTTGTGTCATGCAAGCGCCCACCAGCAGACCACCGTTAGAACCGCCTACGATAGCAATCTTATCTTTATTGGTATACTTACTATTAATGAGGTATTCGGCTGCAGAGATAAAGTCATCGAATACATTTTGTTTCTGCATCTTCGTACCTGCCACGTGCCACTCTTCACCATATTCGCCACCACCGCGCAGGTTTGCCTGTGCATAGATACCGCCATTTTCCAAAAACGGAACACGTGAAGTGGAAAAAGAGGGATAAAGGCTGATATTGAACCCACCATAAGCATAGAGGTATACCGGATTCTTGCCATCCTTCTTCAAACCTTTCTTATAAGTGAGGAACATAGGTATCTTCGTACCGTCTTTACTGGGGTAGAACACCTGTTCAGTCATATACTCATCCGGATTGAAGGCTACTTTAGGAGCACGGAAAAGTTCGTAGGCATTCTGGTCCATATCATATTTATAGGTAGCACCGGGAACCGTGAACGATGTAAATCCAAAGAAACATTCCTTGTCATCCTTGTCACCGCTGAAGCTGACCGACCCAAGCGACGGCAATTGGATTTCCTGTATCATCTTGCCTGTCAAATCATATACGTATGCATGGTTGGCAACATCCTTATCATATGTCAGGAATAACTTCCCGCCTATCACTTCTGCACCAGAAAGCACATTCTCTGTCTCAGGCACCAGCTCTACCCAGTCTTTCAGTTCAGGCTTGCTGACGTCTGCCACCAATAGGCGATACTTGGGAGCACCGAAATTAGTGAATATGTACATCTTGTCGCCTATTATTTCGATAGGATAATAGTTGTAGTCCATATCCGTAGCCATTGCCACGAAAGGTGCGTTCGGTTTACGCAGATCCTTCACGTACAGGGCGTTTCCACGTCCTTCGCCCGACTCATAGAGGAACAACAGTGTCTCATCTTCATTCACACTGGCACTGTAGAAGCGTTTCGGATAGGCAGGATTCTGATAAACCAGCTTGTCTTCCGATTGCGGGGTACCCATCTTGTGGAAATAGATTTTATGCATCTCGTTCACGTTGGAGAACTCCTTACCTTTCACCGGAGCATCGTATGCGCTGTAGTAAAAGCCGTCCCCCTGCCAGGAAGCACCTGAGAACTTAGCCCACAGGATATGATCCTCCAGTAACTGGCTGGTTTCCGTGTCCATGACATAGATTTCGGTCCAATCCGAACCACTGCGCGAGATGGTATATGCCGTATATTTCCCGTCGTGTGAGAAGGAAATACCAGTCAGTGCTACAGTGCCGTCGTCCGACAATTTGTTGGGGTCGAGGAATACGCGCGGTTCGCCTTCCAAACTGTCCTGCACGTAGAGCACACTCTGATTCTGCAATCCGTCGTTCTTGTAGAAGTAATATTTGCCATGCTTCTTAAAAGGTGCACCGATTTTCTCGTAATTAGCCAAATCCGTCAGACGGTTCAGCAAGGCATTACGGAACGGGATTTTAGCTAGATAAGCGTTTGTCACCTGATTCTGTGCTTCCACCCATGCTGCAGTTGCCTCGGAGGTATCATTCTCCAGCCAGCGATAAGGATCGGGGACTTCTGTTCCAAAATAAACATCTACCGTATCCACCTTTGCGGTTTCAGGATACGCCAGTTTCTGTTGCTGTTGTGCACATGACATCATAATGATACCTGTTGCGAATAAAGTTACTTTTTTCATTGCTTATTACACATTATTATATATAGTCACACATTCACATGGACACAATACGATTTCAACTCGTCGGATTATCTACATATTACCGTCGGTTCACTTCATTTAGGCGTAAAATTACAAAAACTGTTAATAGCAAACAAGAAATTAATGCATAATTATGCCTTTCTTTCGCGGTTATCTCATTTAGTACCATTAAGAACACCTCCAAATGCCACAGAAGGGTAACAGTTATACCGGTTCACACCAAATACAAGCATTTTTAACCACAATAATTTTAGGATTCCATACCTCCTTCCACCCACGTCAGAATAGATGATAAGTACAGATAAGAAAGGAAAACCAACCAAAAAGGGAAAAAATCACTTTTCTAATAAGAAACATACGAAAAAGTACCCAGAAAACGTTATAAATCGTTCTGTTTCTATTACTTTTGCCCGTCAAACCTATAAACCATGATAAGCCATGCTCAGCAAGCTTAAATTAAACCAACTCTATTTCAAGGACACGCAGTTCGCCAACCTGATGACGAGGCGTATCTTCAACATCTTGCTCATCGCCAATCCCTACGATGCCTTCATGCTAGAAGACGACGGACGAATCGACGAGAAAATCTTCAACGAGTATACCTCGCTTTCCCTGCGCTATCCGCCACGCTTCACTCAGGTATCGACCTGCGAAGAGGCGTTGGCACAACTCTCCACCGTGCCTTTCGATCTCATCATCTGCATGCCGGGAACGGGTGACAACGAGAGTTTTGATGTGGCACGCCACATCAAAAGCCTATATGAGCACATACCTGTCGTGATACTGACCCCTTTCAGCCACGGCATCACCAAGCGCATTGCCAACGAAGACCTAAGTGCCTTCGAGTATGTGTTCTGCTGGCTGGGCAACACCGATCTGCTGGTCTCCATCATCAAGCTGATAGAAGACAAGATGAACCTGGAACATGACGTCAAAGAGGTAGGCGTACAGCTGATACTTCTCGTAGAAGACGGCATACGCTTCTACTCCTCTATCCTGCCCAACCTCTACAAATTCGTATTAAAGCAGAGCCAAGAGTTCAGTACCGAAGCACTGAATGCCCACCAACGTACGCTGCGCATGCGTGGACGCCCTAAAATCGTCCTGGCACGTACCTACGATGAGGCGATCGGCATCTACGAAAGATACAAGAACAACATATTGGGAGTGATCACCGATGTCCGCTTCCCCCGTGTGGAGCGTGGCGAAAAAGACGGACTTGCCGGCATCAGGCTCTGTGCCGCCATCCGCAAGCAAGACCCGTTCGTACCGCTTATCATCCAGTCCAGTGAATCGGAGAATGCCCTCTACGCCTCCAAATATGGCGCCGCTTTCATCGACAAGAACTCCAAAAAGATGGATGTCGACCTGCGCCGCATCGTCATGGAGAACTTCGGTTTCGGTGATTTCGTGTTCCGCAACCCCGACACAATGGAAGAGATTGCACGTGTGAAAAACCTCAAGGAGCTGCAAAACATACTGTTTGCCATTCCGGCAGAGTCGTTCCTCTACCATATCAGCCGTAACCATATCAGCCGCTGGCTCTACTCCCGTGCCATGTTCCCTGTGGCAGAGTTTCTGAAACCCATCACTTGGAATAGCCTGCAGGACGTCGATGCTCACCGGCGAATTATCTTCGAAGCCATCGTGAAGTACCGCAAGATGAAAAACCAAGGTGTCGTGGCTGTCTTCAAGCGTGACCGCTTCGACCGTTACTCCAACTTCGCCCGCATCGGCGACGGCTCGCTGGGAGGAAAAGGACGCGGTCTTGCCTTCATCGACAATATGGTGAAACATCATCCGGAATTCGAGGAGTTCGACAATGCCCGTGTCGCCATCCCCAAGACCGTAGTGCTTTGTACTGATGTCTTCGACGAATTTATGGAGACCAACAACCTCTATCAGGTAGCCCTCTCCGACTCCGATGATGCCCTGATCCTACGCTATTTCCTGAAAGCCAAGCTGCCCGACCGCCTCGTGGAAGACTTCTTCACCTTCTTCGACGTAGTGAAGTCACCGCTTGCCATCCGCTCCTCTTCCCTGCTGGAAGACTCGCACTATCAGCCCTTCGCCGGAATCTATAACACCTACATGATCCCCTACCTCGACGACAAGTATGAGATGCTGCGCATGCTCTCCGACGCTATCAAGGGGGTATATGCTTCGGTCTACTTCCGCGATAGCAAGGCCTACATGCAAGCCACAAGCAACGTCATCGATCAAGAGAAGATGGCAGTCATCCTTCAGGAAGTCGTGGGCAACATGTACGGCGACCGTTACTATCCCAACATGTCCGGCGTGGCACGTTCGCTCAACTACTACCCCATCGGTGACGAAGTTGCGGAAGAGGGTACCGTGAACCTTGCCCTCGGCTTAGGAAAATACATCGTAGACGGTGGAATGACTCTCCGCTTCTCTCCCTATCACCCCCATCAGGTCCTGCAGACCAGCGAAATGGAAATTGCCCTGAAGGAGACACAAACCCGCTTCTATGCCCTCGACCTGAAAAACGTAGGACACAATTTCTCCATCGACGACGGCTTCAACCTGCTGAAACTGCATGTGAAGGAGGCCGAGAAGGACGGTGCCCTGAACTACATCGCCTCTACCTACGACCCCTACGACCAGATCATTCGCGACGGACTGTATCCTGGCGGACGTAAGGTCATCACTTTCGCCAACATCCTGCAACATGATGTCTTCCCACTGGCACGCATCCTGCAACTGGTGTTGAAGTACGGAGAACAGGAGATGCGCCGTCCCGTAGAAATTGAGTTTGCCGCTACCATGAGCCGCGAGAAGGACAAGAGTGGTACGTTCTACCTCCTGCAAGTACGCCCTATCGTCGATACCAAGGAGATGCTGGACGAAGACCTCAACACCATACCGGATGACAAGTTGCTGCTGCGTTCCAACAATTCCCTCGGACACGGAATCATGAACGACCTGCATGACGTGGTCTACGTAAAGACTGACGACTACAGCGCTTCGCACAATCAAGAGATTGCATGGGAGATCGAGAAACTGAACCAGCAATTCCTCGACGAAGGCAAGAATTACGTCCTGATAGGTCCGGGTCGTTGGGGAAGTAGCGATACCTGGCTGGGCATCCCGGTAAAATGGCCGCATATCAGTGCCGCCCGCGTCATCGTGGAAGCTGGGTTGACCAATTATCGGGTAGACCCCAGCCAAGGAACCCACTTCTTCCAAAACCTGACTTCTTTCGGCGTAGGTTACTTCACCATCAATGCCTACATGGACGATGGGGTATATAATCAGGACTTCCTGAATGCCCAACCTGCCGTATACGAAAGCAAATACCTGCGCCACATCCGCTTCGGACAGCCTGTCACGGTAAAGATGGACGGAAAGAAGAAACTGGGCGTGGTACTTCTGCCCGGCGAAGGATAATCATTACCGCTTCGCTGGGGGCAAAAAGGCGGACGTTCCTGTTGGACGTGCCGATGCCATTGGTTATGATCATCGGTGTGCGCATCGAGTTATAGCGCACACCGGTACGGAAGCGTTGCCCGTAATGGGAAGGGAGTATAGGGGCATACCAACCGAACAGAGTCACCTGTCCGCCGTGGGTATGTCCTGCAAGTACCAAGTCGGCATGGGTGACGGGAACATCTTCGGCATAATCGGGCGTATGGGTCAGTAGAACCACAAAATCTTCGGGAGAAAGGGCAAGCGTAGGAGCAGTACCGTTCTTCTTCAAATCGAAAGGATTGCGCACACCGGCAATCTGTATCTCTTCCCCGTTCCGCCTCAACGTATCAACCTTATGCTCCAGCAGATGCACACCGCACCGCCGCATCTCACGGACAATTTCGTCGTAGCACGCCTCGTAATCATTATTGCCCAGTACGGCATACACCCCCATCGGAGGTTTGACCGCGGCAAGGGCGGCAATGACGGAAGGTACATACTCGCATCCTTCGTGCAGGTCGCCTCCCACCAGCAACACATCAGCATGTTGCTCTTTGAGCAGTTTCACCAGATTATCCAATCCTTTTTCCTTGAATAGGCTTTTATAATGCAAGTCGGAGACGAAAGCCATGCGGAACCCGTCGAAAGCAACAGGCACGTCTGGATGGGCAAACTCATACGTCTTCAGTCGGCTGATGCCTTTATAGCCGGTACGCTGTCTGAAGATGGTAATCTTCGTATTCGCCATCCGGATACTGTCTTCTGCCGAGATGTGCGGAGGCAGTGACAAGGGCAGGCGGCTGTACGACCGACATGAGGAGAAAAGCAACCCTGAAAGGATACAGATATAAATCAATTTCTTCATCATAGCAGACGCAAAGATAGCGATTTTCTGTATCTTTGCGAGCCGATTGACGGCTGATATTCCAAAAAGGATCTACCTCCAAAGGATACATCAAGAAAAAAGAGAGATTAAGAAAGAGAGAGATTTAAGAAAGAAATACATCAATGAAAGAAGTCAAACCCAACTCATTCCATGCCTGGTTTCTTGCCGCCCGCCCCAAGACCCTTACAGGAGCCATCATACCGGTACTGTTAGGCAGTGCCCTTGCCGTCAGCGACGGACTCTTCAAGAGCGTCCCTGCTCTGCTTTGCCTCCTCTTTGCCTGCGGCATGCAGATAGCAGCCAACTTTATCAACGATTTATTCGACTACCTGAAAGGCTCCGACCGACAGGACCGGTTGGGTCCACAGCGTGCCTGTGCTGAGGGTTGGATTACGACACGCGCCATGAAGACGGGCATCGGCATCATACTACTGTTCTCTTGTCTGACCGGGCTTGCCACGTTGTTCGTCGTCTGGGAGCAATTACCCTACAGGGGCTGGGAATTGGTGATGTTGGGAGGAGCATGCGTGCTGTTCGCCTTTCTCTATACCACTCTGCTCTCTTATCGGGGATGGGGAGATGTGCTGGTATTGGTCTTCTTTGGATTCGTCCCTGTATGCGGCACTTTCTATATACAGGCATACACGATAGATATGGATGCAGTGACGTTGTCACTCATCAGTGGTCTGGCGATAGACACTTTATTGATGGTAAACAACTACCGCGACCGCGAACAAGACGCCATCAGCGGTAAACAGACCTTAGTGGTACGTTACGGCAAAAAATTCGGAGAATACATGTATCTGGGTTTGGGTATTGCCGCCGCACTATGTTGCTTCCGATTTCTATTCACGGGCAGGTTGACTCCGTTCGAATTTATCTGGGCACCCGGCATCTACCTCTGTCTGCATATACGGACATGGCGCGGAATGGTTCATATCGGCAGTGGCAAACAACTGAACCGCATACTGGGCGAGACTTCACGCAACATGTTACTCTTAGGATTGCTACTTGCAGCCGCACTATCCATTGCCTAAGCTTCACATTCCTTACTGCAAACCCACACTATTCCGCCTTGTTTCAATCCAAGGCGAATCCTAACGGTACATCATTGCGAATAAAGAAGTAAATGTACAAATCCCCCTCTCTTTACCGAACCGAGGGTATGTCATTATGCCCGAATTGAAAGAATCACTCCTACCACAATTATTCGTAGCAGGAGTGATTTTCTCAAATCATCTTGCTCCGTACATTCTTTCGTAATAATGTTGGTAGTCGCCGCTGGTCACTTCTTCTACCCAAGCCTGATTATTCAGGTACCATTCGATCGTCTTCACGATGCCTACCTCAAACTTTGTTTCCGGATACCATCCTAAAGCATTGGTAATCTTGGTCGGATCTATGGCATAGCGCTGGTCATGACCGAGGCGGTCTTTGACGAAAGTGATCAGATCTTCGTTTATCCAGCTGATATCAATCTGTCCGTCTTCGCCTGTTACTTTCTTCTTCAGCACTTCGCGATATTCCGGCTTCTCCGTCATCAGGCGGTGGATAGTAGAGATGGTCAGCTTCACGATTTCCAGGTTTGTCTTCTCATTGTGTCCACCTACGTTATAGACTTCGCCTTCGACACCTTCGCGAACTACCAGGTCGATGGCTTTACAGTGGTCTTCCACGTACAACCAATCGCGCACGTTGCTTCCGTCACCATACACAGGCAGTTTCTTGCCTTCCAGAATATTCTTGATAATCAGCGGTATCAGCTTCTCGGGGAAGTGATAGGGACCGTAGTTATTGGAACAGCGGGTAATGGATACAGGCATCTTATACGTGTCATGATATGCCATCACGACCATGTCGGCACTGGTCTTAGAGGCACTATAGGGGCTATGCGGACAGAGCGGAGTCTGTTCCGTAAAATATCCTTCAGCTCCCAACGAACCATATACCTCATCGGTAGATACCTGATGATAGCGCACACCTTTCCGCCAAGTAGGATAACCGTTCTCGTCCTTTCCCGTCACCCATGCACGGCGGGCGGCATCCAGCAGGTTCTGTGTACCCAGAATATTCGTCATCAGGAAGAGCTGCGGATTTTCGATGCTGCGGTCCACATGGCTTTCGGCAGCAAAGTTCACCACATAGTCGAACTTGAACCTGGCGAAGAGTTCGTCGGCAAGCGCACGGTCGCAGATGTCTCCTTTCACGAAGAAGCAGCGTTCGTCGTCAATGTCACCGGCTATCGTACCCAGATTTCCGGCGTATGTCAAAGAATCAAGTATAACCACTTTCACATCATTGTGCTTAGCCAAGATGTACTTGATGTAGTTGGCGCCTATGAATCCGGCGGCACCAGTCACAAGATAAGTTTTCATAAGATATTGAGTTTGTAATTTTTTTAGTTGGTTAGTCCCTCTCCTACCGGTATGAGTCGGCAAGTTCCATCAGATATTTGCCATACTCTGTTTTTCCCAGTTGCTCGCCCAGACGGTAAAGCTGGTCTACATTGATCCAGCCTTTACGCCAGGCTATCTCTTCGATACAGCTCACGCGGAAACCTTGCCGGTTCTGTATCGTGGCAACAAAGTTGCTTGCCTCCAGCAGGCTGTCGCAGTTACCCGTATCGAGCCAGGCAAAACCGCGCCCGAAGATTTCCACTTTCAGTGTACCTTCGTCCAGATAGAGGCGGTTGAGGTCGGTGATTTCATATTCGCCACGTGCCGAAGGCTTAAGGGCGGCAGCTTTGGCGGTGACTGTAGAGTCGTAGAAGTAAAGGCCGGGAACGGCATAGTTGCTTTTCGGACACTCCGGTTTCTCTTCCAAGGAGATGGCTTTGCCGTCTGCATCAAATTCCACAACACCATATGCACGCGGGTCTTTCACGTAGTAACCAAAGATGCAGGCGCCTTTTTCGATGGAAGCGGCACGCTTCAACATAGCGGAAAAGCCTTGCCCATAGAACATGTTGTCGCCCAGAATGAGGCATCCGGGACCACCATCCAAAAAGTCGGCACCCAATACGAAGGCTTGTGCCAGACCGTTGGGTTTCTCCTGCACCTTATAGGAGAAGGACATGCCTAACTCTTCGCCCGTACCGAGCAATTCACGGAACATGGGTAAGTCGCGCGGAGTAGAGATAATCAGCACTTCGCGTATCCCTGCCAACATAAGTGTGGAAAGCGGATAGTAGATCATCGGTTTGTCATAAACCGGCATAATTTGCTTGGAAATGGCCTTAGACAAGGGGTATAGGCGGGTGGCACTGCCACCGGCAAGAATAATTCCTTTCATATTTCAGTTCTTTTTTCGGTAATATTTCAAAAAATGGAGAATAAAATAAGAAGGAGGACGAAGCCCCACGGCTCTAACTTGCTATTCAAGTTGCAAAGATAAAGCAAACCGGACGCAGTACAAAATAAATTAAACTATTTTATTGAAGTTCCGACTTAAACCTCTTCGCACACCACCATCTCCATCCCCTTATATACCACCACAACCTTGTGCAGTTACGTATCGCCTATGGCTTTCTTCACCATTTCGGTATCGGCATAGCGGTTCAATAGAGCACCATGTTGGAGTTGTACATGGTGGTTTTACCGTAGCATTCTTTGGCAAAGCAATAAGAGTAATATTTGAATTCCGCCAACGGATTATTTACAATAGAAGAAATCACCATCAACACATCCACCATTATAATCTGAACCACCGCTACTATCGTAATAAAGTATCCATTTTTTTAGTATTGACTCCGGCTGACTGCCATCCAATACTCTAAACATTGTCACTTCATAGTCTACTAGTTCTTTGCTAATAAGGTCATCTTTACATAATATTAACAACAGACACGCACTCATACCAAGAGGTAAATAGACATGGCTTATGAAATAGTTTCACTCAGGGAAAGAAACCATTTCACTCAGCATAAAAAACTGTTTCACTCAAGGAAGAAAGCTCATCTCGCGGCGCGAGATGTATATCTCAGCAGCCGGGATATACATCTCGCGGGCTGAGATTTGTATCTCGCGCCGCGAGATGAACTTTTCATCCTGAGTGAATCATCTTTGCAAGGCATACGAAACAACTTAGCAAAGGGAGTCATATCCCCTTGCTATACGAGGTTAAACGATTCCAAAAGAAGAGTTACCCTGCCAGCTCTATCACCTCAAGGTCTTTGAAAGTCCCGTTGTCTATGACGAAGCGCACCATCGTGCGCACTTTGTGAAAACCGAACAGCCCTGCCGCACCCGGATTGATATGGAGCATATCCAAGGTCTTGTCATATTTCACTTTCAGAATGTGGGAATGTCCGCTGATGAAGAGCTTGGGCGGACGCACCAGGATGCTTCCACGGATAGAGGGATCATAGTTGCCGGGATAGCCCCCGATATGCTTCATCAGCACTTCGGCACCATCCACGGTGAAACGGTTGGTTTGAGGATAGAGGGTACGGATGTCCTGCCCGTCTATATTGCCATACACGGCACGCAGCGTGCGGAACGCCGCCAATTTCTGCACCACCTCCATCGAACCGATGTCTCCGGCATGCCAGATTTCATCGCACGACTCAAAATATTTCAGGTACTTCTCGTCCCAATATCCGTGCGTATCGGATAATAAACCAATTTTTGTCATCTTTCTTTTGCTTATTTCTGCAAAGGTAGCTATATTTGGGGAAATCTTTGTCAACAGAAGAAAGTATGGAGAACAGATATTTCAAACGGGACATCAGTTGGCTGTCGTTCAACTATCGCGTACTGCTGGAAGCAGAAGACAACAGCCTGCCTCTATATGAACGGATTAACTTCATTTCCATCTATTCGTCCAATCTGGAGGAATTTTATAAAATACGCGTGGCGGACCACCGCGCTATCGCCACCGGAGCCGCACAAAGCGACGAAGAGACCGTGCAGTCCGCCGTAGAACTGGTGGACGCCATCAATCGGGAAGTAAACCGCCAGCTGGAAGAACGTATCCGTATCTACGAGCAGCAGATACTGCCTGCCCTGAAGAAGGACCACATCATCTTCTATCAGAGCCGCAACGTCGAACCGTTCCATCACGACTTCGTGCGACGCTTCTTCTGGGAAGAGATCTTCCCCTACCTGCAACCCGTCCCCGTCTCCAAGGACAGGATTGTCTCTTTCCTGCGGGACAACCGCCTCTATCTCGCCGTCCGGCTATATCCCAAGGCAGAGAAGGATGCCGCCCCCCAATACTTCGTCATGAAGCAGCCCTACAGCAAGGTGCCCCGCTTCATCGAACTGCCGAAGGTGGGAGGGAACTATTACCTGATGTTCATCGAAGACATCATCAAAGCAAATATCGACACTATCTTTCCGGGGTATGAGGTGGATTGCAGCTATTCCATCAAGATTTCGCGCGATGCGGACATACTGATAGACGATGCTGCCAACACGTCCGAAATCATCGAGCAGGTGAAGACCAAAGTGAAGAAGCGCAAGATAGGCAATGTGTGCCGCTTCGTGTACGACCGCGCCATGCCGCAGGACTTCCTCGACTTTCTGGTGGACGCCTTCCATATAGACCGCCGCGAGCTGGTGCCCGGCGACAAGCACCTCAACTTAGAGGACTTGCGCCATCTGCCCAACCCGAACCCCAACATCCCCTCCATACGCAAGCCGCAACCCATGAAGCTGACTTGCCTCAACGAACGTGAATCCATCTTCCAGTATGTGGAGAGGAGGGACCTGCTGTTGCACTATCCTTACCACTCTTTCGGGCATTTCATCCACTTCCTGTACGAAGCCGTACACACCCCCGAAGTGCGCGAAATCATGGTCACCCAATACCGCGTGGCGGAAAACTCCGCCGTAATCAACACCCTGATAGCCGCCGCACAGAACGGAAAGAAAGTGACCGTCTTCGTAGAACTGAAAGCCCGCTTCGACGAAGAGAACAACCTTGCCACCGCCGAAATGATGAAGGCTTCGGGCATCAACATCATCTATAGCATCCCCAAACTGAAAGTGCACGCCAAGGTGGCTCTCGTCTTGTGTCGCAGCAAGGAGGGCAAGAAACTAACAAGCTATGCCTACATCAGCACCGGAAACTTCAACGAGAAAACCGCCACGCTCTATGCCGACAGCGGACTGTTCACGTCCAACCCCGTACTGGTCAACGACCTGAACAACCTATTCCGCACCTTACGGGGGAAACAGAATCCGGTGTTCCGCCGCCTGTTGGTGGCACGCTTCAACCTGATACCGGAGCTTAACCGCCTCATCGACCACGAGATAGAGTTAGCAAAGAAAGGAAAAGGGGGGCGCATCATCCTGAAGATGAATGCGCTGCAAGACCCTGCCATGATCGACCGCCTGTATGAGGCATCGGAGGCAGGCGTACAGATCGACTTGATTGTCCGCGGCATCTGCTGCCTGATACCGGGACAAGAATACAGTCGCAACATCCGCGTGACGCGCATCGTAGACACGTTCCTGGAGCACGCCCGCATCTGGTACTTCGGTAACGGCGGTAATCCCAAACTCTTCCTCGGCTCGCCCGACTGGATGCGCCGTAACCTGTATCGCCGCATCGAAGCCGTCACCCCTATCCTGGATGCAGAATTGAGGCAAGAGCTGTTCGACATGCTTTCCATCCAGCTTGCCGACAAGCGGAAGGCCTGCTTTGTGGACGAGCATCTGCGCAACTGCTGGAAGTCGCCCCATCCGCAGGAAGAGCAGATACGGTCGCAATATACGTTCTACGAATATCTCAGCCGGAAGATACAGGACCAGCGATGAACCGCGCCGCCCGCACATGCCTTTGCGCTATTCTACGCGCCTTCTTCCAGGCATATTGTAATATTTCTGTAATATGTATGTCATTTCGCTGCAACACAGTTTCCGTTCCTTTGCGGCAAAGAAACAAAATACATCATTATGGAAACTATTTATTTATGTATTGTCATCTTCCTGTTTGTCCTTGCGATGTTCGATCTCGTCGTAGGGGTCAGCAATGACGCTGTCAACTTCCTCCAGTCTTCGGTCGGTGCAAAAGCTGCCTCGTTCAAGACCGTGCTGTTCATTGCCGGCATAGGCGTATTTATCGGTGCCGCCCTGTCCAACGGCATGATGGATATCGCCCGGCATGGCATCTATCAACCCCAGCATTTCCACTTCGCCGAAGTGATGTGCATCCTGCTTGCCGTGATGCTGACGGACGTTGTGTTACTGGATGTCTTCAACACAATGGGCATGCCCACGTCTACCACCGTGTCAATGGTCTTCGAGCTATTGGGAGGTACCTTCGCACTGTCACTTATCAAGGTGAACGGCAGCGACACGCTGGGTCTCGGCGACCTCATCAATACCGATAAGGCACTGTCCGTCATCATGGGTATATTCCTGTCCGTGGCCATCGCCTTCTTCTTCGGCATCCTGGTGCAGTGGCTGGCACGTGTGGTGTTCACTTTCAACTACAAGAAGAACATGAAATACAGCATCGCCATCTTCGGGGGTGTCGCTGTCACATCCATCATCTACTTCATGCTGATAAAGGGCTTGAAGGAGAGTTCGTTCATGACCGCTGAAAACAAGCAGTGGATACACGACCACACGGCAATGCTCATCGGCAGCAGCTTCCTGTTCTTCAGCGTGCTGATGCAGATATTACATTGGATGAAGGTGAATGTATTCAAGGTTGTCGTGCTGTTAGGAACCTTCGCACTGGCACTCGCTTTTGCCGGCAACGACCTTGTCAACTTTATCGGTGTACCTCTTGCCGGTTACTCTTCATTCATCGATTACACCACCAACGGCGCAGGCGTCTCACCGGACAACTATCTGATGACTTCGCTCCTCGGACCCGCCAAGACACCCTGGTATTTCCTCTTCGGAGCCGGTGCCATCATGGTGTACGCGCTCTGTACTTCAAAGAAGGCACATAACGTAATCAAAACTTCCGTAGACCTCGCCCGGCAGGACGAAGGAGAAGAGAACTTCGGCAGCACGCCCATCGCCCGTACGTTAGTACGATTCAGCCTGACCCTGTCTAACGGTATCTCGCAAATCATGCCCGAAAGCACTAAGCGCTGGATCGGAACACGCTTCCGCAAGGACGAGGCCATCATCGCCGACGGGGCGGCATTCGACCTGGTACGTGCTTCGGTCAACCTTGTACTGGCAGGTCTGCTCATTGCCTTGGGTACATCACTGAAGTTGCCGCTCTCTACGACTTACGTAACGTTCATGGTCGCCATGGGTACATCGCTTGCCGACCGTGCTTGGGGACGTGACTCTGCCGTATTCCGCATCACGGGAGTACTGAGTGTGATAGGAGGCTGGTTCATCACCGCAGGAGCCGCATTCACCATCTGTTTCTTCGTAGCTATGGTCATCCACTTCGGAGGTACAGTTGCCATTGTCGCACTGATCGGGATGGCAATCTTCTCACTGATCCGCAGCCAAGTGATGTACAAGAAGCGGAAAGCCAAAGAGAAAGGCAACGAAACCATCAAGCAATTAATGCAAAGCAGCGACAACGCCGAGATATTGGAATTGCTGCGCAAGCATACCCGCGAAGAGCTGGCCAAGATTCTGGCATTCACGGAAGAGCATCTGGAACGTATCACCACTGCCTTCCTACATGAGAACCTGCGCGGACTGCGCCGCTACATGGGAGCGGTAAAGTTCGAAAAGCAATTTGTCAAGCAGATGAAACGTACAGGCACGCTTGCCATGTGCCGCCTGGATAACAAGACGGTGCTGGAGAAAGGACTCTATTACTATCAGGGCAACGACTTTGCCAGTGAACTGGTATATAGCATCGGACGCCTCTGTGAGCCATGCCTGGAGCATATAGACAATAACTTCAAGCCGTTGGACGCCATTCAGAAAGGCGAGTTCTCGGATGTAACGGAGGACATCGTCTACTTGCTGCAAGTCTGCCGGTACAAGATGGAAAGCAACGATTACGAAGGATTTGATAAGGAATTGCGGAAAGCCAACGAACTGATCGGGCAATTATCGCACCTGAAACGTGAAGAGCTGAAACGCATCCAAAGCCAGTCCGGAAGCATCAAGGTCAGCATTGTCTATCTGACGATGATACAGGAAGCGCAAAACGTTGTCACTTACACGGTTAATCTGATGAAGGTCAGTCGGAAGTTTCAGACGGAAGAACAAAAAAATCCGTCTCACGAGACGAAAAAAATGGTCCCGTGAGATGAATAAATTCGCCTCACGGGATAAAAAAATTCCCCTCGTGAGGCGAATTTATTCATCTCACGAGGGGAATCGGAAGCCTCAACGGCCATCTATTATTCTACTGTAACAGGGGTTTTCAACCGGATGTCAGCCCAATCCGTCCAGGTCGGAGAAACCATATACTGCGGTTCCTGCATCTTGCCGATCAGGGCAGTGGCTTTCTTCACCTCGGCATTGGTCTTCTCAAACAATTCACGCATGGTCAACTCTCCTTTCGCATCCTTAATACACTTGACCAGGAAGTAGGTGTAATATCCCTGCTTCTTGTCATGATAGACACTGGAAGTCTGGTCACCGCTACTTGACGAGAAACTCAAGGTATTGCCTTGTGGCAAACCGGCTTTCGGCACCACGCGCACACCCTTCTGGGCTATCAGCGGAGCAGCACTCTTATAACCGCCACTGAAGCAGGCATCCAGGAATACGTAAGCGCCCTTCACCGGATTAGTAGCCAGACGCTTGTACAGTTCGCCTAAAGAGATACCCAGACGGATGTTCTTACCCGTGATATCCACCGGGAGCAGATAGGGTTCTTTCGTTGCTTCGTCATTATTGCCATGACCGGAGTAATAGAAGATCAGTTCTGCCTCAGGGTCGGTGCTTGCCATGTTCACCAGCCAGTCCAACTGCTCGTGCATCATACCGGCAGTAGCGTTGGGCACCACCTTCAACTGCTTGTCGGGCACGCCAAACGTACGCACGCAGTATTCACGGAACACCATAGCGTCATTCACAGCATAAGGAACATTGATTTCTGCATTGGCTCCCGTCATGCTGTAGTCCTCATTACCTATAATCAAGGCATAGCGATGACGGTTTACAGCACCTTCCGGTATGTCTTTCAGCAACTCGGTGGTAAGTCCCAAGGAAACATTCTTAAGGTCTACCGCCTTACGGACGGTACCATCAATCTTGATAGTGCTTGAAGCGGTCAGATATTCACCCACCTTCACTTTGTATGCCTCGCTCAGATAAGACGAGCGGGATTCTTCACTTACATTCACCACCACGGCAACAGAGTCACCGTCAAAACGTTTGTTCACCAAGAAGCCGTAGTCCAAGGTGGCCACGTCTCCCGGTGCAATACTGTCTATCACCATCTCCGGCGTATCCGTTGTAAAGACATTGTTCGGCAACTTGAAGTTCAGTTTCACATTATGGGCGGTCTTGGTACCGTAGTTCTGCAAAGCAAGTGTCAGTTTACCGTTCTTACCCAAAGTGATGGATGAACCTTCGGAAGCAAAGAACTGATGGTCGGCAACGCGCAAACGCGGCATGGCATATTCCTGCGTATTCACAATCAGTTCCGACGGGTCCGCATCAAAACCATTCGCCTCGAAAGCATAGATATTGATCTTGGCCAGTGCCGAGGGCATCTCTTTCTTCACCAGATAACGGAACGTATATTGCTTGGAAGTCCCTGCGGGAATGTTTCCTCCATCCAGTTCGCGCGGACCATCGAAATATTCATCATATCCTTGTTGTTCGGAAAGGCGGAGACGAAGGTTATAAGCATCTCCCTGTCCGTTGTTGGCTATCGTGAACTGGACAGCAAAGCTTTCGCCTGCATCTATCACCTTATTGTTATTACCGTCGATGAAAGAGTCCACATGAATCACCAGCATGGCAGGCTCTACCGGAACAGGAATGCTCTCTTGTTGCTGTGCCACGCCGTCGGCTTTCTTCAAAGCCTCATTGTATGCCAACAAGCGCGAAGGGAACAAGGTGTACGAAGCGCCGTCGGCAATGATCTTTGTCAAGACTTCATATTCCGACTTCATGTCCATGTACTGATATACGCCTGCCAATCCCTGCATGTACATCTTTGAAGAAGGTTCCTTCTCCAGGATTTTCAGAAACAGGTCTTTGGCATCCAGCAGATAACCGGAAGCACGCTGGCGCACCAAAGCATATTCATTATCGTTGGCAATGGCAGCACCGTTGTTCACAATCTCCGTAGCTACATTGAAGTTGACACGCGCCAACCCGGTCAGCAACTCAAAACTGTCGGGATATAAGGCATAGAGGCGTTTGTAAATGTCGAGTGCCTCGACATTCTTTCCTTGGCGTTCCAAGATGCGCGCCTTGATGGGCAACACCTTTTCATTATTGGGGTCTACCGCAAGTATACGGTCGATAGCCGACAAAAGTTTAGCCATATTGTTCGTGGCAATATGCACATTCACCAAGTTATAGAGGAAATCGAGCGAGACAGGATATTTGGCTATGGCAAGCTCAAGGATACGTTCCTGCTCCGCATAATTCTTCTGCGACTGGTATATCATGTTCATGTAGACATAGCAATCCTTCTGCTGCGTCTCCGTCCCTGTATTCAGGTATTCCCGAAAGTATTTCAGTGCCTGCGAGTACTTCTGCAACGTATAAGCCGACACTCCCGCATAATATACGACGGAAGCATAGCGGTTGTCCTTGGGCAACAGCTCACTCTGGAATATCTTCAACCAAGGCATTTCGATATAGGCGGCGGCAAAATCCAAAGCCTTGGCAGGCTGCTTTTGTTCCGAGTAATACACCGCACCGTTCAGCAGATAAGGATACATCGCACGCAAGCGGTTCTTGGCACCTCCCAGATATTGCGCGTTGTCCGGTGCCTCAACCACCTTCATGAAGTTCTCATAACTCTCCAGCAAGTAACTGTACATGCCGGTCACATTCGTTCCTTTATCACGCTCACTTTCAAAAAGCACATACTGCTGATTGGCACGTTGAGAAGCGGCAGCGGCATCCTGTGCCACTGCCTTTCCCCATGCCCCCAGTATGAAAATAAGCGTTAATACAACAACTCTGTTCATAAATAACTATTTTACGGGGAAAGCGTCCATTATTACAAACTCTACATTAATCTTGCGGAACTCGCCACCCCGTTCCTTGGCTACTTCCACATGATATTCATATTCGTTCTTGGTATCAGCCAGTGTAGTTACATTCTTTTCGATGTAATTCTTCACACCTGCCGCACGCATCAATGCCAGCTGTTCATTGGCAGTGATGCCTGTAACTCTCGTCACAGTAATGTTGTCGAGGTTGCCGTTCTTGTAATAAGGCTCGTCAACAAAATCACCATACTGACCGTCGTAAGCGATACGGCCGCGAATGGGGCTTGCATCAGCAGAACCGGTAATGATGACCTTCACCTGTTTGCCTTCTGCCAGGTATTTGGAGAAGTCTCCTTCGAATGCGTTCTTGATAATCTTCATCAAAGACATGGCAGCGTTGGAACGCTCGATGTCATAACCGCCTGAAGGGAAGTCTTCTTTTGCTGAAAATTCCTTATTGATAACCTCGTACTGGTATCCTACCTTATAGTTCAGAATCTTATTACCATCCGCATCCACGCCCGGAATAACCTCAGTCTTCACATCAATCTGCGTGTTTTCCGTAATCAGTTTATCCTGTTTCTTCTCTTCGATCACGGCTTCTTTGATCTCTTTCAGCTGGACTTCCTCACGGTTTGCCTGCTGCATGATCTCCAACGGAATGAAGTTGTCATCGGCTTCCAAAGCCGTCAGCTTGGTACGACCGATATTGTCATAGATATAGACCTTATTGGTAGTCTCATTGCGCACCTCTACGTATGCCAACTCAAATTCGTCTTTATCGTTCAGTACATACACGGCATTGTCGAACTTCAGGTTCTTGCCGTCTTTAAAGTCGCTCACTTCACCGGCTGGCACTTCGAGGGCGATGGCAGGCAAGGCATTGAAACCGATGTTCAGCATGCTCTTGGATGAATCATATTCGCCAATGAAAGGATTGTCGATGGAGATGCGGTCGCCGGCGAGTTCCGTAGCCACTTCTTGGGCAAACAACTGTTGCTGCTTCAGACGGGTTTCGTCATTCACACGAATCGCATAGTCTTCCATAGATTCACCCTGCATCATCTTTACCCATTCATTCATTTTGGCGTCTACCTCCTTGCTCATCAATTTACCGAAGAAAGGATTCAACCCGTTGGCATTCCAGAAGACGAGTTCTTTAGTACGGTTGGAAAGCATGAATATGTCATTCGACTGCTTGTTCGAGAAGAAACGGCTCGCCAACACACCTCCCTGCTCATCAGTCAGTGTCTGTTCGGGAATGCTGTTTTTCAAGTTCATGATCACAATGGCATTGCCATCCTTCACCACACTGATGTATTTACCCTCTGGATGGAAAGAAGGTGAAGAGAGCGTGCCTCCTATCTTATCGAAGACATCTACTTTATCCCATGTTTTCGTGTCGAGAATAGTCAGACGGTTGTCAGTTGTCACCACAGCCATTTGCGCAGCATCGGCAGAAAAAGTCAGTTCGGTCACCTCTGCAGGCATCGGTATGGACTTCCGCAGTTCTTTCGTCTGGAAATTCCAAATATCAATCCCCTTACCCGTTGCAGCTGCAATAAAGTAATTGTTCGGACTCATGGCAAGAAAAGTAGCCACGCCTTTTCCTTGAATATAAGTTTGAGGCAGATACTCTTTGGTGTCATACACAATGATCTCACCCAGTGAATTGGAAACAATGAAGTTACGGGCATCGGCACCGTAACACATGGCAACAGGCACGATGTCACCCTTCGAAGCACTTTTCATCAGTTCAGCGCCATACTTTCCAGCTATATGGAACTCCAGATTCTTTCTACTTTTCAGCTCCTTGCTCTTCCGCTGTTCTTTCAATTCGAAGAGTTTTTTATTCCGGTCACGGAAAGAATAGATACTGACGGCCTTCTTGCCTCTCATCAGAGCAAGAGAGCTGCCGGTCGGATTAAAAGCAATCTTATCAACGTCTCTCAAATCGACAATAGGAATATCACGAATCGCCAGCAGAGCACCATCCGACAGAAACGCCGTACAGAATGTCGTATTATCAAATGCCGTAATACGAAAATCCGAAGGAAAGTTCCTTTTCACTTCCACTTGCGCCACTGCATGGCTGCACATTAAAGCAGCCGCAAAACATAAAGCAACTTTTTTAATCGGATAAAGCCACATTTTCATTTCATCCATACCTTTTCTATATTTACATTTATATTAGTTTATATTTTTCTACAAACTGCAAATATAAATATTAATTTTCTATTAAGCAGTAATCTAATTCCGTTTTTTTTATTTTCGTTTCCTTCTTACAAGATAAACAGGCAAAAAACGAGGTTAAATGGACGAAAATAGCGACTATATGGAGTAAACATTTATCACGGAAAACCGTGACAAACGATTAAGAACATTTCAGTCCCATCCATTCAGCCCGCTGCAACATGAAAGCGCGTGCGGCTTCATACTCATTAGGGATCACACCATCCAGAATGGCATCCTTAATGGCACTTTTCAGGGCACCAACCTGCTGGCAAGGCTCCAGATTGAAGGTTTTCATGATCTCTTCTCCGCTGATGGGCGGCTGGAAATTACGGATACGGTCCCGTTCCTCAAGGTCTTTCAGCTTCCGGCGCACCAACTGGAAATTGTTCAGAAAACGCTGCTTACGCTCCATGTTCTTAGAGGTAATATCCGCCTCACACAATGCCATCAGGTCGTCAATGTCGTCTCCTGCCTCGAACAACAGGCGGCGAACGGCAGAATCGGTCACCTCTTCATCGGCTATCACAATGGGACGCATGTGCAAGCTCACCAGCTTCTGCACATACTTCATCTTCTCGTTCATCGGCAGCTTCATCTTACGGAAAACCTCGGGCACCATCTTCTCACCGATGAAATTATGATTGTGGAAAGTCCATCCGGCTTTCGGTTCCCAACGCTTCGTGGCGGGTTTCGCAATGTCATGCAACAAAGCAGCCCAGCGCAACCAAAGATTATCCGTCTTGCGGCTGACGTTATCCAACACTTCCAAGGTGTGATAGAAGTTATCCTTATGGGCTCTTCCGTTACGCACCTCCACTCCTTGCAGGGCAACCAGTTCAGGGAAGATGAGTGCCAGCAAGCCCGAACGATCCAAATCGATAAGCCCTTTGGAAGGGGTAGGCGAAAGCAATATCTTGTTGAGTTCGTCTGCTATGCGTTCCTTGGATATGATAGAGATGCGCTCGCAGTTGCGGCACAAAGACTCGAAAGTCTCATCATCAATATAGAAGTTCAGCTGGGTGGCAAAACGGATGCAACGCAACATGCGCAAAGGGTCGTCGCTGAACGTAATGTCCGGATCAAGAGGCGTACGGATAGTCTTCTCTTTCAGGTCTTCGATGCCACCGAAAGGGTCTACCAACTCCCCGAAGCGAGCCTGGTTCAGACAGACAGCCAATGCATTGATGGTGAAATCGCGCCGGTTCTGGTCATCCTCCAATGTACCGTCTTCGACAATGGGTTTGCGAGAATCCCGCTGATACGATTCTCTGCGTGCACCTACAAATTCCACTTCAGTGCCATGAAACTTGACCTGTGCCGTACCGAAGTTCTTGAATACCACAACATGCGCTCCACGTCCCAACCGTTTGCCCAGCGCTTCCGCCATGGCTATGCCACTGCCCACTACCACAACATCAATGTCCTTCGAAGGACGTTGCAGGAATATATCTCTCACATATCCTCCGACGGCGTAACATTCCAATCCCAGTTCGTCGGCTGTTTCGGATATCCGCTTGAATATGCTTCCACTAAAATGTTGTTTAAGTTCTTCCGTAGTCAATTCTATCATAATATAGTTTTTAACCGTTCGTAGTCGTAGTTCGTGCAGACTACTTTGTTTTCAGGGCGCAAAGATAGGGATATTATTTTTATTTTTCTCTTAAAATAAAGGCAGGCTGCACTTTGGAGTAAAAAATGAACGGTTTCATTTTCTTCTGCCCCCGGTTTATGCTATCTTTCCTCTAAAGAAAAATATATTCTTTATCCTATCGGCATGAGATTCTCATGATTTTCATTTATATTTGCGCGCCCTAACAGAAGAAAAAGAATTATAAAGCACCTCGCGTGCATTAACAAAATGATGATGAGGAACTCCGCATATACCAACAAAATGATGATGAGGAACCCTGCATATACCAACAAAATGATGATGAAGAACCCTACATATACCAACAAAATGATGATAAAGAACCCTGCATATACCAACAAAATGATGATGAAGAAAGTACTACTCTTTACGTGCCTCTGCTGTACGTTTATCTCTTGCGAGAATATTGAGAAAAAAGCCGGTGAAAAACTACAGGAAGCCCGCGAGGCGTTTGAACGGGGCGACTTCTGCGAAGCCAAGATGCAGATAGACAGTATCAAGATTCTATACCCGAAGGCGTTTGAGACACGCCGCGAAGGCATCGGGCTGATGCAGCAGGTGGAACTGAAAGAACAGGAGAAGACGCTTGCCTACCTGGACAGCCTGTTGCAAAAGAAGCAAGGGGAGCTGGATGCCATGAAAAGCCGCTTCGTATTTGAGAAAGATGCCGAATACCAGAACATCGGCAACTACCTGCACCCCTCACAAGTGATAGAGAAGAACCTGCACCGTTCGTTCCTCCGTTTCCTGGTGGACGAGACCGGTCAGATGACCATGACTTCCATCTATTGCGGCGCGTCCAACATCCATCACATCAGCGTGAAGGTGGTGTCGCCTGACGGAAGCTTTGCCGAGACGCCCGCTTCCAAAGACAGTTATGAGACCTCCGACTTAGGAGAAAAGATAGAGAAATCCGACTATAAGCTGGGTGAAGACGGCAACGCCATCGGGTTCATCTATCTGAACAAAGACAAGAACATCAAGGTCAATTATCAGGGAGAGCGCTCCTACTCCACCACCATGACTCCCGCAGACCGCCAGGCAGCAGCCAGTGTCTATGAGTTATCGCAGTTATTGTCCTCCATCACGCAGATAAAGAAGGAGATGGAAGAGGCAAACCTGAAAATAGAATTCGTAAAGCGGAAAATGCAGGAAAGGGAAGCGAAAACCGAAAGTGCATCGTGATTATTTCAGGAGACGAGGGGACGAGAAAACTAAAAGACTCAGAAACTCAAGAACCTAAAGACTCAGAAACTCAAGAATTCAAAAAACTCAAAACTCAAAACGAAAAGACTCAAAAACCCCAAAAACTAAAAACCAAAAAACTTATATGATTTCAATAGACGGATTAGCAGTAGAATTTGGAGGCACGACCTTATTCAGCGACATTTCTTTCGTGATCAATGAAAAAGACCGCATCGCCCTGATGGGAAAGAACGGAGCAGGCAAAAGCACCCTGCTGAAGATACTGGCAGGAGTGCGCCAGCCCACCCGCGGCAAGATATCAGTACCCAAAGACACCGTCATCGCCTACCTGCCCCAGCACTTGCTGACGGAAGACGGGCGTACCGTCTTTCAGGAGACAGCCCAAGCCTTCGCCCATCTGCACGAGATGGAGGCGGAGATAGAGCGGCTGAACAAGGAACTGGAGACGCGCACCGACTACGAGAGCGACAGTTACATGGAATTGATAGAGAGAGTGTCGGCACTGAGCGAAAAGTTCTACTCCATAGATTCCACCAACTACGAAGAAGATGTAGAGAAGACCCTTCTCGGACTCGGCTTCTCGCGCGAAGACTTCAACCGCCCCACCGGCGACTTCAGCGGAGGATGGCGCATGCGTATCGAGCTTGCCAAGCTGCTGCTTCAGAAACCGGACGTGCTGCTACTGGACGAGCCGACCAACCACCTCGACATCGAGAGTATCCAGTGGCTCGAAGAGTTCCTTATCAGCAACGGCAAGGCAGTCATCGTCATCAGCCACGACCGCAAATTCGTAGACAACATCACCACCCGCACCATCGAGGTGACCATGGGACGCATCTACGACTACAAGGTGAACTACTCAAAATATCTGGAGCTACGTAAGGAACGCCGCGAACAGCAACAGAAAGCCTACGACGAGCAACAGAAGTTCATTGCCGAAACCAAAGAGTTCATCGAACGCTTCAAAGGCACCTACTCGAAGACGCTGCAAGTGCAGAGCCGCGTGAAGATGCTGGAGAAGCTCGTGCTGCTGGAAGTGGACGAAGAAGATACCTCGGCACTGCGCCTGAAATTCCCGCCCTCCCCGCGTTCGGGTAACTACCCCGTCATCATGGAGAGCGTGGGCAAGGCATACGGCGACCACGTGGTATTCCGCAATGCCAACCTCACCATAGAACGGGGCGATAAAGTAGCCTTCGTCGGCAAGAACGGAGAAGGAAAGTCGACCCTAGTGAAGTGCATCATGAAAGAGATCGAGCATGAGGGCACGCTCACCCTGGGGCATAACGTGCAGATAGGCTACTTTGCACAGAACCAGGCATCGCTGCTGGACGAGAACCTGACCGTGTTCCAAACCATCGACGACGTAGCAAAAGACGAGATACGCAACAAGATACGCGACCTCTTGGGAGCCTTCATGTTCGGCGGTCCCGAGGAGTCCATGAAGAAAGTGAAAGTCCTCTCCGGCGGCGAACGCACGCGGCTCGCCATGATCAAACTGCTCTTGGAACCGGTGAACCTCCTGATACTGGACGAGCCGACCAACCACCTCGACATGAAGACAAAAGACATCCTGAAGCAAGCCCTGATGGATTTCGACGGGACACTGATTGTCGTGAGCCACGACCGCGACTTCCTGGACGGCCTGGTCACCAAGGTCTACGAATTTGGCAACAAGCAAGTAAAGGAACACCTGAGCGGCATCTACGAGTTTCTGGAGAAGAAGAAAATGGATTCGCTTCGCGAACTGGAGAAGTAGGGACCGCGAACTGGAGAAGCAGAGACACGGCGTGACGACTTTTTAATGCCTGTGCATTTGGTTCTTACGCGTTAAACTTCTATCTTTGCCCAACCAAAAGGAGAAGGAAGATGAGGAATAAACGGTATATCGCATTTTTTCTGATATTCATCAGCATAGTCATGCTGATGGTGCCTGTTATTCCTCATCACCACCATGACGACGGGCTGATCTGCATGAAAGACGACATCACGTCCGACTGTTGCGAGCAACATCACGACGCGGAATGCGAACATTGCTGTTGCGACACGGGATGCGTCACCACACATTTCTTCCAGCAACCCCCCACCGCAGACAACGGGGAGACACATCCGGACTTTCCGATCATCATCACCCTCTTCTCCGAGTCCATCCTGAAAATCCTACTCCTGCCCGAACGGGACATCCCGAAACGGGAATACATCTACTTAGAATCACTACACGGCACGTATCTCACACGTGCCACAGGGCTTCGTGCGCCCCCTTCTGTGCTTGCCTGACCCGGAAGTCTGCAATCCGGTTGCAGGCTCCATATCCCTATCTTTGTTTTCAGAACATAAGCAAGAACAAAACATTTCAACAGCAAGAACAAAACATTTCAACATGAAGAAATTTATCTTTATCGGAACCGTAGGACTGTTCCTATTGGGTTCCTGCATGAGCAAGTCCGGAGACGGGCACGAACATCACAACCATGAGACAGAAGTACACAGCCACGAGCATGAAGGGCACAGCCACGAACATGAAGGCCATGACCACGAGCATGAAGACCACACCCACGAGCATGAAGGACATGACCATGAACATGAAGGACATGACCACGAACATGAAGGCCACACCCATGAAGGGCATGCCCACAGCGCGAAAACCGCCGACAGCCACAGCGACGAAATCATCCTCCCCCCTGCCAAGGCACAAGCAGCCGGCGTGAAGACAGGCGTCATCGAGCCGGGCACGTTCCACCAGGTCATCAAGACCAGCGGACAGGTGATGGCGGCACAGGGTGACGAGAGCGTAGCCGTAGCCACGGTGGCAGGCGTCGTCTCTTTCCGCGGAAAGGTGATCGAAGGCATGAGCGTGAGCAAGGGCACGCCGCTGGTGACCCTCTCTTCCAAGAACATGGCGGAGGGCGACCCCGTAGAACGGGCACGCATCGCCTACGAGGTATCCAAGAAAGAGTACGAGCGCATGAAGGCACTTATCGGCAACAAGATTGTCTCCGAAAAGGAGTTCGCCCAGGCGGAGCAAGCGTACGAGAACGCGCGTATCAGCTACGAAGCCGTGGCCAAGAACAACTCACAGAGCGGACAAGCAGTGACCTCCCCCATCGGCGGATACGTGAAAGACCTGCTGGTGAAAGAGGGGGACTACGTGACCGTCGGGCAACCGCTGGTCAGCATCACCCAGAACCGCCGGCTCTTCCTGCGCGCCGACGTCTCCGAGAAATACTACCCCTACCTGCGCACCATCGGCTCAGCCAACTTCTGCACGCCCTATAATAACAAGGTATATGCACTAAGCGAACTGAACGGCCGCCTCCTCTCCTACGGCAAGGCATCGGGCGGCGGAAGCGGATATTACGTGCCCGTCACCTTCGAGTTCGACAACAAGGGGGACATCGTGCCCGGCTCCTTCGTGGAGGTCTACCTGCTTTCCTCGCCTATGGAGAACGTCATCGCCCTGCCCCGTTCGGCACTCACCGAAGAGCAAGGCAGCTTCTTCGTCTACCTGCAACTGGACGAGGAGGGCTACAAGAAACAACTCGTCACCCTGGGAGCCGACAACGGCGAGAGCGTGCAGATACTCTCGGGCGTGAAGGCAGGCGACCGCGTAGTGACCGAAGGCGCTTATCAAGTGAAACTGGCCAGTGCCACGAACGCCATTCCGGCACATAGCCACGAGCATTAAACCGACAAGTTGACGAAAAATCCCAAAAACTCATAAACTCAAGATTCATGTTAAACAAGATTATACATTTCTCACTTCACAACCGCATCCTGGTGCTCGTTGCCGCGGTGCTGTTGCTGATAGGCGGCACGTACACCGCCATGCATACGGAAGTGGACGTATTCCCCGACCTCAACGCCCCGACGGTGGTGATCATGACCGAGGCAAACGGCATGGCGGCCGAAGAGGTGGAACAGCTGGTCACGTTTCCCGTAGAGACAGCCGTCAACGGGGCGACGGGGGTGCGCCGCGTACGTTCGTCGTCCACCAACGGATTTTCCGTGGTCTGGGTGGAATTCGACTGGAACACGGAGATCTACCTCGCGCGGCAGATAGTCAGCGAGAAGCTGGCTGTCGTTGGCGAGAGCCTGCCCGCGGGAGTCAGCCAACCCACCCTGGGGCCGCAGTCGTCCATCCTGGGCGAGATGCTGATTATCGGGCTAACGGCGGACTCCACTTCCATGCTCGACCTGCGCACGCTGGCCGACTGGACCATCCGTCCGCGATTGCTCTCGACCGGAGGCGTGGCGCAAGTGGCGGTGCTGGGAGGCGACACCAAAGAGTATCAGATAGAACTGGACCCGGAGCGCATGCGCCATTACGGCGTGACGCTGGACGAGGTGATGAACGTGACGCGAGGGATGAACCTGAACGCCAACGGCGGTGTGCTGTATGAGTACGGCAACGAATACATCGTGCGCGGACTGCTCTCGACCGAACGCATCGACCAACTGGCACGCGCCGTAGTGCGCGGAGGCAGCGGTGGAGATTCCGGACGAACAGGTAACCCATCCGGAGGAGCTACAGGACGAACAGAAAGCGGCGCCCCCATCCTGCTGGAAGACATTGCCGACGTGCGCATCGGCGCCAAACTGCCCAAGCTGGGCACGGCATCGGAGCGAGGGAAGCCAGCCGTATTGCTCACCGTCACCAAGCAGCCGGCAACCAGCACACTGGAGCTGACCGCGAAACTGGAGTCTTCATTGCAGGACTTGCAGAAGAACCTGCCGGCAGACGTCAAAGTCAGCACGGACATATTCCGCCAGAGCCGTTTCATCGAAAGCTCGATAGGGAACGTACAGAAATCCTTGTTCGAGGGAGGCTTGTTCGTGGTCATCGTGCTGTTCCTGTTCCTGGCGAACGTGCGTACGACGGTGATTTCGCTCGTGACGCTGCCTCTCGCACTGATCACGTCGCTCGTGACGCTGCACTATATGGGATTCACGATCAACACGATGAGCCTCGGCGGACTGGCCATCGCCATCGGGTCGCTGGTGGACGATGCCATCGTGGACGTGGAGAATGTCTACAAGCGCCTGCACGAGAACCGACAGCGTCCGGCAGGCGACAGGCTACCGGTGCTGGAGGTGGTGTTCAACGCCTCGAAAGAGGTGCGTATGCCGATCCTGAACTCCACGCTGATTATCGTGGTGAGCTTCGTGCCCCTGTTCTTCCTCAGCGGGATGGAGGGGAGGATGCTCGTGCCCCTGGGCATAGCGTTCATCGTAGCGCTGGCGGCCTCGACAGTAGTGGCGCTGACGGTGACTCCGGTGCTCTGCTCCTATCTCTTGGGGAAGGATAAGATAAACTCCTCGAAGGAAGGGACAAGGGAGACTTTAGGGGAAGATGCTCAGAGAGAGAATAAAGACAGCAGCGACTCCTACATCGCCCGCCGCATGAAGCAAGGCTACGGCACGGCACTCGCCTACGTCCTCGCCCACCGCAAGGCGGTCTTGGGCGGCACGATCTGCCTATTTTTGATAGCCCTCGGCTGTTTCTTCACCCTGGGACGCTCCTTCCTGCCCCCGTTCAACGAAGGCTCGTTCACCATCAACATCTCCTCCCTGCCGGGCATCTCGCTGGAGGAGAGCGACCGCATGGGACGTCGCGCCGAGGAACTGCTGCTCAGCATCCCCGAGATACAGACCGTGGCACGCAAGACGGGACGCGCCGAACTGGACGAGCATGCCCTCGGCGTGAACGTGTCGGAGATAGAAGCCCCCTTCGAGCTGGACGGACGGACGAGGAGCGAGGTAGTGGCCGAAGTGCGCGAGAAACTGGGGACCATCGTAGGCGCCAACGTCGAGATAGGTCAACCCATCAGCCACCGCATCGACGCCATGCTGAGCGGCACGAAGGCGAACATCGCCATCAAACTGTTTGGCGACGACCTCAACCGCATGTTCGCCTTGGGCAACGACATCCGTCGGGCGATAGAAGGCATACCCGGCATTGCCGACCTCAACGTGGAGCAGCAGATAGAGCGTCCACAGCTTATCATCGCGCCGCGCCGAGAGATGCTCTCCAAACTGGGCATCACGCTGCCGGAATTTGCGGAATTCGTGCGCGTCTGTCTGGCGGGTGAAGCGGTCTCGCAGGTCTACGAGAAGGGTCGGAGCTTCGACCTCACCGTGCGCGTGCGCGGCGACCGGCGCGACGCGGCGGCGAAGATCAGGGACCTGATGGTGGACACGGGCGACGGGCGGAAGGTGCCGCTGGACTACGTGGCCGAGGTGCGTTCGGCAATGGGACCAAACACCATCAGCCGCGAGAACGTGAAGCGTAAGATCGTCATCTCCGCCAACGTGGCCGACCGCGACCTGCGCAGCGTGGTGAACGACATCCGCAGTCGCGTGGACGCCGCGGTGAGCCTGCCGGAGGGGTATCACGTGGAATACGGCGGACAGTTCGAGAGCGAGCAGGCGGCAAGCCGGACGCTGCTGCTGACGTCGCTCATGAGCATCGTGGTCATCTTCCTGCTGCTCTACCACGAGTTCCGCAGCGTGAAGGAGAGCGCCATCATCCTTATCAACCTGCCGCTGGCCTTGATTGGCGGCGTCGTCGCCCTGCTGCTGACGTCGGGCGAGGTAAGCATCCCGGCCATCATCGGGTTCATCTCGCTGTTCGGCATCGCCACGCGCAACGGGATGTTGCTCATCAGCCACTACAACCACCTGCAACGCGCCGAGGGCATGGGCGTCGTGGAGAGCGTCGTGCGCGGCTCCACCGACCGTCTGAACCCAATTCTGATGACGGCGCTCTCGTCGGCATTGGCGCTCATACCGCTCGCCCTCGGCGGCGATCTGCCGGGCAACGAGATTCAGAGCCCGATGGCGAAGGTCATCCTCGGCGGGTTGCTGACGTCGACGCTGCTGAACGGGTTCATCATACCGGTGGTCTACCTCATGATGAAGAACCGCGAAATATCAAGAACTTGAAAACTTAAAAGCTCAAAAAGTATGAAACGTATCACTGCAATATACATCATCATCCTGCTCCTGCATGCGGGAGCCCACGCGCAGACGTCCGGAACAGTCGGCGGCAGTGCCATCGGCATCGACGAAGTGCTGCGCCGCATCGAGGCGAACAACCAGGAACTGCAGGCCAACGCCCACAGCCTCGCCGCGCAGAAACTGGAGAACCGCGCGGAGAACAACCTCCCCGACCCGACCCTCAGCTACGCCCACCTCTGGGGCGCGAGGGACAAGGGCGAGACCATCGGCGAACTGGTCGTGTCGCAAAGTTTCGACTTCCCCACCCTCTACGCCACGCGCGCCCGTGCCAACCGTCTACGCACAGCGTCGCTCGACGCTCAGGCCACCGACTTCCGGCAGCAACTCCTCCTGCGTGCCAAGGAGCTGTGCCTCGACATCCTCATGCTGCAACGCCTCCAGACGTTGCTGGACGAGCGCCTCGAGCAGGCCTCGGAGCTGCAAGCCTACTACCGCAAACGCCTAGAGACGGGCGACGCCAACATCTTAGAAACCAATAAGTTGAACCTCGAACTGCTGAACATCCGCACCCAGTCGCGCACGAACCGCACCGCGCTCGAGGCAGCTTGGCTCGAACTCTCCTCCCTGAACGGCGGACAGCCCCTGACGGCCTCCTCCATCGCCGACAGCCCGTCGTGCCCGTTGCCTGCGGACTACGGAGTGCTGCGCGAAGAGGTGCTTGCCGCGGACGCCGCCCTGCAATCGCTCGAGCAGGAGAGCGCTGCCGCCCGCAAGCAGGTCTCCGTCAGTCGGCAAGGCTGGCTGCCGAAGCTGGAACTGGGCTACCGCCGCAACACGGAGTCGGGCGCACCGTTCAACGGCGTCGTGGTGGGCTTCTCGCTCCCCATCTTCGAGAACCGGAGCAAGGTGAAGACGGCCAAGGCGCAAGCGATGGACACGGATTTCCGTCGCGAGGGGGCACGCCTGCGGGCGGAGTCGGAACTGGCGCAGCTGTATGGCGAGGCGCGTGCGCTACAGGCCTCCATCGAGGAGTATCAAGAGGCGCTCCGCGCGCAACGGGACATGGACCTGCTCCGGCAGGCGCTCACGGGCGGACAGATCAGTGTGACGGAGTATTTCGTGGAAGTCTCCGTGGTCTACCAAAGCCGGCAGAACCTGCTGGAGATAGAGAACCGGTACCGGAAGGTGATGGCGCGGATCTATAAGGGGAGGCTGTAAGCGAGGGCTCGGATTTATAAGGAGCGGCTGTAAGCGACAACTCGGATTTATAAGGGGAGGCGGCAGGCCGTGGCTCGTACAAGCAAAGCCTGACGCAAGGCCGTACCTCCCCTTGCCGACCGCACTCCCCTGCGCCTGGTCGCCCCCGCCACCGGAATCAGTTCCGCCGACGCCCATCTCGCCCGTCCCGCCGACGACGTCCCCGGCGCCTTCGCCTGGATACACACCCGTCCCACCCCCGAAGGGCTCCAAGCCAGTCCCCAACGCCTCATCATCCACAACTCCCTCTTCCGGCTCTACAACAGCGACACCGCCCTCGCCCGTGCCCTCCGCTCCTACGGCGCCCGCCCCGTACCCGTCTCACCAAAGGAGTGAGTTGGGGAGGTTTTAAGGTCTTAAGCCATTGAATTATTGCACTGATTAAGGCATTAACTCGTTGATTTGATTCGTTTTCGAGTTTTTTAAGTTGTTTGATATTCCACTTTTTTCGTCCCAAACTCAAAAACTCAAAAACTTTCCCTATCTTTGTCCCCGGTTTTGTTGGAATCCGCCCTGCGGCGCATTCCATGAAAAGGGAATTGGGTGCGAATCCCAAACAGTCCCGCTGCTGTGAACTCCCCTCAAAGGAACGGCCAACCACTCATGCCACTGCCGACGCAAGACGCGGCGGGAAGGCGGCCGCCCCGGAGTAAGTCAGAAGACCTGCAAAACCCGTCGCCCCTCATCTCTTCGAGGAAAGGAGATGAGACACATATGTTTTTTATATAGATTTCTGCTTATGGCCCCAAACAATCCATGCCGGAACCTCCGGTTACGGCTCTGTGTATATTGCCTCGTCTGCTGCCTCTGCACCACGCTGAGCGCCCAGCAGACCAAGTCGGACGTACCCCAGCGTACCCCGCAAGCCGACGCAAACACCCATCAGACAAAAGACACCATCACCGGAAAAGTCCACGCCATCCCCGAAGTAGGAATCAAAGGACGCCGCACCCCACAAAGAATATCCGTAGCCTCCCCCATCCAACTCTTGGATAAAAAAGAACTGGAAAACCTCGGTTTTCAGAACATAGCAGACGCAGTCCGCCGTTTTGCCGGAGCAAACGTCAAAGACTACGGAGGCATCGGCGGACTGAAGACTGTCTCCGTCCGAAGCCTGGGAGCCGCCCATACAGCCGTTGCCTACGACGGAGTAGCCGTCAGCAATTGCCAGGCAGGACAAATCGACATCGGACGATTCTCCCTTGACGACATCGACATGCTCTCCCTGTCCATCGGACAAAATGAAAACCTCATGCAGCCCGCGCGCTTGTTCGCCTCGGCAGGCGTACTCTCCATCTACGGCAAAAACCCGCTAGAAGGAACCGATAAGCCATGCGACTTCAAAGCCCAAGTCAAAGGCGGCTCTTTCGGTTTCATCAATCCTTCTGCCACATGGGCGCACCGCCTCACCCCACGCACCACCTATAGTATAAACGGAAACTACCAAAGAGCCGACGGAAATTACCCCTTCACGCTCGTAAATGGCAAATACGTCACCCAAGAAAAACGGCAGAACTCCGACATACAGTCATGGCATGCGGAAGGGAACCTTTATCATACGATGAAAGACAGCAGCCTGCTGCAAGTCAAAGCCTACTATTTCGACTCCGAACGGGGACTGCCCGGTCCCGTCATCCTCTACAACAACCATTCGGACGAACGGCTGTGGGACAAAAACTGCTTCGTGCAAGCACTCTACCGCAAGCACTTGAACCACGCATGGGCACTGTCGGCACAAGCCAAATACAACTACTCATGGGACAAATATGAAGATACGGACGTGAAATACCAAGACGGAAAACAGACTGACATAAACAAGCAGCAGGAATATTATCTCTCAGGCACCCTGCAATGGCATCCCCTCCACCCCCTCACCGCCTCATGGGCCAACGACTTCATCCTGAACACCCTCGACAGCAACCTGCCCGACAGCCAGCTCCCCACCCGCTACACCTGGCTCTCGGCACTGAACCTGAACTATCACTGGAAAAGCCTGACCGCCACCGGAACACTGGTACATACCCTCATTGTCGAAGAAGTGAAGGCCGGAAAACGTCCGGACAACCGCCACCGCCTTTGCCCTACAATATCCTTGCTCTACCGTCCCTGGAAACAGCAAAGCCTCTTCCTGCGGATGATGTACAAAAGCACCTTTCGCGTACCTACCTTCAACGACCTCTACTACCAGCGCGTAGGAAATGCCAGCCTGCGTCCCGAAAAGGCACAGGAATTCAATCTGGGCATTACTTGGAGCGGCTCACCCTTCTCCTTCACCGACTACGTTGCCTTGACCATAGACGGATACTACAACAAAGTGCGCGACAAGATCGTAGCCCTGCCCACCACCTATATCTGGAAGATGCTGAACCACGGCAAAGTAGACATCACCGGAGCAGATGTGACATTACGTACCGCCATCCCGCTCAACCGCCGCATCTCCCTGTCTCTGACAGGCAACTATACCTATCAAAAAGCCATCGACGTCACCTCAGAAGAGGACAAGAACTACAAGGACCAGATTCCTTATACCCCTGTACACAGCGGCAATGCCTCCCTGAGCATAGAAACACCTTGGATAAACCTCGCTTACACCCTCACCGGAGTGAGCGAACGTTACAGCCTGCCACAGAATATAACAGAGAATCGCATTGACGGCTACATGGAACATACACTTGCCGCCTCACGCATCTTCAACCTGGGCAACTGCAAGTTGCGACTGCAGGCCGAACTCATAAACCTGACCGATGAACAATATGACATCATAAAATATTATCCTATGCCTGGACGTTCATTCCGACTTACAGGCTATATTAATTTTTAACTAAAACCAATAGTAATATGAAAGTAAGAAGCTTATTATGGAGCGCACTCTGCATGTTGGCGCTCTCAGTGACACTCACCTCTTGCAGTGACGACGATGACGACTTGGACGACAGTGGAAGTATCATAGAACTTCCGCAACATCGGGCCTTTATCCTGTACGAAGGAAAGTATGAGGGAAGCAACGCCGGCATCGCCTTCTATGCGCCCGACAAAGATGCTAAAAACAGCGAGAACAATTTCATTTCGGATATCTACTCCAGACAGAACAACAAGAAGCTGGGAGACACCGGACAGGATATCATGGAGTATGAAGACAAAATATATGTCATCGTTTCCGGTTCCAAACTCCTGCTCAGGCTGAATGCCGCCGGTGTGGAAGAGGCACGGCTCTCTTTAGAAGAAGAAGGTGAACCACGAGGCATGGAAGCGGAAGATGGCAAAATATATGTGACATTGTACAGCGGAAAGGTAGCCCGCATAGATGCCAACACATTGAACATCGAAGCCTACGTCAACGTGGGCGCCAACCCTGAACAGATTGTAGAAGAGAAGGGCAAACTTTATGTAGCCAACTCCGGCTGGGGCAACGGCAATACGGTATCTGTCATTGACATCGCCACGTTCACCAAGGAGAAGGATATTGAGGTTGCCCAAAATCCCAATTTATTGCTCGAAGCAAACGATGAAATCTACCTCATCTCATGGGCAGTGACCTGGGGTGCATCCCAATCCCCCCAGGTCTTCCAGCGTATCAAGTCGGACGGTACAGTAGAAAGTATCACAAACGCCAACTACTTTGCCGAACATGACGGGATCATCTACCTGATAAACGGCGAAACGACAGACTGGGGAAATAATATCACCACAAACGAATTCCTTACCTACAATGCCAAGACTCACCAACTGAATACAACTTCTTTCCTGAAGAATGTACCGGCCAAGCTGAGTAGTGCAATTATCAAAGGCATCAACATTGACGACAGGAACGGCGATATTTATATCCTTGCCTACAGCAGCAATATTACAAACGGAGATGTCTATCGATTCAAGAGCGACGGTACGTTCCTTGAATCGTTTGACTGCGGCGGTCTTTTCCCACATAAGGTAATCTTCTTCTGATGAGATCCCTTTTTATTTACATAACGTTCGGAATATGTGTGCTGTTTCTCTCCGCCTGTGGCGGAAGAAGCAGCACTTCTTCCACTGCCACGCAAGCCTGTAGCGCACAAGCCGACACCCTCCCCCTGCGTTATGCCGAAAACCTCTCCATCATCGACTACGCCGACTATTCCCTTGTCCGCCTGCGCAATCCTTGGGACACCGCCAAGCTCCTGCACACCTACATCTTGGTAGACAAATCCCTCCCCCTCCCTCTCCCCGACGGCCTGCCCGCCGGAGCGACCGTGGTACGTACCCCTCTGGACAGGACGCTTGTCTACTCCGCCGTGCATTGCAGCCTGCTGAAAGAACTCGGTGCCCTAGGCAACATCTCCGGTGTCTGCGACCTGAAGTATATCCGCATGCCCGAAATTGCCGAAGGCCACCGGAACGGAACGATTGCAGACGCAGGCAGCTCAATGGACCCGGACATCGAACGGATCATCGACCTGCACCCGGATGCCATCCTGCTCTCCCCCTTCGAGAACAGCGGCGGCTACGGACGGGTAGAGAAACTGGACATTCCCCTCATCGAATGTGCCGACTACATGGAGACATCCCCCCTGGGACGTGCCGAATGGATGCGTTTCTACGGGCGCCTGTTCGGCAAGCAGCAGCAGGCCGACAGCCTGTTCGCCTCCGTGGAGCAGAGCTACATCGCCCTGAAGGAAGCCACTGCAACACTGCGAGAGAGTGCTGTTCCTCGGGGAAAAGCCACTGTGCCCCCCAAAAAGGTAACGGACACGCCACAGTCTGCCCCTCCCACAGTGATGTGCGACCTCAAGACGAGTTCCACTTGGTATACTCCCGGTGGCAACAGTACCATCGCCAAGCTCTATGCCGACGCGTGCGCCGACTACATCTTCCGTGAAGACACGCACAGCGGTTCGCTTGCCTATTCTTTCGAGGCCATTTTCGAGAGAGGGGAACAGGCCGACTTCTGGCTGATCCGCTACAACCAACCCACGGACAAGACCTACAGCGAACTGAAAGAGGAGTTTGCCCCGTACGCCGGCTTCCGCGCCTTCAAGGAGAGGAACATCTACGGATGCAACACCGGACGGGTAGCTTTCTACGAAGAAACCCCTTTCCATCCGGACTGGTTTCTGAAAGATTTGATAAAAATCTTCCATCCTTCGATGCTGGAAGGCTATGAATTGAAATATTATAGTAAATTAGCGGAGTGAAACGGAAGTTCTTACATAGAGTGAAACAGCTTTGCTTAGCTAAGAAGAATCTATTTCCTTAACAGAATAAGACCAATTCACTTATAAGAGGAACTTATTTCTTTAATAAAATAGGACTAACTCTCTTAACGGAATAAAACAGATTTTCAGTCTGCTGTGAAAGATAACATGAAAGCAAAAGGATACATTTACGGAATAGGGTTGTCTCTCTTCATCCTCTTGTTGACGAGTGCCAACCTATGGTTCGGCTCCATCAGCATCCCTGCCGGAGCGGTGTGGGACATACTGTGTGGCAACGAAGCGGAGAAAGCCAGCTGGAGTTTCATCATCTGGGAGTCGCGTCTGCCTCAGGCGGTCACGGCATTGTTGTGCGGCGCGGCATTGGCTGTCTCGGGTTTGATGCTGCAAACTGCTTTTAATAATCCGTTGGCAGGCCCTTCCATCCTGGGCATCAACTCGGGAGCGAGCCTCGGCGTGGCACTCGTGATGCTGGCAGGCGGAGGAAGCATAGCGACCGGACTGTTTTCCCTGTCCGGATTCCTGGCGGTGATGCTGGGTGCTTTCATCGGGTCGATGGCGGTGATGGGGCTTATCTTGTTCTTCTCCACGTTAATCAAAAGCAACATCATGCTGCTGATTACGGGTATCATGATCGGCTATATCACCTCTTCCGCCATCTCCCTGCTCAACTTCTTTGCCACAGCGGAGGGGGTACATTCTTACATGATATGGGGTATGGGTAATTTCGGCGGTGTGTCCCTTCAACAACTGCCCTACTTCTCCGCGCTCTGCCTGGCAGGACTGTTGCTTTCCATCCTGCTCATCAAACCGCTGAACGCGCTGCTGCTCGGCACCCGCTATGCCGAAAACCTGGGTGTGAACATCCGCCGTACCCGCAACCTGCTACTGATAGCTACCGGACTGCTTACCGCCGTGACCACCGCTTTCTGCGGACCGGTGGCATTTATCGGTCTTGCCGTTCCGCATATCTCACGTCTGATGTTGGGGACATCCAATCATAACTCCCTGCTCCCCGTCACCATGCTGACAGGAGCTGCCGTTGCCCTGCTTTGCAACCTGATCTGCACCCTGCCGGGCGAAGGGGGAATCATCCCGTTGAATGCAGTGACTCCGGTGCTGGGTGCGCCCGTCATCATCTATGTAATTGTAAACCAACGTAGAATACAATACTTCAACTAATATTCTGACTGATACTCCAACACGCTGACTTATGGAAAAGACCGCCATCACTACCAAGGATTTATGCACCGTAAACCGTCCGGAGAAGCAGGAAGCTGTCATCACTGCCAAGGATTTATGCATCGGTTACCGTTCGGGAAAGCAGGAGAAGCGGGTACATGAACATCTCTCTTTCCGCCTCTTTCCCGGAGAACTGACCTGCCTGTTAGGAGCTAACGGAACCGGAAAATCCACCTTGCTCCGCACGCTGTCCGCCTCGCAGCCTGCCTTGTCCGGAGAACTGTCCGTTCAGGGCAAACCGTTATCCGCCTATTCGGAGAAGGAACGTTCGCGCACCATCGGCATCGTGCTGACGGACAAGACTCTGGCCGGCGGACTTACGGTATATGAGCTTGTCGCCTTAGGGCGCCAGCCCCACACCGGCTTCTTCGGAAAGCTGAACAAGGCTGATCGTGTCATCATAGAAGATGCGCTGGAAGCCGTAGGCATCAGTCATAAGTCACAAAGCTACACCGCAGAGTTGTCGGATGGCGAGCGTCAGAAGGTAATGATTGCCAAAGCATTAGTGCAGGAGTGCCCGCTCATTCTGCTGGACGAACCGACTGCTTTCCTGGACGTAGTGAGCCGTATCGAGATCATGACATTGCTTCATCGCCTTGCCATAGAGCAGAACAAAGCGATCCTACTCTCCACCCACGACATAGAACAGGCGTTAGTGCTGGCAGACAAGTTATGGTTGCTCTCCAAAGAGAACGGACTGCAATGTGGTGTTACGGAAGACCTGATTTTAAGTTACCGGATGGACAGTTTGTTTTCGCGCAATGACATCCGGTTCGACTATGCGCATGGAGTGTATTATCCTACAGTAAACAGCCAATGCTTCATCACCGTCGAAGCGGCTGATGAAGTGTTATTACACTGGACAACCAATGCCCTGAACCGACACGGGTATGCTTGCTGTCCCGCTTCTGCGGCAGAAGCTACAGAGGAAGTCCCTCGTCTGTCAGTGTTATCCGCCGAAGAGTTCAGACTTGTCCAAGGGAAAGAATGTACCACTTTCCGGTCTTTCGAGCAGCTGCTTGCCTGTATCAAATAAGAAATAAATCAAAACAACGAACCTTTCCAACCATCTAAAAAGAAAATATAAAAATAATAGTGTTTCAATTCCATTAAGGTGCAATTAAAAGCTGATTCATCCGGCATTCCTTCGGAGAATATATTTCGTTTCAATTCCATTAAGGTACAATTAAAAGGGGTTGTGGACTTCGCCTATAGATTCTAAATACAATGTTTCAATTCCATTAAGGTACAATTAAAAGCAGATGATGATTATTGCACATACCTTGTTTATCTAGTTTCAATTCCATTAAGGTACAATTAAAAGAATGAGCATCTTCTTTGTTTGGTCATATCCGAACTTAGTTTCAATTCCATTAAGGTACAATTAAAAGAACAAACGCAGCGACTTTCAGTGGAAACTTGCACAGTTTCAATTCCATTAAGGTACAATTAAAAATCTACAGCTTGCTTGGAGTAGCTAAATACAACGGCGTTTCAATTCCATTAAGGTACAATTAAAAATGTCAGCATAACTCTTGAACCCGGCATACTTCATAAGTTTCAATTCCATTAAGGTACAATTAAAAACGAAACTCCCGAACGTGTGGGGTGAGGGCCTTTCATGTTTCAATTCCATTAAGGTACAATTAAAAATCAGTTTTCCGAGGTCTTTTCCCTCGAAATAATCAAGTTTCAATTCCATTAAGGTACAATTAAAAATAGTACCACTCATAACCTTATATACATTGCTTTCATGTTTCAATTCCATTAAGGTACAATTAAAAAGCTGATAAAGTCCGAAAGGCTTGTTAAGTGATATATAGTTTCAATTCCATTAAGGTACAATTAAAAAATGAGCAGGCGATCTATGCCACGGCGCGCCTTAAAGTGTTTCAATTCCATTAAGGTACAATTAAAAACGGCAATGCTCAGGTGTTCGGCGATGCTCAGGTGTAGTTTCAATTCCATTAAGGTACAATTAAAAAATTACAAAGACAACAAGCCTTACTACATCTGCCGAGTTTCAATTCCATTAAGGTACAATTAAAAAACGACCGGGAAATTGCCCCAAAATCGGGTTGCCTCTTTTGTTTCAATTCCATTAAGGTACAATTAAAAATTTTTTGTTCATCCAAATACTTTAAAATCTCTGTTGTTTCAATTCCATTAAGGTACAATTAAAAATATATAGCGATAAAAAATTAACTTATTTAGTTCCAAATATTTATCGGAAGCAAAGATACAACTTTTCTTCAAATAAATTGTCGATGCCTAAAAATAAAAAAAGACTATAGCATCGACAATTTTCTATACCTCTCATTTTCAATATGTCAAAGAACAATCTGTAATACACAATACATTCTATAAATACCTATTACCAACACCGACAACTACAAAAATACATCTGTACTACTTCTTTCCTTACCAACAATCTCCTTTTCCATCCAACTTTGCTCACGTCCTTTAAACAAAATAATACTGTCCTCATCTTTCTTCATAAATTGTTTCGCACACATCAACAGTTCTTTCAACCTAACTGCCGATATCTCACCCTCAAATACCGAATTTTGCACCCAAAACAAATATTTACGGCATAGCTTCAGCATTTTACCGACACGTTTCTCGCCAAAATCATATACCAATATCACATACATCACCAATACATTTTAAAAGGTTTATATTCTTCCAACTTCAACAAATGTTTCGAAAGTTTATAGCATTCCAACTTTATCAAATGGCGGTAACTCACGTTACGATTCAGACGACGATGCTGAATGGTCTCCGTCATTCTATCTTCAATAGCCTTCACAAATATCTTTTTCCCAGTATTGTTCAGCACACATCGGTTCATATTCTTATCAAAATGCTTTGTCTGTATTTCCCTTTTATTCAACACCTTAAATATGACCCGATCCACTATAATCGGTTTGAAAATTTCAGCAATATCCAACGCCAAAGAATAACGCCGTTCACCTGGAGTGTGAAGATAACTGATAGTTGGATTCAATTGCGTTTGGTGGATGGCACGAAGACATATGGTGTAACACATCATATTGCCAAACGAAATCAAAGCATTCACCTCATTCAGTGGAGGTTGTTTTGTACGATTTCCCATTTCAAAATCGTTCAATATCAGATTAAAGGCATCATAATAATTCTGCCTAATCATACCCTCTATACCCATCAGTTCTTCCACAGAAAGAGTTGAGGGAACTTGACTACACAACTTTTTCATAGTCTCCATCAAGTCCTCTAAATCTTTGCCACGCCTATTATAATATTGCAGGTTCTTCAGCATATTATTCACAGCTCCATCTATAAACTTCTGCGCAATAGTTACCCGCTGTTTCTTATTCTGATATGCTGCGGTCTGTGCCAACAGCATACGCCCCGATAACAAGGAATCACGTGGCATAAATGAACCTGTATAATTCTCATAATAATCAAAGAAATGTACAGCAATATCTTTCTGTCCCAAGAAATTATACAAAGCGCTATTGGCACGTAACGAACCAAACACATAAAACTCCCCAATATCCTCCACCGGAAGATAACGAGTTTGAACCACATGTCCGTCTTCTGTATAAGCCGTAAACTTCAGCGTATTATCCTTACGCTCCATCTCGCCTGGATTAAACAAATAATAGGTCTTTTTCATTCTTCTTCCTCCCCGCTGAAACAAAAATCATAATAACTACAACTACGACAAATACCTTTACGTACACAGATTTCCGGACATTCATCGGAATTTAGAATCTGCCCGATTTCCTTTTCCATACGTTTCATCTCCTCCCTATCAATATCCGACACGACAACCTCCGAAGTCTTTCGAAGTAAAGGATACTCCAAGATACCAGTCACTCCCTCTATCCCATTCCGTTCGAAAACATAAATATAATATTTCAACTGCCATTCATGAGCCTTTTCCACCTTGTTTGATTTCTTTATCTCATGAATCACCCTACTTCTCGCATCATAGTAATCCACCTTTATGCCTTCTATCTCCACTTCTTCATATTTTGCCGAACGTTGCGGGTATGAATCCTCATGCATCAATTTTCCTTCATACACCAAATCAGATGTATGTTCCATATTGATACCGTTACCAAACAACCACAGTTTCCGTTGACATATCTGATAATAATTGAAATGTGTTCCGGTTATCGTCATAAATTCAGTACCACTATAGTTTCTCTTTCTTTATCTGTCTCTCCAAATCATCCAGCAAACGCAAGTCTTCCTCATCAGCAGCAAACGCATCCGCCTGTTTCCGTCTTGCATCAAACACTGCATAAATGTCCCTAACCTGATTTTCCATATCCTGATTGGATACCCTTCCACTACCGTTCAACACCTCCTTTCCATGAAAGGTAAGCAAAGCATCCACATTCTGCTGCCAATAACCAAGTGTCAGGTCTTTACGTTCCTTCACTCGTAGTTCCGCTGATTCCAAAAAAATAGTTGTCAGTCTATTCAATGTATCCAGTTCATCTTGAGTCAGATAATTTTTAGCAATAATAATATCCTGCTTCCTTACGATATTCCCTTTCCATGTTGTCAATCCCATGTTTGGCTTATCTGCATCAGCACGAACCACAATCAATTCTGCCGCTGTATGATGCGTGACAGCATAAAGCAATTTGTTTTGCGTCTCTGCAAAAAACATCTGTGTCGCCTTTTCACGCGCTTCATAGTCACTGCTCAACTTAAACAAGTCACGTAATTTCTGATAAAACCGTTTCTCCGAGGCACGAATGTCACGAATACGAGCCAGCAACTCATCAAAATAATCAGGCCGTCCATCAGGATTCTTCAAACGTTCATCATCCATCGTAAATCCTTTCACCAGATATTCCGAAAGATGTCTCGTTGCCCATTGACGGAACTGCACTCCACGCACTCCACGTACCCGGTAACCTATGGCAAGAATCATCTCCAATGAGTAGAATACCACATTATATTGTTTGCCATCAGCAGCAGTTGTCAAATAATTTTTGACAACTGAACTTTGTTCCAATTCATTCTCTTTCAAAATATTAATGATATGATAACTGATGCTTTGTTTGGAGGTTCCAAAAAGTTCAGCTATCTGTTGCTGGTTCAGCCAAATCTTTCCGTCTTTGGCATACAAGGCAACGGAGGATTTACCATCCATTGTCCTATAAATGATTATGTTGTTTTGTTCATTCATCTATTCAATTGATTTTCAAAATCATAAACATTCATCATATCTATTAATTTTTGTTCTGCACATCGTATTGCATCAGGAGAATCACATTCTGTCAAAACGTAAGCGGAACAAGCAGGAAGAACAAAAAGATTTGCACCAGCATTTTCATCAATAACAGGCGATGCTTTAGGACTTTCACCCGCATCTCTTAACTTGGCCCGAATAGAAGACGCCAACGTATTTGCATTATCACTTATAGCTATTGCCAACGTTTCCATCAAACTAAATGTACGAGCCTGATTAGATGTGATACGCCAGTTCAAAAGAGCATTAGCTAATACTGGTATGATTTTATCACGTTGTTCTTTAGGCATAACTAAACATTTGCCAAACACATTTTCACTTTCTATCCAATTTTGTTCTCTTAATTCTACAGCCACTTCATCTTTCACTTCTGGTTCAAAAGGATTCATAGATATGCAGAATAAAGTACGTAAATCTATAGCCACATCATAAACAAACAAACCTGTTGCACGCTTATTATAGGGAATCCATTTACGATATAAACTACGATCTGTTCCATCTAAAAGTTTTTTTATATCTTTTTCAGACATTTCTTGTCCGTTTTCATCCCGTACGATTACTTTATGATGTTGTGCCATATCAGAACGGTCAAATGATATGTTTTCATCAGGGACATTGGCTAAAAGAGGATGTAATGGACGCATAGCTGATATTGATAAAGGACTACGACGTTTACGAGTTCTTTCATCTCCTTTTTTAATAGAAAACATCCAGCCTCCTAATAATTGATCAGGATATCTCGGATCGCATAGAGAAAGGACTTCACCTTCTTTTGCATTTTTACCATTGAAAACAAACGTTGTTGGAGCAGGTAATACATTAAGTGTATCCATTAAGGATGTTAGTATTGACCGTTTAACCTGTTGTCCACTTGAATATGGAACTCGAACTCCAAACTGTGGATCATAATATGTCTTTTGTCCATCTTGTACGCAAAACACGGAAAAGTCAACGTGTTTCAAAACTCTTAAATAAATGTATGGATTCATATTCTTAAGATTTATAATGTTTACTTATTTAACGATGCGTAATTAAAACGAATTAAAGTGAGAAAATAGGAAATATTATCTGTTGGCATTAAATTTATCTCTTTTGCCATCGAAACATATTCATCCTTCTGCTTTGAAACCTCAACTATTTCTTTTAAAGCTGTTATGAATGTATTCTTATTTGTTGCATTAAGAACAGCCTCAACTTGATTTTGAGGTTTGGTAGTCGTTTTTTTTACGCTATTTACATATTGATGCAAAACTTTTGCAAATTCCTGGGATTTATCCCATAATTCTTGATTATTCAACATAGCTAATATCCAAATTTGATAAGTTTTATATGTTATTTCTAATTTTTCGTCATTTTTACATTTAAGCATCTTCACCTTATTTTTGCTACTTTTTACATAAATATAATCTTTTACACCTTTAGGTTCAAGTGCCTTTACTCCGATAACCCCTTGTTTACACGCTTCAGTAAAACCTAATGCAGTCCCGTAAAGTTCTTCCATAGAGTCGCAATCGCCAATTGTACCAAATAGCTTCTTATATAACTCTATTGGTCTACGAATCTCAGACAATAGAAAAGGGACAAATCCGTAAGTTCTATTTATTTTCCCAATATTATATAAATAGCCTATCATTTGTATGTTTTTATATTGACGAGATATACCAAACATCAATTTAGTCCATGTGATTGAGTCCACAATCATAATATCATCTTTAGAAGAATAAGGGGAGAAGCCCGCCATTTCATTTTTTTCCTGATATAAACGGGAATATTTATGAGACAGCCATTGTGCATTCCATGCATTTATCTGATTGCCTTTTAAATATGGATTTGAATCTAATGATTCCCGATAATATTTCCATCCATTGAATATATCCATTAATATTCTTATATCATTGAACAATATATTAATATCATCTTTTACTCCAAGTCCTAGTCCATGGCCTATCCATGATGCGAAAATAGCATTATCATCTAAATTAATTGCCATATTTGTCATTTGTCCAGAAGTTGTAGCCATAATATCTTGGGAAGAATAGCCAATAGTAGTACTTGCATCTGCACCTTTTTCTTCAACATCTTTCAGAAACTTCATATACCTCTGCTTTCTGATATTAGGAGTTTCATATTCAATTTTACCTTTTATCATCTCTTCCATTTTTCCACGAACTGGAACATTTCCTAGTTCAGAATCATTAAATGAATTTTGTAATGGAGAGTTTAATGCTGGTATCATCATATATTTAGGATGGTCAAAAAACAAAGGGTAAAATACCTCCATAAAGAAAGATTTAGCATCATATTCTGTGCCAAACTTTTCATTATATGCATTTATAAATAGTTTTCCAATATTTGATGTAATCATAATTTCTACTTTTTATAAAAATTCAAAAGACTTATAATTTCCAGGATTTGCATTATCCAACATTAATCCTATATCTTCATCATACGAAACATCAGGAATTATATATATTCCGTTTTTCTGACGTAAGTTCCGGTATGCAACGGATCTAAATCCTACAGGAATCTCAAACATAAGTTTATGTGATCGTTTTGACTGCATGTATTCAATCTCGTCACTTTCTGTTACACACACAACATTATCAATATCCAACACGTTCATCAATGCAGACTTTGCATTATGGTATAACTTCTTCAAACACCATTCACCATCAATAAATGCAACTCCAGAATAGTCAATATTACCTATTTCAACAGAAGGATAAACTTTATCTAATAAAGATTGTACCATTGCCTCCTCCAACACATCACCATCCGGTAATACATCATAACTGCGCTGTAATATATCAACATCATAAGGTAAAGCATCCAGCCGATTATCAGAGGGTGGTAAAACATATATAGGTTTCAATATTCCTATTGTCTCAGATGTTCTTTTACGGTTTATACGGCCAAAACGCTGTATCATTGCATCAATCGGTGCACATTCCGTAACCATTATATCAAAACTAATATCAAGGCTAACTTCCACCACTTGTGTTGCAACAACAATACAGCCACAAGACATATTATTATATTGCTCTTTCAGCAACATCTCCAACTGTTGTCTGTGCTGCCTTTTAAACCGGCTATGAATCAATAGATGAGGAACATCCGGATATTTTTCAGATAATTCAACATATAATTGCTGGGCTCTATTTACACGGTTGCATACTATTAATAATTTACAATGAGAGCTAACACTTTCATGTATGATATTCATCACATCTGTATGAGCACTTATCTTATAAATGATATGCCGATTGAATGTATGCAATACGTCCTCATCCAGTTTTACTTCATACACACTTTTGTCATTTCCTAATATCTGTATTATCTGTTGATAAAGTGCTGTAGGCATAGTTGCCGTACCTACATGTATCCGACAACCTATGTGCATCAAGATTTCAACCATCCTTAATACTATAGACTGCATGATGTTAGAATACGTATGTATTTCATCCAAAATAATGTCACACCCCTGCAAATCAATTTTAAGAGCCTCATATCCTTTTATTCCAAACACAAGACCTGTCAGCTGTTGTGGGGTCAATACTTTTACTGATGCCCCCAAATGCTTCTGAAGAATTGCCTCTTCAAAGTCTCCATCCTCTAATTTCAATATAGAAGTAGAATGTAGTAAAGAAACAACGGCATCTGTATTACTTAAATCATGACGAATCCTTTCATACATTGCATTTATAGACGCTTGGAAAGGAAGAACATAAAAGACTCGCCCATGACATCTTCTCAATAAGAAATCAGTTTTTCCTGCTCCTGTGGGTGCAGTAACTATCGTATGTGATCTACTGTCAGTTACTGATATATTCGATAATGGATATAATATATGTTGTCTATTGTAAAACGATAAATCAGGCACAATAAATAACTTAGAAAGAATATTATAAACAGACTTTTCTTCCATTGCAGATGCCAAATGGTCGGCAGCCATCAGTACCCCCTTCCAGTCAGACAGCCCATTTTCTATATTCTCACAATAATCAATAGCGTGTTCATAGTTTTCCCTTGCTTCTTCCAAAGAAATGAGATGTGTTTGGATTCCAAAACATTCTAAAATATTCAAAGCATCTCGACTCCATATCTCAAAACCAACACTATGAGAAGCAAAGCAATCTTCCATATTATCATATAAATCCAAAAATCCTCGTCCTTTCACATCAACTAAAGATTTATGATGTGCCACTATCATTTCTATAACAGCCGCTTTTTCATCGTCTTTAAATAAAGAGAGAAAAAACAAAGATGCAATTTCATGTCTGAAAACAAAGTTTGGAGGTAAACTTTCTCTATTAGTAGATAATGTCTGTTGAAATAACGGAGAGACCTTTCCTATATCATGCAAAATAGCCCCTTTGCGAGCAAGTGTGACTTCTTTTCCGATATTTCTGGCAATAACACAGATAGCCTCAGACACATCAAAAAGATGCTGTAATAAAGTTACACCACCTTGACTATCACCCTTTGCTAAAATATGTTCATAACCAATATTAATCATTACAAAACAGAATTACCATTATATTCTAACCAACCATACATTGGAGTAGCATTATCAAATCTATTATAACCAACTAAAAATGAATTCTCGGACTCTCCAAACCGCAATTCAAAACCATTTAAAGCATCAAACTCCTGTTCGGACAATGTTATCACATTTTCATCTGGTAACATTACATCCTCATTCCTACAAAGACAGATATGCTCTTTGCTTGCCTTTTCTGCATCTACCTTTTCTTTGAAAGCCAAATATAGAACAGGATTTATCATTACATTGCGTATTAAAATAGACCTTGTAATTTTTCCTTTGTCGAGTTTACCACGTACGTACAATCTTTTTCCTGGAAAATATTCCCAACCATGCGTTTGTGTCTGCTCCTGTTGACTATCCATTGAGTCATATTTTAATCTATGACGTATAATTTTCTTTATACAGCCATTAAATTCCAATAACTCAGGAAACAATTTCTTTTCAATTCCCTCAATAATGGATGGAGTTAAAAACTGTTGACTGAAAGTTTCACCATCACGAACAGCAGTCCACGGCTTGATGAAACCAAACTTTCCACTATATTTTACTACATAAATCATATATCATTTATTTTATCATCCCAAACCCCAAACTACATTTCTCACCCAGTCCGCCTTCGTACGCTATCCGCATCAGTTCCTCTGCCAAAGCAAGGCGGAACTTGTACTGATAGCCTTTTACGAAAGTCTGGCCGGGAGTACCTGCTTTTATCTTTACCAATACAGGCTTTGCTTTTTCCAACAACTGAAAGCCTATAGAAGCATCGCCTTCATAGTCATGTCCATATAATGCACGATACCTTGCCAACAAACCTATCAACAGACCGCTCGCATAATCAGAATCTTCAGGGGACAGATAATCGGCCTTACCCCACTCATTACGACGGGAGACACATACGGGAGACATTGTCTCGAACTCCATGACCGGAGCATACTTTAAAAGTGGCATCACTTGTACTTCGCGTATCGCAAAAGACACACCAGAAACGTGGTCGGATATTTCAATACGCTGGTCGTTGAAAACTCCCTGAATGAACTGTTGCGTACTCCTCTCAGGTAAGAAAGTGATGTGCCATCTTATGAAGTCCGAATGAATAATTAAACGTTGACGTTCTTTGTCAATTCCATAACGTGGTACAATTAATCGGGAAAAGGAGAACAACTTGAAACGTTTGTTCTCTGACATGAAACCATTATCATGCAGCCACTTGGCATATCCGGTATCTGCCTTTGCCAAAATTTTGTAAATGGTTGCCGAGAGTTCGTACTGATAATTGATGGGGATTTCCCGACCCTTCAATTGTGGTTGAAGTTCTAATAACAACTGAAACCTCATTACTGTTTTCAATTTATAAGTGAAACATTGTATGCACTAATTCACACAAGACTGATTATAAATCAAAAATAAAAGAAAATTAAAGAATTAAAGAATATATTCTTATGTTCTTAAACATAATTGCTTATTTAGTTCGCATATTTTTGTATACTATTAAAATACGAGTTAACAAGGATAAGAAGTAGAATAAACTATATTCTTATTGACACCATATCAACAAAACAAGGATAAAAAAGAACCTTGTACATTTATTCACTTGTTCACTGAAAGAAAGTTCAAGAACTTGCGAAACTTGAGTTTGTTTAATCTAAGTACTCAAAGAGAAAAAAAGTTCTCCACCCTTCCTCACGTTCACATCGCTAAACCTCAACTTCAGCATGTCCAAACCTAATGTTTAAACAAGAGGAAGTATCACCTCTTCCGGCAAATACCCGCTCCGTATCCTCCACTCCTGCGGATAGAGATTGTTCGCCCGGTTACCAATGTTTTTCACAAAGCCAAGGGGAACATCCTTGTAGGTAAGCAACACATAACCGCGGGGCGCAGCGGCGGAGAGTACAATAGCTTCTTTGCGCAGATAAGCAATCGCCTGCTCGTACGCCACTTCTTCGCGGGAGAAGGCATCGGTGCACAACAGGCAGCTCATGGCAAGGGCATGATGGGGTATCAGGTCCTTCCCTTTGGCTTCGGCAAGGGAGACGCCCGACTGAATGACGCGGAGGGATTGCTGCAAGGACGACAGTTCCGACAGATACGCCTTTGGGAAAGCGGTGACTGACGTACCGACGACGGAAAGCTCGTAATCGTCCGGCGAGAGAAGCCAGCGGCGGACAAATGCCAGTTGCTCTTTGGAGATGGCGGAAGCCTGTTTTTTCTTTCCGCAGGAGGTAGCCGACTTGCGGCGGGAAGGCTGAAAATTCTCTTCCAGCCCCTCTTCCTCCTGTTCCGGCTTGCGAAGCAGAGCAAGGAAAAAGCCTTCGCCCCGCGTGCGATGGGGCAGGAAGCGATAGACGGAGAAGTCCTCTCCGGCAAGCAAGTTTCCGGTGATGTTCCAGTCGGCAGGGATGTCCAGCGGAAGGATCTCCGCACCGAAAGTATCACGCATCCAGCGGATGTTCTCTTCATCTTCTTTTGTATTGTACGTGCACGTACTGTATACCAGCAGTCCGCCAGGCTTCAGGCAGGGCCAGATATCGGACAGGATGCGCCGTTGCCGTTGCCAGCAGACATCCACATTCTCCGGACTCCACTCGCTCACGGCTACGGGGTCTTTGCGGAACATGCCTTCGCCCGAACAGGGGACATCGGTCAGGATGACGTCGAAGAAACTTGTCAAAGGAGCGAAGTCTGCCGGATCGTTGTTGGTCACTACCACGTCGGGATGCCCCCACTTGGTTAGGTTCTCTGCCAATATCTGTGAACGGTTGCGGATCACTTCGTTGGCCACCAGGAGACTGCCTTCCGGCAAAAGGCTGCGGACGTGAGTGGATTTGCCTCCGGGCGCGGCGCAAAGGTCGAGCGCAACCACAGGGGCTGTACTCATATATTGCCTCAATGCCTGCTCCACAAACATGGAGGAGGCTTCTTGCACGTAGTAACAACCGGCATGAAACAGGGGGTCGAAGGTGAATGTCGGACGGCGGGAGAGGTAGAAGCCCGCGGAGGTCCAGGGCACACGGCAGGAGCCGTCGCCGGAAAGGGGGGATGAGGCTACGGGATACTTCGCCTCGTTCAGTCGGATGCTTACGGGCTGTTCAGCACTCAAGGCTTCGGACAACCGACCATACTCGGCATCGCCCAACAGGGAACGGGTATAGTCGACAAAAGATACGGGTAGTTCCATAGGATTACAAGTCGTTTGTTACGCTCGCAAAGGTAACACAAAAAGCCGATACACCGCCCTGTTGCCGGCAGGTAAAATCTTCATTTTGACATTTTGCACTTTCTGCGCGGCGAGAATGCGATATTTTCGACCGGAGGGAGGGAAGAACGAAAAGAAACGAAAGAAAATTCATATTTCACTGTCACGCAGAGTGATACATAAATCCATACATCTCTAATAATTGAAACAATGATGTTCCGTGCGGCAGAAAAGGGTGTCCGACGTTACATATATAAGCTCTTTCGGCTTACATATATTGATCCAACACGACAAACACGCCGAGTCACGACAGTAAACACGCCGAGTTATGACAACAAACACGCCGAGTTATGACGACAAACACGCCGAGTCACGACGGTAAACGCGCCGAGACATGACAGTAGATACGCTGAGACACGACGCTGGAATAGGGTTATAGTACATAAAAATACCATATTCCGGTCGTTTTATGCAAGAATCATGTATTTATATTCCGAAGAGGCAAACGACAGATTCCTATTTCGGTATGTACAAGAAAATGGCGTGTCAGCAGAAAGAACCTTTTTGTGACAGATATTTCTCCTTTTCTAAAACATAAGAACAAAAGGACAAAAGAAGGAAATCTAAATCGGCTCCTTTGCCCTTATGTCTTGTGGTCAAGAGAGTGGATCTGAACGGATAAAGGAACATGAATTACGTAAATTACACAAAAAAAGGCAAATAAAGAAATTGCCGATTAAATGCATTTTTTCTCCCTTCCCCTACATTTTCTCAAAAAAATATCGTCTCTTTGCAACCATTATCCCCATACGATACGTCTAACCCATAAAGAAACAAAAAAGAATAAATAACATTATATGATTATGAACCGGATAATTGTAGCCATTATCACTATCATGATGCTTTGCCCCTTGGCGCAAGCAAAGAACAGAACCGTTACGGAAAACGACAGTCAGGGAAACAAGAAACGCGTGATCGAACTGCTTGACACCGTCATCGACGGAAAAAGCGTGACCGACACACTTAGCGTCACGACCTACGAAGATAGCAGTCAGGACGCCGCGGACGACAAAGACGAACGAATCCACAACGACTTTGGCGGAAACTGGGACTGGAACTTGCTTGCAAGCAACCCCGAAACCATCATCGCCGTCACCGCCATCATCTTTGTCTTCGGTATGCCATTGCTGATCGTTTTCACCATCTTCTTCTTCAATTACAAGAAACGGAAAGCCCAATACCGCCTTGCCGAACAGGCATTGGCAAGTGGACAACCGCTACCCGAAGACTTCTTCCGAAGCATCAAAAGCGAGAAGGACATCCACACCAAAGGCATCAGCAATGTCTTTTGCGGCATCGGACTGTTCATCTTCCTCTGGGCCATCACCGAAGAATTCGGAGTAGCCTGCATCGGACTGCTGGTCATGTTCACCGGATTCGGACAACTGGTCATCTACTACACGCAGAATCCTAAAAAGCAGGACAAGGAGCAATGAGCCAAATGGGCGACATATCGTTAGTGACGCAAGTCGTTGTGTTCCGCAACACCAAAGCATTCGACCAGCTGGTCAGGAAATACCAGTCGCCCGTGCGGCGGTTCTTCCTCCACCTGACGTGCGGCGACAGCGAACTGAGCGACGACCTGGCACAGGACACCTTCATCAAGGCATACACCCATATAGCCTCGTTCAAGAACCTGTCCAGCTTCTCCACTTGGCTCTACCGTATTGCATATAACGTCTTTTATGACTATCTTCGCAACCGGAAAGAAACAGACGGCATAGACAACCGCGAAGTGGACGCCCAATGGAGCACCTCGCAGAACGACATAGGGAAACAGATGGACATCTACCGCGCACTTGCCACGCTGAAAGAAATGGAACGCACCTGTATCACGCTCTTCTATATGGAAGACTTGAGCATCGAAAAGATAGCAGGCATCACCGGATGCCCGGCGGGAACCGTAAAAAGCCACCTCTCGCGGGCGAAAGAAAAAATGGCTACTTACTTAAAACAAAACGGTTATGATGGAAACAACTGACGATAAACTCTTGCGGGAATTCTTCTCCGACCACCGGAAAGAGATAGCAGACAACGGCTTCAGCCGCCGTGTCATGCAACACCTGCCCGACCGGTATTACCGGATTTCACAACTGTGGAGCCTCTTCTGCTTCACACTCGCCATTGGGCTGTTCTTCTATCTCGACGGTCTGCAACTGGTGTTGGCCACCTTGCGTGAAGCCCTTGCCCACATGCTGGAAAGCGGGGCAACTGAAATGAACCCGAAGTCCATGATCATGGTCGTAATCGTATTGCTCTACTTCGGATACCGCAAAGTCTGCTCGCTCGTCTGACGGGCAGACTTTGCACGAACAAGAAATTATACCCGAACAATTTTTGAATTAGTACTTATCTTCGTATCTTTGCCCACTCGAAAAGAAAACTAAGTAAGCGAAGAAAGTTTTGAAAAGAGTTTTATTCACCATATTACTATCCACCTTATTCCATATAGGACACCTCCATGCACAAGCCGTAGCCGCCAGCGACTCGCTCGTCATGCAATATCTACAACAACAAGGCATCCCGGTGACCGGAAACAATCGGGTGGAACTCCTGATGAACGGCCGTGAGAAGTTCATCAGCCTCTTCGAAGAGATACGCCGTGCCCGGCATCACATCCATTTGGAATACTTCAACTTCCGCAACGACTCCATAGCCAACGCCCTGTTCGACCTGCTGGCAGAGAAAGTCAAGGAAGGTGTGGAAGTGCGCGCCCTGTTCGACGCCTTCGGCAACTGGTCGAACAACCAGCCGCTAAAGAAGAGGCATCTGAAAGCCATCCGCAGCAAAGGAATCGAAATCGTGAAGTTCGACCCGTTCACTTTCCCCTGGATAAACCACGCCATGCACCGCGACCACCGAAAAATCGTAGTCATCGACGGAAAGACGGGATATACCGGCGGCATGAACATAGCCGACTACTACATCAACGGACTGCCCAAGATAGGACAATGGCACGACATGCACATGCGCATCGAAGGAGACGCCGTCCGTTACCTGCAAGGCATCTTCCTCACCATGTGGAACCGGGAGACCAAACAACACATAGGCGGCCCCGCCTACTTCCCCGACATGCCGCAACTGCCCGACAGCATAGCCGAAGAGATAGCCATCGTGGACCGTACGCCACGCGAGACGCCACGCGCCATCAGCCATGTCTACGCCGCCGCCATCGAAGCCGCGCAGCACAACATACAGATCGTAAACCCTTACTTCGTCCCCACAAAGTCCATCCGGCAAGCCATCAAGTCGGCACTGAAGAAGGGCACGGAAGTAGAAATCATGATACCTTCCGTCTCGGACATACCTTTCACGCCGGAAGCCTCCTTCTACGTGGTCCACAAATTGATGAAGAAAGGGGCGAAAGTCTATCTCTTCAACGGAGGTTTCCACCACTCCAAGATCATGATGGTGGACAGGAACTTCTGCACCGTAGGTACCGCCAACCTGAACAGCCGCAGCCTGAGATATGACTACGAGACCAATGCATTCGTCTTCGATCCCGAAACCACCCACCGGCTGAACGAGATGTTCGAACGGGACAAGGCGAACAGCACCCTGCTCACTCCCGAAGTCTGGAAGAAACGTTCCAGCTGGAAGAAATTCGTAGGTTGGGTGGGCAACCTGATGACCCCGTTCCTCTAATTTCCGGCAGGGAATTACGGTTATCTGCCGAAGTTTGATTACCTTTGCTCAGGTTTCGCAAGCTTGACTTACGGAACCAAACCTTACATATAACTTGTAAACAGCAATCATGAAACAATATTTAGATTTACTCAACCGTGTACTGACCGAAGGCGTACCCAAAGAAGACCGCACCGGCACGGGCACTATCAGCGTATTCGGGCATCAGATGCGCTTCAACATGGACGACGGCTTCCCCTGCCTCACTACCAAAAAGTTGCACTTGAAATCCATCATATACGAACTCCTGTGGTTCCTAAAAGGTGACACGAACGCCAAATACCTGCAAGACCACGGCGTGCGCATCTGGAACGAATGGGCGGACGAAAACGGTGACTTGGGACATATCTACGGTTATCAGTGGCGTTCCTGGCCCGACTATAAGGGTGGATTCATCGACCAAATCAGCGAAGCCGTGGAGACCATCCGCCACAATCCGGACTCCCGCCGCATCATTGTCAGTGCCTGGAACGTAGCCGACCTCGACAACATGAACCTTCCTCCGTGTCATGCCTTCTTCCAGTTCTACGTTGCCAACGGCCGCCTGAGCCTGCAACTCTACCAGCGCAGTGCCGACATCTTCCTTGGCGTACCGTTCAACATCGCCTCCTATGCCTTGCTGCTGCAAATGATGGCGCAAGTCACGGGGCTCAAAGCCGGCGACTTCATCCATACGCTTGGTGATGCGCACATCTACCTGAATCACTTGGAGCAGGTGAAACTGCAACTCACCCGCGACCCGCGCCCGCTTCCGCAGATGAAAATCAATCCGGACGTAAAGAGCATCTTCGACTTCCAATACGAAGACTTTGAATTAGTGAATTACGACCCGCACCCGCACATCGCCGGAAAAGTATCGGTCTGAGAGAAATGGAAAATGGAAAATGGAAAGGGGAAAATGGAAAGGATATGGAAAGGAGGAAAAGAGTATCGGCTGATAACTCCCGAATAACGCCCTTTAACTCCCCAATACTTTCCAAATAACTCCCGAATAACTCCTTTAAAAAGACATCACACATGATTAGTATCATCGCCGCCGTAGCCCGTGACTCGGGTATCGGCTTTCAAAACAAACTTCTGTTTTGGCTACCCAATGACTTGAAGCGTTTCAAGGCATTGACCACAGGAAACACCATCATCATGGGAAGAAAGACGTTTGAGTCACTGCCCAAAGGTGCCTTGCCCAACCGGCGCAACATCGTCCTCTCTTCCAATCCCGCTACCCAATGCCCCGGAGCAGAACTCTTCCCTACCCTCGAAGCCGCCCTGCAAAGTTGCCGTAGCGACGAACAAGTCTACATCATTGGCGGTGCAAGCGTCTATCAGCAAGCCATGCCGATAGCCGACAGGCTCTGCCTGACGGAAATCGCTGCCGAAGCTCCCCAAGCAGATGCCTTTTTCCCCGCCGTAGACCTCGATGTATGGCACGAAAAAAGCAGGGAGCCTCATCCTGCCGATGAGAAACATCCCTGCCCTTATGCATTTGTGGACTATGTTCGTAAGTTAAGTAAGTAAGTTCTACTCTTCGTCCGCCTCCACCATGATCGGCATTTGCCGCTTGATGGCTTCGTGGAAAGAGATCAACGTCTCTGTGCGCGCCAATCCTAACGGCTGCAACTTATCATGGATGATACTCAGCAAGTGATGATTGTTGCGTGCATAGAGCTTGATAAACATATCATACTTTCCCGTCGTAAAATGACATTCCACAACTTCCGGAATAGCCTCAAGCGCCCTCGTCACAGAATCGAACGACTCAGGATCTTTCAGGTAAATACCAATATAGGCACAAGTCTCATAGCCTATCTTCTCCGGATCAATGACATATTCCGAACCTTTCAGAATACCTAAATTCGTAAGTTTCTGTATGCGTTGATGTATTGCGGCACCCGACACATTGCATGCCCTTGCCACTTCAAGGAAAGGTATACGCGCATTATCTGCTATCAATTTCAGAATCTGCTCGTCCAAAGTATCCAATTGATGATGTCCCATTTCTAAATTTATGATTAATAAAATAATAATAATCTCCTGCATTACCCAAGCCGGAAACAATCGCCCCTGTCTCAGGAGCATCTCTTGTTTCTTCTGCTTCCTTCCTGGGTTCTCTCAGACTTCTTCTTGAATTTCCGCCTGCCGCATCCCCTTCTACACTCACCCATCCACCTCGGCAACGCAACTGATGAAAGCAGAAAACAGCTTCAAAAAGAACTCCATAAGAAGAAAACCGAATAAAAACCAAGCCGACTCTTATACGATTAAGTGCAAAGTTACAGAATTTTTTCCCAATTAAAATACAATCTATTACTTTTCTTAGCAGAAAATGAATAAACCAGTACCCTCCTGTCTCTTTTTTCCATTCCCCCAAAGATATTGGAGATGAGTGGCAAAAATCGTATCTTTGTGAAAAATTTATATATTATGAAAAGATATTTTACATTCGCATTGTGCTTACTACTGGCAACGATAAGCCATGCACAAAACTACACCGAATATTTTGCAAACCAGACGCTACGTGTTGACTATATCTTTACGGGAGATGCTTCTCAGCAAAGTGTATGCCTGGACGGACTGTCCGTATTGCCATCATGGGCGGGAAGACGCCATCAACTGTCCGAACTGCCTTTGCAAGGCAACGGGCAAATCATCATGCGGGACGTGGAAAGCGGAAAAACAATCTACATGACCTCCTTCTCTTCCCTATTTCAGGAATGGCTGGAGACCGACGAGGCACAGACTGTCCGCAAAGGTTTCGAAAATACCTTCCTGCTGCCTTATCCGCTACGCCCCGCAGAAGTGGAAATCATCCTGCTGGATAGAAGAAAAGAGGTAAACGCCCGCCTGAAACACATTGTCCGTCCGAACGATATACTCATTCAGCAAAAGGGACAAGCCCACATCACTCCCCACAAGTATCTGCTGAAGAGTGGCGATGCGGATAAATGCATCGACGTAGCCATCCTTGCCGAAGGTTACACTCCCGAAGAAATGGATTTGTTCTATCAGGATGCGGAAGTTGCTACCGAAAGCCTGTTCTCCCACGACCCGTTCAAGAGCATGAAGAAACGTTTCAATATCGTAGCCGTCGCCGCTCCTTCCACCGACAGTGGTGTAAGCGTGCCGCGTTTGGGCGAATGGAAGCAGACTGCATTCAGTTCACATTTCAGTACCTTCTATTCCGACCGGTATCTGACCACGCGCAGCGTTAAATCCATCCACGATGCCTTGGCTGGAATACCTTACGAGCATATCATCATTCTCGCCAACACCGAAGAGTACGGCGGCGGCGGTATATACAATTCCTACACACTAACCACTGCCCACCATCCCCTGTTCCGCCCGGTAGTCGTGCATGAGTTCGGCCATAGCTTCGGTGGACTGGCGGACGAATATTTCTACGATAACGATATCGCAACAGACAGCTATCCGCTGGATATGGAACCTTGGGAACAGAACATCACCACCCGGATTGACTTTGCTTCCAAATGGGAAGACATGCTTGCCAAGGATACTCCCATTCCCACTCCCGTCAGCAAACAGGCACAATATCCCATCGGAGTATACGAAGGAGGCGGTTACTCAGCCAAGGGTGTCTTCCGCCCTGCCGATAATTGCCGCATGCGCACCAATGAGTATCCCGCATTTTGTCCGGTATGCCAGCGTGCCCTGCAGCGCCTGATTGATTTCTATACCAAATAACAGAAAAAGATACTATATATGGTTCATAGAAAATAGAGAATAAAGAATAAAGGGTAGAGAATAAAGGGTAGAGAATAAAGAATAGAAAATAAAGGTAGTGGAGTATGACGAATGAAGAATAGAGTATTTAATGATCAGTACTCCCATATCCTTATTCAAAATATCGTTCATTAGAGTTTATACGGAATAAGAAACAGGGTGATTGAGAATCAGCGTCCTAAAACCTTATTCGATATATTGTCAATTTAAAAAAAGAAATTATCATGATCAGTTTTCAACGCATCAGTACTGTTGACGAATCACTGTACAAGTATATGGAAAGTATGATAACATCTTCTTTCCCAACGGAAGAATACCGGCCGCTGGAAGAACTGCGCTTGTATACCGACAGCAAACCACACTTCCACAATAACATCATTTTTCACCACGATACGCCTATAGGCTGCATCACCTATTGGCATTTCGGCACCTTCTACTATGTAGAGCACTTTGCCATCGACCCTGCACTACGCAACGGTGGATATGGCAGAAGTGCTTTAGAACACTTATACCAACTCCTTAAAGCCCCCATCGTCCTCGAAGTGGAAATGCCTGAGAATGATATTGCACAACGGCGTATCAATTTCTACAAGCGCCAAGGTTTCGTGCTTTGGGACAAACCATATATGCAACCACCATACCGCCCCGGAAACGAATATCTCCCTCTCCTGCTCATGGTTCACGGAGACTTGAAATGTGATAGAGATTTCGAAACTGTGAAAGAACAGATATACCGGGAAGTATATAATGTATAAAAAAGCAGATCACAAAAATCCCTCTCATGGGATGGAATTATTCGTCTCATGGGACGAATAATTCCATCCCATGAGAGGGATTTTTTCAACTCACGAGACAAAAAGATTCATCTCACGAGACGATTTTTTCAGCTCACAAGGCGAAATTTCCCCCGCCTCATAAGGAACAATCCCATCTCACGAAATAAGATCATCCGCTCATTAGGAGAGAATATCATCCCTCCTACGAAACAATATCACTGCCAACTAAAACAATAATTCTTAATCTATAATCCGCAAATCGAAATGTTCGCGCATTTCAAAACGAAAAGTTCATTTCACAAAACGAAAGGTATAATTTAAAGCACTCTTTATTCCATTTCTACAAGGCATTTATAGGCTAAAAATAACAGAAAAATCACTTGCAAATATCAGCAAAAATTGCTATCTTTACATAGTTAAATTGAGGTCGTTTACCCTCAAATCAGTTCAGTTCTGTATACCCCTACCCTATCAATATTCTAAAAAAATCGACCGGCTTCGCCGGTATTTGAATACCTTTTAAACGGAATTCGGAAACCATCCGAATCCCGTTCTTTCGTTTTAGTCGCTTCGCTCCACGCTT
>NZ_CAJUHF010000002.1 GCF_910585845.1 uncultured Bacteroides sp. | reverse complement strand
TTAGGGCACTGAAAAGTGCCCTTTCAAAGGGGTATGCCCTAAATTGAGTGCTTACACTAATGTGACATCGCGTGATGTAAAGATGAAGTGTAAGAGTCTCCGTGATTCTATATTTTTGGGGGAGTAAAAACTAAGAGAATAGTTTCACTGTAAATCTTTGTAAATGAAAGGATAAAAAGAAAGGTGAAGGATGTGACAGATGAAAGAGGGTATATAAAAACAGAAGGATAATGTTCTGATGAGAGTGATTGAACAGAAATGTCTATAGAGTGTTTTTGCCTGTCTGTAGTATCGATTTTCTAAACTCTTTCTTAGCTATCATAAGGAGAAATGTTAAAAAATAGCTGCGGTGATGTTTATGAAAAGCATTTTCTTTTTGGGTATTCTGCATTATTTTATCTACTTTTATCATAATCAATATATTGTGATAGAGATATGGCCGATAACAACAACCAGATAATCCGCTTCGACTGGGCTATGAAACGCCTGCTCCGCAACAAGGCAAACTTCAGTGTACTCGAAGGTCTGCTGACAACACTGTTGAATGAAAAAATCGTCATCCAAAGCCTTCTTGAAAGCGAAAGCAACCAGGAGGACGAATATGACAAATATAACCGTGTGGACATGCTTGCGGCATGCGAAAGGTTAAAACTGGACAGTATGTCCAAGGATGAGCTTGCGGCATATTATCGCCATTTGGATAGTATTGTGATTCTGCGTACCAATATCTATACGGAACGTGCTGAAGGACGTGCTGAAGGACATGCAGAAGGTCGCGCCGAAGGCCTTGAAGAGGGATTACATAAAGGGCTAATAAAAGGGCGTGAAGAGGAGAAAAGAGAAAATGCCCGTAATCTGAAGGGATTACGGGTAACTTCTGATATTATATCGCAAGCTACAGGCTTGACGAAAGAAGAGATAGACAGGCTTTGATGGAAAGACTGAAAAGACTCAGTGTGAATCCTGCCCGAAATAATTGAAGCGTATGATCTGATCGGAGATATCATACGCTTTTTTTGCGAACTCCAGTTCCTCGGGTGTATATCCGTCTCCTTCTACATTCATTTGCGAACCTACGGCAAAGCCCTTTTTGTTAGGATTGAGGATACTTTCACCGAGGCCGGTCCAATGGTAATCATCAAGTTGGAGGAGATTCAGCAAGGTGGGGTACATGTCTATCTGTCCCATTACTTTCTCGTAACGCATGCCTACGGGCGAGTTGACGATAATGAAAGGGGTGAAAGGTTTGTCGGAGACGATGCCTTTGCCGCCAGGATGCCCGCACAATTCGGTTCGGTAGGATGCCAGGCCTTCGTGGTCGCCAGTGATTACGATCAATGTCTCTTTGTATTGCGGGAGGGTCTTCAGATATTCCACAAATTTACCGATGGCTTTGTCTGTATAGCGGGCGGTGGTCATGTAGTCTCGCATCTTTTCAGGAATCTTTTCGGAGAAGGAGAGTTCGCGCAAATGTTGCGGCAGTACGAACGGGGCATGACCGGAGTAGGTAATGAATAGCATGTGGACATTTTCATCTTTCTTCCAGATTTCCCCGTTGCTTATCTTTTTCTGGCATTGGGCAAAGAATGAACCGTCTCCGGTGCGCTTGTGCGTGCCGAAAGCCTCGGTCAGTTCGAAGTCATGGTAGGCAAGGAGGGTGTCGGTACCAAAACTGTAGGCGATGGGACCTTGATTCCAAGTCGATACTTTGTCTATGGTCAGCAGGTAGTTGCGGGTTTGCCTTTTCTCCTGCATGGCTTTCTGGAGTGAGGGATAGACGTGGTTGGGATATTGACTGCTGTAAGTACCGCTGTTCAGGGGAAGCAGGCCGGTGCAGAGGATTAGTTGGGCGTCGATAGAGCGTCCGCCTTTCACTTGCGTCAGCACGTGCGGGGCATAAAGCGTGGTGGAGTCTTTCAGTAACTTGTTCAGATAGGGGGTGAGTTCTTGACCTTCTACGGTTTGTTCCAGTACCCAGCTTTCTAATGATTCTGCCAGGATGACGATACAGTTGGTTCGCGGAGTGTTGTTGCAACTATCCGGTAAGACTGTTTCGTGGCAAGGCCTCTGTGCCAGCCAGTTTTCGATGGTTGCTTGGGCTTCGGGAGTCAGTAGGGTCTGTTGGTTCAGCAGGTCATAGTATAGGTTGCCGAAGACAGTATATAGGGTAGCTCCGCTTGAACATAGGTATGCGGCTTGGCGTACTTTATCATTGGCGGCTTTGAAACCTCCTTTTAGCAGGGTGGCGATGGAGAATATACCGATGGCGGTTGCCAGTATGCCCAGATAGGGGAGAATGGGTGCCGGACGTTTTGGGTAGGCGACTACTTGGGTGCGCAGATGGATGAGGATGGCGGCAATGGTGGACAACGGGAATAGCAGGTCGTACCAACGGAGCGAATCTATCACACTTCCGGTGAAGTCGGCAAGATTGCCTGACAGGGCATAACTGTTCAGTGGTATGGCAGTATAGTATGTACGGAAGTACATCAGATTGGCTACAAGCAGGGCATCCAGCAGAAACATGATGACTGCTTCTGTCTTCCAGAGTTTGAAGAAGGCGTAGGGAATGAGCAGAAGCAGGGTGGCTATGATTTTGGTGGTATAGAATTCTACGGAAGAGAAAGGTACGAATGTGGTAGGAATGCACCACAATACATCGAACAGGATGAATTTCAGGAAAAGGGTAGTTCCAAATGTCAGTACGGACTTGTTGGGGCTTGTCATGATAAAGTTTTTTTAGTATATTCAGGCGCAAAGATATAATTTATTCTTTGCATTATAATCTAATCGCTGCAAATGAATTACAGGAGAAGTTTATGACGGAGGGATGGATAAAATCTATTAATATTGGACATAGCTTCCCTGTTTTAATGATTTTTCTTGTATATTTGCACTCTTAATAGATTAAATACCAAGCAATGAAGGAATTCCTGCAATTGATGCGGCGTTTTGTGTCGCCATATAAGAAGTATATCGGATGGGCTATCATGCTCAATATCTTATCGGCTGTTTTCAATGTCTTTTCATTTACTTTACTGGTTCCTATTCTGAATATTCTCTTCAAGACAGGGGAAAATTCGGCGGTCTACCACTTTATGGAGTGGGGGAGCGGTAGTCTGAAAGATGTGGTAGTGAACAACTTCTATTATTATGTTACCCAATTGATTGAGGTGCACGGACCGGTTATGACGCTTCTTTTCATGGGACTTTTTCTTGCGTTTATGACGATGTTGAAGACTTCCTGTTACTTCGGATCTTCGGCTGTAATGATTCCTTTGCGTACGGGAGTGGTGCGTGATATACGTATCATGGTTTACTCCAAGGTGATGCACTTGCCCCTTGGGTTCTTCTCGCAAGAGCGTAAGGGAGACATCATTGCTCGTATGAGTGGTGACGTGGGAGAGATTGAGAACTCCATCACCAGTTCACTGGACATGTTGCTGAAAAACCCGATTCTGATTCTGCTCTATTTTTCAACGCTTATCATCACCAGTTGGCAACTGACGCTGTTCACTATCATCGTGTTGCCGGGAATGGGTTGGCTGATGGGCAAGGTGGGCAAGAAGCTCAAACGCCAGTCGTTGGAAGCACAGGGCAAATGGAGTGATACGATGTCGCAACTAGAAGAGACGCTGGGCGGATTGCGCATCATCAAGGCTTTTATTGCCGAAGATAAGATGGTGGACCGTTTCACGAGGTGTAGCAACGAGTTGCGCGATGCCACCAATCGGGTAGCTATCCGTCAGGCTTTGGCTCATCCGGTGAGTGAATTTTTAGGGACACTGCTCATCGTGTTGGTGCTTTGGTTCGGCGGAATGCTGATTTTGGGCGACAAGAATTCCTCTTTGGAGGCGCCTACGTTTATTTTCTATATGGTCATTCTTTATAGCATCATCAATCCGCTGAAGGATTTTGCCAAGGCGGGATATAATATTCCGAAGGGATTGGCTTCGATGGAGCGTGTGGACAAGATACTGAAGGCGGAGAATCCGATTAAGGAACCGACGGACCCGAAACCGTTGGACGGGATGAAACAACGGATTGAGTTCAGGGACGTCTCTTTCAGTTACGATGGAAAGAGGGAAGTGCTGAAGCACATCGACCTGGTTGTTCCGAAGGGACAGACCATTGCGCTGGTCGGGCAGTCGGGTTCAGGAAAGTCGACGCTGGTAGACTTGCTGCCGCGTTATCACGACATACACTTTGGCGAGATACTGATTGACGGGGTGAACATCAAGGATTTCCGCATTCATGATTTGCGCGGACTGATCGGAAATGTGAATCAGGAGGCGATCCTGTTCAACGATACATTCTTCAACAATATCGCTTTCGGTGTGGAGAATGCCACCTTGGAGCAGGTGATAGAGGCGGCGAAGATTGCCAATGCCCACGATTTCATCATGGAGACGGAACATGGCTACGATACAAACATCGGCGACCGTGGCGGCAGACTGTCCGGCGGGCAGCGGCAACGCATCAGTATCGCACGGGCTATCTTGAAGAACCCCCCTATTCTGATTCTTGATGAGGCGACTTCGGCTTTGGACACAGAGTCCGAACGCTTAGTGCAGGAGGCGCTGGAGCGGTTGATGAAGACCCGTACTACGATTGCCATTGCGCACCGACTCTCTACAATCAAGAATGCGGATGAGATTTGTGTGCTCTATGAAGGCGAGATTGTGGAGCGTGGCAAGCATGAGGCGTTGCTGGAGAAGGATGGATACTACAAGCGCCTGAACGACATGCAGTCGCTGGCATAGGCGGGAGGCGTCATTTCCTGCCGAAGTCGGCAGGAACTTCTCCCCATTGTTTGGTTTCCCACTTCATGATTCGAGTGGTATAGGTATTTTCGCGCAGCCACTTTTCGGCGCGGTCTATCAGTTTGAAGAGCTCTTCAGTGCGAGGTTCTCGCGGCAGTTTGGTCTTACATTTCTTTTGCTTGATCCAGCTGATGGCGTTTACGCTATCGCTGTAGATAGGCATGTCGAATCCTTTTTGTTTCAGCAGGGCAAGTCCATGTACGATGGCGAGGAACTCGCCGATGTTATTTGTGCCATACACCGGACCGAAGTGGAACACTTCCTGTCGGCTTGCCACGTGTACACCCCGATACTCCATGGCTCCGGGATTGCCGCTACAGGCTGCATCTACGGCGAGGCTGTTCTCTATGATACCGGCGGGGAGGGGAGCCTCGGCTGTTCTCTTGGGAGCGGAGGCGGTTGCGGATGCCCGTTTGATGTATTCGTACGGTGAGGAGGCAAAGGCTTTCTCGGCTTCGGCAAGCGTTTCAAACGACTTGTATTTCGCACCTTCGTAACCTTTGGTTTGTAACTGGCAGTCGGTCCACGAGGTATAAATGCCCGGATTGACGCCTGCCCATACGACGTAAAATTTCTCTTTTCCCATATCAAGGGGCAAAGGTAATGCAAACGGTGGGTTATGCAAAGGGTTGCGCGGCTTATTTTTCATTCTGACACTTTGCATATTCTGTGTGACGAGAATGCCGTATTTCCGTTTTTCTGTAGGGGAGATGGAAAAGAAGCGAACGGAAAGCGGTCATCTTCCTGACAGATAATCGGATATATAAATCCGTACATCTCTAAAAAATGGGAAATGATACTTTCGTGTATGGAAAACAGAGGGAATATCTTCGTCTTATAGATGAAAAGTATTCGCTTCGTGGAGTGAGCGTGCTCGTTCCACGAAGCCATCACGTTTGGTTCGTGGAATGAATACAGTAGTTCCACGAGTTGAATACATTCGTTTCGTGAATTGAGCACGGCAATCTATTGTTCTTTTGCATAAATATCGGATATTTGTCCGATTTTGTGCATGAATGCTGCATTTATATACTGAAGTTCGGATGCTTGGATTCTATTTTGGGTGTTTTATAAAAAGTACTTGTCAGCAAAAAAGTCGTTCTTATATCGTTTTGTCTAAGATATAACGCTATTCCCTTGCTTATTGATTTCCGATGCTTTGGTTTGAATGCTCTCGACAGCTATCCGCGCTTTCTTCGGGAGATGCTGAACAAATCCAGCGCTTCATCCGTTCATACTTGAGTAAAGAATATATAATCATTAAAAAAAAGAGAAAGGAACCTATATGAGCAAATATCATACTTTCGCTGAAGCGCTGAAACACCGCCGCAGCTACTATTCCATCAATAACGACTCTCCGGTCAAGAACGCAGAAATCGTAGACATTATCCGTATGGCAGTGGAGCATGTGCCCTCGGCATTCAATTCCCAATCCACAAGAGTCGTACTCCTGTTGGGCGAGCATCACCGGAAACTGTGGCAGATTGTGAAAGCCCAGTTGAAGGCACGCCTTCCCGAAGAGCAGTACCGACAGTCGGAACAGAAGATAAACCATTCGTTTGCATGCGGATATGGCACGGTGCTCTTCTTCGAGGAGCGTGCCGTCGTGGAAGAATTGCAGGCAAAGTTCCCCGCTTATTGCGACAACTTCCCCGTCTGGTCGCAGCAGACCTCCGCCATGCACCAGCTTGTCATCTGGACTATGCTCGAAGAGTGCGGTTTGGGTGCTTCCCTGCAACACTACAACCCGCTGATCGACGACGAAGTGCGTCGCACCTGGCGCCTTCCCGACGATTGGGAACTGGTTGCGCAAATGCCTTTCGGCTCCCCCGCAGGCACTCCATCGCCGAAGGAATACGAACCTGTGAGCGACCGCATTAAAATTTTCTTCTGATAGGAAGAGCCTCCCACGGTGGAAATTGCTTACCTTTGCCTGCAAAGTAAGCGCTTATGATACGTATTTTTTTAACCGGCTACATGGGAGCCGGCAAGACAACTTTAGGAAAAGCCTTCGCTCACGAACTGAAGGTGCCCTTCATCGACCTGGACTGGTATATCGAAGAGCGGTATCACAAATCCATACGCGAACTGTTTGCCGAACGGGGAGAGGCTGCTTTCCGTGAACTGGAACGGAACATGCTGCATGAAGTGGCGGAGTTTGAGGATGTCGTCATCTCCACTGGCGGCGGCACTCCCTGTTTCTTCGACAATATAGAGTATATGAATGCACACGGACAGACAGTTTTCCTTGATGTGCATCCCGATGTCCTGTTCCGCCGACTGCGTGTAGCCACCCAGCAACGCCCCATCCTGCAAGGAAAGACGGACGAAGAACTGCGCACGTTCATCTGCGAAGCACTGGCGAAGCGTGCCCCGCACTACGACAAAGCGACCTACCGCTTCGATGGCAGCCGACTGGAAAGCCGGAAGCAAATAGCCGAGTCTGTACAGTGCCTGCGCGACATATTGGGCGTTTAACCGCTTGTAAATGTGTTTTTTGAACCGAAAACGTAGGATTTATCAGGAATTATCGTATTTTTGCCCCCCCTAATTAAATAGAAAAACAATAAAAACATTCGAGTAGCAAGAAATGAGAAAATGGCGTATTGAAGATTCAGAAGAGCTATACAACATAACAGGTTGGGGCACTTCGTACTTTGGTATCAATGACAAAGGTCATGTAGTGGTGACACCTCGCAAGAACGGTGTCGGTGTCGATTTGAAAGAACTGGTGGACGAACTCCAACTGCGCGATGTTGCAGCCCCCATGCTGGTACGCTTTCCCGACATTCTGGATAACCGGATCGAGAAGACATCCTCGTGTTTCAAACAGGCAGCCGAGGAATATGGCTATAAGGCACAGAATTTCATCATCTATCCTATAAAGGTGAACCAGATGCGTCCTGTAGTCGAGGAGATCATCAGCCACGGAAAGAAATTCAATCTTGGACTCGAAGCCGGTTCCAAACCCGAACTCCATGCCGTAATTGCCATCAATTCGGATTCCGACTCGCTGATTATCTGCAACGGATATAAGGACGAAAGCTATATCGAGCTTGCCCTGCTGGCACAGAAGATGGGAAAACGCATCTTCCTTGTAGTAGAAAAAATGAACGAGCTAAAGCTGATAGCCAAGATGGCGAAGCAACTCAACGTAATGCCCAATATAGGTATTCGCATCAAGCTTGCCTCTTCCGGAAGTGGCAAATGGGAAGATTCGGGCGGTGATGCCAGCAAATTCGGGCTTTCATCCAGTGAGTTGCTCGAAGCACTCGACTTTTTGGAGACAAAAGGACTGAAAAGTTGTCTGAAATTGATACATTTCCACATCGGGAGCCAAGTGACCAAGATACGCCGTATCAAGACTGCTCTGCGCGAAGCCTCGCAGTTCTACGTGCAGCTTCACGCGATGGGATTCAAGGTGGAATTCGTGGATATAGGCGGCGGACTGGGAGTCGATTATGACGGCACACGTTCCTCCAGCAGCGAAAGTAGCGTCAACTACTCCATCCAGGAGTATGTGAACGACTCCATCTCCACGCTGGTCGATGCCAGCGACAAGAATGGCATCCCGCATCCCAATATCATCACGGAAAGCGGACGCGCACTTACCGCCCATCACTCCGTACTTATCTTCGAGGTACTGGAGACGGCCACACTGCCCGAATGGGATGATGACGAGGAAGTGACCAAAGAAGACCACGAACTGGTGCAGGAACTTTATTCCATTTGGGACACCCTGAACCAGAACAAGATGCTGGAAGCCTGGCACGACGCGCAACAGATTCGCGAAGAAGCACTCGACCTCTTCAGCCACGGCATCGTTGACCTCAAGACGCGCGCGCAGATCGAACGCCTTTACTGGTCGGTGATGCGCGAAGTGAACCAAATAGCCAGCGGACTGAAGCATGCTCCCGATGAACTCCGCGGACTGCCGAAGTTGCTCGCCGATAAGTACTTCTGCAACTTCTCGCTCTTTCAGTCCTTGCCCGACTCTTGGGCAATCGACCAGATATTTCCCATTATGCCCATCCAGCGGCTTGATGAACGTCCCGACCGCACGGCAACCCTGCAGGATATCACCTGCGACTCGGACGGAAAGATTGCCAACTTCATCTCCACGAAGAACGTTGCGCACTATCTGCCTGTGCATTCCCCGAAGAACAAGGAACCCTATTATGTGGGCGTGTTCCTTGTAGGTGCCTATCAGGAGATACTGGGAGACATGCATAATCTCTTCGGAGATACCAATGCTGTACACGTCTCCGTTAACGAGAAGGGCTACAGCATCGAACAGGTGATAGACGGCGAAACCGTGGCAGAAGTGTTGGACTACGTGCAATATAACCCGAAGAAGCTGGTACGTACCCTGGAAACCTGGGTGACCCAATCCGTGAAGGAGGGGCGTATCTCCTTGGAAGAGGGGAAGGAGTTTCTTTCCAACTATCGTTCGGGACTTTACGGTTACACCTATTTAGAATAAGAGTATTGAAGTAAGAATATATGAGAGAGAAACTGACAGTAATTAAAGTGGGTGGCAAGATTGTAGAAGAGGAAGCCACCCTCCGCAAGTTGTTGGACGACTTTGCCGCCATCGACGGCTATAAAGTATTGGTGCACGGCGGCGGACGTTCGGCAACGAAGCTCGCCGCACAACTGGGCATTGAAAGCCGTATGGTGAACGGACGTCGCATCACAGATGTCGAAACCCTGAAAGTCGTGACGATGGTCTATGGCGGACTGGTGAACAAGAACATCGTAGCCGGTCTGCAGGCATGCGGAATCAATGCGCTGGGGCTTACCGGTGCAGATATGAACGTCATACGTTCTGCCAAGCGTCCGGTGAAAGAAGTAGACTACGGCTTCGTGGGCGATGTGAAGCAAGTGAATGCCGATTTTCTGGGCGATCTGATTCATAAAGGAGTCGTTCCCGTCATGGCTCCGCTGACGCACGACGGTGCCGGAAACCTGCTGAATACGAATGCCGACACCATAGCCGGCGAGACGGCAAAGGCTCTTGCTGCTTTGTTCGACGTCACCCTGGTATTCTGTTTTGAAAAGAAAGGCGTGCTCCGCGACGAAAACGACGACGACAGCGTGATCCCCCAGATTACTCCTGACGACTTTGAACGTTATGTAGCGGAAGGCATAATCCAGGGAGGCATGATACCCAAGCTGGAAAACTCTTTCGAAGCCTTGCATGCAGGAGTGTCCGAAGTCATCATCACCCAGGCATCGGCAATCAATGGAAGCGGAGGAACCCGCATCCGGAAATAATTTCCAAAAAAATAGCAGACTACTGTAACTTTCCGTACACTAAACCGTCATTAATTATAGAGATGCAAGAACTCAGTTTTCGGAATGACATTCTCCCGCTGAAAGACAAACTCTTTCGGTTGGCTCTCCGGATTACTTTCAATCGGACAGAGGCGGAGGACGTCGTGCAGGAAACAATGATCAGGGTCTGGAACAAGCGTGACGAATGGAAACAGTTCGGTTCTATCGAAGCCTACTGTCTGATTGTGGCAAAGAACTTGGCGATAGACCGCCGCGAAAGGAAAGACGCCCAGACCGTGGAGCTGACCCTCGAGGTCGAACGGACTCCCGAAGCATCCGGACCCTATGACCATTTGGTGAACAAGGAGCAAATGGACCTGATCCACCGCCTGGTCAACGAACTTCCCGAAAAACAACGGCTGATCATGCAGCTTCGGGATATCGAGGGGAAAAGTTATAAAGAGATTGCAATCATTCTGCATCTGACGGAGGAACAGGTCAAAGTGAACCTCTTCCGCGCCAGGCAGAAAGTAAAACAACGGTATTTGGATATAGATGGCTATGGACTTTGAATATATAGAACGACTCTTGGAACGCTACTGGCAGTGCGACACTTCCCTCGAAGAGGAAGTGCAGTTGCGCTCTTTCTTCAGCAGAAGCGATGTTCCTGCCCACTTGCTGCGCTACAAGGATTTGTTCGTATACCAGCAACTGCAACAGGATGCGGGATTAGGCGAGGACTTTGATGCCCGCGTGCTTGCAGAAGTGGAACCACCGGTGGTGAAGGCAAAGCGCCTGACGCTCACTACGCGCCTCGTTCCGATGTTCAAAGCCGCAGCGGCAGTGGCATTGGTGCTCTTGTTAGTCAATGTGATGCAGCATTCTTTCTACAGCAAAGTGAAAGAGGTTGCCGTAGCCGATACGATAGGAAAACAGATAACCGCCCCTTCGGTAGCTCTTTCCAGCGACATGGCGGTCACCCACGAACAACAGGTGCTGGCAGACAGCCTTTCGCGGATGGACAAGAAGGGGGAACTGCAACAATAACATTTTCATTTGCTTTAAACATAAATATAGTTAGTGTGCTTTATTAAAACAACAAATTGAGGCTGTGAAGTTTCAATTCTCTCAAATTCTTATAAAAACTAACTAAGATAGATGGGACGCCGCGAGATGCAGCGTCCCTTTTATTTTTTTGTTTAGGTCAGCATGTGTCAAGGTCATATTAAGTACTCCCTCCTGCCCCTGTCAAGCTCATATTAAGTCCGTACCTGAAACGTTTCTGATCCTTTCCGAAGTAGGTACATGTATAAACAAACAAAAGAGATTCTTCTCAGAACCCCTTTTGTCTAATGCATTAATTAATCCTTTTTACAATGATTCAAGTTAATCTTTGCTATAATGATTTTAAGAGAGAATATTAGAGTTTATACAGGCTCTTCTTGGGATAATCCAGTTCCGGATTACCCTTGTAGCCGATTCTGCCACTGCCGCTGGTGCGTGCCTTCAGATATTGGGTGGCGAAGCATTTGATGTCTCCCGAACCGGCTACGCTGGCATTCACCTGTTGAGCCTCATAGTTTTCGGCAAAGAGATCGCCTGAGCCTGCGACACTATAGGAAGCCCTTTGGGTGGTTCCTTTTAAGATTACCGTTCCGGAACCGGCGATGCTTGCTTCTGTATTTGTGGCGGCTACGTCATTCAGTGCCATATCGCCCGAACCGGATACGGACACTTTCAGGTTGTTGCAAGCAATATGGTTTGCTTTGATATCACCAGAGCCGGCAATGGAAACTTTGATGTTGTTACACTTGATGTTGCTGCCTTTGATATCGCCCGATCCGGCTATGCTGATGCCCAGGTCATCGTTGGTCTGAATTCCGTTCTTCAGGTATATGTCGCCCGACCCGGTAATGGAAATACCGTTCAGTGTTTCGGAAGAGACGCGCACTTCAAGTTTCTTGTAAGAAACGTTGACTCCTTTTTTGAAGCCTATGGATAGCGTATTGTCTTTCACCTTGATGTCCAGAAGGTCTACGATGTTGTCCGAGGTATAGACTTCTACTTTGGGGCTTCCTGGTTTTTGGGTGAATATCACATCGGGGCTTCCTGTTACGCTGATTCGTTTGAAGTCATTCACTTTCATGCTTTTGGTTACGTAATTGTTGCTACCTACTACCTTTTTGCTGTTCCAAGAGTTTGAACTGTAGTTCCTGTTTTGTGAACATGCAGTCGTAGTAATGATGATGCAGATACAGGTGATGAGAGTTGTTAACTTTTTCATGACTTTTCTATTTTTATAATTAACCTTTTGTATTGTTCTTGTTTCTATATTAGACGTTAGTTACTTAAAAAAAGTTGCATCCTGTTTTTGCTTTTTTCCTGAAACTTTTCTCAATGCGTCCGTATAGTATGATTCAATATGCGTGCCAAAGTCATAAAGTGTTGATTATTAAGTGCTGATTTCTCTTTGTTAGTGTCCAATACCGGACACATGTTCGTTTTTGATATATGCATTCATTTGCATATTCGGACGATATTTTGTTCATTTGCCTGTCCATTCATCAATAGGGGAGGATTGCATTGGAAAAAGTCATAGAAGATAAAGAGTTGGGGCGCTTGCTGATTCGGGTCAATGCCCGTGCGCGTCGCCTGACGTTTCGTACCAAGGAGGATGCCATTCACGTGACTGTGCCGTCCGGCACGACGCTTGCCGCAGTGAAAAGGGCGATAGAAGAGTTGCGCCCCCGACTGAGGGCGGCACGGCAGAAGCGTGTCCGTCCTTTGATTGATCTGGATTACAGGATGGATACGGAGTTCTTCAAGTTGAGTCTCGTGAGTGGAGAGAGGGAGACTTTTCTCTCCCGTTCGGAGTTGGGGGAGACGCAGATAGTCTGTCCGCCACAAGCCGACTTCTCCGATCCTGCATTGCAGGCATGGCTGCGGAAGGTCATTGAAGAGGCTTTGCGGCGTAATGCGAAGATTATTCTTCCGCCCCGATTGTATATGCTCTCCCAGAAACATGGCTTGCCCTATCAGCGGGTACGTATCAATTCCAGCAACGGCCGGTGGGGCAGTTGTTCATCGTGCGGGAACATCAATCTTTCCTATTATCTTGTTCTGCTTCCGAAGCACCTGATAGACTATGTGCTGCTGCACGAGCTGGCTCACACCCGTGAAATGAACCATGGGGAGCGCTTTTGGGCTCTTCTTGACGAGCTGACCGAGGGAAAATCCCAGCAGTTGCAGGAAGAGTTGAAGCAATATCGCACCGACTTCTGAGACCGGAGATTCGGGAATGGTTTCATTTATCTGCTTTCTTGTCACTGTTTTCCGTGACTGTCTTTTCTTTTTGAGTTAATAAACGTAAACATTGTTGCGGTTAGATAACAATTGTTTATTTTTGAAACTTCAAATTGAATAGTAATCAATAGTTTAAATTATAAAATTACAAATTTATGAGAAAGATCCTGCTTTTAGTAGTCTGTGTGTTATGTTCACTCGCGGGTTATAGCCAGAATTTTGATGAGCCGAAGGGAAAACCGACTGTATTTATCGACTATTTTAAACGCTCCAGCGATTCATCGTTTGCATGGGTAGAGGGGTTGCGTAACACGGTAATCGAAGGCATACAGAAGATGGAGCGTGTCATTCTGATTGATGTGGATGCACAAGACGCCTTGCGCATCGAGGCACAGCGGCGTTCATCCGCCAATATCTCTTCGGGAGACGACAATGAAATGGACCGCTTGGCTGTGATGGAGCAGTTGGGTGCACAGTTTATCATCACCGGGCAGGTTGCATCGATGACGGCTGCCTACAAGTCGAAGGACGGGAAAAGCTACTATGACGGTTCGGTCTCTTATACGCTTAAGGTGATTAATGCAAAGAACGGCACGCTGGTGGGGACGAAGACCTTCCAGCATAGTGGGCTGACCGGGGGCACGGGCGCCAACAAGGAGGAGGCGATTGCCAACACCATCAAGTATGCGGTGCACAGCATGCGCGACTTCGTGGACGAGTACTTCAAGATGGAAGGAACCATCCTCGAGGTGAACAGCGAGAAGAAGGGCAAGGCGGAGGAAGTCTATATCAACCTCGGCACCATGCACGGTGTGAAGGATGCACAGAAATTCACGGTCTACGTCGTGCGCGAAGTGGCAGGACGCGAGGCGAAGCGGGAAATCGGGCGTCTGACCGTAAAGGCGGTTGAGGGTGACGACATCTCCTTGTGCAAGGTGCAGAAGGGTGGCGAAGAGATCATGAAAGCTATCCGCGACGAGCAGCCTATTAAGATTATCTCCCGTGTGCAGACGCTGATGGGGGGAATTTTCAACTAATCGGGAGATAGAATATGACGAAGCATTATTTCATGTTTCTTTTAGGAGTATTCCTGTCCGCGATGCTGTTCGGACAGCGATACTCCGGCGACGTGGTTTTTCTGCAACAGAAGGGAAACACATTGTCGGTGCGTGCCGTGGGCATCAGCGAGAAGAAGAAGGAGACGGAGGTCATGGCATTGAAGTCGGCCTTCCATACCTTATTCTATACAGGAGTGGAGGGCGTGAACAGAGGCAACCCGCTGGTGTCGGCGGCGAAGCCCAACTACGACCGCCGCTTCTTCGACGAAGGGCGCTACTCGGTCTTCGTGCGCGACTATTCCGTGACGGAAGCCCCCGTGAAGCAAGGCAAGCAATACCGCTGCACGGTGGAGATGACCATCCTCTTCGATGCCCTGCAGAAGGACCTGAACCGGAACAAGGTGCAGACCAACCTCGGCATGGCAGTCGGGGCGCCCGGCAGCCAGGTGAGCCTGCCCACGGTGACCGTGCTACCCTACGCACGTGAGAACGAAGACGTGCGTGCCATACTGGACCACAACCAGATGCTGAGCTATGCCGTAAGCAAGATGACCAGCGAGTTCAGCTCGCGCGGATACAAGACGAAGGACTTCCTCGCCCAGCTGAAACGCGCGAAGCGGAACGACGTGCTGACGGCAGGCACGCAGTCGGACGCCGTGACGAAGATGATACAGAACATGGGTGCCGACATCATCGTCACCGCCAAGGTCATCGCCACCACCGACGTGCGGCGCCAAAGCGAAGTGTCGCTGGAACTGACGGCCACCGAGTTTCAGACCGCGGGCAACCTCGCGAGTGCCACGTACCAAAGCGGCAAGTTCGTCACCACGGATACCATCCGGCTGACGGACTACGCGCTCAAGAAGGTGAAGGATGAGTTCTTCACCAAGCTCCAGGCATCCTTCAACGACATCGTGAAGAACGGGCGCGAGATGGCCATACAGATGGTTCTGGCAAAGTCCGTTACGGACTGGGACTTCGACCAGCCGCTGCCCGACGGGAGCGCCGGCTTCAAGCCCATGCTGGAAGAGTGGTTGCAGGTGCACGCCCTGAACGGAGTCTATGACATGAGCCGCAGCAACGACAAGGTGATCGACCTCTCTGTCCAGATACCCATCTGGGACGAAGGGCAGGGGCGTGCCTATACGATATCACGCTTCAGTGCCGAACTGAAGAGCCTCCTCGACGAGAAGTTAGGGGGAGAATACGTCGCCTCCGTCGTCACGATGGGGCAGGGATTGACGATAACCATCAAATAATCGGACAGCATATGAAGAAGAGTATGATTCTGTGTGCCCTCCTGCTTGTCGTCCCCCTGTGGGCGGCGGCACAAGAGGCCATCCACTTTGTGGCAGGAACGCCCGCACAGCCGGGTCTGAGCCAGAAGACGATAGACGCGTTGAGGCTGAAAACAGAGCAAATCCTCGCCCGCAACAATGCCGGGGCGGCTCCGGCGCACGGTGCCTTTGTCGTCCAGCCGGAGCTTCGGCTCGGAGAGGCGAAGAAGACGGAAGGGCTGCTGCGCGAGGTGACGCTGGTCGGCGGAGAGTTCTCGCTGACGGCACGCAACCGCTACGACGGCAGCATCTACGGTACGGCAGTGATCGAGGTGCAGGGCGACGCAGCAGGAAGCCGCGAGGAGGCACTCTCCTCGCTCATCTCCAGCATCAAGGTGACAGACCCCGCCTTTGTCCGCTTCATCCGCACGACGCGTAAGCGCATCGCGGAGCACTATGAGCAGAACTGTCCCGCCATCCTGAAGCAGGCACAGGCACTGATGGCGGCGGGCAAGGGGGAGGAGGCATCGGATTATCTCTCGGCAGTTCCCGCCACGGCGCCTTGCTATGACGAGGTGATCGCCCTGCTCGAGAGACTCAATAAGAACAAGCCGCAAGAGGCACCCCGCCTTCCGGACACCACCCCGACGACTCCCGCGTCCGAAGCACAACCCGCACCCGCAGAGCCTGTGGAGGCACGTTCATTCAGAAAAGTAAAGTAGAACCATTTATGAAGACAATAAGAATAGCCTTGACACTGGCTCTGCTGTCCATAGCAGGGACAGCCTCCTTGTTTGCGCAGGCATACAAGGTGATTGACAGGAGCGACAAGAAAGCCCCTGCATGGTACGAATCGGCCGAGACGGGCTACATCGTGGCCTCTGCCGAGGCGCCGACGATGGAAGAAGCCCGCCGGCAGTGCATGGAGAGCGTGAAACGGCAAATCATCCAGGCAGTCGCGCAGAACATCGAGTTCTCCGACTCGCACGTCGTGAAGCAGACCACAGGCTCGGGCGACCGCGTCACGGAGTTCACCGACCAGTACCTCGCCGAAGGCTCCACGCGCGCCGCCTCCCTGCCCTTCATCAAGGGCATCTCGTTCTCCAAGGTCGCCGGCTCCTACTGGGAGAAGCGCAGCGAGAAGAAATCCGGCCGTACGACGTACGCCTATGCCATCCGCTACCCCTTTCCGGCGAGCGAACACCGTGCGCTGGTGAGCCAGTTCGAAGAGCAGGACCGCGCGATGGAAGACCTCGTCAGGGGCATGGAGGAACACATCGCGGAGATCTCCTCCGTAGAAGAGATAGACCGCTGCATCACCCGCCTGCGCCCTGCCGTGGAGTACTTCTTCGACAAGACCCGCCGCGAATGGGCGGAAAGCGTGGTCGCGAACTACCGGAAACTCTCCACTTTCGTCACCGCCGACGGACGGGCGGACGGACGGGACGCATACGTGGTCTCCCTCTACCTGAAAGGGAAGAAAATCACGACCGCCTCCCTGCCGAAACTCGCCTCCAACTGCGCTTCGCAACTGAAGGCCGTGACCCGCGGAGAGGATATCCTGATTACCTACAACAGCGAAGACTGTCTGGAGGATGAAGAGAACTCCGTGGAACTGACGTTCCGACTGCCGGGCAAGTCGCTCAGACACCGCTTCTTCTTCCAAGGGAGATAATCGGTCGCACAACGCGCCGTCGGGAAGTCGGGGAGGGGCACGCTGCTCCGTTTTCCGCTCTTTCCCGAAAAACGGTTCACGGAAACCGGTTAAATTAGCTTAATATTTTCCTCGGATTTTCTCCCAATTTTCGCCCTTTTTCGGCCGCTCTGCCTCCAGTGTGCCTCCAGTACACCTCCAGTCCTAAGGATTGGCGTCGGACTGGAGGTACACTGGATGTGTAATTTTAACACACTGGCCTCGTAGCGTTACGAGAAGTTAATCGGCCGTTTCCCGCCTCCGTTATAGTTGCATTGTTGGCTACGTGGCTCCACAAGTCCGTGCCCGCCGTCACCTCCTCGCCAACTGCTTCACCTCCCCGTTCTCCTTCTCGAACCGGTACGTTCCGCCCCTCTCGCCCAGCTCGAACAGCGACAACTCCTCCGTCGCATTGTCCACAATCAGCAGCGCACTCTGCTCGGCGAAGCGCCTGACGTCGATACTGAAAGGCTCCTCGGCGATTCTTTGGTTGACAAGCACGCTGTCGTTGATCAGCAGAGAAAGCGAATCCCCCACGAACCCCCTGGTCAGCGTAATCGTATACATCTCGATGAAGTTGCGTTCCGCATCCTTCTGCCTTTGCAGGCGCAGGCTCATGTAGACAAAGATCACCACGACGAAAATCACAGCAAAAGCCAGTATGCCATTGCCTATCATAAACTGCTTGTTAGTGTTCAGACGATGTGCCATAATAAATCGAATTTAGAAGTCCGTGCAAATGTAACGATTAAAATTAAACCCATCGACAAACATCCCGACAAATCAGAAACCCTCCTCCGAAATCATTACCCCGACAGGCCACCCCTAAAAAACGAAAGACAAATTACTCCATAAACAGAAAACACCCCGCCTCCTTAGCCCAATCCACAAACCCCTCGGCACGCTTTTACCCCTCCCGAATATCAAAAAAACGTGTGAAACGTCTTCAAAAACTTCTATCCACCCCCTCCCGAACCCCTTTTCAACTCCTTCTGAGTCTCTTCCGAACCCTTTCCCGGTCCCTTCCGCCCCCTTTCCCCGTCCCTTCCCGCTTTTTCCCCCTGTTTCTATTCATCGCCTAACCCGCTATCCTCCCCATAAAAACAGAAAAACATCCCCGGAAAGAACTCTCAAAATAAGGCGAACAAAATTTAAACAGACACTAAATGATTCTTTTTTCCTCTAATATTTTGTAGTCGAACAGATTATTCTTATATTTGCAACCGCAATGGATGAAAGGTGGAGGGGCAATCAAGCTCCTTTTTTTGTTCTTATATAGTTAATCAATGATAGAAAAAAAAATTGTTTGCCAAATCGTTGACGAATGGCTGGCAGGAAAAGAGTACTTCCTGGTAGAAGTAACAGTCAGCCCCGACGACAAGATCGTGGTGGAAATCGACCACAAAGAAGGCGTTTGGATCGAAGATTGTGTGGAACTGAGCCGATATATCGAGTCCAGACTGAACCGCGAAGAAGAAGACTATGAACTGGAAGTGGGATCTGCCGGCATCGGACAGCCGTTCAAAGTGCTGCAACAATACCGCAACCACATCGGCGAAGAAGTGGAAGTCCTTAAAAAAAACGGACGCAAACTGTGCGGTGTACTCAAAGACGCCGACGAGCAACACTTCACCCTCACCACCCAGAAAAAAGTGAAACCCGAAGGAGCCAAACGCCCCCGGATGGAACAAGAGGACGAAACCTTTGCATACGATGAAATAAAATATACTAAATACTTAATCAGTTTTAAATAGAACTATGGCCAAAAAAGTAGAAACTGTCAGCTTGATAGATACATTTTCGGAATTTAAGGAACTGAAAAATATCGATAGGACCACCATGGTGAGCGTGCTCGAAGAGTCGTTCCGTAGCGTGATAGCAAAGATGTTCGGTACCGATGAAAACTACGACGTAATCGTGAATCCCGATAAAGGAGACTTCGAAATATGGCGCAACCGCGAAGTAGTGGCAGATGAAGACCTCGAAAACCCAAACATGCAGATCGCCCTCTCGGAAGCCCAAAAAATAGACGCATCATACGAAGTAGGCGAAGAAGTGACCGACGAAGTCATCTTTGCCAACTTCGGACGCCGCGCCATCCTGAACCTGCGCCAGACACTGGCCTCAAAGATTCTGGAACTGGAGAAAGACAGTCTCTATAACAAATATATTGATAAAGTAGGCACCATCATCAACGCCGAAGTCTACCAGATCTGGAAGAAAGAAATGCTCCTGCTCGACGACGAAGGAAACGAACTGCTCCTGCCCAAAGGAGAACAAATCCCGAGCGACTTCTACCGCAAAGGCGAAACCGCCCGCGCCGTAGTAGCCCGCGTCGACAACAAGAACAACAACCCGAAAATCATCCTTTCGCGCACCTCGCCCCTCTTCCTCCAGCGCCTCTTCGAAATGGAAGTCCCCGAAATCAACGACGGACTGATCACCATCAAGAAGATAGCCCGCATCCCCGGCGAACGCGCCAAGATAGCCGTCGAATCCTACGACGACCGCATCGACCCCGTAGGAGCCTGCGTCGGCGTCAAAGGAAGCCGCATCCACGGCATCGTCCGCGAATTGCGCAACGAAAATATCGACGTAATCAACTATACGAACAACACACAATTGTTCATACAGCGTGCCCTCAGCCCCGCAAGGATTTCATCCATCCGCCTGAACGAAGAAGAACGCAAGGCCGAAGTCTACCTTCGTCCCGAAGAAGTCTCGCTCGCCATCGGTAAGGGAGGTCTGAACATCAAGCTCGCCAGCATGCTGACCGAGTACACCATCGACGTCTTCCGCGAACTCGACCAGACCGTAGAAGACGAAGACATCTACCTCGACGAGTTTAGAGATGAAATCGACGGATGGGTAATCGACGCCATCAAAGCAATAGGCATCGATACCGCCAAATCCGTACTGAACGCCCCCCGCGAGATGCTCATCGAGCGGACCGACCTGGAAGAAGAAACGGTGGACGAGGTATTACGCATTTTAAGAATGGAGTTCGATGAAGGCGAACCCGACCACGGACCGGAGCCCGAAGTTGAGCCTGAAGCAGAACCCGAAACAGAATAAAATGCCGGACGGCACTGTTTCTGTTTGCACCAACTTCTTTCTCCACATTATTCATTAAATTTTTAGTATGACGATAAGGTTAAATAAAGTAACAAGAGATTTGAATGTAGGAATTTCAACGGTAGTTGAGTTCCTACAGAAGAAAGGATTTGCCGTTGAGGCAAACCCCAATACAAAAATTTCAGAAGAGCAATACGCCTTGCTCGTGAAAGAGTTCAGTACAGATAAGAACCTCAGACTTGAATCGGAACGTTTCATTCAAGAACGGCAGAACAAAGACCGCAACAAAGCTTCTGTATCTATCGACGGATATGAAGCGGAAACTACGGAGAAAGCAAAAGTAGAGGAAATCAAAACCGTGATCCCCGAAGATGTACGCCCGAAATTCAAACCTGTAGGAAAAATCGACCTCGACAGACTGAACAACCGCAAACCGGTAGTGGAGAAAGTAGAAGAAAAGAAAGCAGAACAGTCGGAGCCGATGCCTAAAGAAGCATCTCAGCCCCAGCCGGAAAGCAAACCGGAGCCGCAGCTCCAACCCAAAGCGGAACAGCACTCCCAACCCGAAACCCAAAAAGAACCGCAACCCGAAGTGAAGAAAGAATCCGTGACGGAGCTGCAAGCCAACTCGCAACCGGAACTGCAACCGAAGCAGGTTGCACAGCCGGAAACGCAGAACGAAACGGCATCCGCAGTCTCCCAAAAGGTCGCACGGGAAGAACAACCGAAAAAGGCTACAGAAGAACAACCGGAAAAAGCTCCGGAAGCACACCATAAAGAAGAAATGAAAAAAGAAACACCAGCTCCTGTGGCGTCTGCCAAGGAAGAAACAAAGCCGGTTGTGACTAAAGAAACACCTGCTAAGAACGACGAAGAGGAAATCTTCACCATACATAAACCGGAGTTTGTTTCCAAAATCAACATCATCGGTCAGATTGATTTGGCTACACTGAACCAATCCACGCGCCCCAAAAAGAAAAGTAAGGAAGAAAGAAAAAAGGAGCGCGAGGAAAAGGAGAAGATGCGCCAGGATCAGAAGAAGCAGATGAAAGAAGCCATCATCAAGGAGATCCGTCGCGAAGATGGCAAAATGAAAGATGGCAAGGGAAAGGATACCGACGCCAATGGCAACAAGAAGAAACGTCTACGTATCAATAAGGAGAGAGTAGATATAAATAATGTTTCCAACTTCCAGCGTGGCGGGGAAAACCGTAACGGCGGCAAACCGCAGGGCGGCGCCAACAATCATCAGGGTGGTGGCAAGAGCGGCCGTAACAAAGATCGTTTCAAGAAGCCCGTCATCAAGCAGGAGGTCAAGGAAGAAGACGTAGCCAAGCAAGTAAAAGAGACTTTGGCACGGCTCACGTCCAAGGGTAAGAGCAAGACCGCAAAATACCGCAAGGACAAACGCGAAATGGTTTCCAACCGTATGCAGGAGATGGAAGATCGCGAAATGGCGGAAAGCAAAGTGCTGAAACTCACTGAATTTGTTACGGCAAACGAGCTGGCAAACATGATGGACATATCCGTTACGCAGGTCATCGCTACCTGTATGAGCATCGGTATCATGGTTTCCATCAACCAGCGTCTGGATGCTGAAACCATCAACCTGGTGGCAGAAGAGTTCGGCTACAAGACCGAGTACGTCAGCGCGGAAGTGGCGCAAGCCATCGTTGAAGAAGCAGATGCCGAAGAAGACCTCGAACCGCGCGCCCCGATTGTGACCGTCATGGGACACGTCGACCACGGTAAGACTTCTTTGCTCGATTATATCCGTAAGGCGAACGTCATTGCCGGCGAGGCGGGAGGTATCACCCAGCACATCGGTGCCTACAACGTGAAGTTGGAAGACGGACGCCGGATCACCTTCCTCGATACTCCGGGTCACGAAGCCTTCACCGCCATGCGTGCGCGTGGTGCCAAAGTGACGGACGTGGTCATCATCATCGTCGCTGCCGACGACAACGTCATGCCGCAGACCAAAGAGGCTATCAACCATGCCATGGCAGCAGGTGTACCCATTGTGTTTGCGATCAACAAGATTGATAAACCGACAGCCAACCCCGACAAGATAAAAGAAGAACTGGCCGCCATGAACTTCCTCGTCGAAGAGTGGGGTGGAAAATACCAGTCGCAAGATATCTCAGCCAAGAAAGGATTGGGTGTGAACGACCTTCTGGAGAAAGTGTTGCTGGAAGCCGAAATGCTTGAACTGAAAGCCAACCCGAACCGTAGAGCCACGGGTTCCATCATCGAGTCATCACTGGATAAGGGACGTGGTTACGTAGCTACCATGTTGGTATCCAACGGTACGCTGCACGTAGGTGACATCGTGCTGGCAGGTACGGCATACGGTAAAGTGAAGGCCATGTTCAACGAACGTAACCAACGCATGAAGGAGGCAGGTCCTTCCGAGCCGGTACTTATTCTTGGTCTGAACGGCGCGCCTGCCGCAGGCGACACGTTCCACGTGCTCGAAACCGAACAGGAGGCACGCGAGATTGCCAATAAGCGCGAACAGTTGCAGCGTGAACAAGGCTTGCGTACTCAGAAGATGTTGACTTTGGACGAAGTCGGTCGTCGTCTGGCTTTAGGAGACTTCCACGAACTGAACGTCATTGTCAAGGGCGACGTGGACGGTTCTGTCGAGGCTTTGAGCGATTCACTGATCAAGCTGTCTACCGAACAGATACAGGTGAACGTGATACACAAGGGCGTTGGAGCCATCTCCGAATCCGATGTATCACTGGCTGCTGCTTCCGATGCCATTATCATTGGCTTCCAAGTACGTCCGTCGAATGCTGCGGCAAGACTGGCAGAAAACGAAGGTGTGGATATACGCAAGTATTCAGTCATCTACGATGCTATCGAAGAGGTGAAAGCCGCTATGGAAGGTATGTTGGCACCGCAATTGAAGGAACAGGTGACAGCAACCATAGAAGTACGCGAAGTATTCAACATCTCTAAGGTAGGTCTTGTTGCCGGTGCGGTAGTGAAGACCGGAAAGGTAAAACGTAGCGACAAGGCACGTCTTATCCGCGACGGTATTGTGATCTTCACCGGTGCGATTAACGCCTTGAAACGTTTCAAAGACGATGTGAAAGAAGTTGGTACTAATTTCGAGTGTGGTATCAGCCTGACCAACTGCAATGATATCAAGGTAGGCGATATCATCGAGTCTTACGAAGAAATAGAAGTAAAACAAACTCTGTAATAGTAGTTGAGAGTTGAGAATCGGGAGTTGAGAGTTATTTGCAGCATTATTGCGCAGCCAACTCTCCATTCTCCATTCTCAACTCTCATTTCTTTTAGCTATGACAACAATAGATATCATCATATTGGTGGTGATCGGTGCGGGAGCAGTCATTGGTTTTATCAAAGGCTTCATCAAGCAATTGGCATCCATCTTAGGGTTGATTGTCGGCTTGCTGGCTGCGAAGACCCTTTATGTATCCGTTGCCGAGCGTGTATTCTCTAAGATAATGGATTCCATGACGTTTGCGCAGATATTGGCATTTGTTGCTATTTGGGTAGTTGTGCCGTTGTTGTTTCTTCTGGTAGCTTCCGTGCTGACCAAGGCGATGGAAGCCGTTTCGCTGGGTTGGCTCAACCGTTGGCTCGGTGCGGGACTAGGCGCATTGAAATTCATGTTGCTGACCAGCCTGCTGATTTGTGTTGTTGAGTTTATAGACTTCGATAATACATTGATGAGCAAAACAATGAAGGAGGATTCGGTGTTATACTATCCGATGAAAGAGTTTGCCGGTATATTCTTTCCGGCAGCAAAAGAAGTTACTGAACAATATATACTTAAATAAAATAATGCAACCCGAAGAACCTAATAAATATGTAAAGGAACTTACTCAAGAGAAGTACAAGTATGGCTTTACGACCGACGTACACACGGAAGTGATTGAGCGTGGGCTGAATGAAGACGTCATACGACTGATCTCTGCAAAGAAGAACGAGCCGGAATGGCTGTTGGAGTTCCGTTTGAAGGCATACCGTTACTGGTTGACGCTGGAGATGCCTACATGGGCACATCTTCGCATACCAGAGATAGATTATCAGGCGATTTCATACTATGCCGATCCGATGGCAAAGAAGAAAGATGCTCCGAAAAGCATGGATGAGGTGGACCCGGAGTTGATAAAGACTTTCAATAAACTGGGCATTCCGTTGGAAGAACAGATGGCGTTGAGTGGCATGGCGGTGGATGCCGTGATGGATTCCGTATCTGTGAAGACTACTTTCAAGGAGACGTTGATGGAGAAAGGCATCATCTTTTGTTCCATCAGCGAAGCCGTACGCGAACATCCCGACTTAGTGCAGAAATATCTGGGTTCCGTAGTGGGATATCGTGACAACTTCTTTGCCGCATTGAACTCGGCAGTCTTCTCCGACGGTTCATTTGTCTATATTCCGAAGGGAGTGCGTTGCCCGATGGAGCTGTCCACCTATTTCCGTATCAATGCCCGCAACACGGGACAGTTTGAGCGGACGCTGATTGTGGCAGATGACGACTCGTATGTTTCTTATCTGGAAGGATGTACGGCACCGATGCGCGACGAAAACCAGTTGCATGCCGCTATCGTAGAGATTATGGTGCACGACCGCGCCGAAGTGAAGTACAGCACCGTGCAGAATTGGTATCCGGGCGATGCGGAAGGCAAGGGCGGAGTATATAACTTTGTGACCAAGCGCGGCAACTGCAAGGGTGTGGATAGCAAACTCTCGTGGACACAGGTCGAAACAGGCTCCGCCATTACGTGGAAGTATCCTTCCTGTATCCTGACGGGAGACAACTCTTCGGCTGAATTTTACAGTGTGGCGGTGACGAACAACTACCAGCAGGCGGACACGGGTACAAAGATGATACACTTGGGCAGGAATACCCGCAGTACGATTGTCAGCAAAGGTATCTCTGCCGGACACAGTGAGAACTCCTACCGCGGTTTGGTGCGTGTGGCGCAGAAAGCAGACAATGTGCGCAACTATAGCCAGTGTGACTCTCTGTTGCTGGGCGACAAATGCGGTGCGCACACCTTCCCCTATATGGACATCCATAACGAAACGGCAGTCGTGGAGCACGAAGCGACGACCAGCAAGATTAGTGAAGACCAGATCTTCTACTGTAACCAGCGCGGTATCTCTACAGAAGACGCCGTAGGTCTGATCGTGAACGGATATGCCAAGGAGGTGCTGAACAAACTGCCTATGGAGTTTGCTGTGGAAGCGCAGAAACTGCTTGCCATCTCTCTGGAGGGAAGCGTGGGATAATTATTGAAATTATAAATTATAGATTATGAATTAGGAGTGATGAATGGGCCGTGCAGGCGATTCATGATTCAAAGTTCATGATTCAAAGTTCAAAATCAAATATCATGTTAGAGATAAAAGACCTGCATGCCAGCATCAATGGCAAAGAGATATTGAAAGGAATCAACCTGTCGGTAAAGGCAGGCGAGGTACACGCCATTATGGGACCGAACGGTTCCGGTAAGAGTACCCTTTCATCTGTGTTGGTGGGTAACCCGGCTTTTGAAGTGACAAAGGGTAGCGTGACTTTCAACGGTAAGGACCTGTTGGAACTTTCACCGGAGGATCGCAGTCATGAAGGCATCTTTCTCAGTTTCCAGTATCCGGTGGAGATTCCGGGTGTGAGCATGGTGAACTTCATGCGTGCGGCGGTGAATGAGCAACGTAAGTACAAGCATCTGCCTGCCCTCAGCGCAAGCGAGTTTCTGAAACTGATGCGTGAGAAACGCGCGGTTGTGGAACTGGACAATAAGTTGGCAAACCGTTCTGTGAACGAGGGATTCTCCGGTGGTGAGAAGAAACGCAATGAGATCTTCCAGATGGCGATGCTGGAACCGCGTCTGAGCATCCTCGATGAAACGGACTCCGGACTGGATATCGACGCGTTGCGTATCGTTGCCGAAGGAGTGAACAAACTGAAGACGCCGGAAAGCAGTACTATCGTCATTACCCACTACCAGCGTTTGCTGGATTACATAAAGCCCGACATCGTACACGTACTCTACAAAGGCCGCATCGTGAAGACGGCAGGACCGGAACTGGCTTTGGAGCTGGAAGAGAAAGGGTATGACTGGATTAAGAAAGAGTTGGGAGAATAAACCGGGGGAGAGTAAGTTATGAGTGCAGAACAACAATACATAGACCTTTTCTCTCAGACGGAAGCCATGATATGCCGGCACAGTGCCGAGGTACTGAATGCTCCCCGTGCCGCCGCATTTGCAGACTTCGAGCGGCTTGGCTTTCCTACCCGTAAGCAAGAGAAATACAAATATACGGATGTCAGCAAATTCTTCGAACCGGACTATGGGTTGAACCTGAACCGTCTGGACATTCCGGTGAATCCGTACGAGGTGTTCAAGTGTGACGTGCCTAACATGAGTACATCCCTCTATTTCGTAGTGAACGATGGCTTTTATAGCAAAGCCCTGCCTGCTTCCCATCTGCCCGAAGGAGTCCTTTTCGGCAGTCTGAAGGAGATGGCGGAGAAGTATCCTGAGCTGGTAGGGAAATATTATGGCAAGTTGGCTGATACGTCGCAAGACGGTGTCACTGCGTTCAACACGGCTTTTGCGCAAGACGGTGTCCTGCTGTACGTGCCGAAGAACGTGACGGTGGAACGTCCTATCCAGCTGGTGAATATCCTTCGCGGCGACGTGGACTTCCTGGTGAACCGTCGTGTACTAATTGTCCTGGAAGAGGGCGCACAGGCACGCATGCTGATGTGTGACCATGCGATGGACAATGTGAATTTCCTCGCTACGCAAGTGATCGAAGTCTTTGTGGGAGCCAATGCGTTCTTCGACCTTTACGAACTGGAAGAGACGCATACGAGTACGGTCCGCATCAGCAATCTTTACGTGAAGCAGGAAGCGAACAGCAATGTGCTGTTGAATGGTATGACTTTGTACAATGGTACTACCCGCAACACGACCGAAGTGCTGTTGGCAGGTGAGGGGGCTGAGATTCGTCTTTGCGGTATGGCTATCGAGGATAAGAATCAGCATGTAGACAACCATACAACCATCGACCATGCTGTGCCCAATTGCACCAGCAATGAGCTGTTCAAGTATGTGCTCGATGACCAGTCGGTCGGAGCTTTCTCCGGTTTGGTGTTGGTACGTCCCGGTGCACAGCATACCAGTTCGCAGCAGACGAACCGCAATCTCTGTGCGACCCGCGATGCACGCATGTACACCCAGCCGCAGCTGGAGATTTATGCCGATGACGTGAAGTGCAGTCATGGAGCTACGGTCGGCCAGCTTGACGAGAATGCCTTGTTCTATATGCGCCAGCGAGGTATTCCGGAACGTGAAGCCCGCCTATTGCTGATGTTCGCTTTTGTCAACGAAGTAGTTGACACCATCCGTCTGGATGCTTTGAGAGACCGTCTGCATTTGTTGGTGGAGAAACGTTTCCGTGGAGAACTGAACAAGTGCCAGGGATGTGGGATATGCAGATGAAAAGACTAAGCAGTCCTTTTATCCCTTATTCTTCATCTTTATTCTCTATTCATATTTAATTTGAAGTAAAAAATGGATATTCAAAAGATAAGAGCCGATTTCCCCATCCTCTCCCGCGAGGTCTATGGCAAACCGTTGGTCTATTTCGATAACGGGGCGACTACGCAGAAGCCCCGTTGCGTGGTGAATGCCATTACGGACGAGTACTATTTGGTGAATGCGAACGTGCATCGTGGAGTGCACTTTCTCTCGCAGCAGGCTACGGAACTGCATGAGGCTTCGCGCGAGACGGTGCGGCGCTTCATCAATGCCCGCAGCACGAATGAGATCGTGTTTACGCGGGGGACGACGGAAAGCATCAACCTGCTTGTGTCCAGTTTCGGCGAAGAGTTCATGCAGGAAGGAGACGAAGTGATTCTTTCCGTGATGGAACACCACAGCAATATTGTCCCGTGGCAGCTGCTGGCCGCCAAGAGAGGGATCGCTATCAAGGTGATTCCGATGAATGACAAAGGCGAGTTGCTTTTGGAAGAGTATAAGAAACTGTTTTCCGAACGCACCAAGATTGTCAGCGTGGCCCATGTCTCCAATGTGCTGGGCACGGTCAATCCGGTGCGGGAGATGATTGCCTTTGCCCACGGGCAGGGAGTGCCGGTACTTGTGGACGGTGCACAGTCCATACCCCATCTGCCGGTGGACGTGCAGGCGCTGGACGCTGACTTCTACGTCTTCTCTGGTCATAAGGTTTACGGCCCCACGGGCGTAGGTGTGCTTTATGGCAAGGAGGAGTGGTTGGATCGCATGCCTCCTTATCAAGGTGGCGGCGAAATGATACAGCATGTCTCCTTTGAACGGACCACTTTCAACGAACTGCCTTTCAAGTTTGAAGCGGGTACGCCGGATTATATCGGGACTACCGGACTTGCCAAGGCACTGGACTATGTGTCCGCCATTGGTATGGAGCAGATTGCCGCGCATGAGCATGAGTTGACCCAATATGCCATGCAGCGTCTGAAGGAAATTCCCGGCATGCGCATTTTCGGTGAAGCGGAAGAGAAAGGGAGTGTCATTTCTTTCCTCGTTGGCGATATTCACCACTTCGACATGGGAACCTTGCTCGACCGTTTGGGCATTGCCGTGCGTACGGGGCACCATTGCGCCCAACCGTTGATGCAGCGTCTGGGTATTGAGGGAACTGTGCGTGCTTCTTTCGGACTTTACAATACGAAGGAAGAAGTGGACGTGCTGGTAGCAGGAATCGGGCGTATCAGTAAGATGTTTTCTATTCTGTAGTAAATCTTAAGGCGGTAGGCATCCGTCACGAGCAGTAGCTGCAAGGACGCCATATCTACAACGGCCGCCCCATCCCCGACAACGCCCCTGCACTTCCCGACGATCACTCCCTGTGGAACGACCGCCTGCAACGCTGGAAGCTGGAGTTGCGGGTAAAAAGCCGCCGCATTTGCGTCCGAATCCCCTGGGGTTTGCTGGAACGTTGCCCCGCATTTGTCCGGAAAACCCCAGGGGAATTGAACACAAACCCCAGGAGAATCGAACACAAACCCCACGGGATTCGGACACAAAGCCCGGGACAATCCGACTGTTTTATACCTCTCCGGCCAAAAGTCTTGGCTGATACACAGTTTTTCATTGACAGGAGTTATCGGTCGATACTTCGCTTTACCTAAGTTAAACTATTGGTTTTAACTCCTAACGGAGCGAAGTGATAACTTCCGAATAGTTCCCGATAACTCCTAAGGACAGAAATATGCGCAGGATATTTCTGTTTGGCTATAACTCCTAACGAAATGACAAATCCTGTAAATGAATCCGTGATGATTGACTGAATTTCCGGCGACTTTGCTTGCATATGTTCGGAAATAGTGCGAATATTGCATATAAATCAATTCATAGTCAAACAGAATTGACTATAATTCCGTTAACAAATTTATCATATTATGTTAGTAACAACAACTCCAACGATTGAGGGTGGACGCATCACCCGCTATTATGGTATCGTTTCCGGTGAGACGATTATCGGTGCCAATGTTTTCCGTGATTTCTTTGCCAGCATCCGCGATGTAGTGGGCGGACGTAGTGGCTCGTATGAAGAAGTGCTCCGCGAGGCCAAAGATACGGCATTGCGCGAGATGGAGGAGCAAGCCCGCAGACTGGGAGCTAATGCTGTGATCGGTGTTGACCTCGACTACGAAACGGTTGGGGGAAGCGGCAGCATGCTGATGGTGACGGCATGCGGAACAGCGGTGACTATCGAATAGGCCAGTGATATGCTAATCCGTTTGGATAGGGCATGCGCGCTCTCCTTTTCTGTTCTGCCTCTTTTTTGAGGCAGAGAGTCTCTTTTTTCTCTCATCTTATCTTTTTTTCTTTTCTATTGCATGCCGAAAATGCGTTTTTTCGACATCAAATCTCTTCTTTTTATCCGATGTTTCCAAGATAATCCGTGAAGTATCGTGTGATTCGGTTTTAGTAGATGAACAGGGGAAATGATACTTAAATAATGCCCTAGAAGCCGTTGTAGCTTTATGTGTAACCTACTTTAATGATTATGTAACATGTTGCTTACCCAATGTTACGTAGTGTAATAGATGTGTATCATTTGCTTTTTGCTGTTATTCTCTTATGATATAATTTTATCTCGAAAGTTTTTTTGCTGCAAGTGGTCTGTTGCGGGCAGTAAAACATGTTTAATCTATAAATAGAATGAGTATGAAGACATAGAAAGACAAATCTGATGTGTGAATTTAGACTTTTAATTTAATGGTAAATTTTTAATTAAACAATGTTTTTATGAAAAGCACTAATTCTTATTTTAGGCCTTTAGTACTATTATTTATGCTTTGCGTAATCCCCTTGTGGAGTTATGCACAAAGTGTCCGGGTACAAGGCATCGTGAAAGACAACACAGGTGAATCAGTCATTGGAGCTAATGTGACTGAAAAAGGTACTACAAACGGTATGATTACCGATTTGGATGGTAAATTCTCTCTTTCCGTGCAGAAAGGGGCTACGTTGGTCATTTCTTATATCGGATATGTAGCGCAGGAAATTCCTGTAAAAGGTGAAACACAACTTAATATCGTGCTGAAAGAAGACTCCAAGGCACTGGAAGAAGTGGTCGTAATCGGTTACGGTACGGCGCGTAAGTCGGACGTGACAGGCTCTATCGCTTCTGTAGGTGGCGACAAGTTGCGTGAGGTACCTGCGGCCGATGTGTCCTATGCTTTGCAGAACCGCGTAGCCGGTGTGGATATGTCGCAGACCTCTTCACGTCCGGGTGCTACGATGCAGATACGTATTCGTGGTACGCGTTCGCTCAATGCAAGCAACGACCCGCTGATCGTGTTGGACGGAATACCGTTTATGGGTAGCCTGACCGACATCAACCCCAGTGATATCAAGAGTATGGATATCCTGAAAGACGCCTCTTCGACGGCAATCTACGGTTCGCGCGGTGCCAATGGTGTGATTTTAATCACTACCCACAAGGGTGTGGCCGGTGCACCTGCCAAAATAACCTATAATGGATATGTAGGTCTGAAGAAGGTATTCTCCAAATATCCTATGATGAGCGGTGAGAAGTTTGCCGAGATGCGTAAGTATGCAGGCAAGTTCGAAAACTCTATGGACGAGTCGGACGATGTCGATACCGACTGGCAGGACCTGATGTATCGCAATGGCTTTGTAACCAGCCATGATGTGAACATCTCAGGCGGTACGCAAGGCGGAAACTACAGCTTCGGCGGCGCATACTACAAAGACCAGGGCGTGATTCCTACACAGAACTATACCCGTTACTCCTTGCGCGGTTCGTTCGACCAAGGTGTAGGCAAGTATTTCCGTTTCGGCCTGACCACGAACAGCAATTACAATGTGACCAAGGGTCAGAACATCGGCCTGTATGGTGTATTGTCTGTTTCTCCTATTGCCAATCCGTACAATGAAGACGGCACGCTGAAACGTACAGTGAAATACAACAGCCAGGATGAGGCGTTTGTGGTGACCCGCGATATCGTAGAGAACCTGGAAGAGAAATGGCTGAACGAAACCAAGGGTTTCGGTACTTACAACAACCTTTTCGCAGAAGTTCAGTGCCCGTGGATCAAGGGACTGAAGTATCGCATGAACTTAGGTTTGAACTACCGTTCCACCAAGCAGGGTGAGTTTACCGGTTACGGCATTAACAGCACGAATGCGGAGACTCCTTCCACTGCCGCTTTGGCACATACGGAGACGACGAACTGGGCAGTTGAAAACCTCTTGACTTACGACCGCACCATTGGCAAGCACCAGTTCAACATCGTCGGCATGTATTCTGCCGAACAGACAGTCTACACGAAATCCCACGTGGCTGGCCGGGATATTCCTGCCGAGTATTTCCAATACTATAACATTGGGCGTGCCGAAGGTACCATCACGGTGAATCCCGGTAATTGGGATTATCAGAAGACCGGTCTGATGTCATGGATGGGACGTGCGATGTACACTTACGACAATCGTTACATGTTGATGGTGACCGTCCGTTCGGACGCCTCTTCACGTTTGGCGAAGGGACACCAATGGCACACTTATCCGGCTGTATCTGCCGGTTGGAACATCCGCAACGAAGCCTTTATGGATGACATTGAGTGGCTGGATATATTGAAACTGCGTGTCGGCTATGGCGAGACTTCCAATCAGGCAGTAGCTCCCTATAAAACATTAGGCAGGCTGAACACACGTCCTTATAACTTCGGACCTACTAATTTTGCTACCGGATATTACATCTCTGAATTGCCTAATCCGGCGTTGGGTTGGGAATACTCTTCTACATGGAACGTCGGTTTGGACTTCACTTTGTTCAATGGACGTCTGTCCGGTACCTTCGAGTACTACATTCAGAAGACACACGACTTGTTGCAGAGCGTAAACCTGCCTTCTACTTCAGGTGTAGGCAGCTATATGGCCAATGTAGGTAAGACGGAGAACAAAGGTTTTGAAATGACCTTGAACGGCACGATTCTCGACAACCATAACGGTTGGACATGGGATGCCAGCCTGAACCTTTCAGCCAACCGTAACAAGCTGACTGAACTGGCTTCGGGTTCACTGCAAGATATTTCTAACAGTTGGTTTGTAGGTCATCCTATCGATGCTGTGTATGATTATGAATATATCGGTTTGTGGCAAGAAGGCGATCCCTATCTCGATATTCTTGAACCGGGCGGCAACGTAGGTATGATCAAGGTGAAATACACCGATGAATACAATGCAGACGGTACTCCCGTGCGTGCCATCGGACCGGACGACCGTCAGGTCATAGACTTGGAATCCAAGTTCCAAGGAGGTTTCAGCACACGCGTGGCTTATAAGAACTTCGACCTGAATGTGATTACCGCATTCAAGTGTGGTGGCAAGCTGTTGAGTACGCTCCATCACTCCAGCGGTTATCTGAATATGTTGAGCGGTCGTCGCGGTCAGGTAGACGTGGACTATTGGACAGAAGAGAATACCGGTGCCAAATATCCGAAACCGGGCGGCATACAGAGCGGTGACAATCCGAAGTATGGTTCTACATTGGGATACTTCGACGCTTCCTACTGGAAAGTGCGTGCCATTACATTGGGTTACAACATGGACAACCAACGCTGGCTGAAACAACTGGGAGTACAAAGCCTGCGTGCTTACGTGACGATCCAGAATCCGTTCGTCATCTGTTCCCCGTTCCACAAGGAGACAGGGCTTGATCCGGAGACCAACTCATACGGTGACGAGAACACGGCTGTGGCAGGCTTCCAAAGACGTTTCCTGACCGTAGGTACGAACTCGCCCTCTACGCGTAATTATTTATTTGGTATTAACTTGACATTCTAAATATTATGAAGATGAAATCAATATATTCCCCTATAAGAGTGCTCGGAACAGCTGCTTTGGGTTTGCTTCTGGCGACCTCTTGTTCCGATATCTTGGACGAACAGCCCCGTAGCGGTTATGACCCCACTTTCTTCAAGACAGAGAAAGGTGTAGAAGGAGGTATCACTTCCATGTATGCCCACTTGCGCTACATTTACGGACAAGCCTACTATTATAACTCTTGTCTTACGGGTACGGATGAGGCTACCTACGGACAGAGTGCTGACGGTAACTTCAAGGATGCCGACCTTTCGGGAGTGGGAAATCTGACTTCTTCCACTTGCCGTGCGGATGTTCTGTGGGGCACAGCCTTTACCAATATCAATACGTGCAACGGTGTGATTGCCAACGGCAGTGAAGTGGGCATCTCCGAATCTCTGATATCCGAAGCGCGCTTCTTCCGTGCGCTGGACTATTTCCTGTTGGTGCAGACCTTCGGCGGTGTGCCTTTGGATATGGGTTCCGGTGAGTTGGTTTTCAACATCACTCCGTCGCGTACGTCCGTGCGTAATACGGTGCCGGAAGTCTATACCAAAGTGGTCTTCCCCGATTTGATTACGGCTATTCAGAATTTGCCGGAGAATCCCAGAGTAATCGGTGGCGTGACTAAGACAGTGGCCCGCCTCTATTTGTCGAAGGCTTATCTGACCTACGCATGGTGGCTGAAGAATCCGAAAGATATTCCCACCTATCCGGAATGCCAGCGTACCGATCCTGACGGACATGATGCAGCTTGGTATTTCCAGAAGGCTTACGATGTGGCTGTGGAAGCTATTGAAAATCCCGGTCCCTTCGGTCTGGAAGAGAGTTTCTGGAAAGTGAATGCAGGTCCTAATGACCGTAACAAGGAAATCCTGCTCTATGCCGACCATACTCAGGAAGACGAGTATTACAATGGCGGTAGCCTGACATACGGCGGTGGTGGTGCGCCGGACAACTTTGCCGGTTGGATGATGAACTGGAACTATACGGATGCACAGTCCAAATGGAATGGTCAAACCGTAGCTCCCATTATTCGTGTGGCAGAACAGGCTTACGGTCGTCCTTGGACCCGTATGGCTCCTCCCCACGGTGTGTTCAATCATACTTTTGCCGACAAGGTGAACGACTCCCGCTATGACGGTACATTCACGACGGTGTATCGTGCCAACTGGTCGACCAACGGTGCTACATGGGATGCCGTGGAGAATGCCAACGGAATGTTGGTAAGAGAGGGAGAGCCTATCTTCTCCTTCCTGCTTGAAGAAGATGATAATGTGGACTATGGTCCCGCAGGTTCCAATCAGGGTAATTTAGGAGCAGGCACTTTGCCCGGTCGTGCCGACTGGGTGATGAACCCCAGCGGAATCAGCCGCCGCATCTACCCCGGATTGTGGAAATTAGGCACGTACCGTACAGACAACGGTAATGGTGTAGGACAGCCGAACGCCGGTAGCACTCGTCCTTACAATATCGCCAAGTTCTCTGAGCTTTACCTTCTGGCCGCCGAAGCTGCCGTAGAGGGTGCGACGGTTAAGAACGGAAAGAATGCACGCGAACTGGTGAATGTGCTTCGTGCCCGTGCCGGTAAGTGGACATATAGCAATGCCCTTAAGTCGGAAGTATCCGAGGACTATAGCGAAGAGATGGTTGACGCCACTCCTGCCGTCATCGACATCAACTACATCCTTGACGAACGTTCACGCGAGTTCTTTGGTGAGGGTTATCGTTGGTTCGACCTTGTACGCACGCAGAAGTGGAACGAATATGCCGACACTTATGTGATTTGTGGTGATGCAAAGGGAGACCATACTCCGAAGACTTACCAGCGTACGATCGAGCCGTTCCATTATCTCCGCCCCATTCCGCAAGGACAGCTGGACGGTATGGAGATGACTAAAGAGGAAAAGGCTGCATATCAGAACCCGGGATATAGGGATTAGTTTTTTGATAGAAGGAGTTATCGGGAGTTATTCAGGAGTTGAAAAGGGAATTGGATGGAGTGTTATCCTTTGCTTAACTCTTGGTTCCTGATTATCCTCTTCGATAGCTCTTTCCATAACTGTCATAGACTATTTGCATAATCGATTTTGTCTCACGAGACGGATAAATTCATCTCCTAAGCTGAAAATATTTGTCCCACGAGACGGATTATTTTGTCCCATGAGACGAAATTATCCGTCCCGTGGGACGATTTTTTTGTTGGAGAAGTAGTAGGATATCGACATAGAAGGTAGTGAGAATGTCCTCTATGCACAATGTGTAACATCAGAAAACGGATTTGTAACATAAAGGAACATTTAAGTAACATACACTCAAGTATCTGAAACATGCCTTTTGTCCATACCACTGCTTATTCTGTATCTTTGGAAAAACCTTTTTAATTAAATATATTACGAACATGAAAAAGTATTTTGGATTAGTATTGCTGTTGTCGATATGCTTCCTGAAAGCGGAAGCCATCGACAATAAAGGAATAACATTCGGTAGTCTTTCTCCCGATCGCTTTACGCTTCTGGAAAGCGGCACGCCCAATGCCATATTGGTGGACGAGCAGGAAGATGCCGGTGTAAAGATTGCGGCAGGGAACCTTAGCGAAGACTTCAAGCGGGTCTCCGGTAAGGCGGCCGACTTGCAGACGGCTCCCGGTTCCGGGCGCATGGTGATAGTGGGAACCCTCAAGAGCCGCTACATCAAGGAATTGGCCAAGGCAAAGAAGATAGACGCTTCGCAGCTGGAAGGCAAGAACGAGAAGTATCTGATGACGGTCGTATCCTCTCCGCTGAAAGGAGTGGACGAAGCACTGGTCATAGCCGGTAGCGACAAGCGCGGAACGATATACGGCATATACGAGCTGTCGGAACAGATCGGGGTCTCTCCGTGGTACGACTGGGCCGATGTGCCGGTTATCCCGCAGAAGAATCTCTCTATCGTACGCGGAAGCTATACGGCAGGCGAACCGGTGGTGAAGTATCGCGGCATCTTCCTGAACGACGAGGCACCCTGCCTGACCGGATGGGTGAAACATACGTACGGGACAAACTACGGCGACCACCGCTTCTATGCGCGCGTCTTCGAACTTATCCTGCGCCTGCGCGGCAACTTCATGTGGCCCGCCATGTGGGGCTGGAGCTTTTATGCCGACGATCCCGAAAACAGCCGTACCGCCAATGAGATGGGCATCATCATGGGTACGTCCCATCATGAGCCTATGGCACGCAACCACCAGGAGTGGGCAAGGAAGCGCAAGGAGTACGGTGCATGGGACTACGTATCCAACCAAGCGGTAATCGACCGCTTCTTCCGCGAAGGCATAGAGCGTGCCGTCGGTACGGAAGACCTCATTACTATCGGCATGCGCGGTGACGGCGACACCCCTATGGGCGGAAAGGAAGGAGAAGACGACAAGTACGTGGCGCGCGACAAGGAGAACATGCGCCTGATGGAGAAAATCTTCAGAAACCAGCGGCGCATCATCAAGGAGGTGACGGGAAAAGCTCCGGAGAAACGTCCGCAGGTGTGGGCACTCTACAAGGAGGTGCAACGCTTCTACGATATGGGGCTGCGCGTGCCCGATGACGTCATCATGCTGTTGAGCGACGACAACTGGGGCAACGTGCGCCGTCTGCCCAACGCGGAAGAGAGGAAACATCCCGGAGGATGGGGAATCTACTACCACGTGGACTACGTGGGTGCGCCACGCAATACGAAGTGGCTCAACGTGACGCCCATACAGAACATGTGGGAACAACTGCAACTGACCTACGACTACGGAGTGGACAAACTGTGGGTACTCAACGTGGGCGACCTCAAGCCGATGGAATATCCTATCACACTCTTCCTCGACATGGCTTGGAATCCCCGCCGCTACACCGTCGACAACCTGTTGCAGCATCCGCGCCAGTTCTGTGCGCAGCAGTTTGGCGAAGGGCAGGCAGACGAGGCAGCGCGCATACTGAACCTCTACAGCAAGTATGCCGGCAGGGTAACGGCCGAAATGCTCGACCGCACAACCTACAACCTGGAGACAGGAGAATGGAAGCAGGTGACCGATGAATTCACGAAGCTCGAAGCGGAAGCCCTGCGCCAGTATATCGCCCTGAGTCCGGAGTACAAGGATGCGTACAAGCAGCTGATACTCTTCCCCGTGCAAGCCATGGCAAACATCTACGAGATGTACTACGCCCAAGCCATGAACCATAAACTCTATGCGGAACACAACCCGCAGGCCAACTGCTGGGCCGACAAGGTGGAACAGGCATTCCAGCGCGATAAGGCCTTGTGCGACGACTACAACAACGTAATGTCGGGCGGCAAGTGGAAGAACATGATGATACAGAAGCACATCGGCTACACGTCGTGGAACGACAACTTCCCTGCCGACAAACTGCCGGAAGTCTACCGTATGGCAGAACCGGACAAGGCCGTCGGAGGCTATCTTTTCCGTTCCGACAACGCGGTAGTAGTGATGGAGGCTGAGCACTATTTCGAGAAGCAGGATGCCGGCAGGGCACAATGGACTGTCTTGCCCTACATGGGGCGCACGCTGAGCGGAATGGCACTGATGCCCTATTCGGAAGGGGTGGCCGGAGCTTCACTTGCCTACAGGATGGAGATTCCGCAGGATGTCAAGGAGGTGACCGTGCATGTTGTGGTGAAGTCGACACTGGCGTTCCACGACAAGAAAGGGCACGAGTATGAAGTGGGCTTTGACGGCGGCAGCGCAGAGACGGTCAACTTCAATGCCAACCTCAACGAAGAGCCGCAGAACGTATATACCCTTCTGTATCCTACCGTTGCCCGCAGAGTAGTCGAAAGCAAAGTGAAACTGTCTCTGCCCGCATCGCAGGATGGTATGCGGACACTCCGCCTGAAACCTTTGGATCCGGGTATCGTGTTCGAGAAGATAGTGGTAGACTTCGGCGGATATCGCGATTCCTATCTGTTCATGAATGAATCTCCTTGTCGGAGAGAGAAATAGTTAAACGGAAATGAGGTAAGTTGATGAGTCGATGAGTTTTTGAGTTAGCGTACTAATGAGAATAACTTATGGGCTCATCAACTTACAAACTTACCCTTTCACAAACTTACTCTTTCACAAACTCATCCTCTCACAAACTTACAAACTCCCTTCCTGGTTCTTCTGTTCCATATACACTGTAGGAGAAACCCCGTACAACTCTTTGAAAGCCGTAGAAAAATGCGTGACACTGGAGAAGCCTATCGCATCGGCCACTTCCGCGATGCTGTGACGTTTCTGCGAGAGCAGGACAGCCGCCTGTTTCAGGCGGACATTACGTATGAAGTTACGGGGTGACTGGTTGGTGTGCTCTTTTATCTTGCGATACAGATGCACACGGCTCAGTCCGGCTTCTGATGCAATCATTTCTACGCTGAGGTTGGGGTTCGCCATCTCCTTATTGATGATCGCCATTACGCGTGCTATCAGCTTTTCGTCCGGCGACTGCACCTCTACCTGCTGGACTTTGTCCGTCTGCTCCATGCTTCCATTGAAGGTGCTCTTTATCAGTTCGTGCCTTACGATGACGTTGTAGACTGTCTTTTTCAGTATGTCTATGTTGAACGGCTTTGTGATGTAGGCGTCCGCTCCACCCTCCAGGGCTTCCAAGTTACTTTCCTCATTGACCTTGGCAGTCAGCAAGATGACAGGAATGTGGCTGATAAGAATGTTTTGCCTTATCTTGCGGCAAAGGGTCATTCCGTCCATTTCCGGCATCATGACGTCGCTGATAATGGCGTCGGGCGCATCTTTCATGATCTGCTCGAAAGCCTCCTGCCCATTGCTGCATTCGGCAATGTGATAGTCGGGAGCCAGTTCCTGGCGGATATACCTGCGTATCTCTTCGTTATCATCCACTATCAGGATGCGATATCGGGTCTTGGTGCGTATTTTCTCTTTCTCTTCATTCTCGTCGGGCAAGAAGACGGGCAGGGTGGACTGGTTGTCCGCTACCGGCTGTTCGTTATTGGGCGCTTCCTCAATCTCTTCCGGTTTGAGGTGTTCTTTTCCCAGCGGGAGGTGGATGATGAACCGGCTACCCGCTTTCTCCTTGTTGTTTTCGGCGTGGATGGTGCCTTTATGCAGTTCGACTAACGAATGGGTCAGATGCAGCCCGATGCCGGTACCGGAGTTATTGGACATGTTGCTGACCTGATAGAAGCGGTCGAAAATGCGCTCTATCTCTTTCTCGTCGATGCCTATGCCGTTATCCTCTACCACGATTTCCAGATAAGCCGGTTCTGTTCCGCATGCTTCGCAAGTACGCAGGTAAAGATTGATTTCACCTCCTGTCTTGGTGAATTTGAAAGCGTTGGCAAGTACATTGAAGATAGCCTTGTCCAGATTCTTAGGGTCTATCCAGGCATATAACTCTTCCGCGTCGTGGTGGAAGTTCAGGCTGATTTGCTTGGTATTGGCCTGATAGTCGAAACTGCTGGACAGTTTGCGTATGAACTCCACCATCTCTACCTCTCTGAACCTCAACCGCATCTGTCCTTTGTCTATCTTGCGGATATCCAGTAGCTGGTTGACCAGTTGCAGAAGGTGATCGGCATTGCGTGCGATGGTTTGGTAGCTCTTTTGCCGTTCTTCGTTTTCGTCTTTGTTCATCAGCTTTTGCAGCGGGCTGAGGATAAGGGTGACTGGAGTACGGATTTCGTGGGAGATATTGATGAAGAACTGCAACTTTGCCTCATTGATCTCTTCTGCATGGATGTGCTCCAAGAGTTTTCGGCGTACCTGATAGCGGTGGCGTATCTGTGCGCCGATAGCGTAGATAATGCTCAGTGCCAGCAACAGATATGCTCCTTTTGCCCAGCTTGAGGCATACCATGCGGGAGAGATGCTGACTGTGATGTGCTTAGGTTCGGAATAGAACGTATAGTCTTTCGCTTTGATGCTGAACAAGTAAGTGCCGGGTGCCATGTCATTGAAAGAGATTCGGTTGGTGCCCGACTGCATCGTTATCCAAGGACCGTTGTTGACCGAATACATATAGGTGATGCGCTCGGGATTGAAGAACTCCATGACGGAGAACTCCATGCTGAAAGAGTTATGCTTGTGGGACAGGTTGAAGCGGCTGGCATTCATCACCGAAGTCTCTATGATCCTTTTTCCTCCCGACAGGGTATTGCTGTTGACATTCTGGTTGTGGATATAAAACCCGGTGAGGTGTACGGAAGGGGTGGGGACTATGTCCTTGATTTCCGCAGGATTGAAATAAGTTATTCCGTTGATGCCTCCGAACAGAATACGTCCGTTGTTGTCGGTACACACAGCTCCTTTGCTGAATTCGTTGCCTTGTAGGCCATCGTTGGCGTAGTAGGGAGTGAAGTTTCCTTTCTGTCTATTGTAGCGTGCTATCCCGTGACTCGTGCTGAACCATAAGGCACCGTTGGTATCTTGGGTGATGGCGCAGATGATATCGCCAGGTAATCCGTTTTCCTGTGTGTATTCTTCTATCGTGTCCTGCTGTGGGCGCATGGCTTTCAGTCCTTCCGATGTTCCTATCCACAGTGTTCCTTCTTTGTCTTCAAAGAGGGAATGGACGACGGAAGTTGAAAGGATTGCGTTGTTACTGATGGTAGTGTCAAAACACATAGTCTTCAGGTCGAGGCAATTCAGACCGTTGTACGTACCTATATAGAGCCGTTCGTCGTGGCTGTGCAGCAGGCTGGTTATCCAGCCGTTGGGCAAGATGTGTCCGGGTTCGTGGTGTGTACTGTCCTCCTGTTCGTAATGATGCAAGGTTTCTGTGTTCAGGTCGATGTAGTAGAGACCGTGACCCATCGTTCCTATCCAAAGGCGGTCGTTCCGGTCTTCGGCAAAACTGTACACGCGCAACTTTCCTTCCTTGTTGTCCGTGCCGTCTTTTCTCTTGAAGTATTGGCAGTGTCCGCTCTTTTTGTCAATCTTGGCTATGCTCTGCATGTATGAGCCTAACCACAGGTTATGGCGCGAGTCCTCGTAGATACCCATGATGGTTGAAGGTACCGAACCGGGTCCCTGCGTGGGAGAGAAGTGGACGGACTGCTTACCGTTGCTTTCCACTTTGTACAATCCGTCGTTGTCGGTACCTACCCATAGTGTTCCGTTGTTGTCGTAGCATACAGACATGATGCAATTGGAACCGATGATATTGTTGCGCTCCGATTTATATCCTATGTATTGGAAGCCGTTGGCTATGGCAGGCACCAGCAGTACACCTTTCTGGAAGAATCCTAACCAAAGGTTACCGAAACTGTCCTTCATGATGGAATGTATCTTCGACTTGGCGAGGTCGAAGGTCGTGATGTTCAGCAGGTTTTCTGTAAAGGTATGGCTCTTCGTGTTATAGACTTTCAGTCCGCATCCGTCCGTACCGATGTATATCTCGTCCGGATTGGCAAGCAGCAGGCTCTTGACGGGTAGTTTCGGATAACCGGTATAGGTGATAGGTTCGAACAGGTCGCAAACAGGATCATATTTCAGTAACCCTTTGCCCAAAGTGCCGATGTAGATCTGTTTGTCGGGTGTCTCGCAGATGCTGCTGATGGTAAATTCAGCTTCGTTTTCCTCTTTCAGATAGCAATGCAATTGTCGGTTCCGGTCCATCCTGAAAATGCCCTTTTCACCTGTACTGATCCAGAGGTTTCCGTTGGTGTCTTCGTGAATCACGTTGATGGTAGATACAGGGATGGTGCTCTGCATGCTTGTTCCAATCAGACCTTGTTGGGTACTTTCTATTTTGAATACTCCTTGGCTGGCAGTACCCACCAGTAACTCACCGTTGCTTAACTCTTTTATAGTGGCCACGTTCGGCTTGACGATTGTACCGTCTTGCCGGATCAGTGGGATGTCGGTAAAGCTGTCGGTGTCTGCGTCGTAGTGCTGCAATCCGGTTAGTGTACCCACAAAGCACTCCTTGTGACTGCTCTCGAACACAAAGCGCACGTAGTTGTTAGCCAACGAGTGTTCATCGTTCTTATTGTTTTTGTAGATGGAGAACTTGGCACCGTCATACTTGTTCAGTCCGTCTTCGGTGGCGATCCAGACAATGTTGTCGTGGCTTTGGTAAATGGAGTTTACCATGCTGCTCGATAATTCTCGTTCAACGGTGAACATACGACCTGTTTGCGCATGGCACAATACGGATATCCATGAAAAGAGGATATAGGGTATAATTGATTTTCGGTTCATAAGGCTCTTTTAAACATAGTTACAAATGTAGTAATTATTAGAGTCATCTCCAATCTTTTCATATGAATAAATGCGATTGCCTTTGTTGAGCCTGACTGTTTGGATATTGGCGTATTTTTCTCTTCTGCATGCCACCATCACCGGGCAAAACGCTTAAAGCGAACAGAACAAGGTTACGAGAAATGGCACGCTAAAGTCTACTATGAATCCGTGGAAGATGGATACCACAACAAACTGCTGGCCGGAAGTGCGTGTGATGATGGGTAGCGTGGTGTCCATGCTGGTTGCTCCACCTGCCGAGATGGGGGCGAGTTTACCGAACCAGTGTGCCAGCAGAGGGGCGGCAAGCAGGGTCAGTATTTCGCGGCTGATGTTGGCAAGCAGGGCGATGGTACCCAGTTCGGCACCTTTGTATTCGGTGATGAAGATGCTGGAAAGCGAGTAATAACCGAATCCCGACCCTACAGCCAGGCAGTCGGTCAGTGAGCGGTGCGTCAATATTAGGTTTACGGCAGCAGAGCCGGCAAGCGTGCCCAAGATGGTCATGACGGGCAGGAAGACCAACCTCGGGTTGAGCGAGCGGAAGTTCTTTAGCGTTTGCGGGTCATTGCCTATGCTTATGCCTACGCAGAACATCAGTGCGCAGAGGGCATAGAAGCTGATTCGGCTATCTGTTATGAAGTCGGCAGGGATCAACTGGCAGACGCCGCATAGCGTGCCCGCGATGAAGAAACCGACAATGATGAGGCTTCCTTTCATGCTTGCCCTCCTTTCTGTCCGTATAAGGCTTTCCACAGTATCCAGGCGGCAATCACGCTGCCCAAGGTACCGCCTATGGTGAGTATAAGGGCTTCGAGTCCGATGGTGTGTAGTCCTTTGACGATCTGTTCGTTGCCTCCCACTTCGATGCCTAATAGGAAGAGAAGTAGCCAGATCAGTACAGTGATGGCTTTGTGTATCTTTCCCAGATTCTGTTTCCGTAAGAAGTAGCCCAGCAACATGCCTGTGAGCATCAATCCGATAATAGTAAACATGGTAATGGCGTTTTGGGGGACGAATTTAGATATAAATCACGATTTATATCTAAATTTGCATCTTTAAATAACAGAAGATACATGGCTTTAACTCTTTTAATTCCTCAAAATGAAAAGCCGTGCAGAAGATAAACAAAGAATATATGCTGTTACCTTACTTAAATAAAGACCTGATAGAAGCCGGCTGCGATGAGGCGGGGCGTGGTTGCTTGGCAGGGGCTGTGTATGCGGCTGCTGTCATCCTTCCGAAAGACTTCAAGAATGAGTTGCTGAATGATTCCAAACAGTTGACAGAACATCAGCGCTATGCCCTGCGCGAAGTGATTGAGAAAGAAGCCGTGGCATGGGCCGTAGGTGTGGTATCTCCCGAAGAGATCGACAAGATAAATATCTTGAACGCTTCTTTCCTCGCCATGCATCGTGCGGTAGACCAACTGAAAGTACGCCCGGAGCATCTGCTGATTGACGGAAACCGTTTCAGGAAATATCAGGAACTGCCGCATACTACCGTGGTCAAGGGAGACGGCAAATACCTCTCTATCGCCGCCGCTTCCATCCTGGCAAAGACCTACCGTGACGACTACATGAACCGTCTGCACAAAGAGTTTCCTTATTATGACTGGGACAACAACAAAGGCTATCCCACTAAAAAACATCGTGCCGCCATTGCACAATACGGCACTACGCCTTATCATCGCATGACGTTCAACCTGTTGGGCGACGCACAGTTGACGCTGGACTTCGGTGAAGACAGTAAATCCTGAAAAGGATTTTCTACATCTCTCCATCGGTTCCGTAGCGGTTTTGCTCCGTATTATCTCCAAGTACCTTTGTACGGAGATAGTACAGAGCTGATACAGAGTTGGTACAGAGCAATAACCTTTGGGCTATGGTGCAGTGGGGGGAAGGCACAAGGGCAGAAAGTCAGAGTTTACCTTCCTGCATTACTTTTAGAACCATTTGATTTTTTTGAAACAAATGAATATCCCTGCCGAAAGAATAGCGGAGATCAGTATGATGAAGAAGAAAGCATACGGAAAATCTTCCAGATGGATATCTACGTTCATGCCGTAGAAGCTGGCTATTAGTGTCGGTATCATGAGCGTAATGGAGAGGCTCGTCATGCGTTTCATGATGGCGTTGACGTTGTTTGAGATGATGGAAGCAGACGCATTCATCGTGCCTGTGAGGATGTCACTATAGATGTTTACGGTGTCGTAGGCCTGTTTCAGTTCGATGACGACGTCTTCCAGTAGCTCCTTGTTCAGGTAGCTGGTATTCTGGAAGATGTTTCTCAGTCGTCCTATCATCACTTCATTGCCGCGTATGGAGGTTTTGAAGTACACAAGCGTCTTTTGCAGTTTCATCAGGCGGAGCAAATCTTCGTTACGGATGCTGTTCTCCAGCTTCTTTTCTGCACTGGCTACTTCGTTGTTGATTTGCTTCAGGTACTTCAGGAACCAGACAGCGGAAGAGTGGATCATTCGCAAGATCAGGTCCAGTTTGTTGTTCACGGTGGTGCCCTTGTGGCGTGCGTGCAGGATGAAGTCGGGGATAAGTTCCGTTTTGTGGTAGCATACCGATACGATAATCTTGTCGTTGGTAATGATGCCTATGGGCACGGTGATGAACGGGATGTCCTGCTGGTTGCTTTGCATGGGGATGCGCAGGATGGTGAGTAGCCAGTTCTCCTCCGTCTCTGTGCGTGGGCGTTCGTCTGCGTCGGCGATGTCTTCCAGGAAAGATTCGGGAACTTTCAGTTTTTTGGTCAGGAAGTCGAAGTCGTCGTCGTCCGGACATTCGACGTTTATCCAGCAGTTGGGCATCCACTGCGCTTTCTCTATAAAGCCGGATTCACAATCAAGATATGTTCTCATCGGGGTGCCTCCTTTCTTATAGTTGTGTATGGGGATTGTCGTCGGAAGGAGCCGTTGCCTGTTTCCCGCTGTCGAGACGGCGTTTCAGGAAATCGGCCAGTTCGTGGGTTCCGACATTTTCGGTGGAGATGCTACCGTCCTTCTCTACTACCACGTAGTGGGGTATGCCGTTAAAGCGGAAGAGCTGGCGCATATATTTGTACTCCGTGTCCGTCAGGCGGTAGCAGACTTCGCCTTTCAGGTGTTTCTCCACGTACATCGTGTAGTCTTTTTCGGGAGATTCGCTCTCACCGGTGATGTAGACGAACTGGAACTCCGGATGGTTACGGTATGCTTCGCGCAGGTGGGCGGTGTTCTGGATGCCGGCGCGGCAAGGGGCGCAGGTGGTGCCCCAGAAGTCAATGAACAACAACTTGCCCGCATAAGGGGCGATGAGGCAGGAGCCGTCTTTGTCCGGGGTCAGCAGCAGGGTGGCGATGGAACCGTCTGTGCGCTCCCTGGCGGTCAGCGTGAGGCGCTTACCCTTTTTCTTGCATTCCACGGTCGTGTAAAAGCGGTTGTTCAAGATAACGATGGAGTCGTGGATGCCATACGTCCAGCGTCCTTGTGCGTCGTGGGTAAACCAGTTGCCTTCCACTTGCTCCAGAGGAGACTTCTGTCTGGGGGCGGAGGGAACAAGTGAGATGTCGTAGGTGTTGTATTCGTCGCTGCCGGGAGAGATGAGGTGTATGCTCCGAATCTCCTTGGACAACGGCTCGAACAGCATCACGAAGTCCATTTCGCCGGAATCGGGCATGAAGACTTTCTTATTCAGTTCGATGCCTTCAATGCCTGTCTGCGCGTAGTGCTTGCCGGTAACGGCATCTTCCAGGTAGTTGTCTCCCTCTTCCATGATCCACCAGCGTGGGCGGAAGATAGCGTGGATGTAGATTTTGGTGTACTGCGGAGTACGTTCGATGCGCGTGATGTTGCGGATGCTTCCGTTACGTGCCTTGAACGTGGGGTTCTCGATGACTTGTGCTTTCAGTACTCCCGAAACCAAGAGCAGCAGGCAGAGGAAAATCTTTTTCATGTTGTTTCCGGTGTTATGCAAATCGTATGGATATTGCTTCTTTGCGTCCAAAGGTAAGTATTCTTTCCAAAGAACCTTAAGAAGTCACCTTAACTTAACGTAGATTAATCCTTTACATGCCCGTCTCCTTTTTTGTAATCTTGCAGGCGGATGCTGGGGAAGTTCCGGGTGGTTATTCTATTGCTTCGTCCAAGTCAATGAAGAGGAACCGGCTGTTTCCATCCAGCAACAGGAGCTTGTTGCCGACCACTTGTCCTTTTTTGAAGTCTGCTTTCAGGTGGGCGACGGGCATTCCTATCTCGTGGATGAACCAATAGTCCTTGCCGTTGCCGATGCACAAGTAGTCTTTCAGGCGGATACGGGGGACGTAAACGCGGCTGCGTTCGTAGGTGTTGCTGATGTGCAGGTCTTTATCCACTTCGTAGATGATGCCCTGTTCGTTGTAGACCAGGCAATGCTCGCCGTCGAAGGCAAGCGATTGGAAAACGGTCTTATCGTCGTTGGCAACGTACAAGGTATTGGGCAGTATCTCTTCCAGTTTGCCGTGTCGCTTGGTGTCCCACGGCACGATGTTCACGACCGAGTCCGCCAGTTCCTGATAGGCCATTCCGTCGTCAAACAGCATATACAGGGCATTGCTTGTATGCAGGGCATTCTCAATAATGTCTTTCTTGACGCTCAGTTGATTGAAAAAGAGTTCTTCGCCGTTCTGCGGGTCGTAGCAGGCGATGAACGGGCGTCCGTATTTTTTGCGGCTTCTGCCCTCGCGCAGGCCGTAGCCGTAATTCAGCATGAACAGTTTGCCGTCTTGCATGAAGAGCATGGAACGCGACGCCTTTACGTTCGGGAATTCTTTTTGCCAGACTACGTTGAGTGCGGTGTCTACGCAGGAAATCTGTTCGCGGTCCGCCCAGTAGTAGACCGAATCTTGAGGGAGGATGTTGGAGGTCAGTCCCGTGATGGTGTTGTTGCCGGCGGGGACGTAATAACCGTAGTACATTCCACCGGAGATTGCTGCACCGAGAGCGGCTTGTGCCACCATGGCGAGTCCTTGCAACAATGCTGCTTTAGTGTCGTGCGCTCCCGGTTTGCCCGGGTAGGTGAGGAGCTCTCCAGTCATGAAGTCCAGCCGGTGCAATTCGTCGGCAACGATCAGTCGCTTGTTCTCTTTGAGGTCGAGCACCTGGTTCCAGCCATATTGGTGGGGCATCTTGTTTTTCCAGAGTACGTTGCCGGACTTCAGGCTGATGGCGCGGAGCTTGTTGGCGGTGGGGGAGTTATAGCCTAAGACCAGTCCCAACGAGTCGTCCACATGCACCGGGAATAGTTTGGTTTCCCATCTCTTAGTTCCGTCTTCTTTGTTGAGCAGGGATATCTTGTTGTTTATGTCGACCACCAGTACACCATCCGAGAGGCAGGTGATTTGTGCTCTGGCAAAGTTGAAAGGTTGCTTCCATAACAGCCGGTTGCTTTGTGTGTCGTAGAATCCGAGTTCTCCTTTGCTCTTCGGGGTTCTTCCGTTTTGTGAGAGTTCTCTGAAGCAGATGCAGAGATAATCTCCTTGTTCGCTCATGGCGAAAGTCTCTATTCGTTGCGGGAAGGTGTAGCATTGGGCTTTCAGATCGGTTCCGTCTGTCTTCTTTCCTACGACGAGGGTTTCGGACTGTGCGTAGGTTACTGCAGTTGTGAGCAGGAGGCATATTAGTGCAAAAAGTCGATGTGTGTTCATACGCTTTGCTTTTAATTGTTGACTGTTGATGGTTGAAGGTTAGGACTCCCTTTGGGCACAAAAGTATATAAATCACCTGAAAATGTACGCATAAACCGTGCTTTTTCGTAACTTTGCAGCCCGAAAGTTTGTTTTTTATCAACAGATTGCGTCTGTGGCTGTTGCTAAAGAAGGAAACAAGGACAGATATAGATAATTGTACAATTAAATTTCGATTAATATTATGGCAAAGAAAGCTCTTTTAATGATTCTCGATGGTTGGGGTTGTGGCGACCATCAGAAGGACGATGTGATTTTCAATACTCCCACTCCGTACTGGGACTATCTGTTGGCGACATATCCGCATTCACAGCTCCAGGCGAGCGGCGAGAACGTGGGATTGCCCGACGGACAGATGGGTAACTCGGAGGTAGGACACCTCAATATCGGCGCCGGCCGTATCGTATATCAGGATTTGGTGAAGATCAACCGTGCCTGCGCAGACAATAGCATCCTGAAGAACCCCGAAGTGATCTCCGCTTTCTCTTACGCCAAAGAGAACAGCAAGAATGTCCACTTCATGGGATTGACTTCCAACGGTGGTGTGCACAGTTCTTTGGACCATCTCTTCAAGTTGTGTGATATTTCTAAGGAATATGGCTTGGACAATACGTTCATTCACTGCTTTATGGACGGTCGTGACACCGACCCGAAGAGCGGTAAGGGCTTTATTGAAGAACTGACAGCACACTGTGCACAGTCTGCCGGTAAGGTAGCTTCTATCGTGGGACGTTTCTACGCAATGGATAGAGACAAACGTTGGGAGCGTGTAAAAGTAGCATACGATCTGTTGGTGAACGGTGAAGGCAAGGTAGCCACGGATATGGTTCAGGCGATGCAAGAATCGTATGACGAAGGTGTGACGGACGAATTTATCAAGCCGATTGTCAATGGTAATGTAGACGGTACCATCAAGGAAGGCGACGTGGTGATCTTCTTCAACTATCGTAACGACCGTGCCAAAGAGTTGACCATTGTACTGACGCAGCAGGATATGCCCGAACAAGGCATGCATACCATTCCGGGATTGCAGTATTACTGCATGACCCCGTATGATGCTTCGTTCAAGGGTGTTCATATCCTTTTCGACAAGGAGAATGTGCGGAATACGTTGGGCGAGTATCTGTCTACTCAGGGCAAGACGCAGCTGCACATTGCAGAGACAGAAAAGTATGCTCATGTTACTTTCTTCTTCAACGGTGGCCGCGAGACTCCCTACGATGGAGAAGAACGTATTCTGGTTCCCTCTCCGAAGGTGGCGACTTACGACCTGAAGCCGGAAATGAGCGCTTACGAGGTGAAAGATAAACTGGTAGAAGCTATTAATACCCAGAAGTTCGACTTCATCGTCGTGAACTATGCAAACGGTGACATGGTAGGTCATACCGGCATCTATAGTGCTATCGAGAAAGCCGTGAAAGCCATCGACGAATGCGTAAAGGATACTGTGGAAGCTGCCAAGGCCAACGATTACGAAGTCATCATCATTGCCGACCACGGCAACGCTGACCATGCGTTGAACGAAGACGGCACTCCGAACACGGCCCACTCCCTGAATCCTGTTCCTTTTGTTTACGTAACGGAAAACAAGGATGCCAAGGTGGAGAACGGTGTTCTGGCAGATGTGGCTCCTTCTATCCTGCATATTCTCGGCATGGAGCAGCCGGCTGAGATTACGGGTAAGGATTTGATAAAGTAAGATATATACGAAAACCGGAATAGAGTGTGTTGAAACTGAAGATGGATACTGTTGACGTTTTGATGCACTCTATTCTTTTAGGGTAATTCATGCATTATTGCTATCTTATACTTTTTTGTTGCTTGACCCTTGTCTGTTCTTCCTGTGTGAAGGAAATAGAGGAGGATACGGACGAACAGCCGCCGCTGGAAGAGCCGACGCAACTTATGAATCTGCTGACTAACGGTAATTGTGAGAGATGGAGTGGTGGAATATTCGGGAGTAAGGAGTATCTCGATGGTTGGTCTATGCGCACACAGCAAGAATGTGTATTTGCTGAACGCGAGATTGTTTATGAAGGTACTGCTTCTGCTAAACTATGCTCACCGAGGACAGGAATTACGGCGTTAATTAGCCAGCCTGTATCTGTTGTGCCCGGGCATCGCATCAGGATTGTTCATCATTATCTGATGGATGGGGAATCTGGCAATGGAGCGAGGATGTATTGCTATTTCCGTAAGAGTGCTTCTTCCAATATATCCAACGATGTTTTGAGAACCTTTTATGATGAGGATACGCTGGACATTATAAGAGGGGGAGGATATGGGATTCCCCGTTTTTCTGATACAGGAGGGGAATGGAAATTATTTGACTATACAATAAGAGTTCCGGCTATTGCAAATACTTTCGTTTTTGAGATTCATAGCTATGCAGGTACCACTTTCTATGTGGACGATTGCTATGTGATCGATTTGTCTATTCAACCATAAAATGTTTATATGATACAGATAGGAGATGTTGTAGTAAGTTTTGACGTACTGCGTGAGAAATTTCTTTGCGACTTGGGTGCCTGCAAAGGTGCATGTTGCATTGAGGGGGATGCCGGTGCTCCCGTGGAGTTGGAGGAGGTAGAAAAGCTGGAAGAAGTGCTTCCGGTGATTTGGGATGAACTTTCGCCAGAGGCACACGCCGTGTTGGAAAAGCAAGGTGTTGTCTATACAGATTGCGAAGGCGACTTGGTCACTTCCATTGTCAACAATAAGGATTGTGTCTTTACTTGCTATGACGAAAAAGGCTGTTGCTATTGTGCCATCGAGAAGGCTTATCGGGAGGGTAAGACTGACTTCTATAAACCGGTTTCCTGCCATCTCTATCCGATAAGGGTAGGGAATTACGGTGCATATAAGGCAGTGAACTATAATCGGTGGGACGTCTGCAAGGCAGCTGTGCTGCTGGGACGGAAAGAAAATCTTCCGGTATATAAATTTCTGAAAGAACCGCTAATACGCAAGTTTGGCGAGGATTGGTATGCTGAGCTGGAACTGGTGGCAGAGGAGATGAAGAAACAAGATATGTTATAGGAGAATGTCTGATCGGTCTCATGAATTGAAGGAAATCGTCTCGTGAGCCGGGAAAAATCGTCCCATGAGATAAAAAAATCCGTCTCGCGAGGTGAAAATATTCGTTCCACGAGATGAAAAAAACGGTCTCGTGGGACGATTTTTTTTATCTTACGGGACGGTTCTCTTCGTTCCACAGGGCGAAAAGAAAAGTGCCGGATAACAGGATTATCCTGTCCGTCCGGCACTTCCTCGTTGTAAGATGTGAGGTTGGTTAATAAAAACGTGTTATTCAGCGAATACGTGCTGGCGCTCAACGGTCAGCCATTGGCTGCCTGCCGGCACCGTTAGTCGCTGATTTCTTTTATGCATCGATGTTGGCATACGTTGCATTCTTTTCGATAAAATCACGGCGTGGACCAACGTCGTCACCCATCAGCATGGAGAAGATGTAGTCTGCTTCAGCGGCATTCTCTATGCTGACTTGTTTCAACATGCGGTTTTCCGGATTCATGGTCGTCTCCCACAATTGTTCCGGGTTCATTTCTCCCAAACCTTTGTAGCGTTGTGAGTGCACTGCATTTTCCGAACCGCCGCCGTAGGTGTCGATGAACTTCTGGCGTTGCTGTTCTGTCCAGCAGTATTCTTCCACTTTACCTTTCTTGCAGAGGTAGAGAGGCGGGGTAGCGATGAACAGGTAACCGCTGCGTATCACTTGCGGGAAATAGCGGAAGAAGAGTGTCATGATCAGCGTGGCGATGTGTGCTCCGTCGACATCGGCATCGGTCATGATGATGACTTTCTTGTAGCGCAGTTTGTCGATGTTGGCTTCCTTGCTGTCTTCTCCGTCCACACCGAAGCGTATTCCGATGGCCTGTATGATGTTGTTTACTTCATCGCTCTCGAATGCTTTGTGCCACATGGCTTTTTCCACGTTCAGGATTTTACCGCGAAGCGGCAGAATGGCCTGGAACCTGCGGTCGCGACCCTGTTTTGCCGAACCGCCTGCCGAGTCTCCTTCGACGAGGAACAATTCGCATTCCTCCGGATCCTTGCTCGAACAGTCGGCAAGTTTGCCCGGCATGCCACCGCCTGACATCGGCGATTTGCGTTGCACGGATTCGCGTGCCTTGCGTGCTGCAACACGTGCCTGCGCAGCCAGTATCACTTTGTCTACCACCAACTTTGCCTCCTTCGGATGTTCCTCCAGATAGTAGCTCAGTGCTTCGCCTACAGCTTGGTCTACGGCTCCCATCACTTCGTTGTTTCCCAACTTCGTCTTGGTCTGTCCTTCAAACTGCGGTTCGGCCACCTTGATCGAAATGACAGCTGTCAGACCTTCGCGGAAGTCATCGCCGGCTATCTCTACCTTGGCTTTTTCCAGCATCTTGTTGTCGTCGGCATATTTCTTCAGCGTGCGGGTCAGCGCGCGGCGGAAGCCGGCCAGGTGCGTACCCCCTTCGATGGTATTGATATTGTTTACGTAGGAGTGTATGTTCTCGCTGTAGGAAGTGTTATACATGATGGCTACTTCCACGGGTGTGCCTTGTTTTTCGGTGTTGATGTAGATCACGTCGTTCATCAGGTGCTCGCGGGAAGAGTCGATGTAGCGTACGAACTCTTTCAGACCTTCTTCCGAATAGAATATTTCTGTTTTGCAGTTTCCTTCTTCATCCTTTACGCGAAGGTCGGACAGTGTAATCTTGATGCCTGCATTCAGATAGGCAAGCTCGCGCATACGTGTGGCAAGTATCTCGTAATTGTAGATGGTATCGGTAAAGATGCTGCCATCGGGCCAGAATTGCTGACGCGTTCCCGTAATGTCGCTTGTGCCGACCTCTTTCACTGCATATTTCGGATGACCGCATTCATATTCTTGCTGGTAGATTTTTCCATTTCGGAAGACCTGTGTGGTCATATGTGTGGACAAGGCATTGACGCAGGATACACCTACACCGTGGAGACCACCGGACACTTTGTAGGAACCTTTGTCGAATTTACCACCGGCATGCAGTACGGTCATGACGACTTCCAGCGCCGATTTCTTCTCCTTTTCGTGGAAGTCGACCGGAATACCGCGTCCGTTATCTTGCACGGTGATGGAGTTGTCTTCATTGATCGTTACTTCGATGTGGTCGCAATAGCCGGCGAGAGCTTCGTCGATAGAGTTGTCTACAACCTCGTAAACCAAATGGTGAAGTCCTTTTGTACTGATATCACCAATATACATTGCGGGACGCTTCCTGACGGCCTCCAGCCCTTCCAGAACCTGAATGTTCTCGGCTGAATAGCTCCCGTTATTGGAGTTAATCTGTTCTTCAGTCATAAATATAATTTTCTTATTCTAATAACAGAGCAAATATAGTGAAAAGTCGTGATATGGGAAACGAAAGTATCTCATAAATTTCGTTCGTTTACAGCTTTTTAGCTTCTACTAAACACAACAGGGATACTAGGGGGAGGTAGAGAAGGGCATAAAAAAACGGTCAAGCCCTAAAGCTTGACCGCTCAATATAATGTGACTTAAATCTTTATCCCAATTTATTGATGTAAAGAGCTAACTTAGATTTCAAGTTGTTAGCCTTGTTTTTATGGATAACATTGGTTTTAGCCAATTTGTCCAACATCTTAGTTACAGCCGGATACATAGCAGTAGCTTCTGCTTTGTCGGTCGTAGAACGAAGCTTCCTAACAGCATTTCTCATGGTCTTGCCATAATATCTGTTGTGAAGTCTTCTAGTTTCTTCTTGTCTGATTCTTTTCAGTGATGATTTATGATTTGCCATCTCGACTAATCTGTTTTTAGTTCGTTTATTCTTTTAGTTGTAGCCCGTGGGGGAATCGAACCCCCCTTTCAAGAATGAAAATCTTGCGTCCTAACCGATAGACGAACGGGCCTTCCTTAGTGAGCATCTCTGCTCTTAAAGAGTGGTTTGTTTCTCTTTTGCGGTTGCAAATGTAGGGACTATTTTTGAATTGACAAAATAATCTTGGAAAAAAATGACGTGGTTTATTGCATTTTTATTTTGGGTGTATTGTATATGTGTTGAAAATCAGTCAGATATGCTTTTGCTTTTTTCCTTCCATTTGTACGCAATTTCATGGCTTTCGGAGTTGGATATTGGGAATTTCTAGTTTTGGCTCTTCAAAAAGGAGGGTTGTTTTGTGGCTTATTGTGTTCTCAGGCGAGAGAACGCGGTTTTTATTATTCCGTTGGTTACTTGGTCTTGTTGGGGATATGGAGCGTACATGGTAAGCCTGTGTATTCAGTGTGGTGAATCTACACATTTTGTATAATGAAGTTATATCCGGTATGTTCGTGATATGGGATACTATTTCTTCTTCTGTTTCTTCTCGCTGTTTCCGTCTTTTTTTGTAGTTTTGTTACTTGATTAGTTTTAAAATCGTAATTGAGTGATGCTACAGAAAACGTTGGGTATCGTGTTGCGTACCCTGAAATATAACGATACTTCCTTTATTGCCGATCTCTATACGGAGGTTGTGGGGCGTGCCTCGTTCATTGTGAGAATACCACGCTCGCGCAAGACAACGGTGAAGTCGGTCTTGTTTCAACCGCTGGCTTTGGTGGAGTTGGAGGCGGACTTCCCTCCGAATGCCAACCTATATAAAATAAAGGAAGCTAAATCTTTTTATCCGTTTTCTACTATACCCTACGATCCGTACAAGTCGGCTATTGCTCTGTTTCTTTCGGAATTTCTATATTATGCCGTGCGTGAGGAGGCGGAGAATCGTCCGTTGTTTGCTTATTTGCAGCATTCCATTATCTGGCTGGATGAGTGTCGCGACAGTTATGCCAATTTCCATTTGGTTTTTCAGATGCGTCTGTCTCGTTTCTTGGGGTTATATCCCAATTTAGACAATTATCATAGTGGCGATTACTTCGATTTGCAGAGTGCCTGTTTCACTCCCTTGCGTCCGCAGTTCCATTCTTCGTACCTGCTACCTGAGGAGGCAGCGCAACTGACGGTGTTGATGCGTATGAATTATGATACGATGCATCTTTTCTCCATGCACCGCACCGAGCGCGTACGTTGCCTTACGATAATGAATGAATTTTATCGTTTTCACTTGCCTGGCTTTCCGGTCTTGAAGTCGCTTGAGGTTCTTAAAGAACTCTTTGATGCAGACTGATGGCTTATTTTGTATCTGCGCAATGTAGATCGCATTCGGCTTCCTCTACTTGAGAAAAAGAAACAAGCCATGCTTTCTTATTAGGTGAGTTTTGATACATACCCAAGAAAGTATGGCTTGTATGAGCTTAATAAAAGACGGATTTTATCCCAGTAGTTCTTTTACTTTGGCAGAAATGGCACGTCCTTCTGCAAGTCCGGCAAGCTTTTTGGAAGCAACTCCCATCACTTTACCCATGTCTTTTCCACTGGTGGCGCCGGTTTCGGCGATGATTTCCTTCAATGCAGCTTCCAGCTCTTCTGCCGACATCTGTTTGGGCAGGTAGGCTTCAATTACTTTCACTTGTGCCAATTCGGCATCTGCCAGATCTTGGCGTCCCTGCTGTACGTAGATTTCTGCTGCATCTTTGCCCTGCTTCGTTAGTTTCTGCATGATTTTTAATGCTGCATCGTCAGTTAGGGTATCATTGGCACCTGGAGCGGTTTTTGCTTCCAGAAATACCTTTTTTATGTTTCTAAGTGTTTCGAGAGCCACTTTGTCTTTGGCTTTCATTGCGTTTTTAATGTCTTCGCTGACTTTTTCAAATAAATCCATAATACTATTATTTATAAGTTGCATGCTGGAAGCTGGGAGTTAAGAATTGCTGTGTGGCATGAAGACGCAACCGCTTTTCGATGCTTAACTCCTGACTCTCAACTTTCGGTTCAAAAAGTAATCACTCCTCCTAAATCTTCTTTTACTTGCGCTTCTTCTGTTGCTATTTCGGCAGCTGCTTTGGTCTTGATATTGCTCAGCGTGGTTTTATCGCGCAGATAGGTGGGCGAGTCTTCTACCATGTTGATGATGTCGGCATTATCCAGATCCTCAGGATTGAAGATGTAGATATGACGGCGTTTGCGGACGTTCTTGCTCCCGATGCCACTGGCACTTTCACCGTATGCCTTGCGGATACGCTCTTTGTTCTTTTCTTTTTCTTCTTCCAGTTGAAGTTGCCGTTCTTCTTCCTCTTGACTACGTTTTTCGAGCACGCTATCCATGCCGGGAACATCTTCTACGCCGAATCCGGTGGCAAGTACGGTAATCTTTACTTTGGTTTCCAGTGTATTGTCCATTGCTACACCCCATATGACCTCTACACCTTCGCGGAACTTACTCATGAATTCATGTATTTCGTTCATCTCTTCCATCATGAGTTCTGAAGTTTCGCAGAAGGATACGTTCAGCATCACCTTCTTGGCGTTAAAAATATCGTTGTTGTTCAGTAACGGCGAATGTAGGGCATCGTCAATGGCTTTTGTCACACGGCTTTCTCCTTCACCGAAACCGGTACTCATGATTGCTACACCACCGTCCTTGAGTATGGTTTTCACATCGGCAAAGTCTAGATTCACCGTTCCGCGTATGGTGATGATTTCAGCAATACTCTTAGCAGCAATGGACAACGTATCATCTGCTTTTCCAAAAGCATTTATAAATGTAAGGTCGGAATAGATTTCCCGTAAGCGCTCGTTGTTGATGACCAGTAGTGCATCTACATGCTGGGCGATACGTTCCACGCCGTCCAGTGCCTGGATGATTTTCTTCTCACCCTCGAAAATGAAAGGTATGGTGACAATGCCGACGGTGAGGATATCCATTTCTTTGGCGATGCGGGCGATGACGGGAGCAGCTCCCGTTCCGGTTCCTCCACCCATTCCGGCAGTGATGAATACCATCTTTGTCCCATCGTCCAACAATGCTTTGATCTCTTCGCTACTCTCTTCGGCAGCTTCGCGGGCACGTTCGGGACGGTTTCCTGCTCCTAACCCCTCAGTGATAGAACGGCCCAGTTGCAGTTTCACGGGAACGGGAGAGGCTTTCAACGCTTGGTTGTCCGTGTTACACAGAACGAATGTCACATCATGTATACCTTCCCGATACATGTGATTGACGGCATTTCCACCACCACCACCTACACCGATTACTTTGATAATCTTTGGGGAATCTGTCGGGAAATCGAATTGTACTATATCGTCCATGATTAATGGAATTTATGTGATTTATAATTTTGTTTATACGTTATAGGATTGATGAATTATGAATTGCCATGCGACATATATCGTACTTTATATATTATAAGTCATAATTTGAAATTCAGAATTCACTTTATATCATCACTCTCCGAGAAAATTTCATTTGAAATTCTAACAAAAGCTTTCTCAAACCAGTTAGGACCTTCTTTTTTCTTTTTCTTCTTCTCTTCTTTTTCTCTACGTTCTTTCTCCTTACGCTCCCGTTCACGGCGTTCCTTTTCTTCCTTCTCTCGTTGGGCTTTCGCTGCACGAGCGGCAACTTCCTGTTCTTTTAGGGCTTCATCGTCTTCAAACATATCGACAGATTTCGAAGGGGTAACGTTGGCGGCAGGAGTAGGTTTCACTTCTTGCAGGCAGCAATTCTCGTTTCCTGCAGCAAGCAATCCGAGCAGTGTATTCTGCATACCGTCTTTCTTCAGTACATCGTTAAAACCATAAATGCTATTGTGGATGAACCTCGCGGTTTTCACCTTGTCAATCTTACAGCGTTTATGGAATACTGTTTCCATATTTTTTAGATTAGCACCTCCGCCTGTGAGGATGATACCTGCCAGTAGCTTGTCTTCATAGCCAGACAGTTGCAACAGGTTCCATACGTTAGCAATGATTTCTTCGGCACGTGCTTCAATGATGTTATTCAATGCATTGATTTCTATGCTGCGACCGTCTTCCAGTAGGCAGACAGCAGGGGTCTCACTTTCTTCTTCTTTGTAGAGCAGGTCGCCATACTTCTGTTTCAGTATTTCGGCTTCGGTCTCTTCCATGTGCAGGGAGGTGATGTCACGGGTGATATTATTTCCACCCAACGGAAGCACGCTGAGGAAACGGAGGATGTTGTTCTTGTAAACTTGTATAGTAGTAGTATCTGCCCCAAAGTCTATCAATGCGCAACCGGAGCGCATCTCGCTTTCGGTCAGTACAGCCTTTGCCAAAGCTGTTGGCGCAATAACCAAATCGGCAATCTCCACTTTGGCTTGTTCAAAGCTGTGTTCCAGATTCTTTTTGAGCGAAGCACGTGCCACAATATTCAGGAAGTTACCAGTGATGCGTTTACCAGCCACGCCCACTGGGTCGGCTTGGTAATTATTATCAATTCTATATTCTTGCGGTGCCACATCCAGCACGCTCATGTCTATCAATGGGATCTCGAGGTTCTCGTCACAGATTGCATCAACCAACTCTTGCGAGATAATCCCTTCTTCTTCGAGTACACGGCTTACCGTGTTCTTTACCGTGCGCAATGACTGTCCGCTGATGCCGACATATACTTTGGCAATGGAGTTATTCAGTTGACTTTCCAGTTTATTGATGATGGAGGTCAGGGCTTGTGCGGTTTTGTCAATGTTGTAGATGACTCCTTTGTGAATAAACGAAGTGGCATCTTCACGCGCATAAGCCAGCACTTGCATGCTTCCGTCACCATTCTTCTTTCCTGCAATGCCGGAAATCTTGGAAGAACTTAATTCAATAGCAGCGATAAATTCTGTTGTTGCCATATTTTTTTATATTATTTAATTGACAAGTAGACAAATCATAGAAACAAATGCTTTGCTAACTTGTTCGCTTGTCTTCTTGTTCACTTATTCTTTTCGTTTTGTACAGATAATCTGGTTGCTAAATTCAACGTTGATGCGAGAATATTTGTTCCAGCCTACCTTATTTAACCCTTTCTCATAGAAAGTCTTTACCCGATCGAGCTTATGCTCAAAATCGTCTAACTTGCCCAAATAGATGATGTGGTTCCCTACGCGCGGTACCAGTTCCACATTTCGGTCGGGAAGCACATGTATCTGCTCGATTTGTGCGTTCCAAAACTTATTGTTCTGCAAAAATACACCAAACTTATATAAATACCTCATGGTAAACGACTTTTCTGCTTTTCCAGTTACAATGGCAAGATGGGCGATACATTTTGCATTGGGAGGCATCACTTCTCCTTTGTTGTCCAGATAGTAGTTTTCTCCGTTGGTACTCATCACTCTTAGGATGGGAACCCGTTGGCTAACCTCTACGCAGATCTTTCCACTGGGAGTCTTATAACATTCCACTTCATCGATAAGGGGATGTTGTGCAAGTTCTTTTTCCAGAGTTTTGCTGCGAATGTGGTCCATGGGTTTGCCTATGGGGAGAATATCTTTCTTCTCCAGTATGCCCGTCACCTCCTTTTTGGTTATAAAACTGGCGTAAGCTGTATCCCGGATAACCAATTCCATGTCATGACACACCTGACCGGCAGGCTTCCGGTTGAAAGCTGTGATGGCTACCACCAGATATGTGCTGATGAGCAGCAGAACGATGAGTAATAGGATTCGCTTTAGCATAATCTTTATATTAATGAAGAATTAAGAATAAAGAATGAGTATTTAGTTACGTTATGTAAGTATGAAAGATACGCAACTAAATTTTTCATGCTTTATCCTTATATTCTCGAATTAAGTTGTTTTGTAATTTCGGGTACATAATTGTCAATGTCACCGGCACCTAACGTGATCAGAACTTCAATCTGTTTTTGGGAGAGCAACTCCAATATATCTTCTTTTCTACACATGCATTTTGCAATACCCGAACGCAGATTGTCATATATCAATTTGCTGCTGACACCGGGGATAGGTTGTTCACGAGCCGGATAGATATCTGTGAGAATTACTTCATCGAGCAGAGACAAACTGTCGGCAAAGTCCTTATAGAAATCACGAGTACGTGTATAAAGATGCGGTTGAAAGATAGCTGTGATCTTTCTGTCCTGATACAGGTCGCGGATAGACTTTACACTTTGGGCTATTTCGGCAGGGTGATGGGCGTAGTCGCTCAGGAATACCACCTTGTCATTCTTGATCTTGAAGTCGAAACGGCGGTCTACACCGCGGAAACTTTCCATGCCACGTTTGATCTCTTCGTCTGTTACACCGTTAAGGTGGGCAAGCGCCATAGCTGCTATGCCATTTTCGATATTGATACTGACGGGTACACCTAAACAGATGTCGTTGATGCGTGTATCGGGAGTTACAAAGTCGATGAGGATTTCGCCATTTCCGATACGGATATTCTCAGCATGGAAGTCACCTTCTGTACGTGAATAGGTGTAAACGCGTACGTCGGGATTTGTTGCCGGTTGCAGACTTATTCCTTTATGGATAATCAAGGCACCGCCTGGTTGAATGAGAGTAGTATAGTGTCGGAAACTTTCTAAATAGGCTTCTTCGGTGCCGTAGATGTCCAGATGATCAGGATCCGTAGCCGTAATTACGCTCATATAAGGTGACAGCCAATGGAATGAACGGTCAAACTCATCTGCTTCGATAACTGTGTAGGGGCTACATGAAGATAACAGTAAGTTGGTTCCATAGTTCTTGGAAATACCTCCGAGAAACGCCGTACATCCTACGTGTGATTGGTGAAGAAAATGGGCTGCCATTGTGCTGGTAGTGGTTTTACCATGTGTTCCAGCAACGCACAAACCCTTGCTGCTATGCGTGATGGTTCCCAGAACTTGTGCACGTTTCTGTATTTCAAAACCGTTGTTGCGGAAATAGACCAGTTCGGCATGCTCTTGTGGCACGGCCGGAGTGTATACCACTAATGTTGTAGTCTGGTCTTTGCAGGCTTCGGGGATAAGGGCTACATTCTCTTCATAATGTATTTGTGCACCTTCTTCCTTCAGGTTTTTGGTCAGTTCGCTCGGTGTACGGTCGTAGCCGGCAACGAGTTTGTTTTTTGATAGGAAATAACGTATCAAGGCGCTCATGCCAATGCCGCCGGCGCCAACAAAATATACGGATTTGATGTTCTCTATATTCAGCATGTTCTTTCTTATTTTAATTATCTGGCAGTATATATGGGCGATAGTTTCTTGTCCATACGCACATTATGCTCTTAGTGCAGGTGCAGGACTGTTATTCATCCGGGCTACATGCTGCCAGTTTCAATACTTCTTTTGCAATTATAGCTGCCGAGTCAGGCAAAGCCAATGTGGATATGTTCTTACTCAGAACCTTTAGTTTTTCATCGTCGGCCACTGTCTCAAGAGCAGTAGAGACTAATTGTTCCATTGCATCTGCGTCTTTCACATAGATAGCCGCTTCTTTATCTACCAGCGCCAAGGCATTCTTTGTTTGATGGTCTTCTGCCACATTAGGAGAAGGTACCAGAATAACAGGTTTGCCTAATAGGCAAAATTCAGATATGGAACCGGCTCCAGCACGTGAAATAACCAGATCAGCAGCCGAATATGCACTGGACATGTCTTTGATGAAATCCGCTACATACAGGTTCGGGATCGCTGAAATACGCGAATTGCGTACGGCTTCTCCGGTTGCCGTAGTAATGGCATCCTTGATTTGTTGGATGTATATCTTTCCCGTTTGCCAGATAAACTGGACGTTGCTATGTGCTTTTATAGCATCCAGTGCGGCAATCATTGTCTGATTGATACTACGTGCACCGAGACTGCCTCCTAATATCAGTATGGTTTTCTTTTGCGGATTGAAACCAAAGGAAGCTACTGCTTCTCCATGCTCCGGTTTGTTAGCCAGCAAATTCTGGCGGACAGGGTTTCCGGTTATAATGATCTTGTCAGCGGGGAAGAATTTCTCCATTCCGTTATATGCCACGCAAATTTTACGTGCCTTTTGGGCTAACAACTTGTTAGTTACTCCTGCATAGGAGTTTTGCTCTTGTATCAGAGTTGGCACCCCCATCATGCCTGCCACCTTCAGGGTAGGACCACTGGCATAACCTCCTACACCTACGGCCACTTGCGGGCGGAATTCTTTTACTATCTTGCGCGCCTTCCACTGGCTTCGCAGTAATTTCACGATAACAGCAACATTTTTCCATAAATGTTTTCGGTCGAACCCGGCAACGGGCAAACCGATGATTTTATATCCTGCATCGGGCACACGTTGCATCTCCATTCGTCCTTCTGCACCTACAAAGAGGATTTCGGCGTCAGGCCGAAGCTCCTTGATAGCATTGGCAATAGATACTGCGGGGAAGATGTGTCCTCCTGTACCTCCGCCGCTGATGATGATGCGCGGCCCGTTATTCTTAGTTTCCATATCCAGTCTTCTATTAGCTTTAATTTATTCAAATTCAGCATCACTGTTCAATACTTCAGCAGTCGGTTCGGCAGCTGTTTGCACATCACTGTTTTCCTCACTGAGGGCTTCTATCTGCATTGGTGTTTGCGCGCCGTTCTTTTGTTGTTCATCTAATCTTGCAGTATAGCGGCTCACACTCAATATCATGCCGATATAAGCGCAGTTGATGAATGTGGAAGTTCCGCCTTTGCTGATAAGTGGAAGCGGTTGTCCCGTGACGGGAGCCAATCCTACGGCTACCATCATATTGAACAGTGCTTGCGTGACAAGCAACAAGGCGATCCCTGTAATCAGGAAAGCCGGAAAAGTACGGTCACACTTTCTAGCAATGCGTCCTACACGTATCAGCAGACAGATGTAGAGAAACACGACAACAATTCCACCCACCAACCCCAATTCTTCAATAATAATGGCATAAATAAAATCAGAAAATGCCTGGCTCAAGAAGTCGCGTTGTACAGAGTTGCCCGGACCTTTGCCGACGACATTGCTTGTGGCTACGGCTATGCGGGCATGCGCTACCTGTGCATTTCCGTCTATGTCATATTTGGCGGCAGGTATTTCTCCTTTGTCCGTGAAGTCGGCTATACGAGATTTTACTGTCGTGAAACGATGGCCCATTGGAATCTTTTCAAGGGTATCGTTTGGCGTGGCCAGCAGAAAGGTGACAAATATCGCAACAAAAGCGAGAAGCCCTCCTCCCAGTATCAATAGTTTGCGGGCAGATACCCGTCCGATGAACATCATCAGATAAACCGTGCCGAACAGCAATATTCCTGTCGAATAATTCTCCGGTAGGATAAGTCCGCAAACGATGCAAGTGATTATCATGATGCGCTTGAAGGCCTTCGGACTGGCACCGTCTTCATCTTGTCCCTTCGAGAGAATGAAAGCGGTGACAATGACAACTGCCATTTTAGCTATCTCCGATGGCTGGAACTGGATTCCCATGAATGTCATCCAGCGGGCGGCACCGTTAACACGGTCACCGGTAACGATACCCATCAGCATGACAAAGGCAAGCAATCCGATAGAGATCGGAAGCAGAAATACCGGAAAGACCTGAAACCATTTATAAGGTATATTGTGCACCAACACCACAATGACTGCACCTACCATCAGTAGGATACTGTGTTGTGTGATTGGTCCCCAGTGGTCTCCGCTTTTATACGTCAGGGTAGACGCGGCACTGAACACTTCTATGATAGAAATGATACAAAGGAAAAGGAAAATGATCCAGATGACCTTGTCGCCTTTAAATATGCTTTTTAATAAATCCAATGCTTCACAAAATTAGTAATTAAAATTATAATGCTCTTACGCACTCTTTGAACTGGTCACCGCGGTCCTCATAACTCTTGAAGAGGTCGAAACTGGCACAACAGGGACTTAACAACACCGTTTCACCTTTCTTTGCCAGGCGATAGGCGGCGTCTACAGCATCCTTCATACCGGTTTGCACCTCGGCAACGGGCAATCCCATGCGGTCGAAGAAGTCGTGCAACTTTTCATTGTGCAATCCCATGTAGACCAGTGCAGAGCACTTTTCGCGTACCAAGTCTTCTATTTCTGTATAGTCGTTACCTTTGTCTTTCCCACCCAAGATGAGCACGGTTTTGGTCTTCATGCTTTGCAAAGCATACCAACATGAGTTCACGTTTGTAGCCTTGGAATCGTTGATAAACTCTACCCCGCGTACGGTTGCTACCTTTTCCAATCGATGTTCTACACCTTTGAAGTCGGACAATGCCTTACGGATATACTCATTCTTTATTCCGGCAAGATTGGCAGAGATACCGGCAGCAAGCGAATTATACAGATTGTGCGTACCTTGCAGGGCAAGCCTTTCTTGTTCCATATTGAAGGCTATCGGTTCATTGATTTCCACTTCTCCGTCTTCTACGTATGCGATGACACCGTCTTCTTTTACGGCAGAGAACGGATAGAGGTGGGCGCGCAGCCCATGTTTTGCCAGTTCGCGCTTGATGATAGGGTCATCGTTCCAGAAAATGAAGGCATCTTCCGATGTCTGGTTTTGCGTGATGCGGAACTTGGCGTCCACATACTTCTGCATGCAATGGTCGTAACGGTCCAAATGGTCGGGTGTGATGTTCATCAATACGGCAATGTTGGCGCGGAAGTTGTACATGTTATCCAGCTGGAAAGAACTAAGTTCAATTACATAATAATCATGTTGTTCCGTTGCCACTTGCAAGGCAAGGCTGTTGCCGATGTTTCCCGCCAAGCCCACATTCAGTCCTGCACTCTTGAAAATATGGTAAATGAGCGAGGTGGTAGTGGTCTTACCGTTAGACCCGGTAATACAAATCATTTTAGCGGCAGTGTAGCGCCCGGCAAACTCTATCTCAGAGATAATGGGCGTGCCTTGTTCTTTCAGTTTCAGTATCATCGGAGCATCGTTGGGGATACCGGGACTTTTCACCACCTCATCAGCGTTCAAAATCAATTCCTCTGTGTGTTGTCCCTCTTCCCAGGCAATGTCATACTTGTTCAGCAATGCCTTGTACTTGTCTTTGATGGCTGACATGTCGGATACGAACGTATCAAACCCTTTCACTTTGGCAAGTACGGCGGCACCTGCACCGCTTTCTCCAGCTCCTAATACAACAATTCTACTCATGTTTTTTTCAATTACTGTCTGCCAGCTACGGGTTACTGTTTGTAACAGGGGCTGACAGTTGCTACAAGTTTGTTTTTTATCGGTTACCGGTAGCGAGCACTTGCAGCTTATAGCTTGCAACCAGTAACACTGTTATCTGATTTTTAATGTTATAATCGTTATTGCTGCTAACACAATAGTCACAATCCAAAAGCGGACTGTAATCTTCGACTCATGGAACAATTGTTCCGGTGTCGTGAACTTCACTGTGCACCCCGGCTCTATCAGGCTCATGGACGTGCGGAAGTGATCGTGAATGGGCGCCCGCTTGAATAGCCGTTGTTTCACTCCTTTCCGTTTTCCTGTCTTATAATAGAACCGTTGCATGATGACTGATAGATTCTCTACCAAGAACACACCGCAAAGGATGGGAATCAGTAACTCTTTGTGTATGATGATGGCAATCACTGCTATGATTCCTCCAATTGTCAGGCTACCCGTATCACCCATGAACACTTGTGCCGGATAAGCATTATACCATAAAAAACCGATCAGGGCACCAATGAAGGCACAGATAAAGATCACCAGTTCTTCCGATCCTGGTATATACATGATGTTCAGATAGCCGGCATATTGGATGTGGCTGGATACGTATGCCAGTATTCCTAAAGCCAGTCCGATGATTGCAGAGTTTCCTGCTGCCATTCCGTCCATGCCGTCGTTCAGGTTTGCTCCGTTGCTGACTGCTGTCACTACAAAGATTGTGATGATCACAAATAATACCCAACCGGCAGCTTGTGCATGTTCGCCCATAAAGCCTACGAGGTCGGCATAGTCCAGGTTGTTGCTCTTGAAAAATGGAATAGTGGTCTGTGTGGACTTGATGTCCTGTCTGGCATGAATCACCTGCATTTCCTGTCCAGGCTTTTGTACCTCGATGTTTTCTCGAATGACTGCCTGCGGACTGAGGTAAAGCGTCAAACCGACAATCAATCCTAAACCTACCTGCCCGATGATCTTGAATTTTCCGTGCAGGCCTTCCTTGTCTTTCTTGAAGATCTTGATGTAATCGTCGGCAAATCCCAGTGATCCCAGCCATATCGTGGTGATAAGCATCAGGATCATGTAGACATTTTCCAGTTTACCTAGCAACAGGCATGGGATGAGGATGGCAACGATGATAATCACACCACCCATGCTCGGCACGCCTACTTTGTTTACCCCGAACGGGTCGATACGGGAATCGCGCTGCGTTTCCGTGATCTGTTTCCGCTTCAGCAGTTTGATGAAACGGTCGCCCCAGATGCTTGAGATGAGTAACGACAAGATGATCGCCATTAGTGCCCGAAATGATGTATATCCGAACATACCCGCACCGGGAATGTCATATTTATCCAACCATTGAAATAAATAATATAGCATTTTAAGTTTCTAATTTTTTAGGTTCTTAAATTCTTAGGTCTTTAAGTTTCTATTCTTTAAAGTTTTGGGGCTTTTTAGCCGTTGAGCCTTTAACCTTGTTACCTCTTAGAATTGTGAGTGATTCGAGAATCCGAGGACTCTGGAACTCATAAACTCAGGACTTAAAGACTTGCATCAGTTCCTCTTTGTCATCGAAGTGGTGTTTCACTCCTTTTATCTCCTGATAGTTTTCATGCCCTTTTCCGGCTACAAGAATTACATCGCCAGGCTGTGCCAGCATACAGGCTGTCTTAATGGCTTCGCGTCGGTCGGCTATGCTGATGGTTTTTCGCATATCGTCCTTGTCCAGTCCGGCAAGCATATCGTTGATGATGTCTTGCGGCTCTTCGAAGCGCGGATTATCGGAAGTAATGATCACGCGGTCGCTTGCTTTAGCGGCTTCTTTCGCCATGATGGGGCGTTTGCCTTTGTCGCGGTTACCGCCTGCACCTACTACGGTGATGACTTTCCCTTTTCCTTCGAGCACGCCATGAATCGCATTCAATACATTGACGAGTGCATCCGGTGTATGTGCATAATCCACGATGGCGGTATACCCCTTTGGCGAGCGGATAGCGTCGAAACGTCCGGCAACCGGGTGCAGGGTGCTGAGCGCAACCAATACATCTTCCTCCTTCTTGCCGAGCAATACGGCGGCACCAAACACGGCTAACAGGTTTGAGGCATTGAAACGTCCGATAAAGTGGACTGCCAGTTCCTGATTATTGAAGTCGAGAAGCATCCCTTCGAAATGCGACTCCAGAATCTTGCCTTTGAAGTCGGAGAGGCTTCGCAAAGAGTAGGTGTACACTTTAGAACGGGTGTTCTGCGTCATGACAAGTCCATTCTTATCATCTAGGTTAGTCAGGCAGAATGCATTCTTGGGCATATCGTCAAAAAACTTCTTTTTAGCTTTCAGGTAGTTCTCCACTGTCTTGTGATAGTCCAAATGGTCACGCGTCAGGTTGGAGAAGATACCTCCTGCAAAACGCAGGCCGCTGATGCGTTTCTGAGCGATAGAGTGTGAACTGACTTCCATAAAGACATATTTGCATCCGGCGTCCGCCATCTGTCCCAGCAGCCGGTTCAAGGTGATGGGGTCTGGAGTGGTATGCTCGGTCGGTATGGGCAGGTCGTCTATGTAGTTGCAGACGGTGGATATCAAGCCTACTTTGTAACCAAAATAACGGAAGGTATGATATAATAAGGTGGCGATGGTAGTTTTCCCGTTTGTTCCGGTCACGCCTACCAACTCTATCTTGGAGGTCGGATCGTTGTAGAAAGCAGTAGCTACCTTGCCTACGGCATCTTCGCTATCCTTCACTTGAATATAAGTAACACCCTCTTTTTGCGTCTCAGGCACGTCTTCACAAAGCACGGCGACAGCTCCTTTCTCTATTGCAGCAGAAATGTAAGTGTGGCCGTCCGTCTGGGTGCCGCGCATGGCCATAAACAAATGTCCGGCTTCTATCTGGCGAGAGTCTATGTTCACTCCCGTTATTTCCGCTTCTGTGCTTCCGATAATTTGTATCGGTTGTATTGTCCTCAGTAATTCTCTTAATACCATACCTTATTATATATATATTATGCTCTTTTTCTAAAACCAACTGCTTATCCTCTGTCAGCGAAGGGTAAGGAACACTGTTTGCCCTTTTACCACACGATTGCCGATCGGTATTGACTGCTGTTTCACTTTTCCTACTCCGTTTAGTCTCACTTTCAGCCCTCTACTTTCCAGTAAGAAGACTGCATCTTTCGCTCCCATTCCGATGACACTGGGAACGACATTCGGGTTGTTTTCTTCCTTGCTCTGCAGTATGACAGAGTTGGGCGAAGCCTGAGTATGTCCCCACGTTTTCTCTCCTTTGTGCGAAGAGAAGTGTTTCTGTACGGGGACGTCCAGGCTGTGCAAAACCTGTAAAGCTTCGTTCATCTCTCCGGCTTTTACGACAGGAATGACATTCGTAGTGCTATCTATGGCGCTCCGGATGTCGAACCGCAGATTTTTTGCATACACTCTTTCGGCAATTTTTCCGAATACGCTACCTGCCATCTGACCTCCCGAAGCGGGAAGACCCGGCTTTTGGATGGAAACGATACAGCTGTACTTCGGGGCATCTGCCGGGAAATAACCACAGAAGCTAACCAGATAGTTGACCTGTCCGCTTTTATATCCGCCTGTACCCTGAGAAATCTGTGCCGTGCCGGTCTTGCCTGCCACGGCAAACTGCTTGCTTCCTGCCGGCTTTGCCAGTCCCTGTGAAACGACTTTCTCCAGAATTTCGCGTATCTGCGCCAGGGTGTGGTCGGAGCATATCTTCGAATTTATCACCTCAGTGGGGTATTCTTCCACCACTTCGCCATCCTTCACTGCCGCTTTCACGAATTTAGGGCGAACCATAACGCCATTGTTGGCAATAGCATTATAGAAGGTTAGGATATTGAGAGGCGGAATCTGTGTCTCATACCCGATACTCATCCAAGGCAGAGTGGTTTTGGCAAAATACTTCTCTTTGGGTCCTTTGATATTCGGTTTCCCTTCTCCGGAAATCTGGAGTTGAAGAGTTTGGTCGATGCCCATACGCTTCAACCCATCTACATACTTTTGCGGATTGTCCTTGTAGTATTTGTCGATGAGGTAGGAGACGCCTATGTTGGAGGATACTTCCAGTATGCGTGTAACGTCGATTTTTCCATATCCTCCTCGGTGCCAGTTGTGATCCCTCATTTGGCTTCCGTACATGTTCATGATGCCGTTGCCTGTATCCACTTCCGTATCCGGAGTGATTTTCCCATCCTCCAATGCCACCATGATGGAGGCGGTCTTGAAAGTAGAGCCTGGTTCCATCATGTCGCTGATAGCGTTGTTGCGCATCTCGTAGTATCTTCCGTCTCCAGCTTTTGTCATGTTGACTATCGCTTTGATTTCACCGGTCTCCACTTCCATCAGTACGGCGACACCTACGTTGGCATTGATCTCTTTCAGCTTGTCTACCAACGCTTTTTCGCAGATGTCTTGCATGCCTACATCGAGAGTGGTTATGATGTCGCAGCCATCCACGGGAGCAATATCCGTGATGTTCAGGTATTTGTTTCTCACTTTCTGCCGATGGGTGATGCCGTTACGTCCTTTCAGCAAGGTGTCGAACGAGAGTTCGATACCATTCTTTGCCCCCTGTGCGGTGTCGGCATAAAGGTCGCCCAGCGTACGGGCAGCGAGTGAGCCGAAAGGCTTTTTGCGCTGGTTGTACGTCTGTTCGTGGAATCCCCCTCTGTACTTGTTCAGGTTGAATACGGGTAACCGTTTTGCTTCCTTATATTGAATATATGAGATTCGTTTCGGATAAATCAGGTAGTTTCGGCTGCCCTTTTTGCGTCCTTTCTGAAGGTGTGCTTTAAATTCGGCGACGCTTTTGTCGGGGAATATTTTGTGCAACCCTTCGCAAATCTCGTTCAGATGGTTCACTAACATGGTATCTTTGGTGTATCCTCCTGCCTTGAAGTCCATGTATATGCGGTATTCGGGCAGGGAGCTTGCCATCAGCTTGCCGTCGGCGGAAAGGATATTCCCGCGGTTGGGTTTGACGGTCACATTCTCCTTGACGAAACGGTCCGCCACATCATGCCAGTATTTCCTTTCGGCAAACATGATGATTGCGGCTTTTATGATAATAGCTATCCCGAGCAGTCCCATGATGAGGACTACGAAGAAATAGCGGATCATGATATTTTTCCTGTTTACTGCCATTCTTTTATTGGGGTTGACTAAACCTTTTTCTTACCTTGCCTTATCTGATTAAATACGGTGGATTGGTTGAAGTTTGCAAATCGCTCTCTTTGGTTGCGATGTACTCTTCGATACGCGATTGCCGACTCCGTTCCATCAGCTCCGAACTGCGGGTGAGGGCATCGTATTTAATGTCTATGAGTTCTTTTTTCAGTTTGTCTATCTCTATCATCTGTTGCTGGCAGGCATAACGGTTGTGTATATAGAACAGTACCAGCACCACGATCAACACCAGCATTTTGGTCTGACGGCGGAAAAAGTCCGTGGCGAGAATATCGCCTCCGATGATATTCTTCAGCGAAGTATGCCCTTTTGTCTTCTTCGCCTTTTCTGTCTGCTCTGTATTTTCGTATCCTTGTTTTTCTTCCATTTCTTTCGTCACTAATCGTTTCAACTCTAAACATTGTCGTCACTTCTTCTCCGCTATCCTCAGTTTGGCACTTCTCGACCTTGGGTTGCGTTCTATTTCAGCTTCATCTGGCACGATCACCTTGTTGTTCACCAACCGGAAGGGAGACTGCACGTTTCCGAAGAAGTCTTTCTCCATCTTGCCTTCCACGTTTCCGGTCTTCATCATATTCTTCACCATCCGGTCTTCCAGTGAGTGGTAGGTGATTATCACCAGTCGCCCACCCGGTTTCAAAGCTTCGGTTGCGGCATATAACATCTCTTTTAGTGCTTCCATCTCCTGGTTGACTTCGATGCGCAATGCTTGAAAGACTTTGGCAAGCTCTTTTTTCTCCCGTTCGCGGCCGAAGAAGGGTTTCACAACCTCCAAGAACTCTGCAATGGTCGTAATCTTCTGTTTACCCCGTGCTTTCACGAGTGCGGATGCCAGTTTACGGCTGTTTTTCAGTTCTCCATACAGATAGAAGATGTCAGCCAGCCGTTCTTCGTCATAGTTGTTGATGATGTCAGCCGCAGTATATCCCGCCCGTTTGTTCATGCGCATGTCCAGTGCACCGTCAAAACGGAATGAAAATCCCCGTTCACAGTCGTCGAAGTGGTGCGAAGATACACCCAGGTCGGCGAGTATGGCATCTACCTCTTCAATCCCATGATAACGCAGGAAATTGTGCAGATACCGGAAATTGCTCCGTACGAAGATGAAATGCGGATCGTTCACGATATTCTGTTCTGCATCTTCGTCCTGGTCGAATCCCAGCAATCGTCCGCCGTCTCCCAGCCGCGACAGTATTTCGCGCGAGTGTCCTCCACCACCAAAGGTAACGTCTACATACGTCCCGTCCGGGCGGATATCCATTCCGTCCACGCTCGGCATCAGTAGTACTGGTACGTGGTATATCAATTCTTCTTTTTCCATCCGATTTTCAATCAACTGTTTGTTCTTCACTCCTTTTACTCCTCTTCGTCTTCCCAATAATCTTCATCGCCCAGGATGTCTTGCAGTGCCTCGCCGAATTCTTCAGGTTTCATAAACGGTTGTTCGGCTTTCTCTTTGGCCCAGATTTCGATGGTGTTATCCATACCGATGAAGCGTACGTCATTCTGTATGCCTGCCATTTGCAGATAACGCTTGGGCAGCAGGATACGTCCGTTCCCGTCAGGAACCACAATTTCTGCATCGCTCACAAACTGCCGGAAGATTTGTTGGTGTCGGGCGTTCCACTTGTTCAGGCGTTTCCGCAACTGGTTTTGGGTCTTGAACCAGACACTTTCCGGATAGAGTATGAGGCAATCCTGGAATACGTCTTTGCGCAGCACAAGCCTCTCTTCGGAGGCAGATTGCAGCTGCTTCCGGAATCCGGCGGGGATAAATACGCGTCCCTTAGCGTCGGTTTTTGCTTCTATGTTGCCCAAAAAACGTATCATTGTTACCTTATTATAATAAGCGACGGTAAAAGTACACATTTCCCCACAATCCCCCACATGTTTTAACTAAAAACTTTCAGAGAAGTTTTCAACAACCTGTTTATAGCTTATTCCATTGATAATGAATAGGGTGTTGGAACGCTCTCTGGGTGGGGAATAACTGCTTCTTTGCCTTCTTCTTTGTGGCTTCTCCGTTTTAGCTGTTTGCTAAAATCAGAAAGAGCTGAAAGATAAAACATAGGGGATTAAAATGTACGCTATTAAAATCTGCATCTATAGAACGAGATTCCAGGCATAGCCTTCTTTCTGTTTGCCGTGCAGATGAATATGGCAGGTAGGATGTCCGGATAAAAGCGCGTGAAAGTGGTGATGTTTATCTTGCAAAACGGCTAAATTTGTCTCATGAGCTGAATAAATTTGTCTCATGAGCCGAAAAAAATCGTTCCGTGGGCTGAAAAAAATCGTCTCATGGGATGATTTTATTCGTCTCACGAGGCAAAATTCATTCTTATTCTACCGATTGTTATATCCGGAATGGATGATATTTATCCCCTGATTGTGCATGCTCTTATTTTTATCTGAGTGCTGTGTTGTAATTGTTTGATTATTAATTTGTTCTGGATGATAGTTGATAACTTTCAGGTGTAGTATTGATAGCTTTCAGGTGGTGTTTTGATAGTTTTCGGGTGCTTGTCCGGCGGGCTGCTTGTCCCTAAAAGAGAGGGGCGGAAGACTTTTTCAAGTTTTCCGCCCCCTCTTAGTTAGTGGCTATTTGAGAAATTCAATCAGGAGAACGTTTATATATGTATGGTTAAGGAATAGGTTCTTCAGAACGTTCGATAGTTAAGGATTAGGTTATCTGAAATCTTTCAGTTCTTGCTGCAGTTTCTGGCGTGTGAAGAAGATGCGGCTTTTGACTGTTCCTAACGGTAAACCGAGCTTCTCCGCAATCTCGCGGTACTTGAAACCGGAAACGTGCATTGAAAATGGAATCTTATATTCGCGGGGCAGTGCGTTTACTACGCGGTGCATCTCTTTCAGGTCGTAAGCGCTTTCAGTGCTCTCGAAACCAGAGTCTTGCGGGAGATTCAGGTGATAGAGGTTATCGGTCTGGTCTACGAAAGTCTGGTCGCGTACCACTTTTCGGTAGTTATTGATGAATATATTGCGCATAATGGTGTACATCCAGCCCTTGAAATTAGTGTCGGGCGTGTACTTGTCTTCATTGTCTAATGCCTTTAATGAAGTTTCTTGCAACAGGTCGTTGGCTTCTTCACGGTCGGAGGTTAATTTATAGGCAAAGCGTAACAGGTCGTTTTGTACTCCGAGCAAATCCTTTTGAAATGTAATACTGTTCATATCGTTCTTTTTAAATAATGGTTATAGATTCGTTTTAATTTTGACACTGCAATTTTACGGAAGTTAGCTCACTCCGGCAGACGTATTTCTGGCAATCTTTAGGGCGAAAACTATCAATTAGTAGTTTTTAGGCGCCTTTTGTTTGTTTTCAGGTGTAGTTTTCCCCTGTTTTATTGCGTATAATTAAAAAGATGAGCTAAATTTGCACAATCATTTCATCTTAAAAAGAATGACTGACGACTCTTTGTTTCTGATTGATATTGATAAAGTGCTTCGCGAAAAGGCTCCGAAGTACTATAAGTATATCCCAAAATTCGTTGTCTCTTATCTGAAAAGAATCGTTCATCAGGAAGAACTGAACGTGTTCTTGCGCGAATCGAGGGATAAGGAGGGGGTGGACTTCTTGAAAGCCTGTCTGGAGTTTCTTGATGCCAAGATTGTGGTCAAGGGAGAAGAGAACCTGCCGAAAGAAGGATTATATACTTTTGTCTCCAACCATCCGTTGGGGGGACAGGACGGTGTGGCACTGGGTTACGTGCTGGGCTCTTTTTATGATGGCAAGGTGAAATACATGGTCAACGACCTGCTGATGAACCTGCACGGGTTGGCACCACTTTGCATACCTATTAATAAGACGGGCAAGCAAGCAAAAGATTTTCCGAAGATGGTGGAAGCCGGTTTCTTGTCGGACAACCAGCTGATCATGTTTCCTGCCGGATTGTGTTCCCGGCGCCGGAACGGAGTAATACGCGATCTGGACTGGAAGAAGACTTTCATTGTAAAGAGTGTACAGTTTCAGAGAGATGTGGTACCCGTCCATTTCGAGGGACGTAATTCCGACTTTTTTTATAATTTGGCGAACATCTGTAAATTCTTGGGTATCAAATTTAACATTGCAATGCTTTACCTCGCCGATGAAATGCTGAAGAATCGGCATAAGACCTTTACCGTCACCATCGGAAAGCCCATACCTTGGCAGACTTTCGATAAATCGAAGACTCCTGTCGAGTGGGCGGAATATGTGAAAGACATTGTGTACAAATTGGGGATTGAAAACCAGAAATCGTAAATATAAGAATTATTGGTCGGCGTTTACCGATTGACGATGAACAACTAACAGAATTGTATGGAAGAGATTATTGAACCTATAAGTAAGGAATTGTTAAAAGCAGAACTCACCGAGGAGAAACGTCTGCGCATGACGAACAAAAGCCATAACCAGATATATATCGTTACGTCTCAGGACTCTCCGAACACGATGAAGGAAATCGGACGTTTGCGTGAGATCGCTTTCCGGGCAGCAGGCGGCGGAACGGGAAAATCGTTGGATATCGATGAATATGATATCATGGAGAACCCTTATAAACAGCTGATTGTCTGGAATCCGGAGGCAGAAGAGATCTTGGGAGGTTATCGCTATATTCTGGGAACGGATGTACGGTTCGATGAAAATGGTTCGCCCATATTGGCTACGGCACACATGTTCAACTTCTCCGAGAAGTTTCTAAAGGAATATCTTCCTACTACTATAGAATTGGGACGTTCGTTTGTGACTGTCGAGTATCAGTCCACCCGTGCCGGAAGCAAAGGGTTGTTTGCTTTAGACAATCTTTGGGATGGTTTGGGAGCGCTGACGGTAGTGATGCCCAATGTGAAGTATTTCTTTGGCAAGGTGACCATGTACCCCAGTTATCACCGTCAGGGGCGCGACATGATTCTTTATTTCTTGAAGAAGCATTTTGCCGATAAGGAATCTTTGATTACTCCGATGAAACCGCTGGAAATGGAAGCTAATGAAGAGGATTTGGCAACTCTCTTCTGTAAGGATACGTTCAAAGAAGATTATAAGATATTGAACAGTGAGATACGTAAGTTGGGGTATAACATTCCTCCCTTGGTGAACGCCTATATGAGTTTAAGCCCCACGATGCGTATGTTCGGCACTGCCATCAACTATGGTTTCGGCGATGTAGAGGAAACAGGTATCTTGATTGCCGTAGACGAAATCTTGGCAGAGAAACGCATACGGCACATTCAGTCGTTCATCGAAAATGAACCGGAGGCATGCAAATTTACCTCCGGGGTGAATAAAGTCTTCTTCTCTAACTCTTGTAAATGAAAGAGGCGTGGGCAGGGAACATGCTCACACCGCAGGGAGACTGTTCCCGTTGATCTTTCTGTATAGATCGAGTGCAAAGACATCCGTCATGCCGGATATGTAATCCAATACCGCCTGTATTCTTTCGTAGAGTGCAGGCGCTTTTATGTTGTATTGCTCCGAAACACGGTTGATGAGCAACTGCGAGTAAGCCTTTTCCGGCGAACGTACGGCATCGATCATCAGGTCGAGCAGGGTACTGATGATACGGAAACCGGCAAGCTCAATGTCCAATACATCCCGCGAACGGTAGATCTTCTCCATCGAGAGTGCCTCGCAATGCTTATAAGTCTTTGCCGGTAGTTCGGAGATGTGCTTGATGAGGCTGCCTTCAAACTCTCCTTCCAGTATCTTCTCTTCATTCTCCAGAAACGTTTGCGCGCATTCGTTGATGAGCAGGCCGATGACGCAGGAGCGTAAGTAGGCAATTTGTTCATTGATGTCGCTTACGAAACCCAGTGTCTTGAGCATGTGTGCCTTGCGCTCTTCCGGAAAATAGGACAGAAGTAACTCTTGCGTTTCGCGGGTGGTCAGTATCTTCAGTTTATGGGCGTCTTCGATATCCATCATCTGATAACAGATGTCGTCCGCTGCCTCTACCAGGTAGACAAGCGGGTGTCGGGCGTACTTCAATGGACTCTCATTAAGCTGTTTCATGCCCAACTCTTCGGCAATGCGGCGGAAACTCTCTTCTTCGGTCGTGAAGAAGCCGAACTTCGACTTCTTGCCTGCCAGGCTCGATGAAAAGGGATATTTCACGATGCTGGCAAGCGTGGAGTAAGTCAGCACAAAGCCCCCTTTGCGCCTTCCCACAAATTGGTGGGTCAGCAGGCGGAAAGCGTTTGCGTTTCCTTCAAAGTGCGTCAGGTCTTCCCATTGGGCGGCAGACAGCTCTTCTTTCAGCCACATTCCCTTCCCTTCAGAGAAGAAGGTGGATATGGCGCGTTCGCCGGAGTGTCCGAAAGGAGGATTACCCAAGTCATGCGCCAGACAGGCGGCAGATACGATGGAACCTATTTCGGACAAATAGGAGGTTTGTTGCAGTTCGGGATGTCGCGAAAGAAGTGCCTTGGCTACGTCGTTCCCTAACGAGCGTCCTACGCAAGAGACCTCCAGACTGTGTGTCAACCTATTGTGCACGAAGATGCTGCCCGGCAGGGGAAATACTTGTGTCTTGTTCTGCAGGCGGCGGAAAGGTGCCGAGAAAACAAGTCGGTCATAGTCGCGTTGAAATTCAGAGCGGTTCTCGTGACGTTCCTGATGAAACTCTTCCAGTCCGAAACGCTTGGCAGATATGAGGGTATTCCAGTTCATGGTGATAACTACAGATTTTGAGTTGCAATTTACAATATGGTAAGAAGCGGATGTGGTGGCATCCGCCCTTTGTTATTATTTAACTGCAAATGTATCACTATTTTGCTTTAAAATCTGTATTTTCGCCCCAATTTATCATTCATCATTGTGTCATGAACGTACAAATCATTAATAAATCGAAACACCCGCTTCCGGCTTACGCCACCGAACAATCAGCGGGAATGGATCTCCGTGCCAATCTTTCAGAACCTATCTCCTTAGCTCCGATGCAGCGCTGCATGGTGCCTACCGGATTATATATCGCCCTGCCTCCCGGCTTCGAGGCACAAGTCCGCCCGCGTAGTGGGCTGGCTCTCAAGAAGGGAATCACGGTATTGAACTCTCCGGGAACCATTGATGCCGACTACCGGGGTGAAATTTGCGTTATTCTGGTGAACCTTTCATCGGAGGTATTTGTGATAGAAGATGGGGAGCGTATCGCCCAGATGGTGATAGCCCGTCATGAGCAAGTCGTATGGCAGGAAGTGGAGGTACTGGATGAAACGGTGCGTGGTGCCGGCGGTTTCGGCCATACGGGTAAAAGTTAAGATTAATTCGGAATGACAATGAAATGTAAGATATTACCGTTTATCCTATTGTGCGTGGTGCTGATGTCGTGCGGCACCTCCCGCCGGGGAGGAAAGAAGTTGCGAACGGTTTCCGGGTCGCAGGTTGTGCTTACGCCTGAAGAACAGCGTAAATACGACTATTTCTTTCTGGAAGCTTCCCGCTTGAAGACACAAAAGGAGTATGGGGCGGCTTTCGACATGCTGAAGCACTGCTTGAACATCAATCCGGATGCCTCGTCTGCTCTGTATGAAATCTCGCAGTATTATCTGTTTCTCAAGCAGGTGCCTCAGGGATTGGCGGCATTGGAGAAAGCTGTGAAGAATGAGCCGGACAATTATTGGTACAGTCAGGGGTTGGCAAGCCTCTACCAGCAACAGAACGAGACGCAGAAAGCGGTCGACCTGCTGGAAGGTATGTCTGTGCGCTTCTCCGGTAAGTTGGATCCGCTGTACAGTTTGCTGGATATCTACAACGACCAAGAAGACTACCAGAAAGTGATCACCACCCTTAACCGCTTGGAAGAGAAGACCGGGAAGAACGAACAACTCAGTATGGAGAAGTTCCGCATCTATCTGCAGATGAAGGATAACCGGAGTGCTTTCCACGAAATAGAGAGTCTGGTGGAGGAATATCCGCTGGACATGCGCTATCAGGTGGTGTTGGGCGATGTCTATATGCAGAACGGTAAGAAGGAAGAGGCGTATAACCTCTACCGGAAAGTACTTTCCGCCGAGCCGGACAATGCGCTTGCCATGTATTCGCTTGCCTCCTACTACGACCAGACCGGGCAGAAGGAGCTTTATAGGCAGCAACTCGACACGCTTCTGCTGAACAAGAAGGTACCTTCGGATACCAAGTTGAACGTAATGCGGCAGTTTGTTGTCGAGAACGAGAGGGCAGGCAGGGACAGTACGCGCGTGATTTCCCTGTTCGACCGTATTCTGAAGCAGGACCAGGACGATGCGCAGATGTCCATGCTCTACGTGCAATACCTGCTTTCCAAACAGATGAACAAGGAAACGTTGCCGGTATTGAAGCAGATACTGAACATTGACCCCACCCATACGGCTGCCCGCATGATGTTGCTTGGCGAGGCTGTCAGCAAAGAAGATTATCAGGAGGTCATCCGTTTGTGTGAGGCAGGTGTCGAGGCTAATCCCGAAATGCTTGAGTTCTACTTCTATCTCGCCATCGGCTACAATCAGGCGGAGCGTTCCGATGATGCTCTCGCCGTCTGCAAAGAAGCTTTGAAGAACGTCACGGATGCCAGTAAGAAAGAGATGGTTTCGGACTTCTATTCCATCATGGGCGACATCTATCACACAAAGAAGATGAATGCCGAGGCATACGCCGCATACGACTCCGCACTGGTCTACAATGCAGCCAATATAGGAGCGCTGAACAACTATGCCTACTACCTTTCTTTGGAACGTCGCGACCTGGACAAAGCGGAGGAGATGAGCTATAAGACAGTGAAGGCGGAGCCGAAGAATTCCACTTATCTGGATACGTATGCCTGGATACTGTTCGAGAAAGGCAATTATGCCGAAGCACGTCTCTATATAGACGACGCAATGAAGAACAACGGTGCCGAAAGCAGTACCATCGTGGAGCACTGTGGCGATATCTACTACATGACCGGTGACGTGGAGGGAGCCTTGAAGTACTGGAAGCAGGCACTGGAGATGGACAATCAGTCCAATACCCTGAAGAAGAAGATTGAGAAAAAGAAATATATACCAGAATGAAAGCATTATACGGCAAATACAAGGCAACGGGGCATGTCCTGTCTCTTTTGCTTCTTTTGAGCCTGCTGATAGGTCTCTCCGGATGTAAGACTCCCCGGAAGGCGGTATCATCGTGGGGAGAACCGCGTTATTTATCTTCCAAGGTACAGCTGACCGTTCCTAATAAAGGAGGAAGCATCACGGTGAACGGCACGATGAAGCTCATCAGTGCCGAGCGGGTACAGTTCTCTTTCCTTATGCCGATTCTTCGTAGCGAGGTGGCACGTTTAGAGATCACTCCCGATGACATATTGCTGGTGGACCGTATGGGGAAGCGTTATGTGCAGGCGTCACGCAAAGAGCTGAAAGGCATTCTGCCCAAGAAGGCCGACTTCGCCCATTTGGAGAAGATGCTTTTTGACGCCTCCAGGCCCGGAGCAAAGAACTACCTGACCGGGAAAGATCTGGGTATACCTTCGCTGGAGAAAGGAAAAATCGTGCTGTCGGACTTCTCCGATAAGGAGATAACGTTGAAACCGCCCCAACTCTCTTCTCGTTACGTGAAAGTGGAATGGACTGAACTGTTAGAAATGTTGATGAAGCTATGAGACACTTTCTTTGTATCTTTATCGGTTGTTTCTGGTTGCTTCTGCCGCTTTGTGCCCAGTCCAACAAGATGATTAAGGAGTTGGAGAACAAACGGGGCGCATTGCAAAAGCAGATTGCCGAATCGGAAATGCTTTTGAAGACAACAAAGAAGGATGTCGGCAGCCAGTTGAACGGGCTTGCTGCTCTCACTGGTCAGATTGAAGAGCGGAAACGCTATATACTTGCCATCAATAACGACATGGAGACCATCGACCGCGAACTATCCAAATTGGAACGGCAGTTGGTGCGTCTGCAGAGCGACCTGAAAGATAAGAAGAAGAAGTATGAGGCTTCCGTACAATATCTCTATAAGAACCGATCCGCCCAGAACAAGCTCCTGTTCATCCTTTCTGCCAAGACCTTCTCACAGACCTACCGCCGCCTGCGTTATGTGCGCGAGTATGCCGATTACCAGCGCCTTCAGGGTGAGGAGATTTTGAAGAAGCAGGAACAGGTAAACCGGAAGAAAGAGGAACTTCAGGGTGTGAAGCGTGCCAAAGCCGATCTGCTGAAAGAGCGCGAGCGGGAGAAGGAGAAGTTGGAGGCTCAGGAGAAAGAGAAGAAGACACTGGTTGCCAACCTGCAGAAGAAACAGCGCGGCCTGCAGAACGAACTGAACAAGAAGCGTAAGGAAGCTGCCCAGCTGAATGCACGCATCGACCGCCTGGTAGCCGAAGAGATAGAGAAAGCCCGCAAGCGTGCCGCCGAAGAGGCGCGCAAGGAAGCAGCTGCGGCTAAGAAAGTTTCCGGACAGGGAGCCAAAGCCACTACATCCTCAGGGAATGGTGCGAAGAAGGCCGCGCCCCTCGAAACATATACCATGAACAAGGAAGACCGTGAGCTTTCCGGCAGTTTTGTCAACAACCGGGGCAAGTTGCCCATGCCTGTCACCGGACCATATATCATCACGAGCCGTTACGGTCAATACTCCGTAGAGGGACTCCGCAATGTGAAGCTGGACAATAAAGGCATCGACATTCAGGGCAAGCCCGGTGCGCAGGCACGGGCCATTTTCAACGGAAAGGTAGCGGCTGTCTTCCAGTTGAACGGTCTCTTCAATGTACTTATCCGCCACGGGAACTACATCTCCGTCTATTGCAATCTCTCTTCCGCTTCTGTGAAGACAGGAGACACGGTGACCACACGCCAAACCATCGGACAGATTTTCTCAGACAATGCGGATAACGGACGTACCGTCCTGCATTTCCAGTTGAGGAAGGAGAAGGAGAAACTGAATCCGGAGCTATGGCTTGGCCGCTGACTTGTTGTCCCTGTTTTGTCGCATCAGTGCGGGCGGATTGTCGTCTGTTGCCTTTCTTTTTGTCGGACAAATGTTGCTTAGGTGCTACTTTTCAGCCATTCTAATCATCTGCCTCAGCCATATACTGCGGTTACCTAAATTGGGTTACGTCAATTCCACGGCTTGGGAATGTGAATCCCAAAGCATGGGAACGTGACTCCCAAAGCATGGAAGTGTGAATCCCAAAGCATAGGAATGGAGTTGCCTCTTGCTTCTCGGCCGATAATTGCAGATTCCCTGCATAACTTGCTTCATTCCGATGTCTGCATTATATCCGGATTCCGTTACCTCCGGCTCTTCTCATATCAGGTAATGTTTTCATGTTTTGTTTTAGGGGTTCAGGCGGGAAGGACTACCCCGTCCAGTAATTGCAGATATAGCGCAATAGCCTCTTCTATCTCTTGGATGAAGATAAACTCGTCTGCCGTATGGGAGCGGCTGCTCTTTCCGGGACCCATCTTTAGCGAGGGGAAAGGCATCAGCGCCTGATCCGAAAGGGTAGGAGAGCCGAAGGGGACGCGTCCCATGCCGATGGCGCGTTGCACAATCGGGTGCTGCTCCTCTACGTGGGACGAGCTGAGGCGGAAGGAGCGCGCTTTGGCTTCGCAGGAGATATGTTTTTGTATTTCCGCAAAAAGCTCTTGATTGCTGTAGCATTCGTTACTCCGGATGTCTACGACAAAGGTGCATCGGTCGGGGATGACATTGTGTTGGGTGCCTGCATTGACTTGCGTCACACTCATCTTCACGGGACCCAATAGCGGGGAGACTCGCTCGAACTGATGGTCGCGGAACCAGGCGATGTCTTCCAATACCTTATATATAGCATTGTCTCCTTCGTTTCGCGCGGCATGTCCGGCACGGCCGTAAGCGGTGACGTCGAGTACCATCAATCCTTTCTCTGCGATGGCGGGATGCATCTCGGTCGGTTCGCCCACGATGGCAAAATTGATGGGAGGGAGTTCGGGTAACACACATTCGATGCCGCCTTTGCCGGAGACCTCTTCTTCGCACGAAGCCAGATAGATCAGGTTATACTTCTGCGTGGTGCGGCAGAGTTGCAGGAACACTTGCAGCAGACTGACCACGCTTGCACCGGCATCGTTGCTGCCCAGCCCATATAGTTTGCCGTTGCTTTCCGTCACCGGATTGAAGGGATCTTTCCGCCATCCGTTTACGGGTCTTACAGTGTCAATGTGCGAGTTCAGCAGCAGAGTAGGCTTTTTCAAGTCGAACATCGGACTGAGGCACCAGATGTTGTTTCCTTTACGTCCGGTTGTCATTCCTTGCAGCTCGATATAGTTTTGCAGGTAGTCTGCTGCCTGCTCTTCGTTACGGCTGAGTGACGGTATGGCAATCAGTGACTTAAGTAGCCCGATTGCTTCCGAAACCATTGTGGGGATGTCGTAGTTCATCATTATATTTCTTATGTCGTTATCGTTGGGAATGGTTGCAAATATAAGAATAATAATTTGACAATAGGAAAACTTGTTGGCGGAATTAAGAACCTGTTTAAATTTTGTGAAGAAAAAACTTTTTGAAGAAAATTCAAACAGGCTCTAAATTGAATTACATCTGTCTCATAACAAGTAATGTAATGAGGCATAACAAGTAATGTAAAGGGGCATAACAAGTAATGTAAAGGGGTATAACAAGTAATGTAATGAAGCCTTTCATTACTTCTTAGTTATGGTATGATGCATTCCTCCGAACTAACACAACAATTAAAAATAAATAGGTTCTTCGTCACTTTTGGGGCAGTTCATGTGTTAAAGCTAGTAAATTTATTGCCTAACAAGGTAATGCTTGTCCTATTGAACATGTGTCTTTTGATAGCTTTAATTTTATTCCCTTAAATAAGCTGGTATAGTCTATAGATAAAGGTGTTTAGTATATTTTACTGCCCCAAAAGTGACGAAGAACCAATAAATACCCTATTTCATCCCTCACATCTTTCACCTATTTGTTAATCGTGTCATACACAGAAGATTATGGTGAAACATCTTGTGGAAGGTGAACCTATTTACCTGTAACCCCGGAGACGCTTACATTCCTGTCCGTGGTTTGTCGTATGCGGTACGTCGGTTTCGCGTATTCACTACGGTCTGTAGTTGTAGTAGTCATGTACACAAACTTCTATCTGAGTTAAAGCTAAGGTCTGGCATGACAAAGTTAAGGTTTAGCATGACAAAGCTAAGGTTTAGCGACACAAACGTGAACTTTAGCCACCCCAAATGTCGGATGAACCGTTTCCTTTACTTTGCATGTGATAAGAATGCAATATTTCCTGTATGTAGAAGTATATTGCCGGCTGCACAAGTCTTTTTATTAATCCATTTAATATAAAAATAGTTATGTCATCTATCAAGAACAAATTCAGTCTCCCTGCCACAAGGGACAAGAGAGTGAGAACGGGTATCTCTTCAAACGACTTTCTGCAACCGTTCATGCAAGAAGTGATCCGCCGCATGTACGAACTGGGCAAAGTACGTACCGGCGAGACCTACACCAGTACGCTCAACAGCTTCATGCGTTTCCGCCAGGGCAAGGATGTCTTGTGGAAAGAGTTCGATGCGGATCTGCTGGTTTCCTACGAAGCCTATCTCAAAGAGACCGGAGTGAGCATGAACACTATCTCCTTTTACAATCGAATCTTGCGTGCCGTCTACAACCGTGCTGTAGAAAAAGGGCTGACCGCACAGAACCATCCTTTTAAATCTGTATATACGGGCATCGGAAAGACAGCCCGTCGCGGTCTCTCCTTAAAAGAGATCCGTAGCATCAGGCAGATGGATCTTTCTTCCGCACCTTTACTGGATTATGCCCGCGACATGTTCCTGTTCAGTTTCTACACCCGCGGAATGTCTTTCATCGACATGGCTTATCTGAAGAAAGACGATTTGAAAAACGGAATGATTACCTATCGTCGTAAGAAAACAGGACAACTGCTTTGGGTGAGATGGGAAAAGTACATGCAGGATATACTTGACAAGTATCCTGTAATGCCGTGTTCTCCCTATCTGCTTCCGATCATTCGGGAAAAGGGAACGAAAGAGCGGAAGCAATACATCAATGCACTCCATCTGATCAATCGAAAGTTGAAATTTATCAGGGAGATATCGAGGACGTCTATTCCCTTGAGTATGTACGTAGCCCGTCACTCGTGGGCAAGCGTAGCCAAAAGCAAGAACATTCCTCTTTCCGTCATTAGCGAAGGCATGGGGCATGATTCGGAAAACACGACGTTGATTTATCTGACGTCACTCGATACGTCTATAATAGACAATGCTAATAGGTTGATTCTAAACTCAATTTAGAATAAGAAAGTGGTTCATCTCTTCCCAAGAGATGGACTGAGGAGATAATTTTTCTATAAACAAGAGATGGATTGGATAGGAGTATATTACCCCAAAACGGGGGTGGAATAGCTCAGAAGCAATATATCAATATAAAAGTCCGACTCTATAAATTGATATGCAGTTCGATATACCGATACCTCCTTTTCGTGCAAAAAAATAAAAAAAGCATGTAACTATTTGGAGATTATCCCTGTTTGTCATACTTTTGCAGCCCCAATTCATCTCTTGGGAAGAGATGAATCCTGAAAATGGTTTTTTGAAGGACTTGTTGTAAAAAAAATGGGAAGTTTAGACGCTATTGGGAATTACGATGCTATCAAAAAAGAAATAGTGATGGGTGGTTGTATGAATATATATGTTTTTGGAATACCTGCCATTGTTTTTATTGGTGCAAGTAATATATAACATATAGTATTTAACCCAAATCTTTTTGGGGAGATTTATAAATTCGGTTGATAAAACTTTCTCCACAATGTTGGAGGAACTTATATATAATGGTATTAATAAATCTTGTATAATGGGAAAGATGACTTTAAAACTTTATGCGTTTTTGTTTTTAGCTCTTTTCAGCGTCAGTGCCAAATGTCAGGAGGTGGCACTGAAAAGTAATTTGATATATGATGCATTTGCTACACTTAATGCTGGAATTGAGATTGGAATTGCAGATAAGTGGACGTTTGACATGTCTGCCAACTACAACGCATGGACCTTCTCGCACGACCGGAAGTGGAAACACTGGCTGTTGCAGCCTGAAGCACGTTATTGGTTTTGCGATAGGTGGGCAGGACATTTCGTCGGAGCACATGCGCTTGGCGGGCAGTACAATGTAGGGAATTTAGACAATAACCTTTCTTTTCTCGGAACCGACTTCTCCGGACTCTCCGACAATCGCTATCAAGGATGGTTTGCAGGGCTTGGATTAGTATATGGTCATTCGTGGATACTTAATAAACATTGGAATTTGGAAGCTCTGTTTGGCTTCGGGTGGGTTTATACCCGCTACGATGTCTATCCTTGTGCCACTTGCGGAACCAAGGTCGCGGAAGATAAACCACACAACTACGTAGGACCTACGAAAGCGGCAATCAATCTGGTTTATACATTTTAAATTTTACGGTTATGGATGCAAGATATCGAATAGCGAAAATATTGATTTGCGCTCTGTTGCCTCTATGCGCAGCACCGACGCTGAAAGCCCAGTCGCTGATGGACGGGCAGATGGAAGTGCGAAACCTGGCAGTGTCCAGACAGGAAGATAAACTGTTTGTCTCGTTGGATCTTGATGTTTCGGCGCTCAAGGTCGGCACCAATCGCGAAGTAGTGTTTGCCCCCACACTGAGCAAAGGCGAACACCAGATAGAATTGCCGGCAGTGATGGTGGCAGGACGGAACCGTTACTATCACCATCTGCGCAATAAATCCGCAGTGAAACTCGACAAACTCTACCGTAGCGGTGAGCAGGATGTGATCGAATACCGCTTGGTAGTGCCTTACGAGAAATGGATGACTAACGCCGCTCTGAACGTTTCCAATACCACCAACGGATGTTGCGGCACTCCCATCCTGAACGATGTTTCTCTGTTGGAGAACGTACTTCCGGAAAAGAATGCGATGGCTTTCTTCCCCGAATACGTCTACATACGCCCGAAGGCTGAACAGAAAATCAACCAGATAGAAGGTTCGGCTTACATCGATTTCCCTGTAAACCGTACGGAGCTATATCCCGAATATCGTCGTAACCCGCAAGAGTTGAAGAAGATCCTCGCTACTATAGACGCCGTGAAAGAAGATGCCGATACCCGCATTCTTACCATTCGCATCAAGGGATATGCTTCGCCCGAAGGTTCGTACACGAACAATATACGCTTGGCGAAAGGACGTACGGCAACGCTGAAGGAATACGTGCGCAACCAATACCACTTCCCCGACTCATTGTTCATCACTGACTACGAACCGGAGGACTGGGAAGGCCTGAGACGCTTCGTGAAAGGTTCGCATCTGACTTATCGTGATGAGATCCTGCGCCTGATAGACAGCGACATGGAGCCGGATGCCAAAGATACTAAGATTAAGGTGACTTATCGCGACGATTATGCCTATCTGTTGCGTGAAGTCTATCCCGGATTGCGCCACTCCGACTACGTGGTGCGTTATGAGGTGCGTGCCTACACTGATCCGGAGGAAATAAAGCGTCTGTTGCGGACGCAACCGCAGAAGTTGAGTTTGGAGGAAATGTACCTCGTGGCACAAGACATGGAGCCGGGCAGCGAAGAGTATAACGAAACTTTTGAGATAGCCGTACGCATGTTCCCCGGAGATGCCACTGCAAACCTGAATGCTGCCAATACCGCCATGCGTTTAGGCAACTTGCCTTTGGCAGAAAAATATCTGGAAAAAGCCGGTGATACGTCCGAGGCGGTTTATGCCCGGGGAATCCACGCCGCTCTTTCCGGCAATTACGAGGCGGCCGAGGCATTACTGAAAGAGGCCGACCGAAAAGGACAGGAGAAAGCCAAAGAGATGTTGAAACGGTTGGAAGAGGTAAGAAAGAGTTTGGAATAAGGCAAAAAAACTGAAAGATTAATCGGATAGAATAAACTTAATTATAGAACATTTAATTTGATTACGCTATGAAAAAGAAATTTTGGAGCAATTTTTTCATGGGAATCTTGGCAATGGGGCTCATTGCCGGATGTAGCAGCGATGAATGGGAAGAGGGCGGAAATACCCCGAATCCTGATTTGGAAGATGCTGTGTATATGAATGTGCAAGTGCAATTGCCGGTGGCAGGGGCAGGAACGCGCAGTGAGACCAACACTGATGGAACGAGTACAGATGGGACTGAAGTCGGAAAGGATTATGAAAATAAAGTGAACCGGGTTTTGTTGGTGCTGGCTGATAAGGGAACTAATGAGCTTATAGCCTTAGGCCTGGATTCTAAGGATTTGGTTATAAGTAATACGACTGTCAAATCCAACCATAAGATTAGTAAGACGGTATTAGCCGATTATTATAAGAAAAAAGGTGGAGCAGATGGTAAATTAGAAGATAATCAGATCAATGTATATGTTTTCTGTAATCCGACTAAAGGTCTGACAGATTTCCTTTTGAATGGAGATAAGGATAAGAGCAAGTGGATGGATGCAGTAGCCGAGATAATTGAAACACCGGCAGGTGGTCCGACTGGTTCGGATGCTGACGCTTGGGGAGGAACATCTCATAAGGACGGTTTTCTGATGTCTACAGCTAATAGTGCGGATATTGTCAAAAGAATTCCTCACGAGCTAAAGACATGGGATGCGCATACCTCTCCTTCAAAAGCATTTAATTTGTCGGGAACAAACAATGCCTCCAGTTCTGATACAGAGATAAATAATGAGGGAAGTATCAAAGTAGAGCGTGCTGTTGCTCGTTTTGACTTTAAAGATGGAAGTGAAAAAAGAGATCGAAAATATGATGTGGTGACAGAAGAAAAAGATGGAAAAACAGTCACGACCATTCAGATTGAATTGCAGAAAATGGCACTGGTAAATATGAGTAAACATTTCTATTACCTGCATCGTGTATCTGAGAATGGTTTGAATGAAGGATCTCAACTTTGCGGATTAGAAAATGGTTCTAATTATGTAGTAGATACTGATGCGGCAGAAAAATCGGTAGACAGTTTCGCTTCATTTGAGTTTGGAAAAAATTTCAATTTCTGTTTGGGATCTTCTGATGCAAACAAAGCTTGGGCCATTGATGAAGTGGCGCGTGAACAGTGGTATACTCAAGAAATATCTGAGGTAATTGAGGGAGTTAAAGATGAATGGAAGAACAAGGAATATCGTATCTGGCGTTACGTGACCGAAAACACGATTCCTAAAGCCAATAACCAAAAGAATGGGGTTTCTACAGGTCTTGTGTTCAAGGGTAAGATGATAGCAACTGAAAATGCCAGTGCTGAATTGAAGAGAGTGATAAATGAAGCTACTGGTGATCCGAACGTAGATCCTATATTATATGTATACGGCAGTCACATGTTTGTTAGTTGGAGCGAAGTGCGTGCATACGCTATTGAAAATAAGGCTGACCACATTCTCTATGAAACTGTATTTGGTAAGAATAACACGGTGGAGGTCGTAGCGGAAAAGAAAGCCGATGAAAATGGAGCGGGAGCGGTCGCAGCAGTTTATAGTAATGATGAAACAAGTCCTGACTATTTGTGGAATAAGTGGTATAATACTGAACACCATAACAATGAGAATGCACTCAAAGAATTCAAAAAAGCTGCGACAGACGCTGAGTTCACTCTTTATCAGTCTAGTAAAGACTCGGAGAATAACAAAGGATATTTCTGCTACTACTATTATTGGAACCGTCATAATGACAATAACAACAATGGCGTAATGGGTCCGATGGAATTTGCCGTAGTACGTAATAATGTCTATAAACTTGCGGTGACTAGAATCGAACAGCTTGGCCATCCGCGTGTGACCGAAAACGATCCGGATCCCGTTGATCCTGACAATCCGGATGAAGTAGGTGATGTTTATATTACTCTTTCTGTTGAAGTGCTCCCCTGGACCGTACGCGTAAATAATATCGAATTCTAAGAAAACCGACCGACATGCAAAGCAGAAAGCGGAATATAATTTCACAGTTTGTCAGCGTGGTGCTTGGCGCCATGCTGGCAACTGTTGCCTTGTCCTCGTGCGAGCGGATATTCGAAGACCTCGATCCATGTCCGCACGGTGTATCGTTGCGTTTCGTCTATGACTACAACATGGAGTTCGCCAATGCATTCCCTAAGCAGGTGGATTGCCTGACGCTTTACATCTACGATGACAAGGACAATTACGTAGACACAAAGATAGTGACAGGAGAGGAATTGCAGGATGAAGATTATCGGATGACACTGGATCTTGAAAAGGGAAATTATCATTTCGTGGCATACGGTGGATTGGCCTGTGACAAAAGTTCTTTCTCTCTGTTGCAAACACCTGCGGCGGACAGCAAGCGGACAGACTTGCGCACCATCATGGATGCCGACTGCCTAACCGTGCCCGAACGTCGCAACCTGCATGATATGTTTTGGGGACAACTCACCCTTGCCACTGCCGACCTCTACAGTGAAGGAACAGTGAAGATGATGAAGAACACCAACAGCATACGCATCGTGTTGCAGAATGTAGACGGAACATCGGTCAAAGTCGATGACTTCGACTTCGAAATCATCGATGACAACACACTCTTCAACTACGACAATGACCTGTTGCCCAACGGCGATATTACCTACATTCCCTGGGCCAAAGGACAAGCGCAGACGGGTGTCTCTATCGTAGGCCCCGATCAAGTAGTGCCCCGTCCCGTCGAAGTGGCTTATGCCGAGCTCAGCACCTCGCGGCTGATGACCAAAAATTCTCCGCGTCTGCTTGTGAAGCGGCACGAAGATGCAGAAACCGTGATAGACTTCCCGCTCAACAACTACCTGTTGCTGATGCGAAGCGACCGTTACAGCGATATGGGAGACCAGGAGTATCTGGACCGCGAAAGTCGCTGGACACTCTATTTCTTCCTGCAAGCGGGCATTTGGTTGCAGACGCGTATCGTAGTGAACGACTGGGTGGTGCGAATCAACGACATCGAAATGTAAAGACGGGAACAAGAACAAAGAATAAGAGAACGGAAACTAAAAACAAGTTTTTCAATCAGGAAAAAAGCGTCTCAAATGAAATTACAGCATCGATATATCATCGGACTTGGCCTTTTGTGCGTTTTGTTGCTGGGGTTTGCTTCGTGCATCAACGAATCTTTCGAGTTGCTTCACGAAGAGGAGGAAGAGAACAGCATATATCTCACTTTTCACACCGCTGTGGCAGGCGTTTCTACCCGTGTGGACGAAATACCTGATGACGCCCGCATCAACCAGCTGCTTGTGGTGATTGTCTCGGAAAATGATGCCTCGGAAGAAGAAAACACTCCGGAAGGAGAAGATGTCTCGGAAGGGGAAGGCGGCAATACCAACGCTGCCGGCAAGAGATGGGTGGTAGAGCACAGCCGCTTGGTGAAAGGTGCTTCCAACATCGGGTTGCCGTTGACCGACGAATATACTTTCAAAGTGCGGGCCGGTTGCCGGAAAAGAATCTACTTGTTGGCAAATTGCGCCGAGCTGAAAGACAGTCTGGGAGTCAAAATCGACTTTAGCAACAGTTCTTTTATTCCGAAAGTTCCCTCCGGCACTTCCGCCAAGGAAACCGGTAAAGCCCCGATAGATGATTTTGTATTCAGCCTGAGCAATGCCGAAGGTGGTTACCAATACGACCTTGCTTTGGGCATTCCCATGACGGCCATGTACGAGATCGAGATACCCAATAGAAAAGATATAGGGAAAGATGAATTTTCTATTCCGACTCCTCTTTACGTGATACGTGCTGCCACTAAGTTCTCTTTCAGTTTCGCCAACCGTTCTTCAAGGCGAAACATCGAAGTAACCGGATTTTCCCTTACGAAAGCCGTTAATAAACGGATGTATCTGATGCCGCATGTGAACAGGAATGAAGACGGTCGGTATTGGGTGGTAGATTCGAAACGGAAGCAGGCTATATCTTTACCGGAAATGAACCATAAAGTAACGGAATGGGACTGGATAAACTGGATGGTTGCAGAAGCAGAAAAGACAGAGGAGGATAAAAATATAGAGAAGTATCAATGGCTGACTGATTATGACATACCGGCCACGGACGATTCGGAAGGAGAATCCGGTGAAGAGGGTTCTTTGGTCAGCGTAAACTTCAAAGAAAAGGTAACGCTTTCCGCCATAACAGCAGGCAATGCCGCAAAACCTGTTTCTGTGGAACCCTTCTATCTGCCCGAAAGCCGTACGCTGGCAACTACCGGCACCGAAGAGGGCGGCACAGTTGATCCCTCCTTGAAATTGCAGGAATATGAACTGACCGTCTATACAAAAGAAACATTTCTGGATGAAAAACCGGTAGACAGCGATGTGGTGTGGAGAAAGCTAAAGTACACTGCCCGACTGGAACATCTTGCTTCCCTTTTCCGCAACACGCACGTGAAAGTGAATATCGGTTTCAATGATTACACACTCAACTGGGAAGTGGATGTGGAGCCTTATTGGGCAGTGGAGTTGGATCCCGTATTCGGACTGGGCGACCCCAAAAAGAACGATTAAGTTAGGAGAAACTAAGAAAATACAAAAGAATCAACTGTTCCTTTAGCATAGAAACATACTCGAAAAAATGACAGAAGATATGAAACGCAACTTTTTGACATACATATTTTTATGCATATTGCTTCTTGGCACCGTCTCTTCCTGTAAGGACGACCTGCTGTATGGTGGCGGAATCATAGGTGAAGGGGAAAGTGTCATCAGTGGCACCGTGAAATTCAAGCCCCTTACTCCTGCGCTGAACGGAACTACGCGCACGGCGGGAGATGCAATAAAGAGTATCAATAGCCTTTGTGTGTTGCTATATGACGAGCAGGGGAAACTGGTGAAGAAATATCCGCTAACTCCCGCAACTGGCGGAACAACAACTCCCAATGAGGGAGAATATGTGCTTTCGGAAAAAAAGCGCACAGATGGCAAAACCGAATCAATTGGCGGCGAAGACAAGAACCTTCCTCCTGCCGAATCAAAAACTCCTCATGCTGACTTCAAACTGACAGTGCCTTATGGTCGCTATTATATCTATGTTGTGGCCAATATGGGTGACCTTTCCGATGCGCCTGCTGATTCGGATCTTGCAGCAGCTATCGGCGAAACAAATCTTGCAACAGCCATTCAGACTGTAGGCGGACTGAAAAGCATTTCCCTCCAGTGGAACAAAGACAAGGTCGAAGCCAATAATCAAATGTTCGGATTCTTTGGCGATGCATCAACAGATTCCGATGCACCTCTGCTGACCATCAACAAAGGAACAACATCCTTGCACGCTTGGATACGTCGTGCCGCTTCCAAAGTGACGATTGCGTATGATGGATCCGATTTGAACGAGAATGTTTTCATCTATCTCAAATCTGTCACAATCAAGGATATACCAACGGAGTGCTATTTAGGCAAGAGCAGTACCATCAATAAAGATTCAGGGGATGATATTGACGATTACGGAAATCTGATAGAAAATGGCGAAAGTATTACGTATGTCAGCGAAGACATAGCTTATGACGAACATTGGCCGGCACGTATCACGAGGGGTAAGCCATATTATTACGTTAATCAAGAGAATAAAGGTGTGTCTGTGTCGAGGGTGGAATACGAAAAAAATAAGTCACAGTATGCTGAGTGGGCACATGGCGAAGTGAACAATGCACTCTATTTCTACGAAAATATGCAAGGCGAGGGAAAGGACAAACGTCAGGACGAAAACGAGGACGGAGTACTCGATGCTCCGGGACTGAATGACACCCCTGATGCTAAGTTCTACAAAGACCAGAAACCTTATGGCACATACATTGAAGTGAAAGCTTACTACAGTTCCAATATTCTGGGGCGTGTGAGTAACGGTGACATCATTTATCGTTTCATGTTGGGCAAAAATGTCACTACCGACTACAATGCCGAGCGTAACCACCACTACAAACTGACATTGAAGTTCAATAAAAATGCCAATGATGTAGACTGGCACATCAGCTATGAAGAACCGGATCCCGGTCTTGAGGTGCCTAATCCTTATTATATTTCTTATTTGTACAACCACTCGATGATGCTTCCGCTTAAAATCAGAACAGGAGGAACAGGTGTCGGAATCAAGCAAATAGAAGCACGAATTTTAGATAACAGATGGGCTCCGCATAATCCTAATCCGGATTTTGATTACTGTAAAGCAAAGGACATTCAATATGATAATCAGTGGAATGGTTTCCTTTCTCTTCGGAAAACAAAAGATTTGAATGTAAAAGCAGATAAGAACAAAGACTATTATGAAAAGCACAAAAGAGGAGAACGTACATATATACCTGAAAATGCGGAGTTGCCTAAAGCTGATGAAATCAAGGGGTATGAAACAACTACAGATGGTGTTAGTGATGGTAAATGTTTTATCCGAAATGAGGGCGACAGCGTGTATCATGTCCAATTGCCGATGTACACTCGTGCCAAACAATTGATAAAAACCACAGGTTATACAGGAAACAATCCGTATGTAGCCTATCAACGTAGGTCGGAGATCAAGATAGTAGTGACATTGACAAATGGTAAGAGAATATCAACAGACGGTAAGGATTTTGAGGGCAACCCTATAGCAAATGCAGACGATAAAGATTTGAAAAATCCTGTTATTTATCAAGTGCGCCGTATCGTTAATCCTAAAGGGGTTTGGCGCAAGTCCGATAACAATAGTGATTTCCATGTACAGCTGAAGCGGCTTCCTAAAGAGAATGGAACAACATTTCAGACATTCTCCTCAGAAGGTCCTTGGAAAGCGTATGTGTATTGCGGAACGGAGGATTTTATTCATTTGAGTGATGGCAATGAGGCGAAAACTGCTGGCGATACGGTTAGGGGAGAAACCGGTTCAATCATAGATTTCAAGATAAAGTTTAATGGTACATGCGGAAAAGATGAAAACCGTTATGCTATCATACGGGTAGAATATCATAATTACACTTGTTATCATCTGATTTTTGTCCGGCAAGGAGATGCACCTGACGACTTATTCAATGGAACAGGTACCAAATGGCATGCTTATAACTTACGGACAAAGAGAAAAGAAACAGACTCTCCTTTGGAAGAGGGTTCCTTGTTTAAGTTTAATAAGCTGGACTATCCGATTGATGCAATGAGCAATAAGAACTCTTATACTCCTTGGATTAATGTAAAACCGAGTAGTTTTGAGAATGATGCAAGTAGTTTATTGATAGCTACCGATAATACAGAAAAAAAAGCAGAAATGTCGTGGGATAATATAGGATTTTATAGCTTTAATCCTTGGGACACTGCAGTCAAGGAACCTACTATTGACGGTCTTAAGGTTGCAAATGCCCGTGTGGCTACTTATGAGGATTTCTATGCTTTATATGCAGGAGAGAATTTAGCAGAAGGATACGGAGTGCTGTATGGGAATGAGAGTACTGAAACGCTTGATAATGTAACAGAGGTTTATGGATATGATTATGGAAATACTAATCGTGGAATGCGAGGATGTTTTATCTATAATAAGGAAAATGGAAAAAATTTATTTTTCCCTATAGGAGCTTCCGGATATGGACATAGAAGAGATGATGATATAGATAATAATGATAAGAGTGGTATGTATAATAAAGGAAAGGGAGTGTTAAGATATGCGTCTTATCGAAATACATATCTTCCGGCCTCATATATAAGTAGTAAGGACTCTCCGCTTCTTTATGATGTATATATGAGGCCGGGCGCTATTTATTGGTTGGGAAAACTCCAAAGAAAAGGTAATAGCAATGAACCGACAGATCACGATATGGCGATAGGATGGGACCTCAACTATTTCACTTTAGACTTTTATCCATATGGGGTGAGTGCTTCACAAACCGGAAAAGACGCCTGCTTCATCCGTTGCGTAGAAAAATGATTATTATAATATAGGAAATTAATTATGATTATTATTTGGTGGATATGAATCGCGGATCTTTTTTAATCCTTTCGATATGCCTCATGTTTGTCTCGATTGGCAACATGAGGCCATGTCCTAACCTACTGTCCCCGATTCAGCCGCGGTTATTTTCGTTCTTGCCGGCTCCGTTCTTGCCCGCTCCGCTTTGGGCAGACAGCCAGCAATATCCGGTTGTAACTGCTGCGGATACCGTCTCCCTCGACCTGCCTTTGCCCACCATTTCTTCTGCCTTGCGCACTCCTCACGAACGTGCCGCCTACCTTTTGTCGCATTTTTGGGATAGTATGGACTTTGCCGACACTTTGCGCAGCCGCCAACCCGCTTTTATGGAGCAAAACCTCGTCAACTTCCTCTCCCTCTTCCCCCATGCACAAACCGAAGCACGCACCGAGGCTGTAAAATCATTGATGGAACGTGCAGAAACCGACAAAGCGGCATACCTGCTACTGGCCGAACTGGCGGAAAAGTATCTCTATACCACCTCTTCCCCCATGCAGAACGAAGAACATTTCATTCCTTTTTTAGAAGAAATCACCGGCAATTCCCTGTTGGACGAGACCGAGAAGTCGCGTTTCCGTTTTCTGCTTTCCGCTGCCCTGAAGAACCGTCCCGGAACAATGGCTGCCGACTTCACCTATCTCACGCCTGACAGCAAACAGCAAACCCTATACAGCCTTCCGGTTGCCCATCGGTTACTTCTGCTGTTCTACGATCCCGACTGTTTGCACTGCCGGGAAACCATAAACGCTCTGCGCACCGCTTCCCGCCTGCAACAACTGATGAAAAGCGGACAACTTACCGTGCTTGCCGTCTGCGTGGGAGACGACTGGGATTTGTGGAAAAGTTCTCTGAAAGACCTGCCTGTCTCGTGGCGGACAGGTTTCGATATCGGTGGCATACGTAAGGAGGAACACTACTTGCTGCCGGATATGCCGGTGATGTATTTACTTGATGAAGAGAAACGGGTGGTAAAGAAAGAAGTATCATTGCATCATCTGCTACTGGAACTTCAAGAGTAATTATGCAGCAAAAGGGTAAGTATACAAAAAAAGGGCATTTATGATGCCCTTTCTCCCATTATTCTATATCGGTTAGAACATTAGTCCTATGGAAATCATCAGGTTTCTGTTCTTGATGCCTGAATCTTTCGCTGTTTCAATCAAGCCGAAATCATAACCGAAAGATACCTGATATTTTTTGCTGAACTCAGCGCCGATTTTTAGCCCCAGCCCAAGATCGAATCGTCTGAATCCATCGTCTCCGAAAATGTTTTCTGATGCCGAACTGTCAATGCCTAAGTCAGCACCAAGCTCACCATTGATATTAGCTTTTGCTTTGCCGAACAAGCCGATAGCAACATACGGACCGGCATTGGCAAACAGGGTAAAATCGTCATTCACTGCATATTTATAACCAATATGTACAGGAACCTCAAGATAGTATGGATTGAATTTGAGGTTACCGGCGGCACCTCCATCGAGTTTTGCTCCTTTTAAAGTAAGCAATGCACCAAAATCCATGTAAGCTCCTTCTGTAACTTGCGGCAATCCTAATTCGGCTTTAACACCTGCGTGGAAACCAATTCGGCTATCCAGTCCGCTGATGGAGAATTTGCTTACGTTCATACCTGCTGTAACACCCCATCTGAGGTTTTCTTGTGCGTTAGCACTTCCTAAACCTATCGCCAGTATGGCGATTAATGCTAAAATTTTCTTTATATTAGTAAAGTTATTATGTTGATATTAAAAATATATCAGTCGCAAATGTATATATAATATTTGAATATGATTGGAAAAAAGAAAAAAAATATGGAATAATGATTCCCTTTTATGCAATCGTGCTAAATGTTGCAAAGTTACATACCCAACATTTCATTCTCATAGATAGAAATAGTTTCAAATGAAACAACTACCTTTGCAGCGTATTTACTAATTATATGAATAATATGACTTATCATCATTTATCTGTCCTCGTACATCGCCGGGCAGAGAAGTATGGCGATAGAGTAGCCTTGAAATACAGAGACTACGAGACATCGCAATGGATACCTGTCACTTGGAACCAGTTTTCGCAAACTGTGAGACAAGTGGCGAATGCATTCGTGCAGTTAGGTGTGCAGGAAGAAGAAAACATCGGAATATTCTCGCAGAATAAACCCGAATGCCTCTATACGGACTTCGGGGCATTTGCCAACCGGGCAGTGACCATACCGCTGTATGCCACCAGTTCGCCGGCACAAGCTCAATATATCATCAACGATGCCCAGATACGCTATCTCTTTGTGGGCGAGCAATTCCAGTATGATGCAGCTTTCAGCGTGTTCGGCTTTTGCCAGTCGTTGCAGCGGCTCATCATCTTCGACCGTGCCGTGGTGCGCGACCCCAGAGATACGACTTCCATCTATTTCGATGAATTTCTGGAAGCCGGAAAAGGATTGCCGAACAACAGCATTGTAGAAGAACGTACTTCGCGCGCATCGAACGACGACCTTGCCAATATCCTCTATACATCCGGCACGACGGGCGAACCGAAAGGCGTCATGCTTCACCATTCCAACTACAATGAGGCATTCCGCATCCACGACATACGCCTGACAGCCATGAGCGATAAAGACGTCTCCATGAACTTCCTTCCGCTGACGCACGTCTTCGAGAAGGCATGGACCTATTTCTGTATCCATAAGGGTGTACAGGTCTGCATCAACCTCCGTCCGATAGACATACAGACCACGATCAAAGAGATACGCCCGACGCTGATGTGCAGTGTGCCGCGCTTTTGGGAGAAAGTATATGCCGGAGTGCAGGAGAAGATTGCACAAACGACCGGATTGAAGAAGGCCATGATGCTGGATGCCATCAAGACAGGCAAGATACACAATATTGATTACCTGCGTAAGGGCAAGACCCCGCCGTTGATGAACCAGCTGAAGTATAAATTCTACGAGAAGACCGTCTACGCCCTGCTGAAGAAGACCATCGGCATCGAAAACGGTAACTTCTTTCCTACCGCCGGAGCGGCCGTGCCCGATGAAATATGCGAGTTTGTCCATTCGGTCGGCATCAATATGATCGTGGGCTACGGACTGACGGAGTCGACGGCCACCGTATCCTGTTTCCCCAGCGAGGGTTTTGAGATCGGTTCGGTGGGTATGTTGATGCCTGATGTGGAGGTGAAGATCGGAGAAGAGAACGAAATCCTTCTGCGCGGAAAGACCATCACGAAGGGATACTATAAGAAAGCCGAAGCCACTGCCGCCGCCATCGACAAGGACGGCTGGTTCCACACCGGTGATGCCGGCTACCTGAAAGACGGCCATCTCTACCTGACGGAGCGCATCAAGGACCTCTTCAAGACTTCCAACGGGAAATACATCAGCCCGCAGGCACTGGAGACCAAGCTGGCGATCGACCGCTACATCGACCAGATTGCCATCATTGCCGACCAGCGCAAGTTTGTGTCCGCCCTGATTGTCCCTGTCTATGGCTACGTCAAGGAGTATGCCAAGGAGAAAGGCATCGAATACAAAGACATGGAAGAACTGCTGCAACACCCCAAAATCATGGGACTGTTCCGTGCACGCATAGACACCTTGCAGCAGCAGTTTGCCCATTACGAACAGGTGAAGCGCTTCATCCTCCTGCCGGAACCTTTCAGCATGGAGCGCGGCGAGCTGACCAACACGCTGAAATTGAAACGTGCTGCTGTGGCGCAGAACTACAAGGAACTGATTGATAAAATGTACGAAGGGTAGAATAATACACATTTATAATTAATATTTCCACCTTATTATAGTTTCTGTTTCCTATTTTTGTGACGTTCCGTTAATAGAACTCTAAAAATATGAAACAGAAACTTTTTTATTTATTGCCTTTCCTTGCTCTGGCGGGTTGTGGAGAGCCGTCCTATAAGGATGCCTCTTTGTTCCCCGAAAGGAGGGCAGAGCTTCTTGTGAAGGAGCTTACGCTGGAAGAGAAGGCACTTCTCATGATGGACGGTTCCATTATACCTCCCAAGGAAGCCGCGAACGCTATCAGGGACTGACGATGTGGACTCCTACGGTGAACATCTACCGTGACCCGCGTTGGGGTAGGGGTATCGAGACCTATGGCGAAGATCCCTATCTGACAAGCCGGTACCCCGGTCAGCAGGGTGGTACGGCGGTTGCCGAGGTTTTGTTCGGCAAGTATAATCCGGCGGGAAGGTTGCCGGTCACGTTCTATCGCAACGTGTCTCAGTTGCCCGATTTCGAAGACTATGACATGACGGGCAGAACTTACCGCTATATGCACGAGACACCGTTGTTCCCCTTCGGCTACGGACTTAGCTATACCACCTTCAGCTATGGCACGCCCACATCGGACAGGAGTGAACTTGCTGCCGGACAGCATGCGTTGACACTTATCGTGCCTGTCACCAATACGGGTCAGCGCGACGGAGACGAAGTTGTGCAGGTGTACCTCAGGAAACAGGGCGATGCGGAAGGACCGATCAAGACGCTGCGTGCATTCAGACGCGTACATATCCCTGCCGGAAAGAGCGTCAATGTGGAGTTCGAACTGAAAGACAAAGAATTGGAATGGTGGGACGAACAGACCAATACCGTAAGGGTATGTCCGGGCAGTTACGAAGTGATGGTGGGCGGAAGCTCTAAGGAAGAAGACTTGCAGCGGATGACGATTGTCATCCCACGGGACGAATAAATTCGTCTCATGGGATAAAAAAATCCGTCTCACGGGATGATTATTTTCATCTCACGAGACGGATTTTTTTGTTTCACGGAACGGATCCGGCCGGATTAGAGTCTGTTTAAATTTTGTTCAGCCTTCTTTTGTGAGTTCTTTTTGAAGAAAATTTAAACAGGTTCTTAGTAGCCGAAGATCTCTTCCTGTTTCAGTTCGGTCACGGAACCTATCTTTTTCAAGGCATCCATGTCTAACTCTTTGCTGTCACCCAGGATGGCATACGTGTAAGTACGTCCCTTGATCCATTTCTTCTGGTAGTCGATGACGTCTTGCAGCGTCATGTTCTGCACGTCGTTGTACAGCTGGATACGGCTGTCTACGTCCAGACCCAGATATTGGGCGCTGATGTAGCTCCAGATGACGTCCATGTTGATGATGCGGTCCGTACGCATGCGAGTGATCATACCCTCTTTGGCAAGCTGGAAGGCAGCTTCAGACTCTGGCATGTTGTTGATGATGTCGTTGAATGTATTGATGGCATCTATCATCTTGTCGTTCTGCGTGGCAATCTGGGTGCGGAGCACGTAAGGCTCGTCCAGATATGTCGGTGACAGCATGCCTGCCCATGCCGAGTAGGCGAGGCTGCGGCTCTCGCGCATCTCTTGGAATACGATGGAGTTCATGCCGCCGCCGAAGTACTCGTTATACAGTTGGCGACCGGATTCGGAAGCCGGATCGAATGCTTCTCCCTTGTTGGAGATTTGCGCCATGTAGATCTGCTTGGCATCGTAGGGAGCGATGAAAATCTTCGTTTCCGGTGTGAGCAGCTGTTTGAAGTTGCTTCCTACGGGAATCTCTTTCAGGGTTTCGGGCACCTGATGCTCCTTGTTGATGATGGCGAGCAACTCTTCCTGGCTGTTCGGACCGTAGTAGAGGATGCGGTGCTTGAAGCTGTTCAGCCCCTTCACGCGGTCAATCAGTTCCTGCGGATTCATGGAAGCCAGTTCGGTTTCGGTCAGTTGGTTGGTGACAGGCGATTTCGGACCGTAGGTGGCGTAGCTCAGCAGGCGCGAGAAGTTCTGCGACTGGTTCAGTTTGGCATCCTTGCGTGCTTTCAGGATATCCTTTGCCATGTTGATGTAAGCCTCCTGGTTGACTTGGGCGTTTGCCATCACTTTCTCGAACAGAGCCATAGCGGCGGGCATATTCTCGCTGAGGCCGGAGAGTACGACGTAGGTACGCTTGCTGCCCGGTGACACATAGAACGAGCAGGCGAGGCGATAGAACTCGCTCTTCACCTCTTCGGGAGTCATGTCGGCAGTGCCGAGGTATTCGAGGTATTGGGCGGCGGTGCCGAGTGCACGGTCGTTGTTGTTGCCCATGTCGAAGAGGTAGATCAGCTGGAAGAGGTCGTTCGTCGTGTTCTGCTTGTAGAGCACGGGGATGTCCGACTTGGCTTTCAGCTGGGCGAGGTCTTTGGAGAAGTCCAGGAATACCGGTTCGATGGGCTGTACGGTGCTTGCCTGTATCGCTTTCAGGTAGGCGCTTGCCGTGTCGCGGTTCATCACGATAGGAGTGATCTCAGGTTTCGACATCTTCTTCTCGTTGGGGTCTTTGCCTTGGCGCTTGTAGATGACGGCGTAGTTATTGTCCTTCAGGTATTTGTTGGCAAAGGCAACGATGTCTTCCTTAGTCAGCTTGGACATGCGGTCGAGGGCGGTCACTTCGTCTGCCCAGTCACTGCCGTTGATGAACGATTCTACGAACATGTCGGCACGGGCATCGTTGCTCTCCAACTGTTGCATCAGGCTGAGCTTGAAGTTGTTGATGTTTGCCTCCAGCATCTTCTCGTCGAAGTCGCCGTCGCGCAGTTTCTTCAGTTCACCCAGCATGAGGTCTTTCACTTCGTCCAGAGTCTGTCCCTGCTTGGGGCGTCCTTGCATCAGCATCACGCTGTAGTCGCTCATGGTCATGGGATAGCAATAGGAACTCAAGGTCTTCTGCTGCTGCGTGAGGTCGAGGTCGAACAAGCCGGCCTGACCGTTGTAGAGTATTTGGGAAACGACTTGCAAGGTCTCCACCTCTTTGCTTGCCGCTCCGGGGAAACGCCATGCCAGTGCGATGCTTTCCGCATCCGGTCCGAAGACTTCGCGCACGATCGGCGTGGTGATCTCTTCTTCCTTCGGCAGGTTCAGTTTCGGCAGGTTGGGGTTGGGCTTCAGTCCGCCGAAATATTTGTCGATGGTGGCAATCATCTGGTCGGGGTCGAAGTCGCCGGAGAGACAGATTGCCATGTTGTTGGGCACGTACCATTGCTTGTAGTACTCTTTGATGTTCGTGATGGAAGGATTCTTCAGGTGTTCCTGTGTGCCGAGCACGGTCTGTGTGCCGTAAGGATGATGGGTGAAGAGCGAGGAGAGCACGGTTTCGTACACCTTGCGCGGGTCGCGTGTCAGCGACATGTTTTTCTCTTCGTACACCGTCTCCAGTTCGGTGTGGAAACCACGGATGACGCAGTTCTCGAAGCGCTCGGCCTGAATCTTCGCCCAGTTCTCAATCTGGTTGCTGGGGATGTCTTCGGTGTAGCAGGTCACGTCGAAACTGGTGTAGGCGTTTGTTCCGTTGGCGCCGATGGCTGTCATCAGTTTGTCATATTCGTTGGGGATGGCATATTTGGACGCTTCGTAAGAGAGGCTGTCGATGCGGGCATAGATCGCCTTGCGCTCCAGGCTGTCCGTAGTCTTGCGGTAGATTTCGAATTGTTCTTCGATCTGGTCGAGCATAGGCTTCTCAATCTCGTAGTTCTGCGTGCCGAAATTGGTGGTGCCTTTAAACATCAGGTGCTCAAAATAGTGAGCAAGTCCGGTGGTTTCCGCGGGATCGTTCTTACCACCTACGCGCACGGCGATGTAAGTCTGGATGCGCGGCGTTTCTTTGTTGACGGTCATGTAGACCTTCAGCCCGTTGTCCAGCGTGTAGATGCGGGCTTTCAGCGGGTCGTTGTCGACTGTCTCGTAGCTGTACTTTGGAGCACAACTACTCAGGCTTATCGTTGCCAGCAGGGCAATCGCTAAACCAATTTGTCTGAATAATTTGTTCATAAATAGACTTATTAAATTGATAACTGCAAAAGTATGTGTTTTTTTCCTACCTTTGCAACTCAAAATTGAATATTTTATCAGAAAGTTTATTTTTGCGGCTTATGATTACCATAGAACAACTGAAAGACATCAAAGAGCGCACCGAAGCGCTTGAACGCTACTTGGATATAGAAGGCAAGAAAATAGAGGTGGAAGAGGAGCAGCTGCGCACTCAGGCGCCGGGCTTTTGGGACGACCAGAAAGCCGCCGAAGCCCAGATGAAGAAGGTGAAGGGACTGCAACAATGGATTGCCGGCTATCAGGAAGTGAAGACCCTGGCGGAAGAGTTGCAACTGGCTTTCGACTTCTACAAGGACGAGCTTGTGACCGAAGAGGAGGTGGACGAAGCCTACGCCAAGGCATCGGAAGCCGTCGAAGCGCTTGAACTGAAGAACATGCTGCGCGAAGAGGCGGACCAGATGGACTGCGTGCTGAAAATCAACTCCGGTGCGGGTGGCACGGAGAGCCAGGACTGGGCAAGCATGCTGATGCGTATGTATCTGCGTTATGCCGAAACCAACGGCTACAAGGCGGTGATCTCCAACCTGCAGGAAGGCGACGAGGCGGGCATCAAGACCTGTACCATCGAGATTTCGGGCGGTTATGCATATGGCTATCTCAAAGGTGAGAACGGTGTGCATCGTCTGGTGCGTGTGTCTCCCTATAATGCGCAGGGCAAGCGAATGACCTCTTTTGCTTCGGTATTCGTCACTCCGCTGGTGGACGACACGATCGAAGTGAACATAGAGCCTGCCCGCATGTCGTGGGATACGTTCCGAAGCGGCGGTGCCGGTGGACAGAACGTCAACAAGGTGGAGTCTGGTGTGCGCTTGCGCTATCAGTACAAAGACCCTTATACCGGTGAGGAAGAGGAAATCCTGATAGAGAACACCGAGACCCGCGACCAACCCAAGAACCGCGAGAATGCCCTCCGCCTTCTCCGCTCCATGCTTTACGACAAGGAGCTTCAGCACCGCATGGCAGAGCAAGCCAAGGTGGAAGCCGGCAAGAAGAAAATCGAATGGGGCTCGCAGATCCGCAGCTACGTGTTCGACGACCGCCGCGTGAAAGACCACCGCACCAACTACCAGACTTCGGACGTCAACGGTGTGATGGACGGTAAGTTGGACGGGTTCATCAAGGCATACCTGATGGAGTTTGCGGGGCAGGAGAGATAAGCCCTTTCTCCGCAAAGCCACTGAACTGGCTTCGCGGATTTGAATTGATGAAACTACAAGCGTTTCTCCCTGTTCTGGCAGTTGTTTGGCAACCAGAACAGTTTTTGGGGCGAAACATTGACCGGCGGGGAGAACAATATGCAGATGCTGGGTATATACTATAAACTTAAAGACCTGCGAATCGGAGTCGGCGCTTTCAATCCGTTCACCAATAACTATAAGATACAGAATGAGAACTGGAACCGCTTCGCTTTTTATAAGACCCAAAGTTATATCAAGGAGAGTGCATAGTTGTTCCTTGTCAACCTGTCCTATAACTTCTCTTTCGGGCGCAAGTTCAAAGTGATGCAAAGGAAGGTGAGCAATAGCGACAATGACTTGGGAGTGATGAATACAGGGAAATGACAACGCAAGGTATGGCGAGGCTTAACGCACTTCCTTGCGTATCTCCTCGTTCCCACTGTAATTGTCAATTGTCAATTGCCCTACGATCTCCCCATCCACGATATGCACCGTCCGGTCTGTGAGCTGTGCCAGTCCTTCGTCGTGGGTGACGATGACAAAGGTCTGTCCGAAGCGGTTGCGCAGGTCGAAGAAGAGCTGGTGCAGTTCCTCCTTGTTGTGGGTGTCGAGGCTACCCGAAGGTTCGTCTGCCAGAACTACGGCGGGATGGTTGATAAGGGCGCGTGCCACGGCTACGCGCTGCTTTTCGCCCCCTGAAAGCTCGTTCGGCTTGTGTCCGGCGCGGTCTGCCAAGCCCATAAACTTCAGCAGTTCCATCGCTGAGACTGTGGCTTCCCTTTGTCCTACGCCGGCTATGAAAGCGGGAATCATCACATTCTCCAGTGCCGTGAACTCCGGCAGGAGCTGGTGGAACTGGAATACGAAACCGATGTGCTTGTTGCGGAAAGCCGACAACTCTTTTTCCTTCATCCGGCTGACCGATGTGCCGGCAATCGTCACTGTGCCGTTGTCGGGGACGTCCAGCGTACCCATAATCTGGAGCAAAGTAGTCTTTCCGGCTCCGCTCGGTCCGACGATGCTGACTACCTCTCCTTTGCCTATATTCAGGTCGATACCCCGCAATACTTGCAAGGTACCGAAGCTCTTGGTTATTCCTTCTAATTGTATCATTGTTTTCTTATTTGCAACAGGGGTAAGGAGTTAAAGGGTAAATGAGTTCCCATTTTCCATTTTCCCCTTTCCATTTTCCATTTCCCATTTATTTCCCATCATATTCTCTTCAACACATACTCCGCCAGATAACATCCGAACACGGCGGGCATGTAACTGACCGTTCCGCACGTAGATTTCTTGTTCATCTCCTCTTCTGTCAGGAGGATGGCCTTCGGGTCTGCCTGTTCCGTACTGAACACTACCGGCAACTTATGCTTGATACCCATCTTCTGCAGGCGTTTCCTGACGGCTTTGCTCAGCCCGCAGTGATACGTGTCGTGGATATCGGCAAAACGAATCTGTGTGATGTCGCTTTTTGCTCCTGCGCCCATGCTTGAGATGATTTTGATGCGCCGCTTCAAGGTCTCCGCAATCAGGTGGCACTTGGGGGCGAGGGTGTCGATGGCATCGACTACGAAATCGTAATGTGCCGCATCCAGCAGTTCGGGGATGTTTTCGTCTTTCAGGAATACCGGCAGCACGGTCAGGCTGAGCTCCGGATTGATGTCGCGGAACCGCTTTGCCAATATTTCTGCTTTGCTCTGTCCCAGGGTGGAGTGCAGCGCCGGAAGTTGCCGGTTAATGTTCGTGGGCTGCACCGTGTCCGCATCTACGATGGTCATGCGCCCTACGCCCGCACGGCAAATCATCTCTGCCGCATACGCTCCTACGCCGCCAAGCCCGACGACAAGCACATGTGCCTGCCTGAGGCGTTCTATCTTATCTTCACCCAGCAAGAGGCTGGTTCTTTGTTGCCAATCGTTCATGTTGTTCCTTTTTATTTATGGTAAAGGGGGATTATCTTATTTATGGTAAGGGAAGACTATCGGCCTCTAATTCCCGATAACTCCCTCTTGACTTTCTCTTAACTCTTGATAACTCCCTCTTTAAATTACTTCTTAAACCACTTATAAAACCACTTGCCCACCTTCTCGTAATGCTGGTCTTCGTTGTTGCCGCGCGGATTGGAGAAAGACAACATATCCTGCGGTTCGCCCAACTGGTCGGGATAGAGGACGATCAGGCTGTTATTGGCGAAGTATTTACCCAACTGGTTGGGAAGTCTTTCAAATGCAGGGTCGTAGGAGATGGAGCCGCGGCGGGCGGTGATGATGACCAGCAGATGGTCATAGTTCACTTGTCCGGTCAGCAGGAGCAGGTCTTCCCAGTCGTCCAGGCGCGAGAATTCGGTGGGAGTGGCGGCATAACGCTTCTTCACCAGCATTTGCAGGAGGGCGGTGGTCTCCTCGTTAGCGAAGAAGTGCACCCGGCATCCCAGCGTGCTGCCCATGCGGCAGAAATGCTCCACCCACTTCTGGAAGCCCGCTTCGTATTCTGCCTTCGGCGGGACGGCGATGTTTATTCTCCGTATCGTATTGATGGGCATCAGGAATTTGGCAATCATCACCTCGCGGTGCAGGCCCTTCAAGAGGTTCTCAGCCAGCGAGCCGAAGAAGGAATCTACGATGTTGCCCTTGCGGTGCAGACCGATCACGACGTCCGTCACTTCGTGCTCTTTGGCGGTGTGTATGATGCCCGAGGCGATGTTCAGGTCGTAACGGCTGATGAGCTTCAGGGGGACGTCCGCCGAAGCAGCTATCATGGCTGCCTTCTCCAGATAGCGCTTGCCGCGAAGCTCGAGGGCACCCGAGGCGTTGCTGTCGTTGATCACGTTCAGGGCGAGGAGGTTGTCCCGCTGCTTCGGGTCGCGTATCACTAAGGAGAGGGCTACGAGGTCTTCTATGGTGTCCGGGTTGGCTACCGGTATCAGTATCTTCTCCTGCTCCGTGGGACGGTTTTCAGCTTCGAGGTTGGCCTCGTCGATGGCTATGCGGCGTGCGGCGCGTTCGGTGATAACGGAACTGACTACACAGGTGACCAGTATGAGCAGTACCGTGCCATTCAGCACATCGTCGTTCAGGAGATGTTCGCCATTGGGCAAGATGATATTGTAACCCACGAGCACGGCGGCGAGTGTGGCTGCGGCTTGGGCGTTGCTCAGTCCGTACATCAGTTTCCGTTCGATGGCGCCCATCTTGTAGAGTTTCTGCGTCAGCCAGCAGGCAATCCATTTGCCGGTCAGGGCTACGATGATCATCACGCCTGCCACCTTCAGGGCATCGCCGTGGCCGAATATCACGTGTATGTCGATCAGCATGCCCACACCGATGAGGAAGTAGGGGATGAAGAGCGCGTTGCCCACGAACTCCAGGTGGTTCATCAGCGGGGAGACGTGCGGGATGAGCTTGTTCAGCACCAGTCCGGCGAGGAAGGCGCCGAGGATGCCCTCCATGCCCACGAACTCCATCAGTCCGGCGCCGAGGAAGACCATGGCGAGAACGAAGATGAACTGCATCACGTTGTCGTCGTAGCGGCGGAAGAACCAGCGTCCGATGCGGGGGAAGAAGTAGACGATCAGGCTGCCGAGAAAGAGGACTTTGACTACGAGCCAGATCCAGAACAGGCCGTTCGATTCGCCCTTGAAGAGTCCACCCACTACGGCGAGCACGAGTAAGGTGAGCGTGTCCGTTACGGCTGTGCCACCCACGGCGATGCTCACGCTTCGGTGGCGGGAGACGCCGTAGCGGATGACGATGGGGTAGGCTACGAGCGTATGCGAGGCGTACATACTGGCCAGCAGTACGGAGGTGATGAAGCTGTATTTCAGGTAGGCCATGTTGGTCAGCAGGCCGATTCCGATGGGGATGATGAAGGCGAGCAGGCCGAGTACGACTGCCTTACTGCGGTTCTGCTTGAAGTCGGACATGTTCATTTCCAGTCCGGCGAGGAACATGATGTAGTAGAGGCCCACTTTGCCGAAGAGCTCGAAGCTGCTGTCGCGCGCCAGGATGTTGAACCCGTGTTCGCCGATCACCAGTCCCGCCAGTATCATGCCGATGATGTGCGGGATGCGGAGCCTGTTCAGCAGGATGGGGGCGAACAGGATGATGAGCAGTACAAGGAGAAATATCCATGTAGGGTCGGTTATAGGCAGTTTCAGGCTAAAATCAAACAGGTCCATAGGTTCGAGTTTTGGGTTTTACACTGCAAAATAACAAAAAACTTTTCATTTTGTGCGTTGTCATACAGCAAATTGTTATAAATTTGCAGCCAATTCTATCGTTTTTATAGAGATGGCGAAGGATTTCTTATCAGCAGGAGCCTCGTTTAGTGGGAGCTTCTTGTCGGCTGAAGCCTCGTTTACTGAAAGTATCTTGTCGGCAGAAGCCTTGTGTAGCCTTGTTTGCCGGAAGCTTAATTATAAACTGATATAACAACAAAACAAAAACAAAACAAAAATGAAAGTAGCTATTGTTGGAGCAAGCGGAGCCGTGGGACAGGAGTTCCTGCGTGTGCTCGATGAAAGGAATTTCCCGTTGGACGAGTTAGTATTGTTCGGTTCGAAACGCAGTGCCGGTACCAAGTATACATTCCGCGGTAAAGAGATCGAGGTGAAACTCTTGCAACACAACGATGACTTCAAAGGGGTAGATATCGCTTTCACTTCCGCAGGCGCAGGCACCTCGAAGGAGTTTGCCGAGACCATCACCAAGTATGGCGCGGTGATGATAGACAACTCCAGCGCGTTCCGTATGGACGACGATGTGCCCTTGGTAGTGCCCGAGGTGAATGCAGCTGACGCCAAGGATCGTCCGCGGGGCATCATTGCCAATCCCAACTGTACGACGATACAGATGGTGGTGGCGCTGAAGGCCATCGAACAGCTTTCGCACATCAAGACCGTACACGTTTCTACATATCAGGCAGCCAGCGGTGCGGGTGCCGCAGCGATGGACGAGTTGTATGCCCAGTACCGTCAGGTGTTGGCAGGCGAGCCTGTCACGGTAGAGAAGTTCGCCTATCAGCTGGCGTTCAACCTCATTCCTCAGATCGACGTCTTCACGGAGAACGGCTATACGAAGGAGGAGATGAAGATGTATAACGAGACGCGCAAGATTATGCACTCCGATATCAAGGTCAGTGCGACGTGCGTGCGTGTACCTGCGTTGCGTTCTCACTCGGAGAGCATCTGGCTGGAGACGGAGCGTCCGGTGTCGGTAGAAGAGGCTCGCGAGGCCTTCGCCAAGGGCGAGGGACTGGTGTTGCAGGACAATCCGGAGGAGAAGGTCTATCCGATGCCGCTCTTCCTGGCAGGCAAGGATCCCGTCTACGTAGGCCGTATCCGCAAGGACCTGACCAACGAGAACGGGCTGACGTTCTGGATCGTAGGCGACCAGATCAAGAAAGGCGCTGCGCTGAATGCCGTGCAGATTGCCGAATATCTGGTGAAGGAGAATGCGCTCTAAGAAGAAAGAATTATTCTCTGAGAAGAAAGAGAGCATTTTCTGAAATGAAAGAATACTCTCTCGAAAGAGACAAACATACACATCCTTAGGTAAGGAGAGGTGCCGGAATGCTGAAGCGTTCGGGTGCCTCTTTTTTGTTACGCAGTAGCGGCTTATGCAGTTACGAGTTACGGCCTATGCAGTTTCGAGTTTCAGGATTATGGATGACGAGTTACGGAGCTACGAGCTACAGAATTATGATGCATATATGAGATACACGAACCCAACAATGCAACTATAACGCAGCGAAAAAACGCCGATTAACCTCCCGTAACACTACAGGCTCGAAGTCTTAAAATTACGGGGTCGTTTTAACATCGTTCCCAAGGAGCGACCCTGTAACGGCCCTGTAACGGCCCTGTAACGGCCCCGTAACGAAGGTGTAGCGAACACTTAGCGAACATCGAGCGAACACTGAACGAACACGCAGCAAGCCAAATCGGGTCAAATCATGCCGAAACAAGCCCAAAACAGACCGGAAAATGACCGGCGACAGCCTCAAAACAGAAAGAAACATTAACAAACGTATTAACCTCTTTTACCCCCTTCCGGTGAACCGCTTTTTCCCCTTTCCATTTTCCATTCTCCCCTCCTCATCCCTTCTTCGCCCGGAACGCCTTGGGCGACATGCCCGTATGCTTCTTGAAAAACGCCCGAAGAAAGACTGGCCCGGAAAGCGGTACTTCTCGGCAATCTCCTTGAGCGACAAGTCCGTAGATTGCAGCGCCACCTTCAGCTCCAGTATCAGGAAACTGTCTATGAAACTCTTGGCAGTCGTCTGCCCTATCTCCTTGGTTATGCAGGAAAGATAGCGCGAAGAGATGCACAGCTCTTCGGCATAAAACGCGACATCTCTCTCCGGACAGCGCAATGTGTATGCGCCAGATTAATGAACTTTTTCCTCTAAAGAAAAATATATTCTTTATCCTGTTGGTATGAGATTCTCATGATTTTCATTTATATTTGTTGCAATAAATATCTTTTTAACGAAATAAGATTGCTATGAAGAGATTTTTGCTACTTGCCTTGCTCTTGTGCAGTGTTTCCGGCTTTTGCCGGACGCAACAGATGCGGGTCATTCCAGGCGATGAACAGATCGAAGAATATTTTCCCCTCCTGAAGGAGAAGCGGATTGCCGTTTTCTCCAATCATACCGGCATGGTGGGCGACCGCCATCTGCTGGACATCCTGGTAGAGAACCGTTTCGACGTCGTGGCCATCTTCTCGCCGGAGCATGGCTTCCGGGGAAGTGCGGACGCAGGCGAACACGTCTCCAACTCAGCCGACCCGAAGACGGGCGTGTCTATCCTTTCCCTTTATGACGGCAAGGAGCGGAAACCGAGCCGCGCCTCCATGCAGAAGTTCGACCTGTTAGTAGTGGATATCCAGGACGTCGGATTGCGTTTCTATACCTATTATATCACGATGTGCCGGTTGATGGACGCTTGCGCTGAGCACGGCAAGCGGATGCTGATACTGGATCGCCCCAATCCGAACGGGCACTATGTGGACGGACCTATTCTGGATATGAAATACCGCTCTGGTGTGGGCGGGTTGCCGATTCCCGTTGTCCACGGGATGACTTTGGGTGAGCTTGCCCGGATGGTGAACGGCGAAGGCTGGTTGCCCGGAGCGCGGAAGTGCGACTTGACGGTCATTCCGTGCCGGAACTATACGCATCAGACCCGCTACCGCCTGCCTATTCCCCCGTCTCCCAACTTGCCCGATATGAAGTCTGTCTACCTCTATCCCTCTACGTGCCTTTTCGAGGGTACTCAGGTCAGTCTGGGCAGGGGGACTGCGCGTCCCTTTCAAGTATATGGGCATCCCGATATGACCGGTTGCAGCTACAGTTTCACCCCGCGAAGTCTTCCTGGGGCGAAGAATCCTCCTCTGCTCGGCAAGCTGTGCCACGGGGTAGACCTCGGCGGCATGAGCGACGAAGAGATCTGGAAGCGCGGGTTGGACCTGAGCTACCTTATCGACGCATATCGTAAGATGAAATCGAAAGAACGCTTCTTCACCTCTTACTTCGAGCTCTTGATAGGGAGGGACTACGTACGGAAGATGATTAAGGCGGGAAAGAGCGCCGAAGAGATCAAAGCGATGTGGAGTGAAGACGTAGCGAAGTTCAAGGTGCAGCGCAAGCCCTACCTTCTTTACGACGAGAATTGAAAGAACCGAACGACGAGAAGCGAATAACGAGAGTTCGAGAATCAGATAACAAGAGTCTGAGAACTGAATAACGAGAATCTGAGAATCAAATAGTAAGAGTCTGAGAACCGAATAACAAGAATCCGATAACCCCTTGAATAATCCCAGTATGAATTCGATAGCTGTCCTTATCACCATTGCCGCTTACTTCACGATACTGTTTATTGTCTCCTACGTCGCTGGGCGGAAGGCGGACAATGCAGGCTTCTTTACGGGTAATCGCAAATCCTCTTGGTACGTTGTGGCGTTTGCCATGATCGGTTCCAGCATCTCCGGCGTGACGTATGTGTCCGTGCCGGGCATGGTGGCAAGCAGCAGTTTCGGCTATCTGCAAATGGTGTTGGGCTTCGTGGCGGGACAGCTGGTCATAGCCTTTGTGCTGACACCACTGTTCTACAGGATGAACCTTGTCTCCATATACGAATACCTGGAGGAGCGTTTCGGAATGTGCTCTTACCGGACAGGAGCCTGGTTCTTCTTCGTCTCCAAGATGTTGGGGGCATCCGTCCGTCTCTATCTGGTCTGCCTGGCGCTGCAACTGTTGGTGTTCGAGCCTTTCAGGTTGCCTTTCTTGCTGAATGTGGCGGTGACGGTATTGTTGGTATGGCTCTATACGTTCCGGGGTGGGGTGAAATCGCTTATCTGGACAGACTCGTTGAAGACGTTCTGCTTGGTTGTTTCGGTGGCGCTCTGCATCTACTATATCGCCTCCCATTTAGGGCTGTCGTTCGGTGGCATGGTCGGTGCCATTGCCGACAGCGGGATGTCGCGCATCTTCTTTTTCGACGATGTGAACAGTAAACAATATTTCTTCAAGCAGTTCTTTGCCGGGGCATTCACCATGATTGCCATGACGGGACTGGATCAGGACATGATGCAACGTAACCTCAGTTGCCGGAACTCCAAAGACGCGCAGAAGAATATGATAACGAGTGCCATATCCCAGTTCTTCATCATCCTGCTCTTCCTGATGTTAGGGGTATTGCTTTACCTCTTTGCCGACCGGCAGGGCATACAGGTGGGGCGGAGCGACGAGCTTTTCCCGCTGGTAGCCACCAGCCGTTTCTTTCCCGCAGTGGTGGGCATCCTGTTCATCATCGGGCTTATCTCTTCCGCCTATTCTGCGGCAGGCTCGGCAATGACTGCCCTGACCACCTCTTTCACGGTGGACATTCTGGGGACGAAAGGGCGGACGGAAGCCGAAGTCGTGAAGATGCGCAAGCGCGTGCATGTAGGTATGGCGACGCTGATGGGCATCACGATCTTCATCTTCCATCTGCTGAACAGTACGAGTGTGATTGATGCCGTGTATATTCTTGCCAGCTATACGTACGGTCCGATACTTGGCATGTTCGCGTTCGGCATCTTCATGAAACAGCCCGTTCGCGACAGATACATTCCGTTGGTGACCCTTCTTTCTCCTGTGCTCTGCTTCGTCCTGCAGAAGAACTCGGAAGTTTGGTTCAATGGCTACCAGTTCAGTTACGAACTTCTGATACTCAATGCCCTATTTACGTTCATCGGGCTTTGCTTGCTGATTGGGAGAATGGAAAATGGAAAATAGAATAATAAAAATGTAACAATAATATGAATAAGATGAATTGTTTTATCCCCTTTGCGGGAGCCGCCCAGGCGAAGAAGACGGTGAAGAGCCTGCAAGAAACCGGTTTGGTGGAGCGTATCTATCTGCTTGCCTTGCCCGGTGTGGAGGAGAGCCTGTCCGGTTTGGTAGAAGGTTTGCCCGATGTGGCAGAAGACTTGCCCGGTTGCAGCACGTTGCATGTGCCGTCCCTCTTTTCGACTGCTGCCATGAGGGAGATTGCGGAACATGCTGATGCGGAATATACATTGCTCTATACGAAATATACTACGCTCGAGTTGGGGCAGTTTGCCTTGGAACGCATGATGCGCATTGCCGCGGACAGTGGCGCAGGCATGGTCTATGCCGACCGTTATCAGATGAAGGCAGGCGAGCGGATACAGGCACCGTTGATAGACTATCAGCCGGGTTCGTTGCGCGATGACTTTGATTTCGGTTCCGTGCTGCTGTTCCGTTCCGATGCTTTCCGGGAGGCGGCGGCTCGCATGCAGAAGAGTGAATATCAGTTTGCGGGCATCTACGACCTGCGCTTGAAGCTGAGCCGGTGGGAAAGCCTGGTACACATCAACGAATACCTCTACTGCGAGGTGGAAGACGATACCCGCAAGAGCGGCGAAAAGCTCTTCGACTACGTGGACCCGCGCAATCGTGACCGGCAGATAGAGATGGAAGCAGCATGTACAGAGCATCTGAAAGCAATAGGCGGCTACCTGGCACCCGACTTCGAACCTGTCTGCTTTTCTTCCGGCGACTTTGAGTATGAGGCCTCGGTCATCATCCCCGTGCGCAACCGTATCCGGACCGTTCGCGACGCCATCCGCTCCGTCCTGAAGCAGAAGACGGACTTCAAGTTCAACCTGATTGTCATCGACAACCACTCCACCGACGGCACTACCGAGGCCATTGACGAATTTGGCGACGACGAACGCCTTGTCCACCTCATTCCCGAACGCACGAACTTGGGTATCGGCGGTTGCTGGAACCTGGGCGTGCACCATCCGAAGTGTGGCAAGTTTGCCGTGCAACTGGATAGCGACGATGTCTATAAGGATGAAAACACCCTGTCTGTCATGGTGCGTGCCTTCTACGAACAGAACTGCGCCATGGTGGTAGGTACCTATATGATGACAGACTTCAATATGAATATGATTGCTCCCGGCATCATCGACCACAAGGAATGGACCCCTGAGAACGGGCGCAACAATGCCCTGCGCATCAATGGTCTGGGTGCTCCGCGTGCATTCTACACTCCGTTGCTTCGCGAGGTGAAAGTGCCGAACACCAGCTATGGAGAAGATTATGCGCTGGGACTGGCATTCTCCCGCCGCTACCGGATAGGACGTGTTTATGATGTCGTCTATCTGTGCCGCCGCTGGGAAGGCAATTCGGATGCCGCACTGGACATCGTAAAGACGAACAGCAACAACCTGTATAAAGACCGTATCCGTACGTGGGAACTGCAGGCACGTATTGCGATGAATCGGAAGAAGCAATCATGAATCGGAAAACAAGCAAACTTCATTCGGAAAACAAACAATCTTAGTTCATAGAACAAACCATCATGAATCAGCGAATAAACAACCTTCTGAATAACCAGCTTGCCAATTGGGAATTGGCGTGTGCCAACTACACCGCCCTTTCCGGTGTGCGGGTGAAAGAGCTGGACGTGAATGGCATATTATATAAGGTACAGTTCAATCCTGCGCGGATCGTCTCTTCGGGAGCCAAGGTAGATGCCCGTTCCATCAAAGAGCGTAGTTGCTTCCTCTGTCCGGCAAACCGTCCGCCGGTGCAGAAAGGCATTCCCTTCGAGGGGCATTATGACATCCTGATGAATCCGTTTCCCATTTTCCCCCGCCACTTGACCATACCGGAGCAGGCACATGTGGAACAGCGCATTGTCACCCGTTTCGGCGACATGTTGTCGCTGGCGCAACTGCTGACGGACTATACGGTCTTCTACAATGGTCCCCGATGCGGTGCCTCTGCTCCCGACCATGCGCATTTCCAGGCAGGAAGCAAAGGCTTTATGCCCATCGAGAAGGATTGGCACCGACTGGTGGCAGGCAAGGTAGCCGATTATCGGAATGCCACTCTGTGGTATCTGGATGATGCTCCCCGCACTACCCTCGTCATTGATTCACCGGACAAGGACACGGCTGCCGCACTGTTCGGCATCGTCTACCGCTCCTTGCCCGTGTCTTCCGGCGAGGAAGAACCGATGCTTAACCTGCTCACCCTCTACGAATCCGGGCGTTGGACAGTCTTCATCTTCCCGCGCGCGAAGCACCGCCCTGCCTGCTATCTGGCAGAAGGGGAGGAGAACCTGCTGTGCAGCCCCGCTTCCGTCGACTTGGGAGGCGTATTCATCACCCCCGTCGAGAAAGACTTCCTGAAGATTACCGCCGAAGATGTGGCGCAGATTCTTAGCGAAGTGTGTCTCTCTGCCGATGCGTTCGGGAGGGTGAGGGAGAGAATAATGAACTCCTTGATTCCTTAATCTATAAAGACAAAGTTATGCAAGAACCCAAACTACAAGTAGGCATCCTGTCCGCTCCGCAGATAGACTTCGCCCTGCCTACGCCCTATCTGATGTGGGGAAATTATAGCGGCGGACTGGTAACCCATCATACAATGGCTTGCGGGCGGCAAGTGGCAGTCTGCAAAGAAGGCAAAGTGCTCTGGAACGGGCGCCAGTACGACGAACTGCTGTTTGAACCTCAGAATGAGGCTGCCGATGCTTTTGAACTGTCGGGCGTCACTATCGGCCTTCATTTTCATTGGGAACGCAAGGAAGACCAGCGTTTTCAGGGAGCACTGAAGCTCATTGTGCAGGACGGCAGGCTCACAGCCATCAATATCGTCCGTGTGGAAGCCTACCTGACCAGCGTCATCTCTTCCGAGATGAGTGCCACCGCTTCTTTGGAATTGTTGAAAGCCCATGCCGTCATTTCACGCAGCTGGTTGCTGGCACAGATGCAGAAGACGAAGAAGCGTACCGGTGCTCCGGACAGCACTCCCACCTGTACCCGCTCCGAAGAAGAGCTGATCCGATGGTACGACCATGAAGACCATGACGGCTTCGACGTCTGTGCCGACGACCATTGCCAACGCTATCAGGGAATCACGCGTGCCTCTACCGACATCGTGAGGCAAGCCATCGCCGAGACCCGCGGGCAAGTACTGATGTCCTGTGGGAAGATTTGCGACGCCCGCTTCTCCAAATGTTGCGGCGGCGTTTCCGAAGAGTTCCGCTACTGCTGGGAAGATACCGGTTATTCCTATCTCTCCAAGCAACGGGATTGCCCGTCCGCCACTCCTGTCACTCAGCAGAAGACGGTCACTGGTTCATCCGACGGCACATCCGACGGCAAGCTGGCAACTACCTGCTGCCCCGATCTGATCCAGGAATCCGAGGCCGAGCGCTGGATACGCACTTCTCCGGACGCCTTCTGCCATACTACCGATAAGAAGGTCCTCTCCCAAGTATTGAACAATTACGACCAAGAGACGACGGACTTCTACCGCTGGAAAGTGGAGTACACCCAAGACGAGCTTGCCCGCCTGATACGTGAGCGTTCGGGCATCGACTATGGGCAGATCATCGACCTGGTTCCCGTGGCACGTGGTACCAGCGGACGCCTCTGGAAGCTGAAGATTGTAGGCACCAAGAAGACCCTCACCATCGGCAAGGAATTGGAAATCCGCCGTACCTTGTCTCCTTCGCACCTCTACAGTTCCGCCTTCACGATAGACAAGGAAGATGTCTCTCCCGAAGGGATTCCGGGACGCTTCCTGCTCACCGGGGCAGGGTGGGGGCATGGCGTAGGCCTGTGCCAGATCGGTGCTGCCGTTATGGGCGAACAGGGCTACGGATACGACCAAATATTGCAGCACTATTATGTCGGTGCCGGTATCGAACAATTGTATGACTGACAGGAAGTGAACAAGGAGACAAGGGAACAAGCTTATCTTATTTGTCTGCTTTGTGAATAAGGTGAAGGTAGAAATCTGAATCGCTTCTCCTCGTAGCCTTGCAAACTTGTTTACTGACAGCATATCAGAGATATGCGAAACTTAAATAATTTATGCCATGAACAATACCAAAAGAATAACCCCCTGGGCTTGGATACCCACCCTATACTTTGCACAGGGCATTCCTTATTTCATCGTAAACAACATCTCCGTGATGATGTTTACCAAGATGGGCGTGCCGAACGGTGAGATGGCCTTGTTTACCAGCCTGCTCTATCTGCCTTGGACCATCAAACCTTTCTGGAGCCCCTTTGTCGACATCGTCAGGACCAAGCGATGGTGGACGGTCTCCATGCAGGTACTCATGTCGATAGCCTTTATCCTGCTGACGCTCTCCATTCCGCATCCCGCTGAGGAGGTCGTGACAGCCGGAACGACACCCATCAGCCTGTTCGGTGTCACGCTGTTCCTGTTCATCGTCACCGCCTTTGCCTCTGCCACTCACGACATTGCGGCGGATGGCTTCTATATGTTGGCATTGCGGCAAGACGAGCAGGCGGAGTTTGTGGGCATACGGAGCACGTTCTACCGCTTGGCGTCCATCTTCGGGCAGGGAGTGCTTGTCGCCGTTGCCGGTGCCATCGAACTGAAGTACGACGACATCCCGCTGTCGTGGACCGTTACGATGCTGATCACTGCCGTCCTGTTCAGCCTGGTCACTCTCTATCATCTCTTTGTCATGCCTCGTCCCGTAGCCGACAAGTCTGTCCTGACGCCGGGCACTGCCGATGTGAAAGCCATATTCCGGGAATTCGGACACACGTTTGCCACCTATTTCACTAAGTCCGGCGTATGGCTTGCCATTGCCTTCATGATGCTCTACCGGTTGCCCGAAGCCTTCCTGCTCAAGATGTGCATGCCTTTTCTGGTGGCAGGCAAGGAGGCGGGCGGTTTGGGGCTTTCCACGGAGCAGGTCGGCATAGCCTACGGCACCATTGGCGTACTGTTTCTTGTGGTAGGCGGCATCCTTGGGGGAGTGTTCGCATCGCGTGTGGGGCTGAAGCGTTCCATCTGGTGGATGGCGGCGTGCATGACTTTACCTTGCCTCACCTTTGTCTATCTTGCCACCTGCCAGCCCGACAGCCTGGTGGTCATTTCCGCTTCCATTGCCATCGAACAGTTTGGCTACGGTTTCGGATTCACCGCCTATATGCTCTACATGATGCACTTCTCCGAGGGCGAGTTCAAGACCTCCCATTATGCCATTTGCACTGCCTTCATGGCGCTGAGCATGATGATTCCCGGCATGTTTGCCGGTTACCTGCAAGAGGCGGCGGGTTATGCCGGCTTCTTCTGGATTGTGATAGCCTGCTGCGCAGCCACGGTTGCGGTGACTACGCTGGTGGATAAGAGATTATAATAAAGAACCCCAAAATCCAAACAACATGATTTTACTTGCAGACAGTGGCTCCACCAAGACCGACTGGTGTATTGTGGAGGAGAGTAATACTTCCGTCAGGAAGGTTTCTACGAAGGGTATCAATCCCTTCTTTCAATCGGAAGAGGAGATCGGTAGCGAGCTTGCCGCATCGTTATTGCCTCAGTTGCCTACCGATGTTTTCGATGCAGTCTATTTCTATGGTGCCGGTTGCATCGGCGATAAGGCAGCGATGGTCCATCGTGCCCTATCCCGCCATCTCCGTTTGCCGGAGGGAGGCGTAGAGGTCTGTACGGATATGCTTGCCGCTGCCCGTGGACTGTGTGGGCATAAGCCGGGCATTGCCTGTATCTTGGGTACCGGTTCTAATTCCTGTTATTACGATGGCGAACGCATAGCCGCTAACGTTTCCCCTTTGGGATTCATCCTTGGCGATGAAGGTAGTGGCGCTTGCTTGGGTAAGTTGTTGGTGGGCGACCTGCTGAAAAACCAACTGCCCCAGGAACTAAAAGAAAAGTTCCTGAGGCAGTTTGGTCTGAAACTGGAAGATATCATCGACCGGGTATATCGGAAGCCTTTTCCGAATCGTTTCTTGGCGGGTCTGTCCCCGTTCCTTGCACAAAATTTGGAACTCCCCTGCATCCGTACGCTTGTGCTGGACAGCTTCAAGGCTTTCATCAGGCGGAACGTCATGCAGTATGATTATGAGCACAATCAAGTGCACTTTGCCGGTTCCGTAGCCTTCCACTACCGAGAAGTGCTGGCGGAAGCAGCGCAGGCGACAGGCATCCGGTTAGGAAACGTGCTCAAAAGTCCGATGGAAGGATTAATCGGCTATCACAGAGGGGGCTGAACTTCCTTTGCTACAAAGTCGTCTGAACTCCCTCGTAAAGTTATTTGATTTTCTTTCCTCTTGTCCGGTTACAACGGAACGACTTCGGTCATGATCACGTCAAAAGTCAGCACGGAGTAGCCGGGTATGTTTTGGTTGCCGCTGGTTCCGTATGCAGAACCCCACGGAACGTAGACTATCCAGCGTTCACCGCTATGCATGTACTGCAAGAACTGTCTCCAGCCTGAAGTCAACGAGCTTGAACCGATGTTGAACAGTACCGGAGTATCGAAAGCTGTAGGCTCTTTTTCCAGTTTTGCCGGAATATTCCGGTCTGTTGCACCATATCCGTCGAATGTACCGTCGAATCTGGTGCCATCGATCAGGGTACCGTAATAATGAACATACGCAGAGCCGAAATAGAGTGGGCGGTCACCGTCCAGGTTCTTCCGGAGCTTCTTGCAGTAGATGTATTCAGGGGTGGCACTTGTGCTGATGTAATCATTCTTTATATAGAACATTTCCCCTTCTTGAATCCGTTCCAGTTGTTCCAGGTTGCCTACCAGTCTATCGCCGGCAAGCACCTTTATTGAGTCCAAGAACACTTCGTTGCGCTCTTGCCAGTTGGAGTATTTTCCTTCTTCTTCCACTTCTTCGCAAGAGACAAACGCACCTGCTGCAAACAACAGGAAGGGCAGGAATACCAAGAGTTTTACTTTCATTCTGATCATGTCTTGTAGTTACTTACTCAAGTTTCGCAAGTTCAAGAACTTGCGAAACTTAAATTACTTATTGCAGCGTCTTCAGCAACGATGTAATGCTGACGCGGTCTGCAATGATGTTATTCAGTTCAGCAATGGGCACACGCTCTTGCTGCATCGTGTCGCGGTTGCGCAGGGTCACGCAGTTGTCTTCCAGCGTCTGGTGGTCTACGGTTACGCAGTACGGCGTACCGATGGCGTCCTGGCGGCGGTAACGCTTGCCGATGCTGTCCTTCTCGTCATACTGGCAGTGGAAGTGGAATTTCAGAGAGTCGATGATTTCGCGTGCCTTTTCGGGCAGTCCGTCTTTCTTCACCAAAGGCATTACGGCAAGTTTCACGGGAGCGAGTGCGGCGGGCAGTTTCAGCACGACGCGGCTTTCTCCGCTCTCCAGTTGCTCTTCGCAGTAAGAGGCAGACATGATGCTGAGGAACATACGGTCTACACCGATACTGGTCTCGATAACGTACGGAGTGTAGCTTTCGTTTGTTTCGGGATCGAAGTATTTGATGTTCTTGCCCGAGAACTTCTCGTGCTGCGAGAGGTCGAAGTTCGTACGGCTATGGATACCTTCCACTTCCTTGAATCCGAACGGCATCAGGAACTCAATGTCCGTAGCGGCGTTGGCGTAGTGGGCAAGTTTGTCATGGTCGTGGTAGCGGTAGTGGTCGTCGCCGAAGCCCAGAGCCTTGTGCCATTTCAGGCGGATTTCCTTCCACTTCTTGAACCAGTCTAACTCAGTGCCCGGTTTCACGAAGAACTGCATCTCCATCTGCTCGAACTCGCGCATGCGGAAGATGAACTGGCGGGCAACGATTTCGTTACGGAACGCCTTTCCTATCTGTGCGATACCGAAAGGAATCTTCATGCGGCCTGTCTTCTGCACGTTCAGGTAGTTGACAAAGATGCCTTGTGCCGTCTCCGGACGCAGGTATATCTTCATGGCGCCATCGGCGGTAGAACCCATTTCGGTGGAGAACATCAGGTTGAACTGGCGTACTTCGGTCCAGTTCTTTGTGCCGCTGATGGGGCATACGATCTCTTCGTCGAGGATGATCTGGCGGAGTTCGTCGAGGTTGTTATCGTTCAGGGCTTTTGAGAAGCGTTCGTGCAGGGCGTCGCGTTTGTTTTGGTATTCCAGTACGCGGGCATTGGTGCTGCGGAATTGCGCTTCGTCGAAAGCATCTCCGAAACGTTTGGCGGCTTTGGCCACTTCCTTGTTTATCTTTTCGTCATACTTGGCGAGTTGGTCTTCGATGAGCACGTCGGCGCGGTAGCGTTTCTTCGAGTCGCGGTTATCGATCAGCGGGTCGTTGAATGCGTCCACGTGTCCGCTGGCTTTCCAGATGGTGGGATGCATGAAGATAGCCGAGTCGATGCCGACAATGTTTTCGTGCAGCAACACCATGCTCTGCCACCAGTATTGTTTGATATTGTTTTTCAGTTCCACACCCATCTGACCATAGTCATACACAGCTCCCAGTCCGTCGTAAATGTCGCTGGAAGGGAATACGAAACCGTATTCCTTGCAGTGCGATACGAGTTTCTTAAAAACGTCTTCTTGTGCCATTTTCTTGTTCTATCTATTAATTTTAATCTTGTTCTTTCCTAAAAAGTGCCACAAAGATAGGGATTTATATGATAAGTCGGACAGGAGGGGTATTAATTTATCTTATTGTTGCGTGGTAGGCGCATAAACCAATGCGCTGCAGGGACATGAGGCGGCTCTTCTTGCGTGGCATGTAACAGCGAAAGTTGAGCTTGTACAACAAGTAATGTTATAGGTCATAACAAGTAATGTAATAGAACTACGGCACGCACCTGAATGCGGAAGACCGGGCATTGGTAAAAGCTCAGATGGGTAATTAAGTAATTAAACAACAGTTTGCTATGAAATTCAAATTTATCATTACTGCCATGAAACTGGCAGCCGCCTGCCTCAGTGTCTAGTCATCATTGCCGACTCATTTTAAGATTCTAGTAGCAAAATTCGCAAACATATAAGTTGATATAACTCCTAAAACAAGAGTACTCCAATTTATTCCATCTGATATGTTAGTGAATAAAGGGGTTATGCCTCCTGAAACAAGTACTGCGAAAATAAGTTTAGACAAGTCAAAAAAATAACCGGCAAGCTTATCTCTTCTTGTTTTGTCTTTCTCTTTAGCTTCTGTTTTCTTTTCTTGTTTTTTCCCCAGTTACTCATTGCTTTAATGTTTGATGCAAAGATAATTATTTCGATTTGAATACCAAGATTGGAACAGAATATTTTGAAATCGATAAGCTCAGCCTTGACTAATTAAAATTCCTTCTTTTGCAGAATTATCGGGAATTTTTGTATTTTTGCGTTCGACTGAAAATTCCGGTTGGAAAATTCAGCAGATATTCAGAACAGATATTCCCAAACAGATATGAGCGAAGACTTGGAAGCACCGGAAGATGCCTTGAAAAATAACCACCCGACGGAGAACGAAGAACATTCGGACTACAAACCCGCCGACACGAAAGACGTAAACGCCAAATACCAGCTTAGCGGCATGTACCAGAACTGGTTTCTGGACTATGCCTCATACGTCATACTGGAACGTGCCGTACCCCACATCAACGACGGACTGAAACCCGTGCAACGACGCATCCTGCACACCATGCGACGCATGGAAGACGGACGCTACAACAAAGTGGCGAACATCGTGGGCGAAGCCATGAAGTTCCACCCCCACGGCGACGCCTCCATCAAAGACGCACTGGTGCAACTGGGACAGAAGGACATGCTCGTCGACTGTCAGGGAAACTGGGGAAACATACTCACTGGCGACGATGCCGCCGCCGCCCGATACATCGAAGCCCGGCTGACGAAGTTCGCACTGGACGTCGTGTTCAACCCCAAGACCACCGAATGGAAACTCTCCTACGACGGACGAAACAAAGAACCGGTGACCCTGCCGGTCAAGTTCCCGCTACTGCTGGCGCAAGGCGTGGAAGGCATTGCCGTGGGATTATCCTCCAAGATACTGCCGCATAACTTCAACGAACTGTGCGACGCCTCCATCAGCTACCTGCACGGCGAAGAATTCAAACTCTGTCCCGACTTCCAGACGGGCGGAAGCATCGACGTCTCCAAGTACAACGACGGTGAACGCGGCGGAGCGATACGCGTGCGCGCCAAGATAGAGAAGATAGACAACAAGACGCTTGCCATCAAAGAGATCCCCTTCGGTAAGACGGTTGCCAGCGTCTGCGACTCCATCGTGAAGGCGAGCGAGAAAGGCAAGATCAAGATAAAGAAAGTGGAAGACCTGACATCCGGCAACGTCGAGATACTCGTACACCTCGCCCCGGGCGTCTCTTCCGACAAGACCATCGACGCCCTCTACGCCTTCACGGACTGCGAAGTGAGCATCTCGCCCAACTGCTGCGTCATCGACGACCAGAAGCCGCACTTCCTCACCGTCAGCGACGTACTGCGGAAATCGGTGGACAACACCCTGTCCCTGCTGCGCAAAGAGCTGGAGATACGCAGGGACGAGATTCTGGAAAGCCTGCATTTCGCTTCGCTGGAGAAGATCTTCATCGAAGAACGCATCTACAAAGACCCTGAGTTCGAACAGGCACGAAGTATGGATGCCGCCTGCGAACACATCGACGAGCGCCTGACGCCCTTCTACCCGCAGTTCATACGCGAAGTGACCAAAGAGGATATCCTCAAACTGATGGAGATCAAGATGGGTCGCATCCTCAAGTTCAATTCCGACAAGGCGGAAGAACTCATTGCCCGCATGAAGGCGGACATCGAGGAGATAGACCGGCATCTTGCCAACATCGTGGAGTACACCGTGGATTGGTATCGTATGCTGCAAAACAAATACGGCAAGAACTTCCCGCGGCGCACCAAGCTGCGCAACTTCGACACCATCGAAGCAAGCAAGGTGGTAGAGGCGAACGAGAAACTCTACATCAACCGCGATGAAGGCTTCATCGGCACGGGACTGAGGAAAGACGAGTTCCTTTGCAACTGCTCCAGCCTCGACGATGTCATCGTCTTCTTCCGCGACGGACGCTATCTGGTGACTCCGGTGGCGGACAAGAAGTTCGTGGGAAAGAATATCCTCTACGCCAACGTGTTCAAGAAGAACGACAAGCGTACCATATACAACGTGGTCTATCGCGACGGAAAAGAGGGCACGCAATACATCAAGCGTTTTGCCGTGACAAGTATCATCCGCGACCGCGAGTACGACGTGACGCAAGGCACGCCCGATTCGCGCATCACCTACTTCACCGCCAACCCCAACGGTGAGGCGGAAATCATCAAAGTAACCCTGAAACCCAACCCGCGTGTGCGCCGCATCATCTTCGAGGAGGACTTCAGTGCCGTGGGCATCAAGGGGCGTCAGGCAAGGGGAAACATCCTGACCAAACTGCCCGTGCACAAGATTTCCCTGAAGCAACGGGGAGGCTCTACGCTGGGCGGACGTAAGGTCTGGTTCGACCGTGACGTGCTTCGCCTTAACTACGACGGGCGAGGCGAGTTCCTAGGCGAGTTCCATAGCGAAGACAGCATCCTGGTGGTGCACGAAAACGGCGACTTCCACATCACCAACTTCGACCTCAGCAACCACTACGAAGCCAACATCCGCATCATCGAGAAATTCGAGCCGAACAAGGTATGGACCGCCGTGCTGTATGATGCCGACCAGCAGAACATGCCCTACATCAAGCGTTTCTGCATGGAGGCGACTGTCCGTAAGCAGAACTATCTGGGCGAGAACAAGAACAACCGCCTGATTTTGCTGACGGACGAATACTATCCCCGTCTGGAAGTGGTGTTCGGCGGGCACGACAGTTTCCGCGAACCGATGGTCATCGAAGCCGATGAATTTATCGGTGTGAAGGGCTTCAAGGCGAAGGGCAAACGCCTCACCACATTTACGCTGGAGACCGTCAACGAACTGGAACCGACGCGCCAGCCGGAAGTGACGCAGACTGTGGAAGAGAGGGAAGAGGAGGAGGTGGAAATCCTGGATCCCGACTACGGCAAGAGCGAAGAGGATATTCGGGACGAGATAACGGGACAGATGAAACTGTTCTGAGTGAGAACAACTGCTATTGATTAGCGACAAGCAACCATGAAGTGATGGGAATTTATAAAATCGGTATAATGGCGGGATGCTTGCTTCTGCTGGGCGGAACCCTGAGGGCGCAAAGTAGGGAAGAAGATCGCGCGCTGCAAACATTGAGGGCGGACTCGTCGGCAAGGACGCGCTTCGTCACCCGTGCAACCCTATACGGAGTAGGCTGCACTAACCTGTTCGACACTTATCTCTCTCCGCAGGAGTACAAGGGCATCGACTTCCGCATCTCCCGCGAGAGCATACGCATGACCCGGTGGATGGGCGGCAAACTCTCCCTGCAAAGTTTCTTTCAGGCGGACGTCGGCTATGCGCATAACCGTGCCGACAACAACAATATGTTCTCCGGCCTTGCCAACTGGAATTATGGGTTGCACTACAACTTCCCCATCACTTCCAACTTTAAACTGCTTGCCGGCGGCCTTGTCGACCTGAACGGCGGCTTTGTCTACAGTCTGCGGAACGGAAACAATCCGGCACAGGCACGCGCCTACGTCAATCTGGATGCCTCCGGCATGGCGATATGGAACCTGCGGATCAGGAATTATCCGGTCTCTCTGCGCTATCAGGTCAACCTGCCTTTCATGGGTGTCATGTTTTCACCCAACTACGGGCAGTCGTACTACGAGATATTTACATTGGGTAACCACGACGGAGTGATCAACTTCACTTCCCTGCACAACCAGCCCTCGCTGCGCCAGATGCTGACTGCCGACCTCCCTGTGGGAAGGGCACGGATGCGCCTCGCCTATCTGTGGGACGCGCAGCAGTCGAAGGTCAACGGGATAAAGACGCATACCTATTCGCATGTCTTTATGGTCGGATTCGTAAAGGAATTATATTTGTTGAGGAAAAGGCATTAATTAAATGGAAAATGGAAAGGGGAAAATGGAAAATGGAGTTTTTGTTCGTCCTGCTTGCGTTGCTGGGCGGATGCATTCGGGAAGAAGAGTTTGACGACTCCCCGCGAGGTAACTTCGAGGCGTTGTGGAAGATTATCGACGAGCAGTATTGTTTCCTGGACTACAAGCAGATAGACTGGGACGGGATTCATGATAAGTATAAACCGCTCATTACTGCCGGCATGCCCGACGACGGCCTGTTCGAGGTGCTCGACAACATGCTTGCCGAACTGAAGGACGGGCACGTCAATCTGTATAGCGCCTCCAATATGGCGCGCTATTGGGACTGGTATCTGGATTATCCGCGCAACTTCAACGAAGGAATTATCGAACGGACCTACCTCGGAAAAAGCTACCGCATTGCCGGCGGACTGAAATACAAGATTTTGGAAGACAATGTCGGATACGTCTATTATGAATCTTTCTCCGACGGCGTGGGAGACGGCAACCTGGACGAAGTGCTCTCTTACCTTTCCGCATGCAACGGGTTGATCTTCGACGTACGGAACAACGGCGGCGGCAACCTGACCTTCTCCACCCGGATTGCCTCCCGCTTCACCAACGAGAAAGTGCTTACGGGTTACATCATGCACAAGACCGGAAAGGGACACAGCGACTTCTCCGCTCCCGAACCCATCTACCTGGAGCCTTCCAACAGCATCCGTTGGCAGAAGAAAGTCATGCTACTCACCAATCGCCATTCCTACAGCGCCACGAACGATTTCGTGAATGCCATGCGCTATTTCCCCAACGTGACCGTTGTAGGCGATAAGACCGGTGGAGGCTCAGGGCTTCCTTTCTCTTCCGAACTTCCCAACGGCTGGGGGGTGCGTTTTTCGGCAAGTCCGCACCTGGATGCGCAGAAAGAGCATATCGAATTTGGCATTGAGCCGGACGTGAAAGTGGATATGGACAAGGAAGACGAGGACAAGGGCGTCGATACTATCATTGAGAAGGCGCGCGAATTGCTGAAAGTCGGATGATGCTTCAGGTTTCGACACGCATACATTTGAAGAAGTCATCATTCACTATAGAGTTGAACAGGCCCCAACAATCCCGATTCTTGTGACGGAGTATCTTTCTTCCAGGGATTGACGGTTACGGAGGTTTCCCGTTCTTTTTCGGGTAAATTCAAATCCCCTATCAATTTGTTCATCCAATTGTTCACGACTGTAATCCGTACTTTGTTCTCTCCCGGATGTATATAGTCATTGATTCTCAAACGGTAGGGAGGCGTCCAGACACCTCCGACATACTTGCCGTTCAATTGTACGGTAGCCATTACCATTACATTGCCAAGATCAAGGTACAGGACACGGCTTGAATCTTGCCCATTCCAATGAAAACTCTTTTCATAAACAGCTTCACCGGAATGGTGGCGTAGTATTCTGTCTTCCAGTTTGGTCCAACAGGTCAGACTATCCATGACAAAAGTCATCGGAGTTGTATATACGGAACGGAATGTTACTTCCCATCTGTCATTCAGTGTGGCAACAGGCTGCCGCAAGGGAACGTTTTTCTTGGATTCGTTTACTTCGCCTTTTATCGGACTGAAAACAAGGAAGGCACTTTCTAAAGCATCAAATTGCAAAGGGACTTCGATCCCGCCTTCTTTCACTGAGTATTCCGGTAATGGTCTTGTCTCGCCTGTTACGGGATTCCAAAGTTCCGGATATGTATTCTTACTCACCCGGAATATGGGAGATATAGCTTGGATTTCTTCATTCTGGTTGGAAATGAAATAGAGATCTCCATCGGAAAGCATTCTGTGGATGTAAAGGAAAGGAGCTTCGGAAGCTTGTCCCAACAGTCACCTTCGGGGGCGTCCCATGTCAATATCCCATCCTTAACATTGTCGGTGAGACCTATGACTTCCTTCGGATCAATACATAGACTATGGTCTACCTGAGGCTGCTTACGCCATAAGTAATCATCAAACAGGGGGAGAGGACGCGGGAACATCTTGGCCAGGGACTTTTCTGCATAACGCTCCAGCATGGGTCTGGATGAATATTTTACTGTCAACTCACAACTCCCTTCCGACTTGAATTGTAGTTGCAGCCTGTCATTTCCTGATAATGAATCGGAAGGAACTGCTATGACGATGGGGGCAGTAGGATTGAAACCGATCTGTCTTCTTAAGTTGCTTCTGTCAATGTCTATCTCATCCAATAAGTCACCGTTCTTGTACAGTAATGCGGAAGTCTTTACCGGAGAATGGGTAAAGAACGAAAGACTACGGATCGGTTCGGAATCGTTCAGAGCCAGTTCGTAGCTTTTTTCTTCGCCATCTTGTTTCTTGACGACAATCTCTTTTTCCTGAAATACGTCATGAGAAGGGTTTTTATACGCAATGACACGTACATCTTGGCCGATGTTTCTTTCTAAGAGATATGTATTGGATATATAACTCTTAAATTCCCATCGGTTTGGAAACTGGCGGACTTGCGGCAAGGTAATCCGGAGATGTCTGCCCCCATAGACCATCGTATCAGCAGAAACCAAATAACGCATGCTTTCACATGGCTTGATCCAAGGACCGCCAGACTGGCTCCATCCCGGACTGTTAAAGATGCCGATCTCTATGTCAAGTCAGAAGCTTTCTTCAACGCTGCATGCAGGACTTCCTATCATTCGTCCGAAAACATCCTGGCTTTTCCATAAGGAACTCCTTGCCCGCCGATATTTCCTATGAAAGCTCTGGTTATGCCTGCTTCTTTCATAGACAGAAGGTCTCCTTCGACTCCACGAACCGATATGTTGTCGGACATCCAATACCAGTATACAGCCAAGCGTACGCTGTCGGGCACTTTCTGAAATCCTTCTCTTATCATTTCTACACTTTCTTTCGCAAGGCTGTCCTTTCTGCCGAAACAAGAAGAACAACCGAGCGCCACTAAGCTTAAACAAACAGCAAGTAATTGTCTTTTCATCGCATATCGGTCTAAAAAAATTAAGTCGTACAAATGTAGCAATTTTCTATTTTGCCAAACACTTTCTGCCTTAAACTTTTGCCGGAAAGAAAAATCTTCCTATCTTTGCCGACGCTTTATGAAAAAAGCCACTGCGGGTGTGGCGTAATTGGCAGCCGCGCCAGACTTAGGATCTGGTGCCGCGAGGCGTGTAGGTTCGAGTCCTATCACCCGCACAAGTTTACTTTGGAGGGTTTTTCTTCGGAAAAATCCTCTTTTTTATTTAATTTCTCTGTCTGTCGCAGGTTTCCCGACACCTAATTGCGGCCTTCGTTGTTCAAAATGTGTAAGACCTCTCGGATATCAAATACACCGAAAAGATTATTTCGATGCAGTGAATTGATTAATACAATTCAGATTCAGCATTGCCACAACGGTTCGGATTTCCCCAATATAGCTTGGATAATGTTCCAAAGGAAACATGCTCCAAGGTTTTCCATGCAGATGGAAATTGAGGATTGTCGTGTTTGGCGAAATACTCCTGAACGAATTCTTCTTTAAAACGGGGGGAGCGATCTTTTGGGTTGGTATTTTTAGGCCAGCGGATATTTCCTTGAAGGGGGATAGTCAAATCGAATTGAATTAAATTAAATTGTAAAAACAGGAATTATTCGGAAAAGGAGTTTATTCGGGAGCATCTTTTGAAACCTCCCTTCACGAAAAAATCCGTTCCGTGAGGCGAAATATTTCAGCCCATAGGACGGATTTTTTTATCTCGTGAAATGGAAAGAATCGTCTCACGGGACTATTTTTTTCGTCTCACGAGACGAAAGGATTGTTTTCATAAGAGGAAAAAATCTGTATTTCCCAGGCTATTTTTAGTGTCAAAAGTTTCAGGTTTCACTTATGCCTAAAAAATTCCGCGCGAACATACTTTTAATGTTAATTCAAGTTTCGCAAGTAACGTATGAACGGACTGAAAGTACAAGAAACAGACAACCCGTTCATACGTTACTTGCGAAACTTAAATCATATCATAATAAATTTATAGCTGCTAACTCCTTCGTTAAAGACTGAATGCCCCTCTGAATTTTCTCTAACTGCTACCTGCGAGGTTTGTGAACTCCGGCAGCATGGTGCCATAGCTGGCGTTCGTTAATTCCGGTAATCCGGCTCAAAGCAGCCTTGGTAAAGATGCTGCTATAATAGTTGATAAAAGTAGCAGCATCTATCTTAAATTTCAATTCAAACTCTCCTGACAAAATTTCACAAGGATTCGGATTATCTTCCAGATACAACTCAATTGCTTCCTTCATGTTGTCCTCAATCTCTTTCATGTCATTGCCTACAGTTATAACTGGAGCGCCTTCGATATAAGCACTCAAATTCTTTCCTGCATGTTCTACAATCACTTCTACTGTTTTCATATTACCTCCTTTTTTATAATCGCAATTCAATTCTGTTGACTATAAATTGAGAGAACAAGGGGGCTACTTTAGCCTGCCTCAAAGTGTTGTAATAAGTGCCTTTCTCAACGCCTTTGCTATTATGATTCGGAACAATAACCACTTTACCATCTTTTTCAAATTTCATGTGGCTACCTTTCTGGCTCTTTAGAACAAAACCGTTTTCCTACAACATAGTTACAACGTCTTTCACTGATTTGTAACTCATAGCGCTTTGGACTTAAATATTATGTAAATATAGTAATAAAACGAACACAAATAAAACTTTTATTCATTGTTTTACTATGAATATATGCAGTGCTCAGGGGTCGGACAACACTCAAAGCTGACGCCCACAATTACGAAGTTGCGGTTTATGGAAGCGCGGAATTTTAGGGCTTCTTTCCTATATATCCGACTTGAGGTCATGGAATCAATAGTAGACATCAAAGACATATCCGGCAAGATATAAGAGAATACTGCCATTCCTATTCAAAAAGAAACCATCCCCTCGCCATAGTATAAATAATATACAGGATAAAAAAGCCTAATGATCGCGCGCGGAATTTTTTAGGCATATAGTGAAACCTGACACTTTTGACACTAAAAAAGGGGTATGCATAAGCTATGATTTATGCATACCCGACAGAATCTTACGCAGAACAACGAGAGTAATACTCTGGTTTTCAAGGCAATAAAATTTTATCCAATGTACAGTTTCAGTATACATGATAAGACTCATACACAAAATTACCCTATAAAAACATGAAACCTACCTTGACAGTAAAAAAACAGAGAAAAAACGGACTTATATTAAAGAAATACTTATATTTGCAACGAATACTGGAATTGTTATTCCGCTTGCAATAGGAAGAAGTGTCTTCTTATTATGATAAAAGTATTTAAACATAAGAAAGGCGTTGTAATCCGAAAAACCTTCATCGGGTACTGGACGGCATAAATATAAATCCACAAGATGTAGTGTTCTTCTATTATTCCGGTCACGGGACACGCTCTATGCACGATAAATCGGATTATCCCCAGATGTGTCTGGGCCTCAGTGCGAACCGACAATCAGAGATGATCTCAGTAGAAGGTCTGGACAGGGAAATCGCCAAGAAAAAACCCCGGCTACGCCTCACGATCAGTGACTGCTGTAACTCTGTAGGCGAAAACGTCAGTCCGAAACTCGAAATCAGCAAAGGCGCATCCGTTGTCTCTACTTTGACAAATCCGGCAAACGGGTGATTGCTGCAAAATACAAAGCAGCACACGCCTTTTCCGAAGGATTAGCCTCAGTGAGTGAAGACGGAAAGAAATTCGGATACATCAACCCTAAAGGCGAGGTTGTCATCCCATTTATTTATGACCATATCACTCCATTCATCAATGGCACCGCTTCTGTGGGAATATCTGATGAGGTTGACGGCAAACTTGTCGAACAATACTTTGTCATCAACAAAAAAGGGGAAAGGATTTCTGAAATTTTCGAGGTTGGAGAGAGAATAAAAACGAGTTGTTAATGGTCGCCCGAAGAGGAGGAAAATACGGATTTATAAACAGCATAGGAGAAATCAGAATCCCATTCATCTTTGATAATTATAAATCTACCCGAGGATATGGTAAAGAGGCAACAGACCATCTGGTCGCAGTAGTCCAAAACGGGAAATGGGGATTTGTGGATACCAGTTCGGCAGAAGGCAAGATTGTGATTTCCCCCCAGTACAAAAGCGTAAACAGCTTTGTATTTGGAAGAGCGATAATCAATGACGGTAAGGGGTTATACTTTATAGACAAAAATGGGAACAAGACTACAAACCATTATAAAGATGTAACTCCATTCAATGCGAGCGGTTATGCCTTTGCCGAACCCATGAACGAGACAGACCCAACCCTCAGATACATCATTGACAAAAACGGTGGTATAATATTCTACGGTAACACTATACGAGAAGGGCATTTGACCAACCTCCGCCGAAAAAAATAATCCCGTCCCCTCACCATCAGGCGCGAAAGGACGGGATATTTATTTCATAAAAGCCTCCGGATCAAAGTCCGCTGAAGTCCACCCCTTCGAATACCAGCGAAGGAATCAGCCAGCTGCGGTCCTTGTGTGCATCATTGCCAATGGCAGCGAGCGAGCTCCACAAGGTGAGGAAGTTTCCGGTAACATTCATTTCATTGACCGGCTGGGTCAGCTTGCCGTTCTCTATCAGGAAGCCTTCGATGCCGTAGGAGAAGTCACCGGTGTTACTGTTGCTGTTGCCACCATTCAGACCTGTCACAAGGATGCCCTTGGAGACATCGGCTATCAGCCCGTTCAGGTCTTTATCGCCGGGCGTCAGTACCAGACGCGACGGACCGCTGATGGTAGGCGCTACACCCATCTTCTTGGCATTGTAGGTATCGAAGAAGTAAGTCTTCAGCACACCGTTCTCAAAAATCGGACAACGCTTTGTCGCCACACCTTCACCGTCGAAATAACGCGAACCGGTGGCACCTACGACGTGCGGATCGTCTATCAGGGTCAGTTTGTCGGAAACGACTTTCTGCTCCAGCTTGTCTATCAGGAAAGAGTTCTTCTGCTGCAAAGAAGAACCGTAGAGCGCACTCAGCACCGGATTGAGCATACGGCCGGAGTTCATCGGGTCTACAACCATCGTATATTTGCCGGACTGCACCTTCTTCTGCCCTAACTTGCGCAGCACACGCTCCAACGCCTTGGCACCGATGCCCGTCTTCGGCAGTGCATCGTAGAAGAGCGAACTTCCGTACCAATAGTCCGACGGACGCGCCTCGCCCTCTCCTTTGATTGCCACACTGGTGCTTACCGAATACCAGGTAGACTTGGATTCTCCCTCGAAACCGTTGCTTATCAGGCGGTAGGAAGCATTCTCACCGTCGCTGTAGGAACTCTCCACAGAGATGATGCGGCTGTCCTTGCCCAATGCCTCCTCGGCAGCGGCGCGGGCTATGGCTACCTTGTCGTCGGGACTGATACCGGAGATCCGGTCGTCGAAAAGCTTCAGGTCGGGCTTGCCGCCTTTGTAGTAACGCTCCGGATCGGGCAGCACTCGGAACTCGTCCGTTGCCAGATAGCGGGTAGACTCAATGCCATTCTTGATGAATTTCTCCAGCTCCGCCTTGTTCAGGCGGTTGGTGGAATAGTTTCCATAGCGACCGTCTACATAGAGATTGAGTCCCAAACCGCACTCGGAAGCCTGCTGCAAGCGATCCATCTTGGCATCGCGCAGTTCGAAAGAGGTGTTTGAGTTGGCATAAAGGATTACTTTGGCTGCCTGACAGCCATTCTTCAGGGCGAAGTCCATCGCCCACTGAGCCAGTTTCTTATTATCTTCTGTTATCATCAGTTTTCTCCTCCCACTGTTAGTTTACTTACTAAGGCCGACGGCATGCCGCAGGTGACGGGACAAGATTGTCCGTCCTTGCCGCAGGTCCACGTGCCGTTGTCTATCTGCTCGTTGCTTGCCACCATGGTGATGTCTGCCAATGCTTTCGGGCCATTGCCAATGATGTTGATGTCCTTGATGGGGCGCGTCAGTTTACCATCTTCTATCAGATAACCGAATTTCACGAAGAAGGTAAAGTCGCCCGCACCGATCTGTACCTGCCCGTTGGTGAACTGGTAGGCATAGATGCCGTTCTTCACGGTAGAGATGATGTCCGCTTCCGACACGTTGCCCGCCTCCATGTAGGTGGCACGCATGCGCGGAATGGGGATGCTACGGAAGGATTCGCGCCGTCCGTTTCCGGTGGGGGCTACCCCGTAGTATTTGGCACTGATGCGGTCGTGCAGGAAGCTGGTCAGTACGCCTTCCTTCACGATGTAGGTCTTCTGTCCTTCCACACCTTCGTCGTCGAAGTTGACCGCGCCGCGGTTGAAGGGGATTGTGCCGTCGTCCACCACGTTGATGCGTTCGTTGCAGACCTTCTTGTTCAGCTGGTCGGCAAAGATGGAAGTGTTCTTGCGATTGAAGTCAGCCTCGAAGGCATGTCCTATGGCTTCGTGCAGCAGGATGCCCGAGCCGCCCGCCGCCATCACTACCGGCAGTTCACCTCCCTTGGGCTTGACGGCCTTGAACATGATAGCCGTGTGATCCACTACTTCGCGTGCCAGCACCTCGATGATGTCGTCTGAGAGGAACTCGAAACCCTTGCGGTAAGAGCGGGCGGCATAATTGTTCTCCATGCGTCCGTTCTCCTCCATCACGCAGGAGACCATATAGGATACCATCGGGCGATAATCGTAGTAAATGATGCCTTCGGAGTTACAGAACAGGATATGCGAAGTCTGGTCGCTCAGGCTTGCCCGCACTTTGCGCACACGCTGATCCAAAGAGAACACTTTGTCGTTCAGCTTTTGCAGATAAGGTATTTTGGTTTTCAGGCTTATCTCTTCCCAAGGAGTCACCACAGCATAGTAGTCTCTCTCCGGCGTTTTCTCCTTGAAAGACATTGGTTTGCCGGCCTTTCCCGAAGAAGCGATGCGCGCAGCGGTACGTGCGGCACGCAGCATTTCATCCAAAGTCACCCCTTCCACGTAGGCATAACCGGTCTGGTCTCCTGCCAATACGCGCACACCCATACCGAAGTCGATGTTCGAGCTGCAATTATTCACTTGGCCGTCCATCAGGCTGACACTGTTGTTGAAGGTGTGTTCAAAATAGAGGTCAGCATAATCGCCGCCTTTTTCCAATGCGGCAGCCATCACTTTCTTCAAGTCCGCTTCCGTCACGCCGAAGTGCGACATCGCCGAAGCTACAGCAGATTGTTTGCCTTCCCTACTTAAAGGCCCCCGCACCAATGCACCGCCAGCCACCACGCCTAACACCGTCAGCCCGCTGGTTCGTAAAAAATCCCTCCTGTTCATTTTAGTACTCTTTCTATCAGTTAATAATTTAAGTTTCGTAATCGGAACTCTTTAGTTGGCAAGGTTTCAGTTGACAAGTTTACATGGAGTAGAGTACAGATTATAGCTCTTAGCTTGATGACAAGCAAGCCTTTTCCCCTTTTCCCCTCGTTTCCTCGTCCCCCTCGTCCCTTTTCCCCTACGAAAGTTGAGCTTGCGAAACTTGAGTTAATATATCTATCTGTTTATCAATTATCTTTCGTCAGCATGCTCTCCAGTTTCTCGGCGTTCAGCCGCAGGTAGAACTGTCCCTTATGGGCTACGGAGATGGAGCCGGTCTCTTCGGACACGATGATTGCCATTGCATCGGACTCTTGCGAGATGCCCATTGCCGCACGATGGCGCAGCCCCAGTTCCTTCGGGATGTCCAGATTGTGCGACACCGGCAGGATGCAACCCGCAGCCTTGATACGACTCTTGCTGATGACCATTGCCCCGTCGTGCAAAGGGCTGTTTTTAAAGAAGATATTCTCTATCAGCCGCTGGTTGATGTTGGCATTGATCACATCGCCCGTACGCACGACATCGTCCAGAGGGAAGTTGCGTTCGATGACAATCAAGGCGCCCACCTTCTGCTTACCCATGCTGATGCACGCCATGACCACGGGCATGATTTCGTCATGCTGCATATTCTCTTTCTTGTTCCCGGTAAAGAAACGCATCAGCGCACTGGCATGCTGGTGCGAACCCAACGTGAGCAGGAAACGCCGTATCTCGTCCTGAAACAGGATAATCAGTGCCACCACTCCCACGCTCACCAACTTGTCGAAAATAGAGCCGAGCAGCTTCATCTCCAGCACTTGGGATACGACCAACCAGATCAATATGAATACCAGGATTCCTGTAAACACATTGATGGATCCGGAAGCTTTCATCAGCTTGTAGGTATAGTAAAGCAGGAATGCAACCAGCAGGACATCAAGAACATCTTTTACTCCAATATCAAAAAACACAAGATTGTAGGATTTATGGTTTATAATTTATGATTTAAGTTCCCGCAAGCGGAACCTGAGTTTATGACTTATAGCTCCAGGAAGCAGCGGAGCGCATGGCTTCGACAATCTTCACGGTCTCCACGGCTTCGCGCACGTCGTGCACGCGGAGGATGTCGGCACCCTTCAGCAGGCAGATGGTGTCGAGAACCGTCGTACCATTCAGGGACTCCTGCGGAGTGGTACCCAACAGACGGTATATCATCGACTTGCGCGATACACCGGCAAGCAGGGGCAACTCGAACAAGCGGAATTCTTCCAAGTGGGACAGGAGTTCGTAATTGTGCTCCACCGTCTTCCCGAAACCGAAACCGGGATCGAGGATGATATCTTTCACACCCAAGTCGCGCAGCTGCCGGACTTTACGGGCGAAGTACATGAACACCTCCTTCAGCAGATTGTCGTAATGCGGGTTCTGCTGCATATTTTGCGGCGTACCCTGCATGTGCATCATGATATAGGGCACGTTCAGTTCCGCCACCGTGCGAAACATCTCCGCGTCCATCTCTCCTGCCGCAATGTCGTTGATGATGGCCACACCGTACTCCTCCACGCACATCCGCGCCACATCCGCCCGGAAGGTGTCGACGGAGACGATTGCCTCTGGGTGGATCTTGCGAAGGATGTCCAACCCCATGCGCAGACGGTCCATCTCTTCACGGGGAGAGACGTCCTCCGCATTGGGGCGCGAAGAGTAGGCACCGATATCGATGATGGCTGCTCCTTCATCCACAATCTGCCGGACGCGGGCAGCAATTTCCGCCTCGGTCTGCATACGCGAACCGGCGTAGAAAGAATCGGGGGTCACGTTCAGTATGCCCATGACGCGGGGAACGGAGAGGTCGAGCAGAGAGCCGTTGACATTGATATATTTAGAGGCTACTTCTTCCATGATTAGTCCTTTTTCGTTTATACCCTGCAAAAGTAACCAAAAAAGAGTATCTCGTTGCATGAAACATAAAAAAATCTTTTCGCCGGGACGGCACTTCGCAGCGGCTTGCGTCCTATCAGCTCTATGTCTGCTCCATACCCGCTCCATACCAAAGTACCTCCAAACGGAGAAACTACAGAGAAGATACGGAGCAGGTACGGAGTTGACATGGAACTGATGCGTCGGAAATCGCGGGCAGGCGGGAGAAACCGGTTGCAATTCTGCGTAACTTTTTCCCGCAAGCATGAACGCCTGTTTCCGATTTCCATTATCTTTGCACTGTTTTTTTACAGAATCGGAATATAAATAAATAGCTATGGATATCAATTCCCTTTACCGGATATTTCTGGAGTGCTGTTGCGTGACCACCGACAGCCGCAACTGCCCCGAAGGTTCTTTGTTCGTCGCACTGAAAGGTGATAACTTCAACGGCAACGCCTTTGCCGCCAAAGCACTCGAAGCCGGAAGCCGGTATGCCGTAGTGGACGAACCGGAGTACGCTCCGGACGGAGACGCACATTATATCGTAGTGGACAATTGCCTGAAAGCCTTGCAGCAGCTTGCCAACCACCATCGCCGGCAACTGGGTACCCGCCTCATCGGCATCACCGGCACCAACGGCAAGACCACGACCAAGGAGCTGATGGCTGCCGTACTCTCGCAGTCCTACTCCATCCTCTATACGCAGGGAAACCTGAACAACCACATCGGAGTGCCCCTCACCCTGCTACGCCTGAAGCCGGAACACGAACTGGGCATCATCGAGATGGGTGCCAGCCATCCGGGCGATATCAAAGAACTGGTGGACATCGTCGAACCGGACTACGGAATCATCACCAACGTAGGGAAAGCGCATCTGGAGGGTTTCGGCTCTTTCGAAGGTGTCGTCAAGACCAAAGGAGAGCTGTACGACTACCTGCGCTCACGGAACAACGCCACCGTCTTCATCCATAACGACAATGCCCACCTGAAAGGGATAGCCGGAGGACTGGAACTGGTCTCCTACGGTAGCGAAGAGGGGTTGTACGTCAGCGGACACGCCACGGGCAATTCCCCTTACCTCACCTTCGAATGGAAAACGGACGGAGCGGATAAGTACCGCGAAGTACGGACGCACCTCATCGGCGAGTACAACCTGCCGAATGCGCTTGCCGCAGCCGCCGTGGGCAGCTTCTTCGGCGTGGAGCCTGACAAGGTGGATGCCGCCTTGTCTGCCTATGTCCCCCAGAACAGCCGTTCGCAACTGAAAGAGACTGCCGACAACACGCTGATTATCGATGCCTACAATGCCAACCCCACAAGCATGCGGGCTTCGCTCAGCAACTTCCGCAACATGCAGGCCGCGAACAAGATGCTGATTCTCGGCGAAATGGGTGAACTGGGCAAGGAGAGTGCCGAAGAACACCAGAAGATTGCCGACTATCTGAAGGAGAGCAGGTTCAGCGATGTAGTACTCGTGGGAGAGAAGTTTGCCGCAGCGCGTCACGACTATCCGACCTTCCCGACCGTGAAGGAGCTGATTGAAGAACTGAAGCAGCACAAACCCTGCGGAAAGACGATCCTCATCAAAGGGTCACACTACACGAAACTGGAAAGCATTATCGGCTATTTATAAGCCGTCCTCTTTACTTCGCTTTATGATCCGCGGTCGCAGCAGGAAGTAACCGACCGCGGACGCCAAGAGCGCTCCCGTAGTATTGGCGGCAAAGTCCAGCCAATCGCCTCCACGGTAGGAAGTGCAATACTCCTGAAGCAGTTCCACCACCCCACTGAACAACACGGGACACACAAACGCCCCTACCCATGCATGCCACAAGGGGGAGGCTTCTCTGCGGTGCGCCCACAGAAATTCCAGCCACAACATGCCCGACATGCCCATGTACATGCAGATATGCACCACCTTATCTATATGGGGAATACGTTCCAAGCCCGTCGAAGGCGGCTTGAAAAACGACAGATAAATCACCGTCAATATGATCAGCAACGATGTCGGATATTTCTTAATATAATATAGCATACTCCAAAATAAAGAACAATATGTGCACAAAAGTACAGAACATTTTCTATATTTGCGCATTTTAATAAGGAATAATAACGGAATGAAAGATTTATCTATCTTTTTATGACAAATGACAACATATGACAAATAGCAACATATAACAACAGAACCTTTTTTATGACAAATAACAACAGAGCCAACTTTGGAAGCAAAATAGGCGTCATACTTGCTTCGGCAGGTTCCGCAGTCGGTTTGGGAAACATTTGGCGGTTCCCCTACGAAACCGGCAATCACGGAGGCGCAGCGTTCATCCTTATCTACTTAGCCTGCGTGCTTGTGCTGGGCATCCCGATCATGGTGTCTGAATTTCTCATCGGTCGCCGCTCGCAGGCCAATACGGCAGGCGCCTATCAGAAACTGGCACCACGCACGCACTGGAGTTGGGTAGGACGCATGGGTGTATTGGCGGGATTCCTCATTCTGGGCTACTATTCGGTAGTGGCAGGCTGGACATTGGAGTTCCTCATAGAGGCTGCCTCCGGCAGTTTCGTCGGCAAAACCGCTGCCGATTACATCAGTTCGTTCACCACTTTCTCCACCAACCCCTGGCGACCGCTCGTATGGTTGGTCTTGTTCCTGCTCTCTACCCACTTCATCATTGCAAGAGGCGTGGAAAAAGGTATCGAGAAATCGGCAAAGATCATGATGCCGATGCTGTTCATCTTACTGCTCATACTGGCGGTGTGCTCCTTGTCGTTGCCGGGAGCAGGTACCGGAGTAGAGTTCCTGTTGAAACCGGAATGGGAAAAAGTGAATGCCAGCGTATTCCTGGGCGCTATGGGACAAGCATTTTTCTCACTGAGCCTAGGCATGGGATGTCTCTGCACGTATGCCTCCTACTTCAAGCCAGACACCAACCTGACGAAGACGGCTTTCAGTGTCAGCCTCATCGATACGTTCGTGGCGATACTGGCAGGGCTTATCATCTTCCCGGCAGCATTCTCGGTGGGTATCCAGCCCGATGCGGGACCGAGCCTCATCTTCATCACGCTACCTAACGTCTTCCAGCAAGCCTTCAGTGGCGTACCGTTGCTGGCCTACGTCTCTTCCGTCCTGTTCTATGTGCTTCTGGCGGTTGCCGCACTCACTTCCACCATCTCCTTGCACGAGGTCGTGACGGCATATCTGCACGAAGAATTTCAGCTGAGCCGCAAACGCGCGGCAAGTTTGGTGACGGGCGGATGCATATTTTTGGGCATACTCTGTTCGCTGTCGTTGGGCGTAGGCAAGGAGTACACACTATTCGGGCTGACGTTGTTTGATTTGTTCGATTTTGTCACGGCAAAGATTATGTTACCGTTGGGCGGCTTGTTCATTGCCCTCTTCACCGGATGGTATCTGGACAAAAAGATAGTCAGGGAAGAAGTCAGCAACAAGGGTACGCTGAAGATGCCGTTCTACAAACTGCTGATATTCATATTGAAATTTATAGCTCCTATAGCCATAGCCCTCATTTTCATCAAAGAGCTTGGTTTCCTGAAGCTATAGGGGAGCTGTAGAAGAGTGATAGAAAAGTTAATAGGAAAATTATAGAAGAATTATAGAAAAGTTATAAAAGATGCATAATCCATTCAAAGAATTCTTCTACTTCTCCCAGCGAGAAAAAAAGAGTATCCTGCTCCTCATGGTTGCGATTGGTATCGTCTTTCTCGCCGGAAGTCTTCTATCTACGTGGAGACTACAGGGATACGCCGGTTCAACGGAAGCGCTGGAGCCCGACACCACCTCTTGCAATTATCAGACGTTCATGGCTTCCATCAAGGTCCAAGAGCATACACAGAAGAGGCAGTATATAAGAAGGCAGTACACCGCAAGGGAATTCCCCGATAATCCATACTTTTCTGACAGACGGGATGAAGAAACCATCCCTTTAACCTTGTCCCCCTTCAATCCGAACACAGCAGATTCCATCACCCTTCGCCAATTGGGTCTGTCTGCACGGACGACGGCAAACCTCCTGAGCTACCGTTCCAAAGGCGGACGGTTCCGGAAAGTGGAAGACATCAGGAAGATATACGGCATGACGGAGGAGCAATACGCCACCCTCGCCCCCTTCGTCCGCATCGCACCGAAAGATACGGTACGCGGCATGCGACAATTGTATACATCCTCCGCCACCTCAGCAATCCGGACTATCACAGATGTCCCGACTACATCTTCCGCTTTATCCGCTACATCCGCCTCACCTGCCGAAAGCAGGAAGTATCCGTCCGGTACCATCGTCTCCCTGAACCTTGCCGATACCACCGAACTGAAGCACATCCCCGGCATCGGGAGCAGTATAGCCCGCCTGATCGTGAACTACAGGTCGCGCTTAGGCGGCTTCTACCGCATAGAACAGCTGGAAGAAATCCACCTTGACTATCGGCAGTTGAACGACTGGTTCAGCATCGACACGACCTATATCCGCCACATCAACCTGAATAACGCCAGCATGGAAAAGCTGCGTTCCCACCCTTACATCAGTTTCTACCAAGCCAAAGCATTCGCTGAATACCGCAAGAAGAAGGGACGGCTGACAAGCCTCAAGCCTTTCTCCCTCCACGAAGAGTTTACAGCGGAGGATTTGGAAAGAATCAGTCACTATGTTTGCTTCGAGTGAAGTAAAACGTTTATTAATGAAGTTACGCTGGGTCCGCAGATTCAGCATGACCTATAGCAGTAATCCCTTGACCAGTCGACCCAAACAGGCTGTATTTTACCAAAAATGACAAAGCCGCGTGCCTCAGATTATTTTTTCGGTTCTTCGTCACTTTTGGGGCAACCCAATATGCAAAACGCCTTTATCTATGGAT
>NZ_CAJUHF010000001.1 GCF_910585845.1 uncultured Bacteroides sp. | reverse complement strand
CTAAACTGACGGGCTAATTCTTCGTATCCTTTGTTCTCGCTGAATAGTTACTAACCTGCATGATTATGCTAATTATCGTTAACCGTATTCAATTTTCTTATTATAGTTCATATCCTTTCGGATAGATGTTTTTCGCTTGGTCTGTCGCACTCGACAGGTCAGTACGTGTAAGCGGTTCACCTTTTATCTTCTTCAATATCAGCTTATTGTTTGCTATGACAGACTGCCATTCATAAACGATGTAATTATAACAGCTAAGTTGCATCATAAGATAGGCTAACAGACGGGTATTATTAACTTTCAATACCCCATTCAGTTTGCAGTTGAAAAAATCGGTAAGTATTTTGGCACTGACGGTAGTAGTAAACATATTCGCTTCATTCACACAGTCGGTCAGAAGTTTGATTTCATTGGCTTTCAACGTGGACTTGAAAGGATTGCTTTTGCCCACAATCTTGGTTGGATTAGTATCTGCACTTTCCTCTTTCTCTTTTGGCAAGGCTTGCTCTTGGATGGCAACCGCATCTGTATGGTAATTGCTTTCCTGTTCTTGCAGATAGCGCAAATACTTGGAAAGCACGACAAGATTAACGATAATAGACAAATAGGGAAGCCGCCCATCATAACAGGACGGTTCATGCAAATATGCGTCCATATCAAAATCAGAGCAGCGGAAACCGATATACTTTTTTCTTTCATAAGAATTCAAGTCCTCAAAATAACCGCTTTCCCACAAAAAATCGGGAATATCCATATCCAATACAATGTTACGCACGACACGGTATTTTTGTTGGATGGCTACAATATTTTCAGTCACACGGAAAATTTCTTGCCGCAAATAATCCTTTAGCTGAGCTTGCGTCAAATATTCACGTTTTAAAAATAGTGCATCTACTTTAGTTTTATAGTCATGCGCTATACAACTATCTAATATCTTCTGTATTTCTCTGAAATTGGTTTCTATATGATTTTCCATAATCGTGTGCCTTTAAACGTTCTTACTACAAATATAAGGTAAGAATCTCACTTTTCCCGAAAACATCGGCAATAATAAGGAAGAAAAGATAAGGTAATAGTTAAGAAATCATAAAGACGCAGGGAGAAAAACTATAAAAGTACACCTTTTCTTTGTATTCGTCATTCAGTACACATTTAGTACGCCCTATGAAAGTAGAAAACCCTGATAATCAAGCGATTATCAGGGTTTATTCGTACCCAGACCCGGGGTCGAACCGGGATGGAAGTGAATCCACTGGTGTTTGAGACCAGCGCGTCTACCGATTCCGCCATCTGGGCATGCTTGATTTCTCAATTGCGTTGCAAAGATACAGCTTTTTTCTAAACCTGCAATACATTTTCCAAAAAAAGGAGAAAAATCTTATAAAACTTATGCCAAACATTCTTTGTTTCCAAAATATAACGTACATTAGCAGAAACTTTAAAAACAAACTATATGACAACAAACAAGAATAATTTTTGCGTTATCATGGGAGGTGGGATCGGCAGCCGCTTCTGGCCTTTCAGCCGCAAAACACTTCCTAAACAATTCCTGGACTTCTTCGGCACAGGAAGGTCGTTGCTGCAACAAACTTTCGACCGCTTCAACAAAGTTATTCCTACTGAAAACATACTTATCGTTACAAACGACATGTATGCCGACCTCGTGAAAGAGCAACTACCCGAACTGAAACCCGAACAAATATTGCTGGAACCTACCCGCAGAAATACCGCTCCGTGCATCGCATGGGCTGCTTATCACATCCGTGCATTGAACCCTAATGCCAACATTGTCGTCGCACCGTCGGATCACCTGATTCTGAAAGAAGGCGAATTTCTTGATACCATCGAAAAAGGTTTGGCATTCGTCGCCCAGTCGGAAAAGTTACTCACCCTCGGAATCAAACCCAACCGCCCCGAAACAGGCTATGGCTACATACAGATAGCCGAACAAATCGGAGACAACTTCTATAAAGTGAAGACCTTCACCGAAAAGCCTGAACTGGAACTGGCAAAGGTGTTCGTAGAAAGCGAAGAGTTCTACTGGAACTCGGGCTTGTTCATGTGGAACGTAAATTCCATCATCAAGTCCATAGAGACACTGTTACCCGAACTCGCCTCCAAACTGGCACCGGGCAAAGACGTATATGGCACCGCCTCCGAGAAAGTCTTCATGGATGAAAACTTCCCCGCCTGCCCCAACGTCTCCGTTGACTTCGGCATCATGGAAAAAGCAGACAATGTATACGTCTCATTGGGAGACTTCGGATGGTCGGACTTGGGCACATGGGGCTCGCTGTACGACTTGTCTCCGAAAGACGAAACGGACAATGTCACTCTGAAATGCCAGTCGCTGCTGTACAACAGCAAGGATAACATTGTTGTTCTGCCACAAAACAAGCTGGCGGTCATCGATGGACTGGAAGGGTATCTCATTGCCGAATCGGACAATGTGCTGCTGATCTGCAAGAAAGACGAAGAACATGCCATACGCAAGTATGTAAACGATGCGCAGATCAAGTTGGGAGAAGACTATATCTAAAGAAATGAGAAGAGGGAAACATGAAAAAAGAGAAACACGATAAGAGAGAAACACGGAAAGAGAAAAGACGCTGATTCTCAATCACCCTGTTTCTTAATTCTGTATAAACTCTAACGGTTACTGATAACTTCTTAAAAAGATAAAATTCCCGTCACGAACATTCATTTGTGACGGGAATTTTTATGCATTGGGAGGACTGAATCACTCCCTGCTATCATTTAAAAGGAAGAATGTTAATTTCAGAGTGAAGCCTGAATCGCTTCGGCAACAGCTTTAAACTCTTCGGCAGAAAGCTTAAGTTTCGGATTGGAGAACAACATGTCCGACTCTTTCTGTATTGGAATCAAATGAATGTGTGCATGAGGCACTTCCAGACCAATCACAGCTTCGCCCACTTTCTTGCAGGGGAAAGCCTTCTCAATAGCACGTGCCACCTTTTTGGCAAAAACATGCATGGCTGCCAGGTCTTCGTCACTCAAATCAAAGATATAATCCACTTCCTGTTTGGGAACGACCAACGTATGACCTTTCACCAACGGATTGATGTCCAGAAATGCAAAGAACTTATCATCCTCTGCCACCTTGTAGCACGGTATCTCACCTGCGATAATTCTACTGAATATTGTTGCCATAGCTTTCTATTATATACAAAAACAACTTTCTATTATATAGAAAAATAACCTATATATAAAATAAGGCAAGCCCGCATGCGAACCTGCCCTTACATTAAAATGATATGTTCACTACTTCAAGGTTGATCATGCCCTGAGGCACTTTGATCTCAGCAATGTCACCTACCTTCTTGCCAAGAAGTCCTTGCGCAATAGGAGTGTTGACTGAGATTTTTCCTTCCTTCAGATTGGCTTCACTTTCCGAAACAATGGTGTAGGTCATCTTCATCCCATTCTTCACGTTCTTCAGTTCCACCTTATTCAATATCTGCACGGTATCTGTCTTCAGCTTGGATTCGTCGATGATCTTGGCATCGCCGATCACCATTTTCAGCTTGTTGATCTTCATCTCGAGCAATCCCTGAGCCTCTTTGGCTGCATCGTACTCTGCATTCTCCGACAAATCGCCTTTGTCGCGCGCCTCGGCTATTGCTGCCGAAATCTTAGGACGCTCTACCGTTTCCAGTTCTTTCAGTTCGGCCAACAATTTCTTGTAGCCTTCTTCTGACATATAAGCCATAGTTTTTTCCTCCTTTTTAAGTTTCTAAATGATATTATATAACAAAAAAGAATTCCAACATGGTCAGCATGCTGGAACCCTCTTTTAAATTTCTTTGCAAAGATAACCTTTTAATCAATGCGTGTCAAGCAAAAAATTACTGCTATGTAACATATTTACATTTTAAAAGGATATTTATGAAGGAGTTACCGGACAATCGCGTTGTTTTGCAGGACCGACTCCTTGAATACACTACAGCAACGCTTTCACCGCAGCATCCAGATCCTTTATCGTCTCTCCGCGTGCACTCAGTTCGCTATTGCGGTTGATCAGGAAGAGTGAAGGTACCGCTTGTACATTGTACATGGCGGCTACACTCGAATAAATTCCACTGGCATCACGCACGCAAATCCAAGGCAGGTTGTCGGCGGTCGTCTTCCAGAAATGCTCGTCAGCATCCAGCGAAATCTGATAGATGACGAGACCTTGGTCTTTATACTTGGTATAGAGGTCGTTCAACAGGAAATTGTGGGGGGCGGAAGCGGCGCTCTGATAGATGGTGAAGTCCAGCAATACGACTTTTCCCTTCAGCTCGCTCAGCTTATGGGTGTTACCCTTCATGTCGCGAAGGCTGATGTCGATGATACCAGTCTCCGATACGACTTCCTTCGGTATCTCCAGCACTTTCTGCTGGGGCGTACGGGTGTTCTTCATGCCCTTTATCACGATGTTATACAGGTTTTTGGAACGGTCGGCATGCGGATAGAGATTGTTCAGACTGGTTGCCACTGCCGCAAAGCACTTGATATCGTCCTTGTTGTTCAGCGGATCGAAGATAAGGTAGTTGTTCAGCTTCTGAAACAGGGCGAAATAAGCGGCGGTCTCGGTAGGAGCGGCGAAGATGTATTTTGCCTTTACCTCATCTTTATAGTCTTTCATCAGCGTGGCCAGTTCTTCATCGAAGACATCGGCGGCTATCTGGTGGGCCTGCATTTTCTTAATCAGCGCGTTCACTTTTGCCTGCAACTGCGCCTGCATCAGGGTCAGTTCCTTAATCTTGGTGCTATTCGCCGAGCCTTCCACCGTGTAGGAAGTGGCGAAATCGGCATACGAGGCTTTCACTCCGATGGTTTCCGTAGAGTCTACTGCCAGATTCACTACCTTGTCTTCTACGCGCAGGCGGTAGAACTCGGGAGTCTCCGGACGGGTTTGCCGGAAACTGAAAGAGCCGTCCCCTTTCAATTTGACAGAGTCCAGCGGCACGATACCTTCCAAAGCGGCGGTTTCCAGATAGAGCATTTTGCCGTCGGCACCGGACACTTCACCCTCTACTTTGAATTTCGGTTCAGAATTGCAAGCACTCAATGCCAAGGCGGCGAGTGCAATAAAACAGATCTTCTTCATATTTTAACGTCTTATATTTCTCTTTGAAAGAACGTGCAAATATAGTTCTTTTCAAGTTTAGTCAAAGCATTTTCGAAGTATCTTCCGCTCGAAAACCCAAAAAAACGGTCATTTTGCAACATTTTTAGCTCATACCCACCTGATTACATGAATAAATCGCTATCTTTGCGGGAATTTTGAAAGAAAATATAGATAAAAGATTTTATGATTAACCCAATTGTTAAGACGATCGAGCTTCCTGATGGCAGAACCATCACGCTCGAAACGGGAAAGCTGGCAAAACAGGCAGACGGTTCTGTAATGCTTCGCATGGGCAACACCATGCTCTTAGCTACTGTTTGTGCCGCCAAGGACGCAGTTCCCGGAACAGATTTCATGCCGCTACAGGTAGAGTACAAAGAAAAATTCTCCGCATTCGGACGTTTTCCCGGAGGTTTCACCAAGCGTGAAGGACGCGCTTCGGATTATGAGATCCTCACTTGCCGCCTCGTAGACCGTGCTCTCCGCCCCCTCTTCCCCGACAATTACCATGCTGAGGTATACGTAAATATCATCCTCTTCTCTGCCGACGGCGTAGACATGCCGGACGCGCTGGCCGGGCTTGCTGCTTCTGCGGCTCTCGCTGTTTCAGACATTCCCTTCAACGGACCGATATCGGAGGTACGCGTAGCGCGCATCGACGGAGAGTTCGTCATCAACCCGACCTTCGAGCAACTGGAAAAAGCGGATATGGACCTTATGGTAGGAGCCACGTACGAGAACATCATGATGGTGGAGGGCGAAATGGACGAGGTGTCCGAGCTCGACCTGCTGAACGCCATGAAGGCTGCCCACGAGGCTATCAAGGTGCAATGTAAGGCGCAGATGGAGCTTGCCGAAGAGGTAGGCTCGACCGTGAAGCGCAAATACTGCCACGAGGTGAACGACGAGGAGTTGCGCCAGGCCGTACACGATGCCTGCTATGAGAAGGCATACGCCATCGCCGCTTCCGGAAACAACAACAAGCACGAACGCATTGCCGCTTTCGAGGCTATCCGCGAAGAGTTCAAGGCTCAATTCAGCGAAGAGGAGCTGGAAGAGAAGGCGCCGCTGATAGACCGTTACTATCACGACGTGGAAAAAGAGGCTATGCGCCGCAGCATCCTCGACGAAGGCAAGCGCCTCGACGGACGTAAGACCAACGAGATCCGCCCCATCTGGAGCGAGGTCAGCTACCTGCCGGGGCCTCACGGCTCGGCCATCTTCACGCGTGGCGAGACGCAGTCGTTGTCTACCGTCACCCTGGGTACGAAGTTGGATGAGAAGATCATCGACGACGTTCTGGTACATGACAAGGAGCGCTTCCTGCTTCACTACAACTTCCCTCCCTTCTCTACGGGCGAGGCTAAGGCACAACGCGGCGTAGGCCGTCGTGAAATCGGCCACGGACACTTGGCTTGGCGTGCCCTGAAGGGACAGATTCCTGCCGACTATCCGTACGTGGTGCGCGTGGTATCCGATATCCTCGAGTCCAACGGTTCTTCTTCGATGGCTACGGTATGCGCCGGAACGCTGGCACTGATGGATGCGGGTGTGAACATCAAGAAGCCGGTGTCGGGTATCGCTATGGGATTGATAAAGAATGCAGGCGAAGACAAATATGCCGTATTGTCCGATATCTTGGGCGATGAAGACCACCTGGGCGATATGGACTTCAAGGTGACGGGTACGAGAGACGGTATCACGGCCACTCAGATGGATATCAAGGTGGACGGTCTGTCGTACGACATCCTCGAACGTGCCCTGAACCAGGCTAAAGAGGGACGCCTCCACATACTGGACAAGATACTGGAGACCATCCAAGAGCCGCGCGAGGATCTGAAACCGCACGCTCCGCGCATCGAGATGATGACGATTCCGAAGGAATTCATCGGTGCCGTGATCGGCCCGGGCGGAAAAATCATCCAGGGTATGCAGGAGGAGACCGGTGCCACGATCACGATCGAAGAGGTGGACAATATCGGACGAATCGAAATCTCCGGAACCAACAAGAAGAGCATCGACGATGCTATGCGCCTGATCAAGGCTATCGTAGCCGTGCCGGAAGTGGGCGAAGTGTACAAAGGCAAGGTGCGTTCCATCATGCCCTACGGTGCATTCGTTGAGTTCTTGCCGGGCAAAGACGGTCTGCTGCATATCTCGGAGATCGACTGGAAGCGTCTGGAGACGGTAGAAGAGGCCGGAATCAAGGAGGGTGACGAGATCGAAGTGAAACTGCTCGACATCGACCCGAAGACCGGAAAGTTCAAACTCTCACGCAAGGTATTGCTGCCCAAACCGGAAAGACCTGAGAGACCGGAAAGAGGCGAAAGAAGAGAAAGACCGGAACGGAGATAAGAAGCAAGCGTCCGCTTATACCTTATTATAGAGTATCGCGCGCGTGATCATATAATATAAGGTGAAGAAGAAGTGCCGGAAACCGAATGGCACGCAGATGGCGCTGACTACATACACGGGTGACCGCAGATTGTCTGTTGACAGATTCAATAAGACACTTCTGCGGTCATCTGTTTTTTTATCCCTTCCGATTCCCTTCCGCTCAAAGATCCCTACAAAAAAAGATCGGAAAGTACCCCCATACTCTCCGATCCGAAACAGTCAAAAATCGACCTTAATCAATTTATTAACTTAACACATCGCAAAGATATGATAAAAAATTCTTTGAACGGGTTTTTCACCGAAAAAAGTTTGACTACTACGTAAGATTGTGATGCAGACAGAAATAAATGGGTCGCCAGACTACGTGTGCGGCATGGCGGAAATGCCCCGTTTCATCCGGTCATCCAATCCGCTCCCGATGCGCGTATCACCCAAGGCTACGGCAAGTCCTTTTTCAGGTTACGACAAGCCCTTTTTCAGGTTACGATAAGTCCTCTTTCAGGCTACGACGCCCTCCTTTTCAGGCCACTGCCCGAAAACCGGTTCACGGAAACCGGTTAAATAAGCTTAATATCTCGGCCGAAATTTCGCCGTTTTTTTGCCACTCTGCCTTCGTTCTGCCTTCGCTCTGCCTCCAGTGTCCCTCCAGTGTCCCTCCAGTACACCTCCACTCCTTATGACTGGAGTTAAAACGGAGCCGTAGCGTTAACACACTGGCGCGATAGTGTTACCGTACGTTAATCAGGTGTTTTTTGCCCCCGTTATACTTGCGTTAGTGAAGTTGCATACTTACACCCCTCCTTTAGCCCGCAACTTCCGCAGCCCGCCGCTCACCTATAGACCTGCACCGGCAACTCTCCGCGCAAGGCGGCAAGGACATTCAGCGCAAGCGCCTCCAGCTCGTCCTCGCCGGGATACACATGCACCGGAGCGAGGAAGGAGACACGCTTCTTCAGGCGCGAGATGACGTAATCGGAATGGGCGATGCCCCCCGTCAGCAAGATAGCGTCCACCTCGCCGTAGAGCGCAACGGCGGCGGCACCCACACTCTTCGCCACCTGATAAATCATCGCCTCCAGCACCAGCTCCGCCTGCCGGTCGTCCGCCTCTATGGAGCGAACAATGGCAGGAATGTCCGTAGTGCCCAAGTGAGCCGCCAGTCCGGCATGTCCGGAGATGCGCTTCTTCAGCTCATCCTTGCGGAAGCGGCGGGAGTAGCAAAGGTCTATCAAGGGTCCGGCAGGCAGCGTCCCCGCCCGTTCGGGCGAGAAAGGCCCCTCGCCGTCGAGGGCATTGTTCACGTCGATGGCACGCCCGTGCCTGTGGGCGCCGACGGATATGCCTCCGCCCAAATGGCAGATGATCAGGTTCAAATCTTCGTAGCGCACAGGCGGCTCCTGCGGAGCGGCAGCCGTGCGCTCGGCAGCATAACGGCGGGCGATAGCACGCTGGTTCAGCGCATGCCAGATGGTGATGCGCGGCATCAGGGGAGAACCCGTGATGCGTGCCACCTCATCCAACTCGTCCACCACCCCGGGGTCGGCAATGAAAGCGCGACAACCGGGCAACAACGCCGCCAGCTCGGCGGCAATCAGGCATCCCAAATTGCAGGCATGGCTGCGCATGGCGTGGGCAATGTCGTCCAGCATGGCATCGTTCACCTCGTACACTCCGCCCGGGATAGGCTTCAGCAGCCCGCCCCGCCCCACGATCGCATCGAACCGGAAGGGGATGCCGTTCTCTTCCAAAGCCTCCAGGACAAGGTTCTTGCGAAACTCGAACTGGTCGATGATGCGCGGAAAATGAGAAAGCTCTTCCACCGAGTGGCGGATGTTGCGCACAAGAAGCGGAGTCTCGTCAGCGTACACCGCAATCTTCGTAGAAGTGGAACCGGGATTGATGGCAAGGAGAAGCATAATTTCAGGATTTAAGGATTACGTAATTAATGAATTAAGTATAGATTCGGAATCTAAAGAACCGGATTGTCACACCTATCGGATGCGGTGAGGCATGCCATGGCGATACTGTAGTACTTGGACAGTCCGGAGTCGCTCCGCGAAGGCAGCACTACGGGACACACGGGCCCCTGCAGCAGTCCCGCCATATCGGCGTGCGAGAACAACGACACCGCCTTATAGAAGGCATTCCCCGACTCGATATTCGGAAAGATCAGCACATCCGCCTCCCCATTGATGGGCGAAGCGATGCCCTTGATGTCGCCACTCGTCTTCTCGCAGGAAGTCTTCACATCCAGCGGCCCGTCGATGATCACGTCGCCGAACTCTCCCGCTTCCGCCAGTTCCACGATGTTGACGTAGTCCAACGAATGGGGGAACTTGGCGCTGACCTTCTCCGTGCAGTGGATGAGCGAGATGCGGGGCTGAAGGATGCCGAAACTACGGCAGGCGCCTATCGCATACCAGATCATCTCGATGCGTTGCTGCAACGTGGGACGCGGAATCACCGCCGCATCCGAGAAGAAGAGCAGCTTGTCATACGTCGGAATCTGCATCACGGCAAGATGCGTCAACACCTTCCCGCGGGGCAATAGCCCACGCTCCTTGTCCAGGATGGCACGCAGCAGGTTATCGGTATTGATGATGCCCTTCATCAGGATGTCCGCCCCACCCTCGCGCACGATGCGCACGGCTTCGCGGGCAGCCTCGTCGGGATCCTCCACATGTATGGTCTGCACATATTGCGGATACTTCTTCAAGGCAGGATATTTCTCCAACACAGCGGCGTCGCCAATCATCAGGAATTCCGCGATTCCTTCTTCCAGCGAACGGGCAATGGCATACTCCGTATTGGGGTCGTTAGCGCAGACCACTGCAATACGTTTCCTATTGTTCAGGGACTTCAAGTGAGAGGTCAGTTGATCAAAACTTCGAATGGGTTCCATAACGTTAGATTTTTAGCAAATATCAGAAAAAATGTCGAAAAAAGCATCATGATGGCAAGGAAATGTGTACTTTTGCCCCATACACCAAATGTAGAATCAATGAGCAGCCTTATTTTTCCGCCATACGTAGAAAAAGGAGATCGCGTCATCATCCTCTCTCCTTCCAGCAAAATAGACAAGTCATTCCTGAAAGGAGCCAAGAAGCGCCTGAAGTCGTGGGGGCTGGAAGGCGTGGTGGAGAAACATGCCGGAAGCGCAAACGGAACCTACGCAGGCAGCATCAAGCAGCGGACAGAAGACCTGCAGAATGCCTTGGACGACGAAAAGGCTAAAGTCATCCTATGCAGCCGCGGCGGGTATGGCGCCGTCCATCTGGTGGACAAACTGGACTTCACGCTCTTCCGCCGGCACCCCAAGTGGCTGATCGGATTCAGCGACATCACAGCGCTGCACAACGTGATCCAGCAGAACGGTTTCGCCTCACTCCATGCCCCCATGGCACGCCATCTGACCGTAGAACCCGACGAAGACTTCTGCACATCCGCCCTCAAAGACATCCTGTTCGGCCACTTCCAACCGGAAACAGCAGACGCCGTACAGACCTCGAAAGAGGGTTTCAGCTACGTCTGCCCGGGACATAAGCTGAACCGTAAAGGCACAGCCAAAGGCATCCTTCGGGGCGGTAATCTCTCCGTCTTCTACGGACTCCGCGGCACCCCCTACGACATCCCCGCCGAGGGCACCATCCTCTTCATCGAAGACGTGGGCGAACGCCCCCATGCCGTAGAGCGCATGATCTACAACCTGAAACTGGGAGGCATACTGGAGCGGCTCTCCGGCCTCATCATCGGGCAATTCACGGAGTACGAAGAAAACCGCTCGCTGGGAAAAGACCTCTACGGCGCCATTGCCGACCTCGTGAAAGAGTATTCCTACCCCGTCTGCTTCGACTTTCCGGTGGGGCACGTCACCATGAACCTGCCCATGATCAACGGCGCGGAAGTCACTCTGGAAACAGGTAGGAAAGAGGTGAAACTAAGTTACACGATTCAAACCTTGACATAGACTTGCATCTATATATGAATTTAGATTTTGATTCAGACTCAGATTTAGATATAGATTATAGATACAGTCATTAGATACAGATATAGATTATAGATACAGACATTAGATTTAAATATTAGATTTAGATATCAGAAAATGAAAATGAAACAGAATTATACGCTCATCCCCTTATGTCTGATGCTGCTCGCCTTCATAGCCTGCAGCAACAACGTCAAGACGACAAGTAAGACAAGCGACGGCAAGACAGAAACCGAAAAAACCGTCATCAACGTCCCGCAATTCAATGCCGACAGCGCCTATCAGTACGTGAAGGCACAAGTGGACTTCGGCCCGCGCGTTCCCAACACGAAAGCCCACATCGACTGTGGAAACTATCTGGCAGACCAACTCGCCCGGTTCGGCGCCCAAGTCACCAACCAATATGTAGACCTCCCCGCCTACAACGGTACCCTGCTGAAAGCACGCAACATCATAGGCTCCTACAAGCCCGACACCCGAAAACGCATCGTCCTCTTCTCCCACTGGGACAGCCGCCCGTGGGCAGATGCCGATCCCGATCCCAAGAAGCACTACACCCCCATCCTCGGTGCCAACGATGGTGCCAGCGGCGTCGGTGTACTGCTGGAAATAGCCCGACACCTGCAACGGCAATCACCGGAAATGGGTATCGACCTCGTCTTCCTGGATGCCGAAGACTACGGTGCACATCGCGAATACAACGGTCCGCACAAAGAAGAATACTGGGCTCTCGGCTCGCAATATTGGGCACGAAACCCGCATGTGCAAGGCTATAATGCCCGCTTCGGCATATTGCTGGACATGGTAGGTGGCAAAGATGCAGAGTTCCGCTACGAAGGCCTGTCGCACGAAGTAGCCCCCGACATCAACAAAAAGATCTGGAAAACAGCCAATGCCTTAGGCTTCGGCCACCACTTCGTACAGAAAAGCGGAGGCTTCGTAACCGACGACCACACGTTCATCAACAAATATGCCAAAATCCCGACCATCGACATCATCCCTTACAACCAGGAAGGCGATTTCTTCGAGTTCTGGCATACCGTGAAGGATGATATGGGCGCCATCGACAAGGCCACCTTGCAGGCGGTCGGGCAGACCGTGATGCAAATCATCTACACGGAGAAGTAGTCCCCTATAGATAAACCTTTTATGCATAACTCTTTATATATGATTTTTTATACAAGCCCTTATATATGATTCTTTATATAAGTCCTCATACATGGTTCTTATATACATGATTCTTAAATACATGGCTCTTATATACATAATCCGTTATATACAGTTCGTTATGCATTTATATACAGTCCATTATGCATTATCTTTCAAACATAATCCTTAACCCTAAAAAATGCTTTATAAATCATGAGTATAAACGAATTACAAGACGAAGTCATCGCTGAATTCAGCGACTTCGACGACTGGATGGACCGTTACCAGCTCCTTATCGACTTAGGTAACGAGCAGGAACCTCTCGACGAAAAATATAAAACGGAGCAGAACCTGATTGAAGGCTGCCAGAGCCGCGTATGGCTACAGGCAGACGAAGAAGATGGGAAAATCGTCTTCAAGGCCGAAAGTGACGCCCTGATCGTGAAAGGCATCATCGCCCTACTGATCAAAGTGCTCTCCGGACACACACCGGACGAGATTCTGGGTGCCGACCTCTACTTCATCGACCGGATAGGTCTGAAAGACCATCTCTCTCCTACCCGTAGCAACGGTCTTCTGTCTATGGTGAAGCAGATACGGATGTATGCCCTTGCCTTCAAAGCAAAGGAATGCGATAAATAAATGCCTACCCAAAGACATAACTCCCATAGATATTGCGGGAATTACACGAATCATCACAGATTATCTTTAAAGCAGACTGATTTTCTTTAAGAAATGAAAGTACAAAGAAGGTAATCTGTGTAATCCGTGGTGTCCAAGTATGGGTAATTAATGCAGACCACCGATCACATTATAGAACGCGATAATCGGATTGTCCGTATCAGGATTATAGTTACGAAATATATCAGGATAGTCTTTCCCAGGTTCTTCTGACAGTGCATAATCAACAGTTTCAGGAGTGATAACTCCCCAGAACCCGTCTTTGTATACTCCATCTATCAATCGGAAAACCGGAACAGCCCTGCCCGCTTTATCTGCCAATCTCCTGCCACAATAGATTTGTTTCTTACGAGCTAAATCATAAAGTCCCAACTGCAAGAAGCCATCTTTAGAAAACTGAAAATAAAGAAGGGAACCACATCTATAGATTTTCTCCAAACCTATGGAATACTCCGACTTTATCAAGTCCCACTCATTCGCTTTATCCTTTATCTTAGAAAACGGCAAAGGGGAGGGCAAGTCTATCTTATACAAGGCATTCACCCGCTCCGGACTCAATTCATAAACCACGTTGTCAAAGGTTCGGCAATAGTACAAAACCGAATCATTATAACTGAACGGCCCCCCCGGAGTAAAATGATAGGAAGACTCTGCTTCACCGTGCGGGAAATAGCGTTGCTGCATGTGGGTTCCATCCTTCGATATCAATAAAGAATAGTGCAAATCCGCATCATTGGGATAATTATTATGGTATCTATTGTCATAATAGTAAACTCCTCTTAGCGAAGCCATTGCTGTGGGATCGGGTTTCCCCAACTTTTGTGTCCTGATATATGCTCCATTATCCGCATTATAATACAAAAGAGATTGCCTGAAGTTATCAAATACAACCAATTCTCTGCTTATTTCATTCACAACAAAAGTATTGACATCTGTATATTCGCCGGGGCCGTTTCCTTTAGCATCTATTTTATAAAGGACATTACCCTGCATATCATAACAGATAACTCTATCAAGTTTATCCTGTACATAAATCTTTTCGTTTTTAATCTGCACTTCCTGTATGGTAGTAAGCAATGGTTCGGCAGCCAGTTGGATATAAGAAGCCGTTTCAAGAAAGTCTCCCAGGTTCTCAAAATCAGAACTTTCCACTTCCACCTTTATCATTTGCAGATTCTCCGTAACAATATTCCCTACTTGAGAAAATTCACATTCTTTCTTACTCTTGCTCTGGCAAGAATAAAAAGAAAGAAAAAGTATTATAATGTAAGAGATATGTTTCATAATAGATCACATGCTAAAAAACTTCTCCACATTCTACAGGGGTACATGAATAAGGAACCGCACAAAATACACAAATCCTCTCTACACTACTTGTAAACCAACCACCTCCCAATTGAAGCATACAGCGCTTCGTTTCAGGTTGTTGCCAACTATCAGCTTCAAACTCATCCTGTGCAAGAGATTCTATACTTGTCAATGCGGAATCAATAATGCATGATAACTCGGAACTCCGTTTAAAATACTGTTGCATAAAGGCAAACATAAAACAAACTACAAATAAGGCAATTACTTTCTTTTTCATAATAACTAATAATCAAACATTAATTCAGATATTTGTCTTGCAAAATTTGACAAAATTCAACGGTCAAATCCGGTAGCCCTGATATTGGAAAAAATAGATCCTTAATATACAATTCTCTATTCGTAACAAAATAGAAAGGCGGTTCTGATTCTTCCAATATTGGTTCCCTTATTTGAAACACTTTGGTTGTGTCAATATGATTAACAGTCACAAAAACTTTAAAATCTCTCAAACTTTGAGTCTCAATAAGAACATTAACAAACTTCATCTTCTCTTTAATACTCTTCAATTCAGACTCAATACAGCTACTGCAATCTGATAGAGAAAACTTATAGAAAAGCCTACATTCATCATTAAGTTCCATACTAAATGGTCGCTTTTGCTTCTTAATTATCAGGTCTAAATCTTCAATTCTCTTGTTAATGTATTTATGACATTGAGTCACTGACCAAATAGCAGAACCCAACATAACATTTTTCTCTAACAGATTCAGATTATCTTCCTTTAACTTGCTACTCATTTGATAGTTACTTTTGATCATTATTATTAATCCTATTGAAAGAACAAACAATAATGTCATTAAAATACCATGCAGTTTTATTCTCATCCATTTATTAATTTATCAATGGCAAATATGAACATTTCTCCTCGACAGACAATCTGTATCAAGATGGATAAATTCAATTTACACTATAGAGACAACATATTATGTATCAAATAGATAAAATACTATACATATATATCAAGTGGACATATACCCTCATATCTGTTTTATGGAACCAGCAGTGATGATAGAATTTACGGTACCAAAAAGAGGGAGGACTTGGAAACTCCCAATCCTCCCTCTCTTTCCAATAGGAACTTAACGATACTCTTGAAAGCCTTCCTATTCCTCTCCTTCCCGATATTCCAGAATATCTCCCGGCTGACACTCCAGCACTTTGCAGATAGCCTCTAATGTAGAAAAACGTATGGCTTTTGCTTTCCCTGTCTTCAGAATGGACAGATTGGCGGGCGTGATGTCCACTTTCTCTGCCAACTCTCCCAAAGATATCTTACGGCGAGCCATCATTATATCAAGATTTACTATAATCATATAATCAAATAAAAATTGAACAATTATTCCTTATCAACAATCAGATGGTCAAGTCCTGCTCCTCCTTCATCCTCAATCCGATAGCAAACACTTCCGCCACAATCAAAGCAGAAAGCCCCAGCACCAGCGAAGTGGTGTGCACCATATCCGTCATGCTCAACGAATAGCCCGGCACGGCAAACACTTTCTCCACACTATGGAGCGTGAGGTATGCCCCAAAGAGGCTACAGCTGAAACTGACCACAAGCAGTGTCCCCATGCTGCGCAGACGGCGGACATTCTTCCAGTTGAATATATCGGAACGGTTGATTGCGGCAATCAGACGGATGAACAAGACTACTGCCCAAATCATCACCACGAAGTTCAGCAACGAAAGAAGTGCCGAAGATATCTTCGAAAGAATATCTTGCGAAGTATCCACGCTTACAATGAGTTGCCCGTATGATGCAGGCACATACGCCCCCGACTTCTTATTATAGACGGAATCCGTGAAGAAAACGTCGCTCAGGTCTTCCGGCATCAACTGCACCACCTGCATGTTACCTAAGTTTTCCTTCTCCTTTTTATTGACCGCCTCATTGAATCCTTTCCGGAATCCGGTCACTACTCCCATGCCTACATAGTAGGTGGTCTCCAAAACCGAATAGCTCAACACAAGCAAGACAATGACACACAGTATATTCAATCTTTTTTTCATACCTAATCAGTTATATCAGACAGTTTATAGACATTCATCATTCTCCAGGATAGAACGAACAGCAGTACGGCAAGCACCAAGCATATCGGATAGGCAGGAGTACCTATCAGCTCAGATGTATACTCTACATCGGGAAACGACCGACTAAGGTAGACCGAAAGGCTGTTGTTCAGTATGTGAATCAGAATGCAAGGCACAAGACTGCGTGTCCTGTAATAGATCCATGCGAGAAGAAAACCAATCAGTGTAGCCCCTACCACCTGCACCGGATTAATGTGGAATATACCAAATACCAAACCGGATATCAGAATAGCCTTCTTCGGGCTATACTCCTCCAGCAGGACCTTGGTGATTGCTCCCCGAAACAACAATTCCTCCAAGACGGGACCTAATATACCCACGCAGACAATCCCCAGCCAACCGGATTGAAGGACATCGAACGTATCATCCAACCAATCAGGTAGAAACGTGAGATAGGACATCAGAAAATCAATCATAAAGATAACAGAAATCCCCATCACACCGCTCCAAAACAGATAAGAGACGGAAACAGAAGAATACAACCGCTTGTCACCGGTCAGGTAACCCTTCCGCCACAAATAAGCTAACATAAAGAGAAAGCCCACCAATAGAGTAGGTGTCGTAGCAAACTCATTCGACCGTTCGATATTACCGTACTCAAGATATGCGTAAATCATGGAAAATGGCATCACCGCCAAAACTGCAAATAGCTGCATGAGAAAATAAATCAGAACCAGTTTTATTGTTGTTTTCATTTTCGACTACTTCTTTTAAAGTTCATCACTCCATTCTCCTCCGGCTTGTTCAGACAGCAGTACCTATGCCACAAAGAACAGCCATCAACATAAAGAGAGAAATCACCAATACCGTGATACTCATAAATGACTTTTTCATACCTAATAAACCTTTATACACTTTGTTATTCAATAATAATTTATCGTTTTTCGATATGCAAATAAAGAAGTATTTTTTGATATGAACAAGAAAAACAGAAAATAATTATCGAAAAACGATAAAAATAGTACGTTTTTCAATAAAACAGCAAGAGAAGAATAAGAAAAAACCGAAGATAAGCAATAAAAAAAGGAGCTGAAAAGAAATTGAAAAGGAGTTGAAAAGAAGCTGAAAAGGAGCTGAAAAGGAGCAAAAAAAATATCACTATAGGTAGCGGGATGCATCTTCCGCATCCTTACGAAGCTGGGCAACCAACCCATCCAACGAATCGAACTTCAGCTCTGGACGAAGGTAACGGACAAAAGAAAGACGAATGGGCTGACCGTAAATATCGGCATGGAATCCGAAGATATGCACTTCGATACTACGGTCTGTACCATTGTCCACCGTAGGGCGGTAACCAATACTAAGCATTCCTCCGTAGACCTGACCAGCCACTCTCACCCGAACAGCATATACGCCATCGGAAGGAATCAGTTTGTCCGGCTCGTTCACACGCAGATTAGCTGTAGGATAACCTATCGTACGACCTACACGATGCCCGCCCACAACTGTGCCATTCAGGAAATAATCGTATCCCAAACCCGCCGCCGCTTCCGAAACATTACCCTGCGACAGCAACCGACGAATGCAAGAGGAACTCACAGCCATTTCTCTGCCTGCTCCGGCAGAAGAACCCGGCACAACATCCTTGCTCATATAGGCATGGGCAAGAATGACCTCCATTCCCAATGCCTGCCCGTAGCGCACGTAGTCGTCGAAACCTTCGCTGCGGTTGTGCCCGAAACGGTGATCGTAGCCCACGACAAGGGCACGTATGTTATAGTGGTCGCGAAGAAAAGCCATGAACTCCCGTGCCGAGAGTCCGGCGATTTCAGGAGTGAAATCGAGCAACAGGCAGCAGTCCAAAGCGGCATCGGAAAGCAGAGAGAGTTTCTCCTCACACGTAGTCAGCAGTTCGGGACGATACTCCGGCTGCACCACCTTGCGCGGATGCACCGGAAAAGTGACCACGCCCGACGCCAATCCACGCACAGCCGCTACCTCGCACACCTGCTCCATCAGACAGCGATGCCCAAGGTGCACCCCATCGAAAAAACCGATAGTAGCCACACAAGCACGAGGCGGATTCTCCGGTATGTCACAAAACACCTGCATCTTTATATTCTCTTTCTGTTTTTATTACGGCTTAACAACCTGTTCTAATTCTTCTGCATCCTGCCGTCTCAATGCTCAATGCTCAATTGAACAGATGACTCCAATCTTCACCTGCCTGTGGCGTATAGGTGGAAATGCCCAGGGTCTCGGCAGCCCGACAGTTTGCGGCAGAATCATCTATGAAGAACGTCTCTTTCGGATCGATGCCGGTATCGTCCAACACTTTTCGGAAGATTGCCACATCAGGCTTCGCCATTTTCATCTCATAAGAGAGGAAAATCTTCTCGAAGAAGTCTTCCACCCGGAACGCCCGATAGCGGAAAGCGTGTTCGCACGACCACCGCCAGTGAATGTCGTTGGTGTTGCTCAGTAAATAGACCACATACCTCTCCCGTAACTTCAGCAAAAGGTCCAGCTTATAAGCAGGGATAGTCACCAAGAAACTGTTCCAAGCAGCATCGATGTCGGCATCCGTCGCCGGTTTCTGCATCCGTTCGCGGATAGCGTTCCTGAACTCCGCGCTGGAAACCATCCCTTGCTCATATTGCAGGAAAATTCCCTGCTGATGGCAGACATCGAGCATAGCCTCCGTATCGGGTACGCCCAACTTTGAAAAATTCTCAATACAACGCTGGCGGTCCAAATCAATCAATACACCGCCAAAGTCAACAATAAGGTTTCTAATTCCTTTTTCTTTCATCTCACTTCTGTATTAAACGCCGGATGAAGCGTATTGCCTCGCCTATCCACAAAACAAGTGACGTAGAGGCTATGATGATTATCCACGTAGACAAATCAAGCGGAGTGGTGCGGAATACGGCACCACCAAACTGTACGATAAGAAACTGCCCGACCAATATAGCAAAGATGATCAGCTCCATGCCATACGACTTGGAAAGCCCCTTGAATGCCGAATCCGTAGTGCCGAACACACGGGCATTGAAAAGATTCCAGAACTGCAACATCACGAAGAAGGTAAAGAATATGGTCAGACGCTCCGTTGTCATGCCGCCATCGGCATGATGGAAACCGTAGAGTATCCCCATCAGCAAGGCCAAGAAAACGCTCCCCACACCCAGTATATGGTAACGCATCGCCTTGGAGATGATAAAGTCATTGCTGCTGCGCGGCCGCTCTTTCATCACGTTTTCACTGGGCGGGATGGAAGCCAATGCCAAGGCGGCAAACGTATCCATGATCAGGTTCACCCACAACATCTGTGTCACCGTGAGCGGTAACTCCGTACCCACCAACGCACCCAGCAACACAATCAGCAGAGCTACAAAATTGATTGTCAACTGGAAGACGATGAAACGCTGGATATTCTTATAGAGCGAACGCCCCCACATCACGGCAGTACCAATACTATTGAACGAATCATCCAGCAGAGTGATGTCGCTTGCCTCTTTTGCCACGGAAGTTCCCGTACCCATCGAAAGCCCCACTTGTGCATGGTTCAGTGCAGGTGCATCGTTGGTTCCATCGCCCGTCACAGCCACAACCTCGCCTTTCCGCTGCAACAACTGCACAAGGCGCTGCTTGTCCGTGGGACGTGCACGAGACATGATTTTCAAGTCTGTCACACGGTCAAGTGCCTCTTCGTCACTCAGTTCCGCAAAAGCAACACCCGTAATGCGGTTGCGCTCCGTATCTTCCGGTTTCCACAGTCCTATCTGGCGGGCGATTTCCGTAGCTGTACCCGGAGTGTCACCTGTCACAATTTTAATATTGATGCCTGCCGACTGGCACTTTGCCACTGCCGCAGGCACATCCTGACGGATAGGGTCACTAATAGCCACCACACCGAGGAAAGACAGGTCTTCATCGGCAACCAGTTCCGAACAGTCACGCATATCCGTATCCTCCACTATCTTGAAGGCAAATCCCAAAGTACGCATCGCCATATTCTGATAGCCCAGCAACTGCCTTTCGACGGTAGGACGATATTCGCCCGCATCCACCCGACTGCCGTCGAGCACTACATCCCGGCACTTACCCAACACGATCTCTGGAGCTCCTTTCACATAAAGCACCTTCTTGCCTATCACTGCCGAATACACCAGTGTAGCCATGAACTTCCGTTCGGTAGAGAATGTCAATTGGCGGACGACCGGAGCTTTCTCGCGCAGCTCCAAGTAATCACAGTGCTGCCCGTTCAACCACAACAGCAACGCCACTTCCGTAGGATTCCCCACACCTTTTGGCTTTTCTGCTTCCGATGTCTCTTCCAGGAAGGCTGTGGAGTTGGCGCTGATACCTTCTGCTACCAGCTTACTGATGTCATCGTCACCAATCTTCCCCCCATTCTTCAAGGCATAGAAACTGGGTTCATACACCTGCATCAAGTTCTGCGTCAGTGTACCGGTCTTATCCGTACAGATTACGGTGATGGCACCCATCGTTTCGCAGGCATGCATCTTGCGCACCAGGTTGTTGGTGGAAAGCATGCGGCGCATATTCAGTGCAAGACTTAACGTCACACTCATCGGAAGCCCCTCGGGTACAGCGACTACAATCAGCGTCACTGCCATCATGAAATAGCGCAATATGGCTTTCAGCGCCGGAAGCCAATCGGCAAAAGTATGGAAAGAGGAGAAAGAATAGACAAACAGCACATCCTTGACAAAAAAGATGGCAAATGCCAATCCGGCTACCGTGAAACCGACTTTGCCAATCAGGTCGGCAAGTCTGGAAAGCTGTATGTTGAGCGGAGTAGGCTCCACGTTCTGTTCTGTGCTCTGGCGTGCCACCTTACCGATTTCCGTTTCATCGCCCACAGCAAGCACACGCATGACGCCATGTCCGTCAACAACCGTCGTACCGCGCATCACCCGATTGGAAGCATACGTGGCTTCTTGGTCGAAATCCGCCTCTACAATAGTCTTATCCACCACCGGTTCTCCGGTCAGGTTCGATTCATTGACCTGCAGGGAGATCGCTTCCAGCAGTTCGCCATCGGCAGGGATCTCTTCTCCTGTCTCCAATACGACGATGTCTCCCACTACCACGTTTTTCCGTGCAACCTCCTGCACTCGTCCGTTACGGATCACTTTCACCTGGGTATCTTCGTTTACCGCATTCAGCAGGTCGAACTTCCGGTTGGCGTCATACTCAAAATAAAAGCCTATGCCCGTGGCAAGCAGCACAGCAGCAATAATACCGATAGTCTCGGCATACTCGTTCTCGATGACGGATATGCCAAGAGAAAGTATCGCTGCAAACAGCAACACCCTAACTACAGGGTCTTCAAATTTCTCAAGATATAGTTTCCACAGAGAGGGACGCTTTGGAGGCGTTAAGAGATTGGTTCCATACCTTTCGCGGCTTCGCAGCACTTCTTCGTCGGTAAGCCCGCTATGATAATAATCATCTTTGGTTACAATCATACAAAGTGTTAAGTTTGATTAGGTGGGCAAAAGTACAACATTAATTCGGTATAGTGAATGTTATTAAATCTTTTTATAAGTTTGAGACACATTATCCACAACACGATTCACACGGGAAAAGATACCTTGAACAGAATGTCTACAACCTGTCTCACGGGAAGATTCCCAAAAAGCGTTAAGGCAGCAAACAAAACCGTTGCTGCCTACGTTATCAGAGAAGAAAACCTAAAAATGCATAGATTATGGATAAGTACATTTGCACCGTTTGTGACTACGTCTACGATCCGGAAAAAGGCGATCCCGAAAGCGGAATCGAACCGGGCACACCATTTGAAGAACTACCCGACGACTGGGTATGCCCCTTGTGCGGAGTAGGCAAGGATGAATTTGAGAAAGCGTCTTAAGACGCTTTCTTTTCCCTTACGTCGCTGCTTGCTTCTACGACATTCACCACATAATCGCCCAGTTTCTCACACTCGGCTATGATGTCCATATAGTAAACGCCCATCTGGTAGTCATACTCCTTGTTATTGACATCCAGAATATTCTGGTTCTTCAACTGGTTACGATAGTTGTTTATCTCATTCTCAATGTTGAATGACTTGTTTACCACGGCACTTTGATGTTCGGAACGTTCCACTACAACAATCATTTGTTCCAAGGCATCATCCGTCAGCTTCATCATAAGCTTGATATGCTCGTACTGTTTCTCCGTGAAGTCCTGATTCGTCTGGCGTTTACGATTGATGGTACGTGCCAAATTATAACAACTGTCACCAATACTTTCTATCTCTGTCACCTCACGCAGCATGGCACGTATCTGTAGCTTACTTTCCGAACTCAACCGTCCTTCCGACACCTGGTTCAAGTAGTTGGCTATCTCCAATTCCATGTTATCGCTGATGTTCTCATACTTCTCAATCCGGCTGAAGAGCTTGTTGAAATCATTCTCATTTGCAGTGTTCAACAGGTCGCGCACCATACCAAACATACGATGGGTACGCTCGGCAAAAAGATTAATCTCCTTACGTGCCTGGACAATGGACAACTCGGCGGTGGACAACATACCGCTCGAAATAAAGCGCAAGCGGAACTCCTCTTCGTCCTCCTTGGGCTTGATAACCCAGCACACCACTTTCTCAATGGGTTTGATAAACCATATTAAAATCAGCACGTTGCAAATATTGAAAGCGGTGTGGAAAGCCGAAAGTTTATAGGTGATTGCCACTTCGGGCGATACTCCGGGAAAGATAGAGTCCACCACCCCGCTCACCATATCGACAAAAGTGTGGAAGATGCACAATATCCAACAGACACCAAACATATTGAAGATGAAGTGTGCCAAAGCTGCACGCCGTGCCTGCGCGTTGGCAGTGAGCGCGGCAATATTGGAAGTGACAGTAGTACCGATGTTTTCACCCATCACCAATGCGATACCCAAATACAAATCGAGCACGCCGCTGGAACAGAGAATCAGCGTGATGGCCATCACTGCTGCCGACGACTGCGCACACATGGTAATGATGCCGCCTATCAACAGAAAAAGCAGAATAGAAAGTCCGCCCCATTCCTTACAGGAGGTAATGAAATTGATGACTGCCGCATTGTGTTCAAGATCCATCTGCAAGGCATTCTCGCGCAGGGTGGTCAGTCCCAAAAACATGAACGCAAAGCCGAAGACAAACTCTCCGAAAGACTTCTTCTGGCTCTTGCTTGAAAAGGCAAGGGGCACAGCCAAGGCAAACAAGGGGAAAATCAGATTGTTCATGTCTATTTGGAAACCAAAGACAGACATGATCCATGCCGTTACCGTCGTACCGATATTGGCACCCATAATAACGGATATGGCTTGCCCCAAAGTTAGCAAGCCGGCATTCACAAAGCTAACGGTCATCACCGTCGTCGCAGTAGAAGACTGTACGGAAGCTGTCACAAACGTACCAGTCAGTAGTCCGGTGAAGCGGTTTGTTGTCATGGCACCCAGCACATGACGCAAATGCCCACCCGTCAGTTTTTGCAAGGCTTCGCTCATGGTCTTCATACCATACATCAAAAGCGCCAGTGAGCCAATCAGTTTTAGAATCACAAATACAGACATGTCGGTTTTTCCTTTTAATTATATTTTTAGCTTGGCAAGCTCTTCCGGCTTGCTACGGTTTTTCAAAGTTGTCTACAACGTCCTGTGCATCTCTGCCTGTTCAGGCTTTCTTTTCTTTCACAAGACTACCGGCTTCGACCACATTGACCACGTAGTCTCCCAGTTTCTCACATTCACCGATAATGTCCATGTAGTGTATGCCCATCTGATAATCATACTCCTTATTGTTCACGTCCACTACATTTTGGGTTTTCAGTTGGTTGCGATAGTTGTTTATCTCATTCTCTATGTTGAACGACTTATTCACGTCCACCGCATGGTGGGTGTCTTCTACCAGAAGGATCATCTGCGACAAAGCACCGTCTACCAGCTTGAACATCTGATGGATATGTTCGTATTGCTTCGGGGTGAAGTCTTTGTTGCTAAGGTGCTTCCGGTTGATGGTACGCGCCAGGTTATAGCAGCTGTCGCCAATACTCTCTATTTCCGTCACCTCGCGCAACATGGAGTGTATCTTCGTCTTACTGTCGGTACTCAGACGACCATCGGACACACTGTTCAGGTAGTTGGCAATCTCTACTTCCATGCTGTCGCTGATATTCTCGTACTTCTCGATACGACTGTAGAGACTGTTGAAATCATTCTCTTCGTCCGTGTGAAGCAGATCACGCACCATACCGAACATACAATGGATGCGTTCGGCAAAGAGGGTAATCTCCTTACGTGCCTGCACGAGTGAAAGTTCCGCCGTAGAGAGCATACCGCCCGAAATGAATCGCAGGCGATATTCCGCTTCCGCCTCGTGCGAAGGAATGAGCTTGCATACGGTGGTTTCTATCAGTTTCACGAACCAGATCATCACCAGTACGTTGCAGATGTTGAATGTAGTATGGAAGGCGGAGAGCTTGAAAGATACCGCCACAGCAGGATCGGTGGTTTGCATCACGTTGTCGACGAACCAAGCCACACCCGCCGTAAAGGGATTGAACAGGCACAACACCCAAATCACGCCGAATACATTAAAAACCAAATGCGCCAATGCCGCACGTCTCGCCTGTGTGTTGGCAGTCAGTGCCGCCAGGTTGGCGGTGATGGTGGTACCGATGTTCTCGCCCAGTACCAATGCCGCACCCAGCTCGAAGCTGATCCAACCGTTGGCACACATGATGAGGGTGATGGCCATTGTTGCCGCCGATGCCTGCACGATCATGGTCAGCACCGTACCGATGACTACAAACAGGAGGACAGAAGCAAAGCCCATATCTACATAGTTCTGGACGAAAGAGAGCATTTCAGGATTGCGTCCCAAGTCAGGCGCGTTAGCCTTCAGCAACGAAAGTCCCATGAAGAGGAAGGAGAAACCGAAGATAAATTCACCTGCGGACTTGCGGTTGTTCTTGCCGGAGAAGAGGAACGGAACACCGACGGCAAGCAGCGGAAGCGCCATAGCCGCCATGTCTACCTTGAAACCCAATGCCGATATGATCCATGCCGTGACAGTAGTACCGATATTGGCTCCCATAATCACACCGATGGACTGGGAAAGCGTAAGTAGTCCGGCATTTACGAAACTCACCACCATGACGGTAGTGGCAGAAGAAGATTGGATAAGTGCAGTAATCAGCACACCGGTCAGCACACCGGTCACCCTATTGGTGGTCATTGCAGTAAGAATGCGGCGCAACTTGTCGCCTGCAAACTTTTGCAGCCCCTCACTCATGATTTTCATTCCATACAGAAACAGTGCCAATGCTCCCAGCAACTTTAAAAAATCATAAAAAGAATATTCCATCTTTAATTAATTAACAGGGTTTTGCGTTACATTTATTATTATCTCTATATTTAACGTGTATTCACCCTAAAATAAAGACATCATGAAACACATGTTACAAATTTGTTGCAAAAATAACAATATTTCCAAGAATTTCCCTATTGGAAGCTCACTTTTGGATATTTATTACGGCTTTAATCTTAATTTCCCTTATCAGGTGGTCAGCGCTAAGGTCAACAACCGCTCCGAAGGGCTGAACTTCAGGGTGTATAACAACAAAGATGTGGAGTTTCTCGACATTCGAGACTCTTCAGGGTTGCGCACCTATGTGCGAAGCCTCTGCTTCGTACTCTACAAGGCAGTCAGGGAGTTATTTCCGGAGGGCAAGCTGTTTGTGGAACATCCCGTGTCCAAAGGTTACTTCTGCGACTTGCAGCTCGGACGCCCCATCACACTGGAAGACGTCGCCGCCATCAAGAAGCGCATGCAGGAGATCATCGCCCAAGACCTCACGTTCCACCGGACGGAGTGTCACACCACCGGGGCCGTACGCCTCTTCAGCGAACTGGGAATGATGGACAAAGTGAAACTGCTGGAGACCTCCGGCTCTATCTATACTTATTATTATACGCTGGGCGACACCATTGATTCCTACTACGGAAACCTGTTGCCCAGTACCGGTTTCATCTGGCTGTTCGACCTGGTGAAGTATTATGACGGGCTGCTGCTGCGCATCCCCAACCGCGAGAATCCTAACGTGCTGGAAGATGTCGTGAAGCAGGAGAAGATGCTCGACGTCTTCAAGGAGCACCTGCGCTGGAACCACATCATGGGATTGAGCAATGCAGGCGACTTCAACCTTGCCTGTGAAGCCGGACATGCCACTGACCTGATCAACGTAGCGGAAGCCTTGCAGGAGAAGAAGATAGCCCAGATAGCCGACACCATCTACAACCGTAACGAAAACGGCGACCGCGTGAAGCTGGTCCTCATCTCCGGCCCCTCTTCATCGGGCAAGACCACATTCAGCAAACGCCTCTCCGTGCAACTGATGACGAACGGCCTGCGCCCCTATCCCATCGCGTTGGACAACTACTTCGTCAATCGCGAAGACACCCCGAAAGACGCCGCCGGGAACTATGACTATGAATCGCTCTACGCGCTCGACCTCAAGAAATTCGAAGACGACCTGAAAGCGCTGCTCCGCGGTGAAGAGATTGAGTTGCCAAGCTTCAACTTCACCACCGGAAAGCGTGAATACCGGGGCGACAAACTAAGGATTGACGAGCACACCATCCTCATTCTGGAAGGCATACACGCGCTGAACCCCGAACTGACGCCGCAGATCCCCGCAGCCAACAAGTACAAGATTTATGTCTCCGCCCTGACCACCATCTCCCTGGACGACCACAACTGGATTCCCACCACCGACAACCGCCTGTTGCGACGCATCATCCGCGACTACAACTATCGGGGCTACTCAGCACGAGAAACCATCTCCCGCTGGCCCAGTGTGCGTGCAGGCGAAGATAAATGGATATTCCCCTATCAGGAGAATGCCGACGTGATGTTCAACTCGGCACTGCTGTTCGAGTTTGCCGTACTGCGCAGCCACGCCGAACCCATACTGACTAGCGTGCCGCGCAACTGTCCGGAGTATGCCGAGGCATACCGCCTGCTGAAGTTCATCAAATACTTCACTCCGGTACAGGACAAAGAAATCCCCCCGACTTCGCTGTTACGTGAGTTCCTGGGCGGCAGCAGTTTCAAGTACTGAGACTGCGCCTCCACGACATTTTTTTCCGCTTCCGGAAGCACTTCCCTCCGTACCCCTTCCATGCCCATGCGCCTGGAGGGGGTACGGAGTTTGGTATATAGTCGGAATGGAGTGGATAGTGATACATCTGATAGGGGTACGTAACTTTTTATTTGCCTATTTTATACAATCTACCAAAGAATGTCTTAACTTTGTGAGCGAATAAAAAGAATCATTATATGAGAAAGATAATTACTATCCTTTTTTTAGCTGCTTTTTGCACTTGCTATAAAGCATATCCGCAATCCCGTGCCGAAGAACAAATGAAACAGGCACAAGGACATCTTGCCCAAAAAGAATACATCAAGGCACGCTACCTGTTCCTGCAAGCCTACAACGCTTTCTCTTCGCAGGGAAAATATGAACAGGCCGTAGAGTGCGGCATCAACGCCTGTGCACTCTATCACCGCGAGAACTACTACAAAGAGGCATTCGAACTGCTGCGCAGCGCCGACCTGCTGGTGAGCGACGGCGAACAGAAACAAAGCAAACCCATGCCCGCCCTGCACTTCCGCATCAGCAAGGAACGCCTGCAAATGTATATCAACCTGAAAAATCCCGCCCGCGCCAAAGAGCAGCTGAACAAACTGGAGGAGACTGCCAAGGCGGCACGTAACGATTCGCTGAGCAATGACCTGCTCTACACCCAAGCCAACTATTACTACACTTTCGGAATGAACGCCCAAGGCGACGCCTGCATCAACCGTCTGATCGGTCAATACAAAGAGCAGAAGAACTATGCCAAAGTGGACGAATCGTACAAGAACCTGATCACCATCGCCCGCAAGGCAAACAACGCCGGACTGGTGGCACGCACCTACGACAAATACATCCTTTGGACCGACTCTGTCAAAGCCCTCACCGCACAAGACGAACTGAACATCGTCACGCGCAAGTACGAAGAGAGCCTGGCAACCATTCAGGAGAAAGACGACTCGCTGAGCACCAAGCAATACATCATCATCGGCCTTTGTGTACTTGCCGGTGTACTTGCCGCTGCACTGGTGTTAGGAGCTATTGTGTTGATGCGTTTCATCTTCCTTACCCGCAAGCAAAAGAAGGCGATCCAGATAGCCAACGAGCATAACGAACTGAAGAGCCAGTTCATCCGCAACATCTCCGCCCAGATGGAGCCGACGCTGAACACACTGGATGCCAACCAGCCGGGCGTACAGGCATTGAAGACCTTTGCCGAGCACATCCAAGAACTGTCCGAACTGGAGAGCACGCTCGCCGAGACCTACGAAATGCGTGAAATCAACATCAACACCTTCTGCGAAGGCGTGATGGACAAGATAAAAGCCGGACTGAAACCGGACATCACCGCCACGGTCAACGCCCCGAAGCTCAGCGTAAAGACAAATCCCGAGCAATTGGAACGTATCCTGCTCCACCTGCTGAACAACGCCGCCCAGTTCACTCCGGAAGGCGGAAAGATCTGGCTGGACTTCAAGAAACGGGGTGCGCACACCCAGCAACTCATTGTCAGCGACACCGGATGCGGCATCCCCGCCGAAGCGCAAGAGAACCTCTTCAAGCCCTTCACCGAAGTGAAAGACCTCACGCAGGGCGACGGATTGGGACTGCCTATTTGTTCACTGATTGCCACCAAGATGAATGGCAACCTGACCCTGGACAACAGTTACACCAAGGGGTGCCGTTTCGTACTGGAATTGCATACCTGAACAGACAGACATCACATACCTTGAGAATAAACACATCCTATATCCACCACGTCACGCGTAATCCTATCGCGGACGTGGTGGATTCGTTTGTAGTGTATTCGGGAATTCCAGGGTGGCTAAAGTTCACGTTTATGCCGCTAAACCTTAACTTTGTGATGCCAAACCTTAGCTTTGGCATCACAGAAACAGCCAACACTGATAACAATCCCGACGATCACTCCCTGCAGAACGACCGCCTGCAACATTGGGAGCCGTAATACGGGTAAAAAGCCGCCGCATTTGCCACCAAATCCCCTGGGGTTTGCCGGAACGTTGCCCCGCATTTGTCCGGAAAACCCCAGGGGAATTGGATACAAACCCCAGGGGAATCCGACACAAAGCCCAGAGAAATCCGGCGATTTGGAATTTAGAGTTAACAGCGAACAAATCAACCTATCAACTAATTAATAATTAATACTTATCAGATATTTCAAGTGATAGATTACCGGATCACTCAATGCGCTTTCAACCCACCGGATAATAAAACGAATAGAAAAGTAGACCATCACTCCAAATGCCGGAGGAACCAGATGTCTCACCATAAACATTTGTGTTTTATAAGATTAGCAAATGGGTGAAAGATGTGATGGTGAAATATGGCATTTATTTTCGATTGTTATTTTAGTTCGGAGGAATGCATCACACCATACAAAGGAATAAAGATAACTCAAGTTGAGCTTGCGAAACTTAAAGAGGTAATGAAAGGCATCATTAGATTATTTGTTATGAGACAGCCTGTTGTCCCAAGTATACAAAAAAAACATGTTCTCGAACATACTTTGAAAAAAAATAAAGAAAAAGCTGGTGGAATCAGATTTATTAATCTATTTTTGTATATAAAGAGATCACAAATTTCTATTTTCCATTCCTCATTATGAATTAATTAAGCATAAATGCATCAATATAAGAACACAATTTCTGAAAAACAATAGCAGTTTTGGCATCTGTTTTAAAAGCCGAGTCAACATATATTAATTAAACAAAGTATTATTATGAAAAAGTCTGTCTTTTTTGTTTTGTGCCTTTTCTTCGTGGTCTTGAGTTATGGGCAGTCGGCAAGTAACGAACGTTTTTCCGTATCCGTCGATTTGGGTGCCGGACAGTTATTCGGGAAATCCAACCTCTCTCCCTACGGCGTCGGCTATCGTGGAGAATATAAGAATGGTTTCAGCGGAAACATCAAAATGAACTACCTGCTGGGGAAAGCATTCCAGGCAGGATTGAAGTTCAACCTCTTCTCCGATGCCGCAAACTATGGCATTGACTCGGATACACAGGCAGCCGACAATCTGGATCTGACCTACATCGCCCCGCAAATCGGTGTCCGTGTTCCCGTCTCCGACAAATGGCACTTCGACTGCATGATAGGTGCCGGCTACATGAACTACCGTTGCGAAAGCCTCTACAACTCGACGGAACAGACCTTCAAGAAAGGTTTCTTCGGTGCCAATGCCGACCTGTCCCTCTGTCGCCGTATCTACGGGAACCTCTTTTTAGGAGCCAATCTTTCGGTTATGGGTGGCCATGCCTCTTCACTGAAAGCAACCGCAGGCAACGATAAGAATACCCTGAAATTGGACAAATGGAACCGCATCAACGTACTCAGAGCAGACTTCGGCCTGTCGGTAAAGGTAATGCTATAATCGATAAAGGAGATACTATAAAATAGTAAAATGGTGCAGGGATGACACATTGAAACAACCAGTGTGCCATCCCTGCTATTTTCTTCTGCTTTTCCACAAGCTCTTCCGCTGAGAACTGACGAAAAGCGTGAAATGCCTTGTATTCTGAGTATGTTTACATAAATGGCCGAGTATCTTTACATAAATGGCAAAGTATCTAAAGATAAATGGCAAAGTATCTTTAGATACTATGAATTAGGGAAATCGTTTACTTCAGCCATCGGTTTACTTCAGCCACGTCGCCCTCTTCCACAGATATTCCAACGGACCATGACTATGATGGCGCAACCACCAGCGACAGAAAGTCAACTGTAGCACGAAAATCAGCGCACCGACCAATACACTTGCCGTAATACCCAAATCATCATGCAGGCTGAATCCCCAGTTATAAAACAGCATAGAGCCAATGATACTCTGTGTGATGTAGTTGGTCAGGCTCATACGGCCGTAAGGAATAAAGGTGTTCATGCGTTGCTGCAAGTTGGTGCGATAGTAAGCATTCAGCACAGCCGAAACAAGCAGCAGCATAAAAGCAAACTTATACAATGAAGAGACAACGAGCAACAGCGGCGTACGCACCGCAGGGTTCGACACAAAGTCGGGCAGCATATTACCCAATCCGTAGAGCGGGAAGAAAGCGACCAGAGAACCACACAGCACCTTGTTCCAGAACTTCAGGTTCTCCTTCAAGAACAATCCCCGACGGCCTATCAGATACCCGAAGAGGAAAAGAGCCGCCGTCTGAAATACTCGCCCGTGATCCCATGCCCAAGCCAGACTTGCCAACTGTCCTTCCCACAGATTGACACGCAGCGTCTCAAGGAAAGTTCCGTGCCCCTGCACTTCGAACGTAGCTGCCCACAGGCTACCCGTCGGCAAAACAGGTGCGGCGAACTCCGGATCGAGGATGGTACGTGCTATGTAGTAAAGCGGCAACGGCTGAACAAGCAGCACGCATGCCAAGACGAATATCCATTTATCACGCAACCGGCACGCTAACGGCAGGATGAAGCCCACCAACGAATAGAGCACCAGCACTTCGCCCGTAAAGAAGACCGCATTGATGTTACCGAGGATGAACAGCAGCACCAACCGCCAACAGAAACGCAACCGGAAGTCCCGCCCACGCAGGCGCTGGTTGTCATACTGGATGAAGTAACTGAAACCGAAGAGCAGGGCAAACACGGCATACGCCTTGCCGCCAAAGAGGAAAAAGAGCCCGTCCCATATCGCCTTGTCCGAAAAGTTAAGCCATACGCTCTGAGTGGACGCATCGGGGAAGGAATAGAAGTTGAAATGTTCAATTGAATGCAGCAAGATGATACCCATCACTGCCAGTCCGCGCAGCACGTCTGCCACATCGACCCGTGCATGTCTTTGTATTGGTTGTTCCATGGAATTATTTATGATTAAAATTAGTTGAGAGTTGGGAATACCTACTCCTCCAAACTCTCAACTCTCAATTTTCTATTTCTTAAGATTATCTCAGCGCCTCAACCTCTTCCGGTGTCAAAGGCACCTTCTTGCCCAGGCGGCGTGCACCGGTTTCGGTGATCAGATAGTCTTCCTCATTGCGGATGCCGCCAAAGTTGCGGTACACTTCTACCTTATCATAATTGATAAAGTCCGTGAACTTCTTCTCTCCCTTCCAGAGGTCAATCAGTTCGGGAATGAAGTAAATGCCCGGTTCTACAGTATGCACGAATCCCGGTTGCAGCGGAATGGCAAGGCGCTGGCTCTTACGGCCGAACTGCGTACTCTTCGGCTGACCGTCGTAACCTACCCAGAGTTCGCCCAGGTTCTCCATATCGTGCACATCCAGTCCCATCATGTGTCCCAGACCGTGAGGATAGAACAGGGCATGCGCCCCTTCGCGCACGGCATCTTCGGCATTACCTTTCATCAACCCAAGCGACTTCATACCTTCCACCATGACACGGGCAGACAGTTCATAGACCTCCATATAAGGAATGCCGGGACGGAGCGCTTTCACCGACTCCAGATGCATGGCATTCTGAATTTCATAGACAGCACGTTGCTTCGGTGTGAAGGTCTTGTCGGCAGGTACGGTGGACGACATGTCGCCGCAATAGCCCGAAGGAAGCTCGGCACCTGCATCAATCAAGAACAGGTCGCCCGGCTTGATCTTATTGCCGTGGTAATGGTTGTGCAACGTCTGACCGTTGACGGTGGCAATCGTGGCAAAAGAGAGTTCGCAGTTATTCCTCTCTGCCACGTGGTTCATTGCTGCCACGACCTCATATTCGTACATACCGGGACGAATCACTTCCATCGCCTTGATGTGCATGTCGGCTGTCACGTCGCACGCCTTCTCTATCTCGGCAATCTCCTCTGCCGACTTGTAGTTACGCTGTGCCACCACCGCACGGATAAACGGTACAGAGCCCTCCTGTCGGGCAGGCGGAATGCCCAGCCAATCCATCAGTTTTAATTTATGCTCGGCACGATAAGGGGGAAGATAGTGTATCGTCTGCCCTTTCTGCACCGCCTTGTGCAGATAGCTGACAATCTCAGCAAAAGGACAAGTCTCGGTGATGCCCACCATAGCCGCCTTCTCGTGCAGCGTAGGCTGGGTACCCATCCAGACAATGTGGTCGATGGTCAGCTCATCGCCGAAAATGATCTCTTTATCTTCATCCACATCGATGATTGCCGACAACCCGGCAAACGACAAACCGAAATAGTAGAGGAAAGTGGAATCCTGACGGTAACGGAAGGCATTGTCTTCATAGTTCAACCCCTGGTCGTCGTTACCCAAAAACAATAATACTCCGGAGCCGATATTTTTTTTCAGCTGGGCCCTGCGCTGCACATACGTTTCTTTAGTAAACATAACATTCCAGTTTTTTTAGTAGTTTGCCCCCAAAGATAGGAACAAAAATGCAACCAAGCCCCCGGTTTCTTGTTAAATATCGTATGAGAAGGTTTCGCGTTCCCGAACTATTATGTATTTTTGCGGTAGGAAATCTTCCATAGTTGTAACTCAATATAGCAAAAGAAGTATGGCACAAAGTTCCAGACAAGTACAAACGCAGGCGCAGCAGCAGATACAGACGCTGTCACCGCAGCAAATTCTGGTAGTGAAGCTATTGGAGCTTCCTGCCGTGGAATTGGAAGACCGCGTGCGCGCCGAGCTTTTAGAGAATCCGGCACTGGAAGAGGGCAAAGAGGAGTCTGCGGGAGATGAATATACCGACGCTACCGATACGGAACCTAACTCGGAAGATGGCGGAGACACCAACTACGACTCCCTGAGCGACTACCTGAACGAAGACGACATCCCCGATTATAAATTGCAGGAGAACAACCGCAGCAGAGGCGAACAGGCAGAAGAAATCCCCTTCTCCGACACCACATCTTTCTACGAGACCCTGAAAGAGCAGTTGGGTGAACGAAACCTGAGCGAACGGCAACGCGAACTGGCGGAATACCTGATCGGCTCACTGGACGACGACGGCCTGCTGCGCAAATCGCTGGACAGCATCAGCGACGAGCTCGCCATCTACGTCGGCATCGACGCCACCATCGGAGAACTGGAAGAAGCTCTGAAAACCATTCAGGACTTCGACCCCGCCGGACTGGGAGCACGCAACCTGCAAGAGTGCCTGCTCATACAGATACGACGCAAGATAGAGCAGCAACCTTCCAGCCCGCTGCTCCACACGGAAGAAGCCATCATCACCGAATGCTACGAAGAGTTCACCCGTAAGCATTGGGACAAGATACAGCAGAAACTCGGCCTGGAAGAGGAACCCTTCCGACAAGCCATCAACGAAATCTGCAAACTGAACCCTCGTCCGGGCGCATCGCTGGGTGAGACCATCGGAAGGAATATGCAGCAGATCGTGCCCGACTTCATCGTAGACACTTACGACGACGGCACCATCAACCTGACACTGAACAATCGGAATGTACCGGAACTGCGCATGAGCCGCGACTTCACCGAAATGGTGGAAGAGCATACCCGCAACAAGGCAAACCAGTCGAAGGAATCCAAAGAGGCCATGATGTTCCTGAAACAGAAGATGGATGCCGCACAAGGATTCATCGACGCCGTGAAGCAACGCCAGAACACCCTGATGACCACCATGCAGGCAATCATCGACCTGCAACGTCCTTTCTTCCTCGAAGGAGACGAATCCCTGCTACGCCCCATGATACTGAAAGACGTCGCAGAGCGTACCGGACTGGATCTCTCCACCATATCACGCGTCAGCAACAGCAAGTATGTGCAGACCAACTTCGGCATCTACTCGCTGAAATACTTCTTCAATGACGGCTATGTCAACGAAGAGGGCGAAGAGACCTCCGTACGCGAAATACGCAGGCTGCTGAAAGAGTGCATCGACAACGAGAACAAGAAAAAGCCCTATACGGACGACGAACTGACGGAAATGCTGAAAGAAAAAGGCTATCCCATAGCACGCCGCACCGTAGCGAAATACAGACAACAGATGAATATACCCGTAGCCAGGCTCCGAAGATGACAGATAAAACGGAGAGAACGGCAAACAGGAAACTAACTTATTTATCAATCTTGCAAAAATGGAACAACATCTCATAGCAGACAAGACCCTGATCAGAGTGTCCCGGGTGATTTCGGCCATATTCACGCCGTTCTCCATCCCCTTTCTGGCATTCCTGATCCTATTCCTCTTCTCATACCTGCACATCATGCCCATGCAATACAAGCTGATTGTGCTGGGAGTGGTATACTGCTTCACCATATTCATGCCTACGCTCACCATATTCCTGTTTCGCAAAATCAATGGATATACCCCGCAGGAACTGGGCGAACGCAAACGCCGCTTCATGCCCTTCCTGCTGACAATCATCTCTTATGCATTCTGCCTGATGATGATGCATAGGCTCAACATACCTTGGTACATGACCGGCATCATACTCGCCGCACTCGTCATGATGATTATCTGTATCATCGTCAACCTGAAGTGGAAACTGAGTGAACACATGGCAGGCATAGGTGCTATCATTGGCGGACTGGTCTCCTTCAGTGCGTTGTTCGGTTATAACCCCATCTGGTGGTTGTGCCTGTTCATACTGGTTGCCGGCATACTGGGCACGGCACGCATCATCCTGCAACATCACACGTTAGGAGAGGTACTTGCCGGCTTTGCCGTCGGACTGGCATGTTCCCTACTGGTGCTACACCCGCTAAGTAACATCCTGTTCCGCGTCTTTCTCTTTTAGAATGATGAATCATGAATATTACCAATTAAGATAAGTATTAATCCTTAAAAACTAACAATTATGAATTTTCCGGAGAACGTAAAGTACACCAAAGATCACGAGTGGATACGCCTTGAGGGCGATGTAGCTTATGTAGGCATCACCGATTTCGCACAGGAGCAACTGGGCGACGTCGTATTTGTAGACATTCAAGCAGTAGGCGATACACTGGAAGCCGGCGAAGCATTCGGTACCATCGAAGTAGTGAAAACCATTGCAGACGTCTTCATGCCCGTAGGCGGAGAGGTACTGGAACAGAACGAAGCTCTTGCCGACCAACCGGAGTTGGTCAACAAAGACCCCTACGGCGAAGGCTGGCTCATCAAGATCAAGCCCAATCCTGAAAACAACTTCGACGTATTGATGGATGCCCAAGATTATCAAGCACGCATCAATGCTGATTAAGATTAAGATCAAGAACATGAACGAACAGGAATGAAGGATGAAGATCTGTGAGTGGTGTGTTGCCTCTCTCTCTTCTCCCCTTCATTCTTAGAGCCTGTTTAAATTTTGTTCAGTCTTCTTTTGAGAGTTCTTTTTGAAGAAAATTTAAACAGGTTCTTAATTAAACCATAAAACATAACCAATAAACAGTAATCAACCATGTCACCATTAGTAAGCATCATCATGGGTAGCACCTCCGACCTTCCCGTCATGGAAAAAGCCGCCCAACTGCTGAATGATTTACACGTACCGTTCGAAATGAACGCCCTCTCCGCCCACCGTACACCGGAAGCAGTGGAAGAGTTTGCCCAAAATGCCCGTCAACGCGGCGTGAAAGTTATTATCGCAGCAGCCGGCATGGCAGCCGCACTGCCCGGAGTCATCGCAGCCAACACCACACTGCCAGTCATCGGAGTACCCATCAAAGGAAGCGTATTGGACGGCGTAGATGCCCTCTACTCTATCATACAGATGCCTCCCGGCATCCCCGTAGCCACAGTAGCCATCAACGGTGCCATGAACGCCGCCATCCTCGCCATACAGATGTTGGCACTGAGCGACAAGAGCCTTGCCGAGAGCTTTGCCGCCTACAAAGAGGGATTGAAGAAGAAAATCGTAAAAGCTAACGAAGAGCTGAAAGGCGTGAAATACGAGTACAAAGTCAATTAAAAAAGTGGATTTATTCAACTATTCCCGTCGGGAAACATCAGAAGTAAATATTGGAGCCACCCCAATGGGCGGCTCTAATCCCATACGCATACAAAGTATGACGAACACCGCCACACAGGACACGGAAGCCAGCGTGGCACAAGTCAAACGAATTGCAGATGCAGGAGGCGAATACGTCCGCCTCACAGCACAGGGCATCAAGGAAGCAGACAACCTGATGAACATCAACGCTGCCCTGCGCCGCGACGGATATATGGTTCCGCTGGTGGCGGACATCCATTTCAATCCGAAAGTAGCCGATGTGGCGGCACAATATGTAGAAAAGGTGCGCATCAATCCCGGAAACTATGTAGATGCCGCACGCACCTTCAAGCATCTGGAATATACGGATGAAGAGTATGCGCAAGAACTGCAGAAGATCAGAGACCGCTTCGTCCCCTTCCTCAACATCTGCAAGGAAAACTACACCGCCATACGCATCGGCGTAAACCACGGTTCATTGTCCGACCGAACCATGTCGCGCTACGGCGATACACCGGAAGGCATGGTGGAGTCGTGCATGGAGTTCCTGCGCATCTGTGTGGAAGAGCACTTCACAGACGTGGTCATTTCCATCAAAGCCTCCAATACGGTGGTGATGGTGAAGACCGTGCGCCTGCTGGCTGCCGTGATGGAGAAAGAAGGCATGCACTTCCCCCTGCACCTCGGCGTGACCGAAGCCGGCGATGGCGAAGACGGACGCATCAAGTCTGCCCTTGGCATCGGGGCCTTGCTGGCGGACGGGCTGGGCGACACCATCCGTGTATCGCTGAGTGAAGCTCCCGAAGCGGAAATACCCGTTGCCCGCAAACTGGTGAACTACATCATGCAGCGCCAAAACCATCCCTATATCCCCGGAGCAGAAGCAACCGGTTTCAACTACCTTTCTCCCACCCGACGCAAGACGGTTGCCGTGCGGAACATCGGCGGAGACCATCAGCCCGCCGTGATCGCAGAACGCTTAGACGGGGAGTATGAAACAAATCAGCAGTTCGCTCCCGACTACATCTACATGGGACATACGCCGCTAAAGATGCGTGAACCGGGCATCGCCTACATCCTCGACGCCAATCTCTGGCAGGGTGAAGAGGGAACATACCCGGCCTTCAACCACCAGCAACTGTATCTTCTCAGTGCTTGCCAGGCGGATATGAAGTTTCTGTTCCTGACCTACATGACACTGAACGAAGAGGTGATAGCCTGCCTGAAATACCATCCCGAAATAGTGATCGTATCGCAAAGTAACCATCCCAACCGACTCGGAGAACACCGTGCCCTGGTTCATCAGCTGATGCAAGAGGGATTGGAAAATCCTGTTGTCTTCTTCCAGCATTATGCAGAGAACGAGACAGAAGACTTCCAAATCAAGGCCGCCGCCGACATGGGTGCATTGATACTGGACGGTTTATGCGACGGTATCTTCCTTTTCAATCAAGGGAACAACATCAGCCATGCCACAGTAGACGCCACCGCCTTCGGCATCCTGCAAGCCGGACGTGTGCGTACCAGTAAGACGGAGTTCATCTCCTGTCCCGGTTGCGGCCGTACCTTGTTCGACCTTCAAAGTACCATAGCCCGCGTAAAGGCGGCGACTTCGCATCTGAAAGGTTTGAAGATAGGTATCATGGGGTGCATCGTGAATGGTCCGGGCGAGATGGCGGACGCCGACTACGGCTACGTGGGTGCCGCACGAGGAAAGGTCAGCCTGTACAAGAAGAAAGAATGCGTCGAAAAGAACATCCCCGAAGAAGAAGCTGTAGAAAAACTGATTGCACTGATCAAGGCGAACGGGGATTATACGGACCCGCAATAACTTATTTATATAAAGAGAAAAGAAACGTAGGCGGAAAAGGAAGTCTGCGTATTTCACATTGAAGTTCCGTATACACCACTTTACGAAACGGAATAAACAAAGCGGATAATCACAGATTAAAGTTTCCTGATATGAATACTTTCATCTGCGATTATCCGACCACCAATCTACTTTGCTGCAACCGGCACGCCAAGCATCTCTTTATATTTCGTAAGATCGCCCAACACTTTCACCGCCTCATTCAAGTCATTGTCGTCCTTCAGTTGCTGAACGATGCCGCCACGCTGGAAATAATAACGCTTCACGATCTCTTGTGCAATCATATTCTTAATCTCCTTTGCGAAATAATCAAGATCGCGGTCCAGGTTATGGGAGAGCTTTTGCTCAAGCGCGGTGAACTCTTCGGAAGCATCGGCAAGGTATCCTTCAAATTCAGCCATCTCTTTCAGGCTCTTCAAGATCTTCTCACTCTGCTGGTCGTACTTGAAGTCCGCCTTCTTCACCATCTCTTTAAAGTCGGCGTAATCGGCGTCGGTCACTTCAAACTTCTCAGGAGGAGCGATCGAAGTATGCTTCAAGCAATATTGCGTTGCATAATTGAATATCAGATTATCGTTGACCAGATAGAACAGGATGTTCGGCAACTTGTCCTGTTTCACCGATACATCGGGCGTCACACCACCACCGTCACGCACTTCACGACCGGCAGCCGTATGGAACACCGTGGTCAAGCTGTCGGGGATACGCCCTACACTGCCGTCCGGATTACGGTGTTTGTAGTCTATCGCCTGCACGCAGCGGCCACTGGGGATGTAGTACTTAGAAGTGGTCACCTTCATCGTACCGCCGTATGGCAACGGACGAGGCACCTGCACCAGTCCTTTTCCGAACGTACGATTACCTACAATCACTGCCCGGTCATAGTCTTGCAAAGCGCCAGCCAAGATTTCCGAAGCCGAAGCCGTGCCACTGTTCACCAGTACAGCCAGCGGGATGTCCGTATCCAGCGGTTCGCGCAAAGTCTTGTAGCTGTTGCTTGCCTGCTTGATCTTACCCTTCGTGGTCACAATCATCTTGCCGCGGGGCAGGAAGAAATTGGCTATCTCCACAGCCTCTTCCAGCAGTCCTCCGCCATTGTTGCGCAGGTCGATCACCAGTGAAGTGATGCCCTGCTTCTTCAGATCGAGAAAAGCATTCTTGAAATCCTTGGAGGGATTGCCCGAGAAAGTGCTCAGATTGATATAGCCCACCTGACCGTCCAGCTTGCCATAATAAGGGATAAGCGGCAACTGGATACTCTTACGCACCACTGTAAACTCCAGCGGCTTCTCCTCTCCCGGACGCTCTACCTTCAGCTGGAAGCTCGTGCCCACTTGTCCGCGCAGCATCTTGCTTACATCCGTGTTTCCCGTCAAGTCCTGCCCGTCTATCTCCAGCAAGATATCGCCGGCTTTCAGTCCCACTTCTGCGGCGGGCATATTCTCGTAAGGTTCCGCGATCACCGTATGTTTCAACTTCGGCTCGTAACGGATGATGGAGCCTATGCCTCCGTACGAACCTTTCAGCATTTGTTCCAACTCGCCCCTATCCTCTTCCGGATAATACTCCGTATAGGGATCCAACGAATATAGCATGGCGTCGATGCCTTCACGTATGGTCTTGTTCGGATCCAGCGTATCGACGTAGAACATATCCAGTTCTTTCACTATGGAATTGAATATATCTATGTTCTTCGCAACCTGGAAGTTGCGGTCATCTCCACTTTTGAATCCCCAAAAAACGACCGCCGCCACAGCCAGCGCACAGGCAGCAATCCAACGTATTTTCAGAAATCTCTTCATAACTCACTGATTCTTAATTTACCGATTTATCCGTTTATAGTTCGCCGATTCTTGCCTTGATGCCTTCCCACCAATCGGCAGGCATCTCTGCTCCAATCACCCGGATGATGTTTCCCGACAGGACGGCACCCGTCTTGCCGCATTTCTCCAGAGAATAGCCGCAGGTCAGTCCGTAGAGGAAACCTGCCGCGAAGTAATCGCCCGCTCCGGTGGTGTCCGCCACCTTGTCTACGACTACCGCCTCCACCTGCACTTCTTCCGTACCCTTGCGTATGAGTGCTCCTTTTGCTCCCATCTTCACAATGGCTATGCTGCACATCTTGGCTATCACGTCTACAGCCTCTTGCGGTTCTTTTCCGGTGAAGGCGCGCGCTTCCTCCTCATTGGCAAACACGATATCGACATATTTGTTTATTAATAAGGAGAAGAAATCATGATCCTGTTCCACAATGTTATAGCTTGACATGTCCAGGCACACCTGCAAACCCGCTTCCTTTGCCAGTTCGATGGCGCGCAGTATCATGTCGTGGTCTTGCACCAGGTACCCCTCGATAAACAGATAGGTATATCCCCTGAACATCTCTATCGAGAGTTCTTCCGCCTTCAGCGTAGAAGCAGCACCCAGATAGGTTCCGAACGTCCGCTCTCCGTCGGGCGATATGAAGGTAGATGCCACACCCGAAGGCAGTTCGGCAGAAACCAGCAGTTCCGCTTCCGTCTCCCGCTCCAGCAGGCTCTCCTTATAGAACTTTCCGTATGCATCATTGCCTACTTTGCCAATGAAACCCGTCCCTGCCCCAAGACATGCCAGTCCGCGGATGACATTTCCCGCCGATCCTCCGGTGGCAAGATGGGTTTCCATCCGGCTGAAACATTCGTTTATTATCTGCAGTTTATTCTCGTCTATCAGTGTCATGCTGCCTTTTGGCAAATCCATTTCTTTCAGGAGATGGTCGTCGTTCAGCGTAGCAAGAACGTCAACAAGGGCGTTGCCCATACCAATTATTTTATCCATTTCGATTTTTTTTTTGCAAAGATATTGCATATTTCAAAATATCCTATTACTTTTGCAGCGCATTTGAGAAAAAAACAAGATTCTTCCTTAGCTCAGTCGGTTAGAGCATCTGACTGTTAATCAGAGGGTCCTTGGTTCAAGTCCAAGAGGAAGAGCAAAAGAAATCAAATGTATATTCTTCCTTAGCTCAGTCGGTTAGAGCATCTGACTGTTAATCAGAGGGTCCTTGGTTCAAGTCCAAGAGGAAGAGCAAAAGAAATCAAATGTATATTCTTCCTTAGCTCAGTCGGTTAGAGCATCTGACTGTTAATCAGAGGGTCCTTGGTTCAAGTCCAAGAGGAAGAGCAGAAAAGGTTCGTCATGCAGACGGACCTTTTTCTTTTTCCTCCTCTCCGAAAAGAAGAAGACGGCAGATTCCGTTGAAGAGGGTCAGCCGATTTAAAAAGTCCACGTAGACCCACAGTTTCATAAGGGCGGAAGTTTCAGGAAGGCGGCGGACTTTTTGTATGGCAAGCCGGACTTCTATCGGGATTAGAAGAAGTCGCCGTTCCACCGCAAGAGAAAAGAAATCGGTTTGTAAGGCAAAGAAAACCATTCCATAAGATGAAAGAAACCAGCCCGTGAGGCAAAGAAAATCAGTTCAAGCCGAAGAAAATCAGCTCGTGAGACAAATAAATCCGTCTCGTGAGACGATTTTTTTCGGCTCATGGGACGAATTTTTTCAGCTCGTGAGACGAAAATATCCGTCCCGCGGAACAAATCAACCGGTTCCGCAAGAGGAGCTATCCGCTCCTTGGAAGAGGGTCTTCAGACTCACGCCTCCGCCTTTGCCAACGTCAGTATGCTGATGCGTATCCCTTCTACTCCACGGAAAGCATCGGCACAGGCGGTAGTGGTAGAACCGGTGGTCAGCACATCATCCACAATCAGCACATGTCTTCCCACAAAGGCCTCCGGATGATGCAACCGGAAGACTCCTCCAACGTTTTCCCAACGCATGTAGGCGGACTTATGCGTCTGCGTTTCCGTATTCCGCTCACGTATCACGGCAGATGCGTCCACAGGGATTCCCGACACGCGAGATATTCCGCGGGCTATCCATTCGCTTTGATTGTATCCGCGGACTTTCTGCTTGCAAGAGTGCAAGGGGACGGGAACGATGACATCAATGCCCACGAAGAAGTTCTCAGACTGCAACTCCGCCGCCATGAAACGCCCCATTATCTCTCCCAGCTCTTTCTGCCCGCCATACTTGAGCCGATGTAGAACTCGGCGGAAATCTCCTCCCTTGCGGTAAAAGAAATAGGAGGTGGCGCGTTCTAAGGGTATCTTCCCCCAGAACATGCGTTCTACGAGATTGTCTTTTATCTTATGGTAATCCGTACGCGGCATGTCCATGTTGCAACGGGTGCAGATTGCTTCTTCGCTCTCTGCAAGCGGTGTCCCGCAAACGACGCAATGGCACGGGAAGAAGAGATGCGACAGAGTTTTCAGATAATTTCGCATTGTGCTTTTCATGGAATGGACTTGTTTCATTGGATAAGTGGTTTCATTGGATAAGTTTGTTTCGAATTCACATTCCCAGCGGATAGGCTTGGCGTATCAGTTCCTGCAATTCCTGATGTAGCAAACCGTTCGTGGCAATGATGTGATGCCCTTCAATGAAGTTCTCGCCGCCATAGAAGTCGGTCACTTTGCCGCCTGCTTCCTGCACAAGCAATGCCGCAGCCGAATAGTCCCACTTGCCGATGAAGGCCTCTGCCCACGCATCAAACCGTCCGGCAGCCACGTAACAGATGGCCAAGGCTGCGGAACCGGTCATGCGTATGCCGCCTACCTTGCCATATAAGTTGTGTATCAGATGTTCGCCCGTGCGGGCATATTGCTGCGAGTTGTAAGGCAACTCGACCACCAGAAAGGCATCTTCCATCTGCCCGACGGCGGAGACCTGCATCCGCCTGCCGTCTACGTAGGCACCACCGCCCTGCCAACCGTAGAAACATTCGTTGCGACAAGGGTCGTAGACTACACCCAGCAGCAGTTCTTCTTTAGAGCGAAGGGCTATGGATACGCAATAGGGCGCATTGTCATGAATGAAATTGGTCGTCCCGTCCAGCGGGTCCACAACCCAGCAGTAGGGTTCGTCGCGGTAGGTCGCCGAGCCTTCCTCCGTAATGAACCCGGCTTCGGGCAACAGTGCCGAGAGTGCGGCAACGATTTGCTTTTCCGATTCCTTGTCTACATAGGATACATAGTCGTGCGCATGTTTCTTTTCCACGCTCTCAAGGCAGAAGTTCTTCCGCTCTTCCTTCAGAAATCTTCCTGCATCCATCGCGATACGTCGGACTTCGGTGGTAAGTTGTGCTAAATCCATATTCATTATCTGTCTTTCTTTGATGATTCTGTTGTTCTTCATGATTCTGTTGTTCTCCTTGCCAGTCGGTAGTGTCTTTGCCGTCCCGAAATCTCCTTCTGCCAACGAGGAGCACACTTCTTGCAAGCAGGATTCTTCTCTTGCGGATGGGACTGTGCACCCGTCACGGCTCTATAATCTCCCTTGCAATCCATGCGCAGGCTTCTGCATCTGCCAATGCATGGTGATGGCATTGCAGGTCGTAGCCGAAATAAGCCGCCACGGTGTGCAACTGGTAGTTGGGTAAACCTTTCACCAGCCGGCGTGCCGTGCTCAGGGTGCAGTGGAAGTCATAGTCGGGATAATCCATATTGTAAGTCTTGAAGACTGCCTTCAGGCAACTTTCGTCGAATCCCTTGTTGTGGGCAACGAGCGGCAATCCTTCGATAAGCGGCTCTATCTCCTGCCAGACAAAGGGGAATATGGGGGCTTTTGCCGTATCCGCCAGTGTGAGTCCATGCACGCGGGTGTTCCAATAAGTGTAGTATTCCGGTTCGGGACGGATCAGGCTGTAGTAGCTGTCTACAAATTCGCCTTCGCGCACAATCACCACACCGACGCTACAGACGCTGGTGCGTTGTTCGTTGGCTGTTTCAAAATCTATAGCGGCAAAGTTTTCCATAGCTCAGAGAGTGTTTTTTATACCTGTTTGGTGTTCTTCACAGTTTGCCTATAGAGACAAGGAGGCGTGTTTGGCAAGACGGTCCTTCCGCTGTTTCGCAGGCATTCTGTGTCTTAAGAATCACTGATTTATATTTCTCACGCCAAAAATACAAATAAATACGCAGCCAGGAAAACATTCGTCCATACGTTTTTGACATTTTGTTCTTTCAGGATTAGGGAATGAGGCTTTACCGGATTGCCGAAGCGGAGGAAGTACACACCTATTTATATATACCTCTGCAATTATCTCCTTCCCCGATTGCCATATCAGGAACATTTCGTACTTTTGCAAAGAAGTCATTTCCACGAAAGTATAAACTATGGCATTCACAAACTTTATGGAACATCCCCTATCCCAATTCAAACATTGCCCCAAGTGTGGCTCAGCGCATTTCGAGGTCAACAATGAGAAATCAAAACGTTGCTGCGACTGTGGCTTCGTGTACTATTTCAACCCCTCTTCCGCTACTGTGGCGCTGATCATGAACGAACGGAACGAGTTGCTGGTGTGCCGCCGTGCCAAAGAACCTGCCAAAGGGACACTGGACTTGCCCGGCGGCTTCATCGACATGGCGGAAACTGGCGAAGAAGGCGTAGCGCGCGAAGTCAAAGAAGAGACTGGCATGGAAGTGAAAAAGGCTGAATATCTCTTTTCCTTGCCCAATCTGTACGTATACTCCGGATTTACCGTCCATACGCTGGATATGTTCTTCCGCTGCTCGGTTGCCGACACGCTCCACTACAAGGCAATGGATGATGCCGCAGACCTTTTTTTCCTGCCGATAAAGGAGATTCATACAGAAGACTTCGGACTGGGTTCCATTCGGAAAGGACTGGAGATATTCCTGAAAAGAGTGGAAATGCCACAGGAAAAGGTAGAAAAGATCACAGAAAAACAATAAATCTTTCACAAGAAAACATTCAATGTTCTGCAAGAAAACATTCAATGTTCTGCAAGAAAGCAATGAATCTTTCACAAAAAAAAGAGGGAAACAGATCGATCGGCAAATCGGTAATCACCCCCCATATATCATAAAAAAGACAAACGAGTGCAACATTTTATGTCCAAAACCCGTACTTTTGTAAAAACACGTTGCAATATGAAGAATAATTTCTCACGAATATTGTGCACGGCACTCTGCTGCGCACCCCTGTTCGCAGCGGCACAGACCAGCGAACGAATCACTTCTCATCAACGATTGTATCAGGAAGGACAATCCCTGTTCCAACAGAAAGCATACGCAGCAGCTATTCCGCCCCTGACGTCATTCATACGCCAGACTGATGCCGAAGGCAATCCCGTGCCCGACGCCGGCGAACGAATGGAAGCGGAATATATGCTGGCATGCGCCGCCTACGAACTGAAAGACGGCAAAAGCCTCGACATCCTGCAAGCTTATCTGGACCGATACCCCGACAATCCTTACGCCAACCGCATATATGCACTGATGGGCTCCGTCTACTTCTTCCGGAAGGATTATGACGCCGCCTTGGCATTGCTCAACTCCGCCCGCCTCGACCTGTTAGGCAGCGAAGAGCGCGACGACATGACGTACCGCCTCGCCACCTGCTACCTGAAAACGGGCAATGTGAAAGAAGCCGCGATATGGTTTGAAACCCTACGCAGCACAAGCCGGAAATATAATGCAGACTGCACATACTACCTCTCTTACATCCGTTACACGCAGCAACGCCACGACGAAGCCCTCAAAGGATTCTTGTCCTTGCAGGACAATGGCAAATACAAAGACCTTGTCCCCTACTACATCGGCGAAATCTACCTCTTGAAGAAACAGTACGACAAAGCGGAAATCGTGGCGCAGAATGCACTGTCCGCCCATTCCAGCAGCATGAGTCATGCGCACACGGCAGAAATGTACCGCATCCTCGGCACAGCCCAATACCATTTCGGAAAATATCACGAAGCCACCCAATCCTTCGAGCAGTATCTGGAGCTTGACACCGAATCCGACTCTCACCGAAGGGATGCATTATACATGCTGGGAATGTCCCGCTACCAGTGTGGCGTATATTCGCAAGTCGCCGCAGCCCTGGGCGAAGTGACCACCGAGAACGACGCCCTCTCGCAGAATGCCTACCTGCACATGGGTTTGGCGTATCTGCAAATGGCAGACAAGGCAAAGGCGCGCATGGCATTCGAACAGGCTGCCGCCTCCAGTGCCGACCTGAAAATCAAAGAGCAAGCCTCCTACAACTACGCCCTTTGCATCCACGAGACCTCCTACTCTGCTTTTGGCGAGTCGGTCACCGTCTTCGAGAAATTCCTCAACGAATTTCCCAATTCGCAATATGCGGACAAAGCAAGCAGCTACCTCGTAGAAGTCTACATGAACACACGCAGCTACACCGCCGCCCTCGCCTCCATCGAACGCATCGCCCACCCCAGTACCGCCATACTCGAGGCTAAACAGAAGATCCTCTTCCACCTCGGCACGCAATCCTTCGCCAACACTCAATTCCGCGAAGCGATCGACTACTTCAACCAGTCGGTTGCCTTGGGTAAACATAACCGACAGACGCAAGCCGATGCCATCTACTGGCGCGGAGAGTCTTACTACCGCCTGAACCGGATGCAGGAAGCCGCCGCCAACTTCAACGAATATCTGAGCCTCACCCCCGACCGCGACACTGAGACGTACGCATTGGCATACTATAACCTGGCGTACATCGCCTTCCATAAAAAAGACTATCCCCTTGCCCAAAGTCGTTTCCAGAAGTTCATCCAACTGGAAAAGAGCGGAAATGCCACCGCACTTGCCGATGCCTGCAACCGCATCGGCGACTGCTACCTGCATGTACGCCGCTTTGATGAAGCCAAACAATACTACACCAAAGCAGAGAATATGGAGACCCCTGCCGGAGATTATTCTTGCTATCAGCTGGCACTCGTAGCCGGCCTGCAAAAAGATTATAGCGAAAAGGTATCCCTGCTGAACCGGTTGGCAAGCAAATACCCTACCTCTCCATACGCCGTGAATGCCCTCTACGAGAAAGGACGTTCGTACGTGCAGACCGGCAACAGCCGCCAGGCAATAGCCACATTCAAGGAGTTGATGGAGAAATATCCCGAAAGCCCGGTCAGCCGCAAAGCCGCCGCCGAAACCGGACTGCTCTACTATCAGCTGGATGAATACGACCGCGCAATAGATGCCTACAAGCAAGTCATAACCCAATATCCGGGCAGTGAAGAAGCACGCCTCGCCATGCGCGACCTGAAGTCCATCTATGTAGATGCAAACCGCGTGGACGAATTTGCCGCTCTGGCAGCCCAGATGCCGGAAGAGATCCGCTTCGACGCCAGCGAGCAAGACTCGCTGACCTACATCGCCGCCGAAAAGGTGTACATGAAAGGAGATATCGCCAACGCCCAGTCGAGCTTCACACGTTACCTGCAAAGTTTCCCCAACGGTGCATTCAGCCTCAATGCGCACTATTACCTCTGCATCATCGGTAAAGAGCAGCAGGACGAAGAAGCCGTACTGCAACACGCCGGCAAGCTGCTGGAATATCCCGACAACCCCTATTCGCAAGAAGCCCTCATAGCCCGTGCGGAGATCCTCTTCAACCGCAAACAGTATGACCAGGCACTTGCCGACTACAAGCAGTTGAAGGCCAAAGCCACAACTGCCGGACGACGCCAACTGGCAACGACCGGCATGCTTCGCAGTGCCGCCCTGATGCAGGACGACATTGAGACCATAGCCGCCGCCACCGACTTGCTTGCCGAAGCCAAGCTGTCACCGGAGCTACAAAACGAAGCCCTCTATTTCCGCGGTAAAGCCTACCTGGCCCAACGCGCCGACAAAAAAGCGATGAACGACTTCCAGACATTGGCAAAAGACACCCGTACCCTCTATGGAGCCGAAGCCAAGTATCTGGTTGCCCTCCAGTTATACCATGCGGAAGAATATACTGCCGCCGAAAAAGAGATACTCGACTTCATCGAACAGAGCACACCGCATGCCTACTGGTTGGCACGCAGCTTCGTACTCCTTGCCGATGTGTACATCGCAACCGACAAGAAACTGGATGCCCGCCAATACCTGTTGAGCCTGCAACAGAATTACCAAGCCGACGACGACATCCAGCAGATGATCAACGAAAGACTGGAGAAACTGAAATAAGAAAGTAGTTAGTAGCAAGTAGAACAATCGTTATGAAAAAGATACAATATCTCTTCGGGATGTTAGCCATCGTAGCCTTCCCGAACCGGGCAGAAGCCCAATCGCAAGCCAAAGACAGCACCCTAAGCCGTACGGTCACGGTAGAGCAAAAGTATAATCCTGACATTATGGATGCTTCCAAAGTAAACGTATTGCCCGAAGTGGTTCCTCCCACGGTCAGCAAGAAAAGCGTGGAGTATGACGCCACCCTCACACCTGCCGAAAACATACCGGCGGGCCTCATGCAAGCCTATACCGAAACAGAAGAGCAACAGAAGGCCCAACGCGGATATGCCCGGTTAGGCTATGGGAACTATGGCAATCTGGATGCCCGTGCCAATTACCTATTCATCCTGCCCAACAGCGACAAGCTGAACCTCAATCTCCATGCAAACGGTATGAACGGGAAACTGCACCTTCCACAATCAGAAGAAAAATGGAATGCCCGCTACTACCGGACGCACTTCGGCATGGATTACATACATGCTTTCCGAAAAGTAGATTTGGACATAGCCGGCAACTTTGGCGTGAGCAACTTCAACTTCCGCCCCCATAGCACGGACTCCAAGCAGAAGTTCCTGTCGGGTGATGTACACTTCGGAGTAAAATCGACCAGTGATGAGTTGCCCCTTCAGTTCCACGCCGAAACCAACCTGATGTTCTACGAACGCCAGCATGACACCAAATATAAGAATACCCAAGAAGCAATGGTACGAACTAAAGCCGGTGCAAGCGGTACCATCTCCGAGGAACAATCCGTAGGAGTAGATCTGGCGATGGACAACGTGTTCTACAAGAACAACCGGTTCGACGACTACACATCAGTAGAACTGAATCCTTATTACCTCTACGAGAACGACGAGTGGAAGGTCCGCCTTGGTGCGCATGTAGATTTTGCCTTCGGGTTCGGCAAGAAAATCCAAGCAGCCCCCGACATAACCGCCCAATACACCTTCTCTGATAGCTACACGCTCTATGCCCGTGCCACGGGAGGACGACGTTCGAACGACTTCCGCACATTGGAAACCTTTTCTCCATACGGTCAGACAGACACGCAACTGGATGCCACCTACGAGCAATTGAATGCCACGCTCGGATTCAAGGCAAGCCCCATGACAGGACTGTGGTTTAACCTCTATGGCGGATATCAGGATTTGAAAAACAATCTTACCCATAATATAGGATATTACATGTATTCCGATGGAACACAGATGGACTTCACCGACTCATCATTTTATCTGTGGTTATATCAGGGAAACATGTACAACTTTTACGCAGGCGCAGAATTAAGCTACAGTTATAAAGACATCGTTTCTTTCTCCCTGTCAGGGACGTATCGCAACTGGGAGACACCCGACAAAGACGGCCTCAGCCAGAAATGGATGCTTGCCTATATGCCCTCTTTCGAAGCCAAAGCCAACGTAGACATCCGCCCTATTCCTTCCGTACTGGTGAACTTCGGCTATCAGCATGCCACACGCGAAAAGGCGACAAGCACACGCGAAGCTCCGGTCAGCAATTTGTACCTGGGCGGCAGTTATGAAGTTTTTAAAGACATCTCCATTTATGCCCGTGCAAATAATTTATTGAACAAAGAGTATCAGTATTATCCAATGTACTCCACTGAAGGCATTAATTTCGTAGGGGGAGTGAGTTTTCGTTTTTAACAAATAAGCAGGCAAAAAAAATCATTTTTGCTAAAAAAGAATATATTCTCCATATATTATAAGGAGGAACAATTGTTTTTTCCTACTTTTGCGGCAAATTCAGTGCAAGAGTCACTATAAAACAGAAATTTATGCCAAAAAACCTTGTCATTGTCGAATCACCGGCAAAAGCCAAAACCATCGAGAAGTTTTTGGGAAAAGACTATAAAGTCCTTTCCAGCTACGGTCATATACGCGATTTAAAGAAGAAAGAGTTCAGTATTGATGTTGAAAAGAATTTTGAACCGGATTATGAAATTCCGGAAGACAAAAAAGCACTCGTAAAGACACTGAAATCCGAAGCCAAAGAAGCTGATACCATTTGGTTGGCTTCCGATGAGGACCGCGAAGGAGAAGCCATCGCATGGCATCTGTACGAAGTCCTGAAGTTGGAACCGGAACATACCAAACGTATCGTATTCCATGAAATCACCAAAACCGCCATACTGAGAGCCATCGAACAGCCGCGCGACATCGACATCAACCTTGTCAATGCGCAACAGGCACGCCGCATCCTCGACCGTATTGTAGGTTTCGAATTGTCGCCCGTACTTTGGAAGAAAGTAAAACCCGCACTCTCTGCCGGACGTGTGCAGTCGGTAGCCGTGCGCCTCATCGTGGAACGCGAGCGCGAAATACATGCTTTCCAAAGCGAGGCTTCCTATCGGGTCAGCGCCATATTCCTCGTTCCCGATGCCGACGGCAAAATGGTAGAGATGAAAGCCGAACTTGCCCACCGCCTCAAGACCAAGGCAGAAGCCCTGAAGTTACTGGAAAGCTGCCAGTCGGCCACATTCACCATCGAAGATATCATAACACGCCCGATAAAGAAAAGTCCGGCTGCACCATTCACCACCTCTACCCTGCAACAGGAAGCCGCACGTAAACTGGGTTTCACTGTGGCACAAACCATGATGGTGGCACAGCGTCTCTACGAATCAGGACAGATCACCTACATGCGTACCGACTCTGTAAACCTGTCTGAATATGCCATCAACGGCAGTAAAGAAGCCATCACCAACATGATGGGCAGCAAATATGTGTACTCGCGCCACTTCAATACCAAAGCCAAAGGAGCACAGGAAGCACACGAAGCCATCCGTCCCACCTATATGGAAAACGCCCAGATAGAGGGCAGTGCACAAGAAAAGAAACTGTATGACCTGATATGGAAGCGTACCATCGCTTCGCAAATGGCAGACGCCGAACTGGAAAAGACCACTGCAACCATCAGCATCAGCAATGCCTCCGAGACCTTCAACGCATCGGGAGAGGTCGTGAAGTTCGACGGTTTCCTGCGTGTCTACAGAGAGTCTTACGACGATGATGTAGAGCAGGAAGACGAAAGCAACCTCCTGCCTCCGCTGAAAAAAGGACAGACCTTACAGTATCAGAATATTACAGCAACCGAACGCTTCACCCAACATCCGCCCCGCTACACGGAGGCAAGCTTGGTGCGCAAGCTGGAAGAACTGGGCATCGGACGCCCTTCCACCTATGCCCCCACCATCTCCACCATCCAGCAACGCGAGTATGTAGAGAAAGGTGACAAAACCGGAGAAGAGCGTTCCTACAACATCATTACCCTGCTGAAAGAAGGAATTACAGATGACACCCGCACCGAAATCACTGGAGCCGAAAAGGCTAAACTGCTGCCTACGGACACAGGTACGGTGGTCACCGACTTCCTGATACAATACTTCCCCAGCATCATGGACTACAACTTTACGGCAAGCGTAGAGAAACAGTTCGATGAAATCGCTGAGGGCGATACCGCATGGACCACCATCATGAAGAAGTTCTACCAGACGTTCCATCCCTCGGTAGAGACCACCCTTGCCACCAAGAGTGCACACAAGACAGGCGAACGTTCGTTAGGAAACGACCCGGTCAGCGGCAAGCCTGTCTCAGTGAAGATCGGTCGTTTCGGTCCCGTGGTACAGATAGGTAGTGCCGAAGATGAAGAGAAACCCCGCTTCTCTCCCCTGAAGAAAGGACAATCTATCGAAACCATCACACTGGAAGAAGCAATGGAACTGTTCAAGTTGCCCCGTACCCTCGGCAAGCATGAAGGAAAGACAGTGACCGTCAACTCCGGACGTTTCGGACCGTATATCTACTATAACGGCGGTTATACCTCACTTCCGAAAAATGCAGACCCCATGGAAATCGAACTGGAAGAAGCCTTGGAACTGATAAAGAAGAAAGCGGAAGCGGAAGCGAAAAAGCACCTCAAGAGGTTCGAGGAAGAACCGGAACTGGAAATCATGAACGGAAAGTACGGTCCATACATCGCCTACAAAGGCAGCAACTACAAAATCCCCAAAGATATTGTCCCGGAGGATTTGAACCTGCACGCCTGTATGGAGATCATCAAACTGCAAAGCGAGAAAGCCGCAGCATCTCCCAAACCGAAGCGCGGCAAATATGCCAAGAAAAAGGCATAAGCGCAGCAGAGTTTCATAAACAATCAGCCTCGGAATGTATGGATTCATCATTCCGAGGCTGATTGTTTATACAAGTTTCGCAAAAACGTAACCTTGTCCGCATTCTGAATATGCTTATTTACATTCTGAGTATGCTTGTTTGCATTCTTGAGTATGTTTACATACATGGCTAAGTATCTAAACATACATGGCAAAGTATCTTAAGATACTTTGCTGAATATCTTTACAGGGTGTTTTTCCTATGAGGTGCGCCATTGCATTTTAGACACACCTCACCGATTATTTATAAAACACTGCCCTGCGTTCTATAGGCACAAGCAAGCCTCAACATCGGTGCTCGATTACATTCTGTCCGGCACTTCGATGCCCAGCAGTCCCATACCGAGGCGAACGATCTTCGCCACATTTTCCGACAAGGCAAGGCGGAACACCTTCACTGCCTCATTCTCTTCGCGCAGGATGCTGAAATCATGATAGAACTGATTGTACTCCTTCACCAAGTCATAGGTATAGTTGGCAATGATGGAAGGGCTGTAATCTTCGCCTGCCTGCTTCACGATTGCCGCAAAGTCCGCCATCATCTGGATAAGACCTTCTTCCTTCTCGCTCAACTCGATGCCAGCAGGCACCTCTTCCGGTATGACTATACCTGCTTCCGCAGCCTTGCGGAGCACGGACTGGATACGTGCATACGTATATTGGATGAACGGTCCCGTGTTTCCGTTGAAGTCGATGGATTCCTTCGGATTGAAAGTCATGTTCTTGCGTGCATCTACCTTCAGGATGAAGTATTTCAGCGCGCCCAAGCCGACGATACGGGCAATGTCGTCAGCCTCTTCCTGAGACAGTCCGTCCAACTTGCCCAACTCGTTGGAGGTATCTTTGGCGGTCTTCACCATCTCTTCGATCAAGTCGTCAGCATCCACCACCGTACCTTCACGGCTCTTCATCTTGCCTTCGGGCAGTTCCACCATACCGTATGAGAAATGCACGAGGCTCTTTCCCCACTCAAAACCAAGCTTGTCGAGCAGGATGGAAAGTACTTGGAAGTGGTAGTTCTGCTCGTTACCCACCACGTAGATCATCTTGTCGATAGGATAATCGGCAAAACGGAGCTTGGCGGTACCGATGTCCTGCGTCATGTACACAGACGTGCCGTCCGCACGCAACAACAGTTTGTGGTCCAGTCCCTCGGGAGTCAGGTCCGCCCATACGGAACCATCCTCTTTTCGATAGAAGAAACCTTTCTCAAGGCCTTCCACCACTTTCTCCTTCCCTTCGAGGTAGGTATTTGACTCATAATATATCTTGTCGAAGCTGACACCCATCTTACGGTAGGTCTCATCGAATCCCTCGTACACCCAGTTATTCATCTTTGCCCAAAGTGCACGCACCTCAGGGTCTCCGGCTTCCCACTTCACCAGCATCTCACGCGCTTCGTTCATTAAGGGGGAAGCAGCCTCGGCCTCTTCCTTGGTCATGCCTTTCGCCATAAGCTCCGCCACTTCTGCCTTAAAGTGCTTGTCGAAAGCCACGTAGTAGTCGCCTACCAGATGGTCGCCCTTCTTACCGGAAGATGCCGGTGTCTCACCGTTTCCATACTTCAGCCATGCCAGCATGGACTTGCAGATATGGATACCGCGGTCGTTTACGATGTTCGTCTTTACGACCTTGTTGCCGTTTGCCATAACGATATTGGCGAGGGCATTGCCCAGCAGGTTATTGCGCACGTGTCCCAAGTGGAGCGGCTTGTTGGTGTTGGGCGAAGAATATTCAATCATAACCAGCGGAGAATTATCCGTAGCAGCCACGATGCCATACTGCTTGTCGGCATGGATGCTGTTCATCAGTTCAATCCAGGCGGAAGAAGCGATAGTCAGGTTCAGAAAACCTTTAATGACATTGAATGCAGCTACCGAAGGCTCATTGGCTTTCAGGTATTCGCCAATCTCCTGCGCAGTCTGTTCCGGTCCTTTTCGGGACATGCGGAGGAAAGGAAAGACGACCAGCGTGAGATGGCCTTCAAATTCTTTCTTTGTTTTTTGCAGTTGCACCTGTGCGGCAGGCACATCTTGTCCGTACAACGTCTTCAGTCCATTGACAACGGACACTACCAGTTTATCTTCTATATTCATGATTTAAAAGTATTTTCCGAGTGCAAAGATAGTTCAAACCGGAAGCAGTACAAAATATGCCTGCTTATTTTTAATGTCAAGTCACGGTTTTTCACGGCTTTGGCACTTGGTTACACAACTCCGAAATCCCGGCCAGAAGCATGTATTCTACGTATTTTCTCCGTACTTTCTCCAAGCAAAGGTACTTTTGCACGGAGAAAGTACGGAGAAGGTACGGAGAAGAAGCGTTTCGGATACAACGCGGACAGGGGCTTAACAAGCCAATAATTCTGCCAATAGTTCTTGCTAATTCAATATTTATTCTGCACTTTTGTCTCAGAAAAGCTATGAAACAGACCATACGAACCATATTGCCCCTCTTTTTCCTACTTGTCCTCTGCTCTTGTAAGGACAAGCCGAAGGAGGCTACGGAGAGTTCGAACAACTGCCTCACCGCCATCACCATTGCCAGCATACTGATACTGATCCATTCGAATGCCTATATAGACAACCTCAGGCAAAAAAGAAACCAAAACAGAATATTCGCCCAACAACTTGAGACCATTAAAGAAAATATCTGCCAGGAAAACGACCGGATTATCAAAGAGAGCCAAAAGAGAATTGAAGAACTGGAACGGAAGATAGAAGACACGAGCCATGCGAACACCCTCTTGCAAGCCCAACTCCAAAAACAGAAACACATCATCTTATGCACCAACAAGCCCGCAACTACAGCCTTGAATGAGCAGGAGCAGGCCGAAACGAACTTCCGGAACTCAGAGATTTATCTCCGTTTCAAAAGGAATATCGATACCCCGAAAAGCAGTTCCGACTGGCAGGCATTGCAAGATGCCGTGGATAAAACATACAATAACTTTACCGAAAGCCTCTACAGATTCTACAGTTTCAGCAATCACGAGTTGCAAGTCTGCCTTCTGATAAAGATAAACATGCAGCCATCGGATATAGCCAAGCTGACCAACCATACCAAGGAAGCGATCACCGCCACACGAAGGAGATTATACGAAAAAGTCTTTCAGGAAAAGGGAACTCCCAAGTTATGGGATGAGTTCATCCATGCGCTGTGATGCCCCGCACACATAAACCTACGGCCACTCGGACTGCCCACCTGTCAAATGTACACTAATTGTACACAGCAAATTTTTGCCCAATAACCCAATTCCGCTTCTTTTGCAGAAAAAAGTTTTCAATTATCCACTATTCAATTCGACCGATTATGGAAAGAAAGAATCAAAGATCAACTCCGGAAATGATTATTCATTTTCTCCTCCACAACAGATTAGTAAGCTGTGTCAGCAATATCCTGTTCCTGATCATATTTTGCTTGATCTCATTCAACAATAAAAATGTAATAAGCTATATCTTTACAGCACTATTAAGTATCATGGCTTTGATTGATGTCACTGCCCTGCTATATTTGTCTTGGAAAAAGTACAAGAAGAAGAACAACAAGAAGAATAAGAAATAAGGATAAAGGCAACGCGTAATATACAGATTCGGCGGATAACCGCAGACTGTTCACTGGTATTCAAGGGAACAATCCGAGGTCATCTGCCGAATGCAGGATTTAAGCAACGGCGTATAAGCCGCTTCGATGTATTCCAGCCCTACGATTATTCGGCCTTCGTTATCCTGATGGCATATCCGCCTCCGGCAGCTGTCCAAATTTTCAGGCGGGTTTTAGGAGTCACTTTCTGGCTGCTGATGGTGTATGCCTGCGGATTCTCCTTATAGTGGGCATCTTTTCCGTCCTTGTAGATGGTGGCAACATACTTGCCAGCAGGCAAGAAGCTGAGGTCTACCTGCGAGGTACGCGGCTGTTCGCCGTTGGTGCCGCCTATGTACCATTCGTCTTTGCCTTTCGCCTTACGGGCGATGGTGAGGTACTCCATCGGTTCGGCTTCCAGATACCAACTCTTTTCCCAGTCTATGGCTACATCTTTGATGAACTGGAAAGCATCGAGGAATCTATCATAGTTCTCCGGCAAGTCGGCAGCCATTTGTAACGGGCTGTACATGGTGACGTAGAGCGAGAGTTGGTTGCACAGTGTAGTGTTGACCCAGGAATGATTGTCGGGATTCAGCTTATGGATATCATTCTCGAAGATACCCGGCGTGTAGTCCATCGGGCCTCCTATCAGACGGGTGAAGGGAAGGATGGTAGTATGGCTGGGCTTGCTGCCGCCGAATGCCTGATACTCGGTACCCCGTGCGGACTCGTTGCCGATGAGGTTGGGCCAGGTACGGCAGAGGCCGGTGGGGCGTACGGCTTCGTGGGCGTTGACCATGACTTTATAGTCGGCTGCTTTCTTCACGGCATAGAGGTAATGGTTCACCTGCCACTGGTTGTAGTGGTTCTGGCCGTTGGGGATGATGTTACCCACGTAACCGCTCTTCACGGCGTCATATCCGTTCTCCTTCATAAAGCGGTAGGCATCATCCATGCAGCGCTCGTAGTTGCGGATAGAAGCGGAAGTCTCGTGATGCATAATCATCTTGATCCCCTTCTGCTTGGCATAGTCGCGTATTTTGGCTACATTGAAGTCGGGATAAGGGGTAACGAAATCAAAGACTTCATCTTTGGAGTTGCCGAACCAATCTTCCCAACCGATGTTCCAGCCTTCGACCAACAGGGCGTCGAAGCCGTGCAGGGAGGCGTAATCGATGTAGCGTTTCACGTTGGCAGTAGTGGCACCATGACTGGAAACAGAGTTTCTGTTCTTTTTGAGACGCATATACATCACGTTGTTCTATCTCCCGGTCCAATACCTTAAGGATAGAATCAATGTTCATTCCAAAGTTCTGCTTTGAGGCGGCGGCCGAGGCTGCACAAATAATTAGCAGAAAGGAAAACAAATGCCTCTTGATACAAATATTTTTCATAGATGGCAAAGATAGTCTATTTATTGAAAAAACAGATTGATATTTCATGAAAAAATGCAGTTTTCGTAAATTAAGCTGTAATCTCTAACGTTGAGTTTATTTAAAGTACTCCATTAAATTAAGTACAACACTCATATTTCAGATGCCATCAATTTTGAAATTAACAGGATGCAGCCTACCCTGCCAAACAATCGGTTAGCGGAACCGGCTTTAGAATAAATTCGGGTCAAAACTTTATCAAAACAGACGCCGCTCCGTATCTGCTCCGTACTTTCTCCAAGCAAAGGTACTTTTGTACGAAGAAGATACGGAGCAGATGCGTTTCGGATATGGCGCGGATAAAATAATTATCAAATTTCAGCCTCACAACAAATTAATAAGTTGTGTCAGCAATATACGCGATGCGCTATCCGGTCGCGATTGAATCAATGAATCAATCTGTACCAGCCACAGCACTTGACACAATAACTCCCATGGATTAATACATTTTCATCCCATGTTTCAATCCAATAGAATCCTTCATTATCAATCAGCCACAGTCGTGGTTCAGCTGCTCTACAGTTATGGTTCACGCTCTCCACGGATGTGGAACAGCTAATCCACGACTGTGGAGAACATGAACCACGGATGTGGAAATATAAACAACATCGGAGGTCAATCGGAAGAACATACGTGGTTATCCGAACAAAAACAGGATGTTATCACAAATAACTCCCGCCCGAAGCCAACGGATGCAAACATGAATACTGGGAAAAAACAAGAAAAACAGCATGGGAAAGAAAGAAAACACGTCCAAACCGGAAGTGGTGTAGGCAAATTTACCTACACCGTATCTACACCCCTGCCTACACCAATCATATAGCATTGTTATACAGCAAGATATCTCAGATGGTGTAGGTGGTGTAGGTAAAATGTGCAAAACTTTCATGTATGCGCGCTCGCGAGAGAGAGAAGAGCATAGGGAACAAGACGGGCTAAGAAAACAAAACGAGAACAAAAAAGGGTAAAAGAAAGGAAAGAGAAAGAACTTTCCACCCGACACGAAGACGCTAACAATTCTGAATATCAAATAAAAACATTAAAAAACTGCTCTCTTTTCGCGAAAAAGAAGGAATAGGGTACTGTTTTTCTGTTATAGAACAGAAATTATTCGTATTTTTGTCGAATTGAAACAATAGAATGTATGAATGCGATACCGACAGTTACAAAAAACATACTGATCATCAACGTCCTGGTTTTCTTCGCGACCATAGTCGCTGCAAGCTACGGCATCAATCTGGACCATTACTTAGGACTTCATTTCTTCCTTTCCGAAGACTTCAATGCCGCACAGTTCATCACCTACATGTTCATGCACGGTGGATTCACCCACTTGTTTTTCAATATGTTTGCCGTATGGATGTTCGGCCGTATCCTCGAGCAGGTCTGGGGACCGGGGCGATTCCTGTCCTACTACATGATGTGCGGCATCGGTGCAGGACTGATCAACATGCTGGTGGTCTACCTGCGCATCCGGTCGGTAGAAACCGGAATGACACCGGAGATGATTGACGTCGTCTACCAAGAAGGAACCAAAATATGGCATCAGAGCATGAACTACACCGACCCTGCCATGGCAAGCCTGAACGCACTGATCAACGTACCGACCGTAGGAGCTTCAGGAAGTGTGTACGCCATCCTGTTAGGATTCGGAATGCTGTTCCCCAACCAGCCGCTGTTCATCTTTCCGTTTCCGTTCCCGATCAAGGCGAAGTATTTCGTGATAGGTTATGCGCTGATTGAACTCTATTCGGGCTTTGCCAACAATCCGAACGACAACGTTGCCCACTTCGCACATCTGGGCGGAATGATATTCGGGTTCATATTGATTACGTATTGGAGAAAAAAAGACAGAGGAAATGACTACTATTATAACTGACCTTAAAGAGGCGTTCCGCAGAGGGAATATCTATATCCAGCTGATTTACATCAACGTCGGCGTCTTTGTCATCACCACACTGACGGAAGTCCTGCTACAATTGTTCAACCGCAGCCTTGGCGGCGTGTTCGAGTGGCTGGAATTGCCGGCTTCTGTAACGCGGCTTGCCTTGCAGCCCTGGTCGCTGTTCACTTACATGTTCATGCATGCGGGATTTCTGCATATTCTGTTCAACATGTTATGGCTGTACTGGTTCGGGGCTTTGTTCCTCATGTCGTTCTCGGCGAAACACCTGCGCGGAGTGTACGTCTTGGGAGGTTTGTGCGGCGGACTGCTGTACATGGCGGCGTATAACGTCTTCCCCTATTTCCGCCCGATGGTGGACTACTCCTTCATGCTGGGTGCATCTGCTTCCGTACTTGCCATTGTGGCCGCTACGGCTTACCGCGAACCGAACTATCCGATACGTCTGCTTCTGTTCGGCACGGTAAGACTGAAATATTTGGCGCTCATCGTGATCGGTACGGACTTGCTATTCGTCACTTCCAGCAATGGAGGTGGACATATCGCTCATCTGGGTGGTGCGCTGGCGGGTCTATGGTTTGCCTCCGGCATCAGCAAGGGAAGAGACGTGACCGCTTGGATCAACAAGTTTCTGGATAGTGTCACCGCGCTGTTCAGTGCCAAACCCCGCAAACCCAAAATGAAAGTGCACTACGGCAACAGCCGCCAGCAAGATTACGATTACAACGCCCGCCGAAAGGCGCAATCCGAAGAGATAGACCGTATCCTCGACAAACTGAAAAAGTCGGGCTACGACAGCCTGACCACGGAAGAGAAGAAGAGCCTGTTTGATGCAAGCAAACGATAGGATACAAGCAAACGATGGGATGTGAAGAAATGGCAGGATGTGAAGAAATGGCAGGATGTGAAGAAACGACAAGATACGGAGAAACGATGGAGTGGAGAAGCGATAAGAGGCAGAGAAACATAGATGCGAGCAAACAATAATAGAAGGAAATGAAGATAAAGCATATTGGTAAAGTCGTCACGTACCTGATTTTGGCGGTCAACACTTTCTTTATAGGTCTGTTGTTGCTCACCGCCTACAGCCCGCATATCAAGCCGGTAGCCCATCCGGTTGAGTCCTGTTTCGGACTGACTTTCCCCATTTTCCTGGTGATAGACATCTGTTTCCTTCTCTTCTGGCTTATCATCCAGAAATATAAGTTTGCACTCCTTCCGCTGACAGCCCTACTCTTCTGCCATTCGCAGATCCACACGTACTTCCCCATCAACTTCCATACGCGGAACGTACCGGAAGGAAGTTTCAAAGTGTTGTCGTACAACATTATGGGATTCAACGGAGCCGTCAAGAAAGAGGGAGAGAATCCTATTCTGAACTACCTGAAAGAGAGCGGAGCCGACATCCTGTGTCTGCAAGAGTATCAGACGATAGAATCGCCGCGCTATCTCAGGCAGAAAGATGTGGAAAATGCATTGAAAGATTATCCCTATCACCGTATCCATACCGTAGGTAAAGGAAAAAATCATAGCAACCGAATTGCCTGCTATTCGAAGTTCCCCATCCTCACGGCGCATGAACTGGATTATGCCAGTGAATACAATGGTTCGATAGCCTACGAATTGAAAATCGGTGAAGACACTTTGCTGTTAATCAACAACCATCTGGAGTCCAACAAACTAACCAAAGAGGACAAAGTGGTGTACGAAGAAATGTTCAAAGATCCCGAAACGGAAAGAGTGAAAAGCGGTGCACGCCTACTTATCCGCAAACTGGCAGAAGCTTCCGCCCTCCGTTCGCCGCAAGCCGACAGCATCGCACGGGAGATAGCCTCTTCACCGCATCCCTACATCATCGTATGCGGCGACTTCAACGACACTCCGATCTCCTATGCCCACCGTGTCATCAGCCGAAACCTGAACGATGCCTTCACCCAATCAGGGTGCGGACTCGGTATCTCCTACAACCAAAACAAGTTCTACTTCCGGATAGACAATATCTTAGCAAGCAAAAATCTGAAATCTTATAATTGCACCGTAGACCGTTCGATAAAAGAATCCGACCATTATCCTATCTGGTGTTATTTTACAAAGTAAATGAAAAATGGAAAAGGGGAAATGGGGATTCGTAAATTATAAACCATGAATCATAAACCGTGAATTATAAATCATAAACCGTAAATCGCAGATTATAAATTATAAATCAAATCTAATCATGTTCAAAAAATCCATTCTAATTTTAGCAGCAAGTTGTATGATGTACTCCTGTACCACGCAAACGGAGAGTAATCCGTTCTTAACCGATTTCCAGAACGAACATGGTGTACCGCCTTTCGACAAGATCAAACTGGAACACTACGAACCTGCCTTCATGAAAGGTATCGAAGAGCAGAACACGAACATCGATGCCATAGTAAACAACCCGGAAGCTCCGACATTCGAGAACGTAATCGTTGCCTTCGACAACAGTTCGCCGATACTCGACCGCGTCGGTGCCATCTTCTATAATATGACGGATGCGGAAAAAACGGACGGACTGAACGATCTATCCATCAAACTCGCCCCCACCTTGTCCGAGCATAGCGACAACATCTCACTGAACCAGGAACTCTTCAAGAAAGTAAGCGCCGTATACCAGCAGAAAGATTCCTTGCAACTGACCATCGAACAACAACGTCTGTTGGAGAAGACCTACAAAGGATTTGTCCGTTCCGGCGCCAACCTTCCTGCCGAGAAACAAGCACGCCTGCGCGAAGTCAACAAGCAACTCTCCACATTAGGTCTGAAATTCAGCGACAACGTGCTGAACGAGAACAACGCCTTCAAACTGTATATAGATAAGGAAGAAGACCTTGCCGGATTGCCCGAATGGTTCCGCCAGAGCGCAGCCGAGAAAGCAAGCGCAGACGGGCAACCGGGCAAATGGCTGTTCACACTGGGTAATGCCAGCCGTATCCCCTTCCTGCAATATTCGGCAAACCGCCCTTTGCGCGAACAGATGTACAAAGCCTACATCAACCGCGGTAACAACAACGACAAGAACGACAACAAAAAAATCATAACCGACATCGTCAGCCTGCGCCTTGAGAAAGCCAAACTGTTAGGTTTCGATTGCTACTCCAACTTCGTACTGGACAATACGATGGCAAAAAACTCAGCCACGGTCATAGAGTTCCTGAATAACCTCTGGAGCTATGCCCTGCCGAAGGCCAAAGCCGAAGCTGCAGAATTGCAGAAAATCATGGATAAAGAAAGCAAAGGCGAGAAACTGGAAGCATGGGACTGGTGGTATTACACCGAGAAACTCCGCAAAGAGAAATACAACCTCGAAGAAGACGAAATCAAACCTTACTTCAAGCTGGAGAATGTGCGCGAAGGTGCTTTCAGTGTCGCTAACAAGCTCTACGGCATCACGCTGACTAAGCTAGACGGTATCCCTGTGTACCATCCCGACGTCGAAGTCTTTGAGGTGAAAGATGCAGACGGCTCGCATCTGGGCGTGTTCTACGTAGACTATTTCCCCCGTCCGGGCAAAAGCGGAGGCGCATGGATGAGCAACTACCGCGAACAGCAAGGTGACATCCGTCCGCTGGTATGCAACGTATGCAGTTTCACCCAGCCCGTAGGCGATATGCCTTCCCTGCTGACCATCGATGAAGTGGAGACTTTGTTCCATGAGTTCGGTCATGCCCTGCACGGACTGCTGACCCGCTGTGCCTACAAAGGCACTTCCGGTACCAACGTAGCACGCGACTTCGTAGAACTGCCTTCTCAAATCAACGAACACTGGGCTACCGAACCCGAAGTGTTGAAGATGTATGCCAAACATTACCAGACCGGCGAAACCATCCCCGACAGCCTGATCGAAAAGATCCTGAACCAGAGGACCTTCAACCAAGGCTTCATGACTACCGAACTGCTGGCCGCTGCCATTCTGGATATGAACCTGCACAACCTGACCGACACCAAAGGACTGGACGTGCTGGAATACGAAAAAGACGCCATGACCAGTTTGGGACTTATCCCGGAAATCGCTCCGCGTTACCGCACCACCTATTTCAATCACATCATCGGTGGTTATGCCGCAGGTTACTACAGTTACTCGTGGGCGAACGTACTGGACAATGACGCCTTCGAAGCCTTCAAAGAAAATGGTATCTTCGACAAGCAGACAGCCACACTCTTCCGTAGCAATGTCCTCGAAAAAGGCGACAGCGAAGATCCGATGATGCTTTACAAGAAATTCCGCGGTACAGAACCACAACTGGAACCGATGTTGAAAAACCGCGGAATGAAATAAAAAGCGATGCCGTATAGAGGCAGTAATTTCGTTGCCAAGTGCAAATATTTAGAGAGGCTATAGAGCCTGTTTGAATTTTATTCAGCATTTTTTCAGAGTTCCTGTTTTCTTGCTTTTATAAGGAGTATAGTGAGCTATGTGACAAATAAAAACAAGAAAACAGTCCGAAAAGAGACTCAAAAGAAGCTGAACAAAAAACTTTTTGAAGAAAATTTAAACAGGCTCTTACTTCCAAATGTGAAAAAAAAACTATATTTGCAGCCTTATATACAACAGAAATTAATTAAAAAAGTAATCATAATAAATTAAACGTAACATGCAAAACAAAGGATTCGTAAGGATTTTTGCAGTATTGCTCACACTGGTATGTGTGTTCTACCTTTCCTTCTCTTTTGTTACTCGCCACTACAACAATAAGGCTAAAGAGTATGCAAATGGAGATGTGAAGTTGGAGCAAGACTACCTGGACTCTCTGGCTAACGAGAAAGTGTGGTTCGGCAACTGGACACTGAAACAGTGTCGCGAGATGGAAATCAGTTTAGGTTTGGACTTGAAGGGCGGTATGAACGTCATTCTCGAAGTTTCCGTACCCGATGTAATCAAGGTATTGGCCGACAACAAAACCGATGAAGCATTCAACCAAGCATTGTCAAATGCCGCTAAACAGGCTATCACAAGCCAGGATGACGTCATCACTTTGTTTGTGAGAGAGTTTCACAGAATAGCTCCGGATGCCCGTCTTTCCGAACTGTTCGCCACGCAACAATTGAAAGACAAAGTCAACCAAAAATCTACCGATGCAGAAGTTGAGAAAGTGCTGCGTTCAGAAGTTAAAGCAGCTGTAGACAACTCATATAATGTACTCCGTACTCGTATCGACCGCTTCGGTGTGGTTCAGCCCAACATCCAAAGTTTGGAAGACAAAATGGGCCGTATCATGGTGGAACTTCCGGGTATCAAAGAGCCTGAACGTGTAAGAAAGTTACTACAAGGTTCTGCCAATCTGGAGTTTTGGGAAACATACAATGCGAAGGACGTTGCTCCCTATCTGCAAGCAGCCGACAACAAATTGCGCAGCATTTTGACCGCTCAGACTCAGAACGACGACGCTGTAGAAGCAAACGACGCAACTGCAACTCCCGCAGTAGCGGAAACGACCATCAGCAAGACCGACAGCCTTGCCGCCGCATTGAAAGGCGAAAACAAAACTCCTGCTTTCGACATGGAACAGCTCAAGAAAGAGCATCCGTTGCTGGCTATCCTGCAAGTCAACGGAAGCGGACAAGGTCCTGTCGTAGCTTATGCCAACTATAAGGATACGGCAGACATTAACCGCTATCTCTCCATGAAAGAGATTCAGGCAGAACTGCCGAGAGACCTTCAACTGAAATGGGGTGTTTCTCCTTTTGAATATGATCCGAAGAAACAGACTTTCGAACTTTACGCTATCCGCTCTACCGAACGTAACGGCAAAGCTCCACTGGAAGGCGATGTCATGGTGGATGCCAAGGACGACTATGACCAATACGGCAAACCGTGCGTAAACATGACCATGAACTCTGACGGTGCACGCCGTTGGGCTCAACTCACCAAGCAGAACATCGGAAAGAGCGTTGCCATCGTATTGGACGGCTATGTATATTCTGCTCCAAACGTACAGACTGAAATTACGGGTGGAAACTCTGTTATCACCGGTCACTTCACATTGGATCAGACCAAGGACTTGGCAAACGTATTGAAATCCGGTAAGATGCCTGCTCCTGCACGTATCGTTCAGGAAGACATCGTCGGTCCGTCACTGGGACAGGCTTCCATCAACGCTGGTGTATTCTCATTCATCGTAGCATTAATCCTGTTGATGATCTATATGTGCTCCATGTACGGATTCGTTCCGGGTATGGTAGCCAACTGTGCACTGGTTCTGAACCTGTTCTTCACGCTGGGTATCCTCTCTTCTTTCCAGGCAGCCTTGACCATGTCCGGTATCGCCGGTATGGTATTGTCACTGGGTATGGCTGTGGATGCCAACGTATTGATCTACGAACGTACCAAAGAGGAGTTGCGTTCCGGCAAGGGTGTGAAGAAAGCCCTCGCAGACGGTTACTCCAATGCGTTCTCTGCGATCTTCGACTCTAACTTGACGTCTATCATCACCGGTATCATCCTGTTCAACTTCGGTACAGGTCCTATCCGCGGTTTCGCCACGACATTGATTATCGGTATCCTGATTTCATTCTTTACCGCCGTATTCATGACACGCTTGTTCTACGAGCACTTCATGAGTAAAGACAAGTTGCTGAACCTGACGTTCTCTTCTAAGATTTCCAAGAACCTGATGGCGAACGTACATTTCGACTTCATGGGCGGAAACAAGAAGTGGTTGACCACTGCCGGCGTTATCCTTGTCTTCTGCATTGGTTCGCTCGTTGTACGTGGCCTGAGCCAAAGCATCGACTTCACTGGCGGTCGCAACTTCAAGGTACAGTTTGAAAACCCGATAGAGCCAGAAGAGGTACGTGCATTGATTTCCAGCAAGTTCGGTGATGCCAACGTAAGTGTAATCGCCATCGGTACAGACAAGAAAACCGTACGTATCAGCACGAACTACCGCATCGAAGAAGACGGCAACAACGTAGACTCTGAAATCGAAGCCTACCTGTATGAAACTCTGAAACCGATGTTGACGCAAAACATCACGCTGGAGACATTCATCGACCGCGAGAACCACACAGGCGGCAGTATCGTAAGTTCACAAAAAGTAGGTCCGAGCATTGCCGACGACATCAAGACTTCCGCAATATGGTCTGTATTCCTTGCCCTGATTGCCATCGGTCTGTATATCCTGATCCGTTTCCGCAACATTGCTTATAGTGTAGGTTCCATCGCAGCGCTGACCAGCGATACATTAATGATCCTTGGTGCTTACTCGTTGTGCTGGGGCTGGATGCCGTTCTCTCTGGAAATTGACCAGACGTTTATCGGTGCTATCCTGACAGCTATCGGTTATTCTATCAATGACAAGGTGGTTATCTTCGACCGTGTACGTGAGTTCTTCCACCTGTATCCGAAGCGAGACAGGAAGCAGTTGTTCAACGATTCTCTGAACACGACTTTGGCTCGTACCATCAATACTTCACTGAGTACGTTGATTGTGTTGCTGTGTATCTTCATCCTTGGTGGTGATTCCATCCGCAGCTTCGCATTCGCTATGATTCTTGGTGTTGTCTTCGGTACGTTGTCTTCTCCGTTCATCGCATCTCCTATTGCTTACATGATGTTGAAGAACAAGAAGATTACTGAACCGGTTGCAGAGAAAACGAAATAATATATTTATTAAGGAGTTATCGGAAGATAAAAGGGTTATCACTCCCGATAACTCCTTAACAACAATCTCCTAAGAACCAAAAAGGGGAAGCCGATTAATCGTCGGCTTCCCCTTTTTGGTTCTCACATCTTTCTGAGTAGTCCCGAGGGGAATCGAACCCCTATCTAAAGTTTAGGAAACTTCTAATCCAACTTTGAGTATCAGTCACTTGCGAGACTATTTCAATTTTTCGTAGAACTATAGTAGAACTTTTGCATTTTTGTTGAATACCCCTGCCTCTCCAAAAGAAGAATACAGGGGTACAATGCAACACCGATTTTCAGAATCGGTACTGCAAAGATATGACTTTTATTTCAAAGGACAAAGAAAAACCGGGCGCACTTCACAGCGAACCCGGCTCAGAACAAAAGTTCTACTCTATTACTAACACCTAATCATTTCTTTTTCCGTTTCTTCAATTCTATATATTCCGAATACACTATTTTGGTATGGGGATTGCTACTTACAACTTCTTGCCTAATAGCCTTTGTTCCCCATCGGAAAAACAACCATTGCTTAGGCACTCTATGCACTACTTGAAATAGGGTATCTACAGATTGTATGCGTAAATCCAGTTTCTTATCGGGCATGATTAAGCCATCAACATTTATCCACGGGTCTTTCCATCGTATTGCTTGGACTTTAAGATAGGATGTATCACGGTATATAATGCTATCCTTAACTATGGTTTGTACCTCCACCTCCGTTTTTGTTGCATTCGTGGAAGCCGCTTGTAACCTCTTTACTTTCAAGTCAAGTTCCTTAACGGTATTCGTCAAGTCGGCACAATGCTTTTCCACCTCAGACTTGGATAAAGTCAATGCCTGTACAGAAGCAGCGGATTTTCCGGATTCTGTTTGGTAAAATTTAATTTTCTCCAACAAGGCGGTTTGGTTGCCATCCAATCTTTCCTTTTCTGATTTCAACTTGGAACAATAAGCCCATAGCCCAAAGGTAACCGCCATCAAAAGCCCACAGAGGGCGATTAATATCAAAAACGCTTTATTTCTCATATTCCTTGATGTATTGGATTATACCCTCTACGTGGGTGTTCACAATGTTTTGTTTCCCCTCCATAGATGTAAGGTAAGCAATATCTTCCTTGTTATCCATGAAGAAATTTTCCGTCAATACAGCCGGGCATTTCGTCTTGGAAAGGATGTAAAAATTTTCCTCCCAATCCGGGTCGCCATCCGAATAGTCACGCCTAATCTTTTGCCCGGTAATAAAGCAAGCGGCAGCATCATACATTCGGTTTGCCAGTTCGTCAGCTTTCGTTTTGCCCTTAGTGGTATAGGCAGACCATCCACGGGCATTCATCCATTCGCCATTCCCGGCAGCATTGCAGTGGATGGAAACAAGCAACACGTTATTAGCTCCATATCGGGCGCAAATCTCGTTCACACGCCTTGCACGTTCAGCCAAAGGCACGTCCAAGTTCTCCTTAACAATGCGTTCCGCTACATAGCCACGTTTAGCCAGTTCACGCACGACTTCATCCGCAATTTCTCTTGTATAGGCATACTCCCTGAAAGTTCCATCCGGGCTGCGTTTACCCGGTGTATTTTCTCCATGCCCATTGTCTATAAGTATCTTCATTCTTGATTCAATTTATGGTAAAAATCTATTTTAATTCTGTCATATACCATTTGTACATTGGTATAAGCTCTGCCATTGTTCACCGTTTCCGCATAAACCTCTGACAACACACATTGCTCTACCCATTCAATCCATTCGGGCGAAGTGTAGCTTGACAATCGTTTCCCTCGATACGAATGTGCATCAAATCGGCTGTTTCTGTCCTCGTGCATATTCATAATCAAGGTGTGTACTTTCGCTTTCGTGGCTTCACGGTCTGCGATGTGGTTTTCTTCACGCACTTTCTTTATTATACGGCAAACCCTCTCAACGGCAAGGTCAAAGTAAATGCTTGATATGTTTTTTATCCGCAACTGCGTTTCGGGTCTTAACCCCTCTGCAATGTCAGTGAGCATATCATTTTGGGTTTTGGTTTCCGTCAGAAGTTCGGCTACCATAGACTGATTGCTTTTAATCATGTCGTTAATGATAGACTTGAACCACTTGAAACAAGCTACCATAAGTGCAGCCGCCAAACAGAGAAACACAGCGCACACTATCACCATAAAGCCAAAATCGCTTATGCCTTGTGCTACTTTCAAACTTTCTTCCATCATCGGTTTTTCTTATACTTGTTTCGCTTGTAATACTCAAAGTTATCCCTATCCTCCTGCGTGATTGGAGTATTCGGTGGAAAGAACTTAAACCCGTACATCGTTCCATAGCGTACCACTTTGATTACGGCACGAAATGGATATTTGCGCTTCGGGTCTAAAACAACATCTTTCAACTTCTTACTATCAGTATAGAAAGCGGATGCACCGATACCCTCGCCATAGGCGATTAGTGTTCTCGTTCCGTTCTCTGTCTGTCTTTCCTTACATCCCGTAAACACCGTGACCTCATTAATCACGGCATCTACTGAGGTGTATTCACAATCGAAAATATCTTCATTCAAGGATTCTGTTTCCTCAAAGTCCATTACCTCGTTCATAAGTCCATCGGTATATTATAGGTTTCACAATCGGCATCCACCATTTCACGGATAGCCAAACGGTCTTTCAAAAAGTTCTCATAGGGGGATTTCGCACTTTCGGCAAGCAATCCCAGCATGGCAGACTGATATTCGTTTACCAGCTTACTTTCTGTCTTAGCCGGGTATCTTGCAGTAAGCAACGTGCTGAAAATATTATCAGCCGTTTTTGGATATTCCACCCTCACGCTGTCATATTGGAACATCGTGCCTGTGGCACGTTCCGCATCAGTCGTAATCTCAATGCCACCCTCTTTGTCTGCAATAACCTTAACCTCTTTGATGTTATGGTTATAAAGGAACGTTCCCTGCCCGTTATTAAGAGAATCTATCACCTCCGGCTTAGTCTTAGCCAGCAGCCCTGTAGTCAAAACATTTGCTTCCATCGTTCAAACAATTATTAAAAATGAATTTACTGTGTTCCTCCGAGCATCTGATTATCCAGCCATATTCAGATGGGAAGAAGTGTTTAATATCCGTTTCATCTTTGATTTCGTATTTATTGATGGTGCGGTGGAATTTCTTATAAAACCTTTTCAGAATACCGCTTCTTAGCAATATGCCGTAATGGTTTTGTTTGAATCCCACATAATCAATGCTACGAGCATCAACCGGGAATATCTGCCAGTTGCTTTTAATCTCTACTTTCAATTCGCCACCCAAGTAAAGCCCCATCATGTCGAGTACGAAATGCAGTGCCTCTTTGTCAGCGCATAGTATCACCATATCATCCATATAGCGATAGTAGTAGATTTTCACCCCAAAACGCTTCATCACTATCTTAGCCAGTTCTTCTTTAACCCAATGGTCGAAATATGCTAAATAGAGATTAGCCAAATATTGACTTGTGAAATTGCCTATTGGCAGCCCCTTGTCTTTACCGTTACTATCTATTATCTTATCCAACAGCCTTAACAGTTGTTCATCCGCTATAGTGTAGCGGATTATCCTTTTCAATGCTGCGTGGTCTATGTTATCATAGAACTTCTTGATGTCAATCTTCAAACAGAACCTTGTACCTTTTCTGTCTATGATTAAAGCCGTATGCACATCCTCCATACATTTATGAATACCACGCCCTTTGATACAAGCGTATGTATTCGCAATGAAGAAGTTAGTCCAGTAACGCCCCAACACATTGATAATGCAATGGTGTACTATCCTGTCCGGGAAGAACGGGGCAATCATAATCACCCTTTCTTTCGGCTCATATATAACCTTAATCCGATATTCACCGGGGGTATAAGTTTCATTGCGCAAGTCCCAGTACAAGCTATCCAAATTCTCCAAAATGTTCTCATTGAACTTGGATATTTCGGTACGCTCTCCTTTGCCTTGCTGTGCCTTATATTGCGCCCGTATGAGGTTGGAGCATTCATATATCAGGTGATAAACATTCTTAATTTTCTTAGCTTGGGAAATGAATATCTTTCCTGTATCACCGACATATAAACCGCAATCCTCAAAATCCGAGTATTGATTAAAGCAGGTATCAGCCGTATAACATAACCCGTATTCAGTCTTTACTACACCCATTTGTGCCGTTGTTCTAAAACAGAGCTTTCAATTACTTACTTGCACCGTCCTAATCCATATTATTTTACCAACTATCAGACGTGCCGATAGTCCCTGTGAGGTAAGGGCGTGGCAGCAACAGTTATAAGTTGAAACCACGGTAAAAGCGGAACCCAATGTTCGCATTCGCATTCGAGGAACGATTATTCGCATTCAGATAACCGAAACCCGCATTCGCACCATTATTCGCATTAGCAGACAAAAGGGCACCAGCCGCCACAACCCTGTTATGTTTTTATTTTTTTCAATCCAACGCCATTTTCGTTGCTCCGTTCACCGAGTTTTGCAGTCCGTCAAAAACGGCACAAGCGGAACCCAACGTACGCATACGCATACGAGGAACGATTACCCGCACGCAGAGAACCGAAACCCGCAAACGCACCATAACCCGCATTAGCAGACAAAAGGGCACCATACCAGCCTACAGCAGACCACGTACTACCACCTGTGGGAGTCCAATAGTAATCGCAATACCCTTTATTACTTGAACCTCCTACTTTTTCGGCAAAGGAATAACCTTTAGTGGAATGAGCCATAGAAAGCACATAGCCCTCAGTTCGTGGAAGCTCCGTAATGGCTTCATATCCGATAGGTACGGTAGTAGCACTATCTGAATGAGAGGTGAATTTTGTCGGGTCTTCGCATACATAGGCAATAGACACATCCGCTTTATGCCAAATTAGTACATCATCAGCAAGCATCCACAAGTATTCATAAGGAGTTTCCAAGCCACGGTAAGAGGTTACTTGTACCACCTTATCGCCACCAGTCCATCCCTTGATGGTGTAGGACACCTTACCCGTGTTGTTTCCCAGCGTTGCAGTAACACCGCAAGGCACAAAGGGTCTGTAACCTCCCCATGTATTCCACTCCGTACCATTAACAACCGGACCACTCCCTAAGCCTCCTTGATGGAATCCGTCAGCAGTCAGCGTTTCGGTGTAAGCATCTTGGCAGTGCAATGAGGCATATTCCACACGTTGCAACCAAGCAATTTCATTGTACACCCTGTACGCCCCGTGGTGTGTTCCGTTCTTGCAAAGAGGACGAACACCAGCCTTTGAAATGGAAGTACGAGGCATACCCAACATGGAGTTGTAAGTACCATCCTTAGCGGCATCACCAGCACCCGAACCACCTCTGAATTGTGCGGCATTCGCTTTGAGTATAACAAATCCGTCTGAATCCCTTGCAATTTCATCGCCATTCCAAGTGAGCCAACATCCCGAAACGGCTACAGAGTTGGTAATATCCACCGTTGCATACCACGGGCTTACCGTCTTTCGTTCCATCTTGATAAAGCCGGGCAACGGATATTCGGAATAGGCACGAATCCATTTCGTCCCCTCTATCTCCAACTTGAAGTAATATTCCGGCTTTTCAAGCATTACATTACCGTCCGTGCTGTCAATCACAGCCGTTGCACCCGAATCCTTTTTACGGCTGTCATTTTGGTTAAGGTAATACTTAACCGAGCCGTCAGGGTTTTCCACAAAGCGTTTCAGCTTCGCTTGAATGGGTAATGTACGGTGCAAATCCAAATTACCCACACGCTTTAGTTTGTAGTCCTGTGAGTTGAAATCACCTTGCACCCCATACCATTGGTCGTAAGGATATTGCGGTTTCGTGTTTCCGCTTCCCAATAATAATCCCATAGCTATAAGTTATTTAATGTTTCACCAGCACCCCAATACACATCATATACCGAAAGGTCGATACCGTTTGGGGATATTACGGTTATCGCTCCGGGCGTCCAATCCCCGATAGGTACGGGGAACATACTAAATTCCTTATCACAAATGAGCTTGCATTTAAGCAGCGTACTTGTTTCCATCGTAACCTCTTTAGGTCGTACAAAGATGGTAAACGGAACACCACCCAAAGCAAAACCATTGGAAAGGTCTGTAACCTTGCCTTTGGAAAGAATCCGCAGGCTATACATTGTTGTTTCCATAATTCACTAAGTAAATCAAGTTTATCTAACTGCAAATATAATCATAAATGTGTTCGCTAAACACATTTTCAGACAAAACTAAACACATGAGGGCTATTTACATCCACCCTTGCCTTTTTTACTTGTTTTCTTACCGCCTTTCTTTGCCATTATAAACACCTCCTTTCAATATATCAATATTTATAATCCCAATCCGGGGCAAACACTACAAAATTGAAATTGCCGTCATTCCTTGAACTATCATCGGAAGTCATTACCTCAAAATAGGTAGAATATTGTACATACACATTCGCCTTTAACGGGTTAGAGCCTCCGCTTATAGTACCATTTCCGCAAACCATTACCATGTAGCCGCTTGGCAGTGTACCATTCGCAAACGAAAGTCTGTAACGCCCGGTATCTTGTCTTGATGCGGTAAATACCTCTCTTAGGTTTCTGCCATCGAAAAACTTGCCGCTTACACTTGCGCCACTACTACCATAGAACGTACCCATCGCCATAATACGGGCAAAACGCCCAGTAGCTCCATTTGTTATAAAATCATCTCTTGAAAAACGGCTTGTTATCGTCCACTCTCCAAGAATTTTACTTGGCGTACTTCCCTTACGCTCAAAACAAGTCATTTCGACAATTTCTTGCGGTCTTATTAAAGCATATAAAGATGAACTTGACGAAGTAACATTATCAGTTATTGAAAACGTATTCATCTCAACAAGATAATTGGCTTTACCAAAAGCCCCACTATTATAAAGCCGACATACTTTACCTATATCCTCTTTTTCATAGCCCATAGTAATATTGCGTTCGCTTGTCGTTTCCGGAAGATAGAATAGGTTTACATCGGAGAAATTGCCGCTAAATCCTGTTGATAGTTGCAATGTGCCTTTTAGACGTACTTCGCCTTTATTCCCGTCCATATATACATTTCCATTCTGACTTTCCAAACGTCCGTTACGGAATACCCACCCGGCTATATTGGCGTTTTCAGCCAACAATAGGTTGGTTGCCACACTCTCGAATTGCGCCCCAAAAGTATTCCATTTGCTTGTGTTGGTCGGCACGACACCCGAGAACGTTCCTGCATCAATACGGGCAACATAAAACACATTATTGTACTTTACCACATCTAACCTGTATTTGTTGCCGTAATAAGTTTTGCTACTACTGTACAATCCTTGATATACAGCAGCCGGGCTATCTCCTTTTTCGCCCTTATCACCCGGTTCGCCTTTATCACCTTTCGACCCCGTGACACATATTGCAGCCGTGGTGTCGCTCGTTCCATTCGTATAAGTGATAACCGAGCGTGTCCATATATACCATTTATCTTTCCAAGTTGGGCGTGTTGTACCCCATGAGCCACCAAGCAATGAGGTTGCCGAACTGGATAGGTAGTATTGCTCCACAATGGACGATACCCCAACACCAGTAGTACCCTTGCCGCCTGTAATACAAACCGCCTTAGTGTATGTGGTCGTATTATCGGAATAAGACACTTTCGTTCTACTCCATATATACCGCCCGTCAATCCATGTAGGAGCGGTTGTCTGCCACCCCGTAGTAGGCGCAACGGTATTAGACGTGCTTTGCGCATACTCCACATCTGCCAACGTTACACTCGTACCCGGTTCGCCTTTATCACCATTATAGGAGTTTATACGTACAGGGGTACTCCATTTCTGTACCATCGTGTCTGCCTTGCCATTCATCACGGAAGCAATATCATTCACAGGCAAAGCTCCCATCAGCAAACGCACATCATCGAAATATACGGCAGAGCCGAATACATCATCATCGTAAATAGCAAAGCCTACAGCCATGATATTAACACTGCCACTATGTAATTGCTCCCCGTTTTTGAATACCGTAACGGTGCGGTCATTGAAGCGGAATGCAAGGTGAAACCACGTGTTAGGCGTGATTGCAATACTCTTTTCCACATAGTGCCTACCGTTATACCCGTTCAACATCCACTTTATTTGCCTTTGTTCTGACTTCATCCAAAAACAGAGTGTAAAACTTTCCCCAAAGGGTAAATCATAAGGAATACGGCTCTCCATTCCACCACTCAGATTGAGGGCATATCTCGTTCCGTCCTTTACCACCGTTCCACTACCCAATACGCCATTGTAGCCATTACCCGAAACATCAGAAAAATTGTTTTCCTCAATGGGCAAATAGAACTTGGTACGGTCTGCAAGCCCGGACTTCTTAGCCATGATGCACCACAAGTATTCAAACTCATCAAGTGTTGGCATTTCCGTAGTCCATCCGGCAGGATTGGAAGAATTAATATCCAAAGTGGGGGGCGTTGAAGTCGAGCCATTTTTAGCGTAACGGTATTCGTAGTATTCGCCAGCTCCGGCATCCGTTCCACCCGTACCCGATTCTCCTTTAATTAAAGCCCACGTGTAATCCATCGGGTTGTCGCTGTCTTTCTGCACATAGTCGGTGTATTGCCCTATGTAATCGCCCGGCTCTTCACCATTGTTTGCAGTGAACGACATTCCCCCGTTGTCCGAATACTTGATATGGAAGTATGGAGTACGCCCATCTTCACCGGGTAAACCGGGCGTTCCGTCTTGTCCTTTCGTGTCGCTCCACTTGTAGGCACTTGGTTTGTCGCTATCGGTGGGTATCATATCCACATACAAACCCAACCATCTTCCGGGTGTTTCACCGTTTCCGGCTGTGAACGTTTTGCCGCCATCATCGGAATACTTCTTATGAAGATAGCTACTCTTTCCATCTTCCCCCTTAATAGCTCCAACATCTTTCCAGTTCGTGCCATCCCAAATATAGAGGTTGCCCCCGATTAGATAAGCATCGCCCTCTGAATTTCCAACGGTAGGCAGTTGTGAAACATTGTCCTTAGAACCTTTGATATTGATTGAAGTACCATCAGCACCACGCACACGAAAAGGAATACCCCACGCACCCTCCGTATCGGTCTTGGCGTTCTTTATACTCATCCAAACCACGTTTTCGGACGAAGTTCTGTGCCAACCTCCCGTAGAGCCATCCCCCGTAGGGGTGGCAGGCTTGGTTTCACTGTCATTATAGGTATAGAATACGGATAAACCGCTTTCTCCCTTATCCCCAGTAGAACCTTTCGCCACAACCGACCAATATACGGAATTGGTAGGCAGGTTGCCCATGCTTGGCGTGGGGTTGGTGTATCGGTAAGTACACGTTTCACCATTCACCGTATAAGTCACCTCATCCCCGGCATAGTACACGTACTTCGGATTATATGTGCCACGGAACACCCCGATATGTGAGGTGTCCCCACTATCAGAAAGCAAACGGACGTTGTGCAATGTTAATTGGCGTTTTGCCGTTACGTTCCAATCAATAGAACTTGAAGAATCACCGATACGGAACTTGTTGCCGTCCAAATCCAAATAGCACTCCTTATCGCTTGTTATAATCTTACCCGTAGTGATAGTGTTTCCGTTGATACGGGTAAATCCGTAGGTAGTGGTAAAGTCCCTGAAATCATCATCCGAATGCACCGACCCCAATATACCCACTTGGAAATAATAGTTGTTCGGGTCTTCGGTTGGTTCAACCTTTAGTTGTTCCTGTGTCACATACCAAATGCCATCCGTGCTTTTCTTGGAGCACTTGGCAAACACATAGTACCCCTTTGGGCTTGATAGAGTGAATGAGCCAGCCGCCATGTTCCAATGCTTGATTATCTCATCATCAATAGTCAAGTGAGCCAATACCCCGGCAGAAGCATCAAAACGATTGGATATTCCGTTTACGTTGGCTTGCAGTATCACATCTATCAAAACAAATTGTTGGCTCTTAGACCCCACCGTAAGCATATTGGTGTCAATGGAATTGGGCTTGATGTTTTCGGGGTCAAAATAACCGTCCGTATCATACACCATTGTACGCAGTTCCTCTGTTGTACGCCATCCCCTCCGTGCCTTAGTCAAGTCCCGAAGCCGATTGTTTTCTATGATTGTTTCGTGCCGTCCCACATCCACAACCGTTTGAGTGATTGGGGAAATGGCTGTAATGTCCGAAAGGGTCAGTGTATAGTCATGCTCCACAAGCAGGTTCTTTGTCACCTTTTGGATGCGGATATTCTTCTCAATACCGAAACGCTCATCTTTCACGGGTACATAGTTACCCACATGAAAGACGGTTGTTTCGCTATCGCTTGGCAAAGCGTTCAGAAAGTAGGAGCGTTCAAAGGTAAGCTGATATTGCGCCCGTGCCTGTGTGCGTGGCTTGAACTCGTTATATCCGGCATACCATAAATCTTCCTCTGCATCATCTTCATAAGATTTAGGCAGGTGAATATCCGTAATCTTATACGTGTCACCCTCCGTTATTCGGTAAGCCTCGCTTTCAGTGGTAGGAATAGTTAGCCCCCTGTTGTCCGTAAATGGAATGAGCGTAAACCTTTTTGTTGCATGGTCGTATCCTCCCTTTTGCGCCAATTCAAATTGTTGTCCGGCTAATTTACCCGAAATGAAAGTAATCTTTGCCGATACCTCGTTAATCAGATACTTTGTACCTTTATCGTCTTTCTCGTTCAGGTCAAAGTCCATTGTATCATCAATGAAGCTGTTTATATCATCAGCCACCAAAGCAGTAACCGTACCCGTCCGTTTCGGGAAAATATTATCATACGTCACAGCATCCTCATCACTACCCAGTGCATCCCTCAAATCGCCATCCTCCAAATAACGCTTGTTATCATCGGATATGCCTATATATTCGCTCTGAGGCGGTACTATTGTACCGTCCCATAGTCTGTGTTCCTTTTTGTTCAAACGCACTGGAAACGGAAGCTGTAGGCGTTCTGAATAGTCCCTGTAATCACTCCGAATGTTGGTCGTGCCACCCTCCACCCAAAGTCTTGTGATAATGGTCTTATCATCTACCTTTTGCTCTTTGAGCTTGTACAAGCCGTTGCCTTTGCCCCACTCAAAGAAAGCGTTGCCACCCGGGGGCACAACTTTTGCACCGAACTTTCCTATGTGGATGGTACGCACCCCGTCCTTTTGGGTAATGAGAAACTCCAAATCAAATTCACGGTCACTGCAAAGCATTTGCAAAACCTGTAGGCAATTGTTACGGGCAAAGGAAATGGTACGGGGTTCTGTGTCCGGGCAATTAGCTTCATCGAAAGCCCATAAGCCCGGATAGTCACGGCTCACGTTGTAGATAAGCACCTTTACAAAGTCCCGGATATTATAAGTGAGGTCAAACGTGCTTTTGCTGGATTTCCCGTTTGCATCGGTGTTTCGGTACAGGCTTTTCATCAGCTCGTACATCACTCCGTAGAAAGTGGCATCATGCACATAATGGTTGTCCGAAAGCATTTCACGGTTCACCTTAGTACGGATGGTGTATTCTTCACCCTCCACTATGATTTTATCTCCCTTGCCTAAATTAAGCAACTCAGAGGAAACAATGGAAAGCTGTACGTTATCATCCCCCATTAAGGAACTGTTTTGAGCGGCTGATTTCAGCGTACAAAACGGCTCTTTGGAAAACAAGCGTACCTTTTCACCGTTGCGCCTGATTATTTCAAGAGTTCCCATATCACAATAGCATTGGTTTCAAATTTTTCAATGTCTTCAATCACGCCCGAAACGATTATCTCGTATTCACCGGGTGTAACGTAAGTGTGTTCTATCGTTTGTTCGCTGCCGGACACATCGTAAGTGTGCGTGCCGTCACCCCAATAGATATTAAGCAGCTTGGACGAAGTGACGGTAATCGTAGCCTTGCCGTTTGCAGTTCCACCTATATATCTAAGCACTTTTTTCACAGGTTCATCTTCCACCAGCTTTAAACGGAATGTACCCACCATCAAATCGTTGCTATATTGTCCCCAGCTCTTTTCCGGGTCTGCCTCATCCAGCAATTCCACTTCATATACCAAAGGCTTTGCCTTTCCGTCATAGTCCACACGCAAACGGTGGTTCCCCTCCGCATCGAATTGGGAAAAGAAAAGGTTTACCCATTCCACATAGGCGGCACGTCCCGAAGCCTCAATAAAGCAATCCAGCGTAATGTTGCGTTCCTTGTAGCGTGGTCGCTTCTTATCCCTTACAATACCGTGGTAATTGTCCCAGTTCACTTGCAAGGCTTCTTTGCGCTCCAACCGTCCAACCAATCCGGCACTTTTGGAAACGAATACCCCAAACTCCTTGAAGTTCTTTCCGTCTATGAAATATTCCACATCCGTATCTTTCTGCAACTCGAATATTTCACGGGGTTCTTTCGCCACGTCAAACAGTTTCACTTCGTCCAGCAAGGCTTTCGTCCCAAAAAGTGATTGGTCGTTGATGGAAAGCCCCGTTGGTGTCTTTGGTAATATTTCACTGAATATCCGGGTCGTGTTCTCATAGACGGTAAACATATTGCCGGACTTAACGAAAGCAAAGAAAATCCAGCCATCGGGCATTACATCAAGCCATTGCTCTTTATAATTGTCTATACCGGGCATATTCAGCACCCAGCCTAACTTTTGAGAAACAGGCAGCACCCAAAAACAAAGTGTAAAATTACCGCTAAAGGGTATGGAACGAGCTGTTTCGCATTCGCCCGTACCATTCAAAGCAAGTGATTTACCCACTTTAGATTTCTTAGAAAAATCCGCACCATCCGATAAGGTGGCATCGTTGCGGTACTGTGAAAAGTCGTAAGCTATACTACCGTCCGGGTCATCGAAAGGCAGGTGTAAAATCATGTTCTTATCCATATCAGTAAGTATTTTTATTCATTTGTCTAACTTCTATCCCCACTCCCTCTATATCCGCTTTGGCATTGCCATACAGATTCACAAGCACCTTTGCATCCGTTCCGGCTACCGCCACATACAGATACGAGTTATCGAAAGCGTCTATGGTAACAATCGCATTGTCCGACACGTTTACGGCACTATGGGAATCATGCCGTGCATATACCCGTGAAACAGAATAGCCGTCATACTCCAACATAGCTTTGCAGTCACCATTCAGCACCACATCGGGTAAATTCACCTTATCCGTAACCTCATCATCCACAAACACCCCGTAAACCTCGCATTTGCCTTTGAAGTGTTCCCGTATAAAGTCAAGCGTGGGGTAATTCTCCGATATACAGAAATCTATGCCCTTAATGTAAAGCTGTATCAGTTGCTCATAGTCAAGCCCCGTTCTTAGCTTCATTTGCCACATCCGGCAAAGCCCCTTTGCCTTGCCATCCTCTTTAAGTTGTTGTACCAGTTCCATAACTATGCTATTCCTTGTGATAAAAGTGAACTATCTTTATTTTCAATGCGCTTCAAAGTAGTTTTAATCTCCGTCAGCTCTGATGCACTCAACTTCGTGTTGGCGGCTATTTCTGCTTGGTAAACAAGTGCCTGCCTCATAATAGAGGTTTGGTCGCTTTGGTTTATGACAAAGGCATTCAACCGCCCGGCTATCACACCGCCCGTTTCCTCACTCATGGAAGTAACCGCACCCGTAAGGGGGTCTTGCTGTACGGTTTCTTCCTCCACATCCTTAATCCAATCACCAATACCCTCCAATGCGGAATTGAACAAATCCCCGGCAGCGTTCACCATCCTTTCAAATTCTCGCTTCTCTACATCGGTCAGTTTCCCGTCTTTCATGGATTCTCCCAAATAGAGAACGGCATCATTGATTCCCTTTGCCAAAAACTCACGTTTCAACGCTTCCACAACCGCTTTTTTAAGGACTTCTTTTGTCTTTTCGCCCAATGCTTCCGCTGCATCCTCACCTTTGCAATAAGCATCTACCAACGCATCGGCAAATTCATCAATGGCGGTTTTTACATCCGTTCCGGCAAGCGTTTCCATCATTGACCTATCCAAATCCTCTATCTGTTGGGTAATGGATTCTATTTGCTCGTTCCACTGTTGGATTTTTCCGTTATCGGTTTTCTTCTTATCCTTTTCAGCTTGAATTTGCTTTCTTAAATCCTCTTGTTGCTGTTTGAGGTTCTTTTTCTGAGCCTCATAGATAGAAAACATATCTCCGTTTTCTTCCGCATTCTTCAACTGTTTGTTGAGTTCCTTAATCTCCTTGTTGAGTTGAGCGTAACGGGCAAAATCCCAATTCTTCTTTGCTATATTGGCTTCTTGTTCCAAAGCCCGTATTTGGTCGTTAATCAGTTGGATATTCTTTTCGTAGGCTTCACGTTGGCTATCATTGAACACCCAATAAGTATTATTGTAGGCTCGTTCCAAACGGTTGTAGGATTGTTCCAGCGCATCTATTTCCTTTTGCAGATTTTGAATTTTCTTCTCATACTTGGAATCATGCAATTTGGCAAATATGCCCACTACAGAAGTAACGGCACTTACCATACCCGTAACGCCTCCCAATATGTCACCGCTCATCATTTTACCTACAGAGGCGGCGGCATTGCCCAACTGCCCGAACAACTCCATTGCAGTGCCTAAGCCGTTTGCCAAATCATCCTGTCCCAAATCAGAAAACATGGATGCAATGGCATTGCCGCACGTGGTAGCCGTATCGGTAATCGTTTCAATGGACTTGGTTACGCCTTTGGCGGCTTTCTTCATGTCAGCCTCTGCCTTTTTCACATCCTCATCCGTACCCTTTCCGGCAGCAACATTCGCTTTGGCTTCTGCCAGCTTCTTTTTGGCTTCAATGTAATCATCATAGAACGTGCCTAAAGCCTTAAAAGGATTCTTTGAAATAAGCGTTTCCTTTGCTTGATTCAAACTATCAATCAAAGCACGGTAATCTACGGGATTCAGTTTCAAATCCGCATCTTTTAGCTTTGTTTCAATATCAGCCACCAACTTATCTATTTCAGCTACAGAAAGGCTATCCAAATCGCCAAATAACTTCTTCCAACTATCCGATTGCTTTAACATATTGGCGGTAAGGGTGCTTAACGCTTCTGCCTCCGACTTGTTTACTTGGTTAATCCGTTCTTGGTCGCCCGTCTTTTGAGCGGCAGCACGCAGCAAGGCGTATTCCTTTTGGATGTCATTTCTTTGTTCCTCAAAGGTTCTGTAAGAGGAAAGTATCTTTTGCTGTACTTCTTCCTGTAACTTTTCATCTTCTTCTGAAACAAATAAAGTGGCTTCCGCTTTTTCGTCAGCACCCACAAGCCCGGAACTTCCATTAGCCAGCTTCTCTTTTGCATCGGCTATGGCTTCCAACTTCTCGGCAAGTGTTTGGGCTTGCTGAATGGTCTTAGATACAGATTCCTTGAAAGAATCCATAGCGGACTTTGCCCCCGTGATTTCATTGTATTGCATATTAAGGGAAATAAGTTGGTTACTTTCTCCCTCTGTGAGTGTTCCGGCTTGTTGTTTATCCTTTAGAGCCTTGATTTCATTTTCCACATACTCCTTGTACGATTTACCGCCTTTTAAAAGCGTGGCAAATTGGGTATTGGCTACATCTTCGCCCATGTTACGCACCCAACGGAAATACAAGGCATATTGCTGTTTCTTGTACTCTATTTCACCGTCAAAGAGTTTGTTTTGGGCTTTGTCATATTTCTTGTTTTCAAGTGTTCGCCTTTCATCGAAGCCGTCCTTTTCAGACTTAGATAAGCCACCTTTTCCGGCATCCTTACGAGCTTTAGCCAAAGCCTTTTCCTCTTTGTCTATATTATCCAATGCCTCCTTGTGTTGGAGCGAAAGGGTGCGCTTGCGTTTTTCGTAGCCCTCTTCCAAGACTGCAATACGGTCAGCCTCCAATTTGCGGTCAGCTTCAAGTTGCCTTTCACGTAGTTGCTTGGCGGCACTATCCGCTTTATCCCCCGTGGTATGCTTGGGTAAACGGGCTTCCAACTTCTTTATTTGCGTATCATAGCTCTTATAGTCAGAACTACCGATAATGGCAGCTTCACGCAAATCTTTAAGCTGCTTGATACGGTCTGATATTCCCTTTTCCGTGTTAAGGTTTGTAGTCTTGGTGTTTACAGCACCATTCAATTTATCCAACAAGTCTTTCAACTCTTTCAGTTGGGTATTATCGGCTTCCACCTTTACCTTTTTGGCATTGAGGGTATCAATACTTTTCTGAGTTTCACCTATTTTCTTATCCAGCTCGTTAAACGACATAGCCACATAGTCGGTACTTTCTGTTACAGAAGTCGTATCTTTCGGAGCAATGAACGCTTCTAATTCCTTATTCACCTTGCCTATGGTTTCATCCGCCTTTTTTGCTGATTGTACAATACTTTCAAGATATGTTTTTATGTTACTTTTGAAAGCATCCATTTCTTTATCAGTCGCACTTGTACTTTGCTTGACTTGTGAAACAATGCTGTTTAATGAGTTATTGAACGCATCGGTATAGGCTTGACCTGTTAGCCCTTTCAATTGGTTTGCGGATTCTACCGCCATAGATTCTACCGCATCCCATACAGCCCCCGAAGCTCCACGAATAGAACTTGAAGCCACATCAACAACCTTATTCATCATAACGGTTACACCCTCCGGGGTGGTTTCCATAACTTCTTGAATTTCTTTGTAGGTTGCATCTTCGGCATTCTCTTTCAGCTTATCAAGTGCATCCGTTTGGCTTTGTACCAGTTCTTGCATAGCTTGTTCGGTATATTTAGCCTTGATTTTTTCGGCTGTAGTTTGCTGAATGGCTGTAGTCAATTCCTCATATTTAAGACGCTGTAAATCAAGTGTAGCGTTTTCATCAAGCAATGTCTTATTATATTGTTTACATACGGCATTGATTTTTTCAATCGTATTTTTATGTGTTTGAGTTCCTTTCTCCGTATTTTGCAATACGGCAAAAAGTAAATTCAAATCGTCAATCTCTTTTTTCGTGGTATCTTGAAATTCACCCGTTGCCGTGGTCGCTTCTTTTTGTTTGCCCGTAAAAAGAGTAATTACACTGACTAATGCACCTATCAATCCCATTACCCAGCCGATAGGATTGCTCATCATGGAAGCCCAAAGAGCTTTCACCGCTACCGTTGCTTTTGTCGTGATTGCAGTCAGTACGGAAGTTACAGCCCCTTGTGTTGTCTTTGCCGTAGTATCTGCCACGGAAGCGGCTGTGGATTGCTTGGTGGCTGTAGCTTCAAGTAGTTTTTTCTTTGCGTAAAAATCGGATTGGGTGGCTAAAGCCGTCTTTCGTGCGATAGCTGCGTTATCCTCCGCTGCCTCCATCTTCTTAGTGGCAATGGCTATCTTTTCAGCGTTCCCAGTCTGTTGTGCCCTGTACACTTCCAAATAGGCACGTTCTACAGCCGCCTTTGCCGCCAGTGCATCAGCCCGTGCCGATTCCATCTTTACGGCTGCTGCCTTGACATCGGTACGCATGGCATTTAAGGTAGCCGCACTGTTTTGTGTCTTAACGGCAACCTCATTTTCCAAAGCGGCACGATACACGGCACTTTTAGCCGACAAGTCTAACTTGCTTAGAGCTTGCTTTTGTTCAACGGTAAGAACACTCAGAGCCACCGCCTCATAATTGGCAGAAGAAGCCGTTAGATTCAAATTGGAAAGGTATTCTGCTTGTTGGATGGTAAGCATTTGTTGAATGGTGGCAATGCGTAACTGCTTTACCATGTTGGCGTGTTCCTCTACCGTCAGTTGCGCTTGCAATGCTGCGACATGGCTGTTTTGGGCTGCAACCATCGCTTTTGTCTGAGCTACCATCTGCCCAGTAGCAACGGCTTCCAACTTCATTAAGGAAATCTTAGCCTGCCTTGCCGTGTTATCCAAAAGAGCAACGCCCGTATATCCCTTTGTGGCTAATGTATTCAGTACAATAGCGGCTTTCACGCTTCCATAGCCTATAGCAACGGCTTTCAAAATACGCAAAATATCATCCAAATGCTCTGCCATATAGGTAGCACTTTCAATAGCTCCGGCAAAAACATCTTGGTTATCCGCACCCAACTTGTTTAACGATTGTTCCCACGCATCACCCATGTTGGAAATCATACCCGTTAGGGACTTGCTTTGTTCTTGCATGAGGTTGTAGTAAGTCCCGGCTTTACCCGTCATGTTTTGGAAAGCCTTTTCTACTTCCGCAAAGCCAACCTTACCCTCCGTTACAAGGTTGGAAACTTCATCTTTGGTTACGCCAAGCACTTTAGCCAGTTCCTCATAGATGGGAATACCACGCCCGGCAAACTGCCTAATATCCACGGTAAATGCCCTGCCTTGTGTCCGTAGCGTTCCATAGAGGTAGGCAATATCCTGTAGTGGCGCACCCACGCCCGAAGCCACGTTACCAAGCATTACCAGCTCATCCACCACATTATCCACGGTTGAGCCGTAAGCAAGCATCTGTTTGGCACTACTCGCAATGCCCGAAAGGTCAAACGGAGTTTTGGCGGCTGTATCAATAAGCCTATCCATCAAGCCCTTTGCTTGCGTACCACTTTTGAGCATGGTTGTAAAGGCAATTTCCAACTGTTGAAACTGCCCACGTGTTTGCACGATACTTTGAAGCAAAGTCCCCATACCCTGCCCAACGAGGTAGGAAACAATGTATTTCGCCCCATTTTGCGCAAAGCTCTGAATGGAGTTATCCATCACAGACGATTCCGATACGGCTGTGGATGAAACCTGTTTGATACTCCTTTCCATCGCTTGTGCCGACACGTTGAAATCATTTATATCAAGGGTGGCTTTGAACGCCAACGCTCCGTTTATATTATCCATTACATTATTCCTTTCAGATAATTCTTAATATCATCCTTTGTCTTTAGCTGTACAGGCGGCTTCCCACCATCTTTGTTTCCGTCCGTTTGCTCCGGCTCTTGTTCCACACGTGCCGCATCTGCCAGCATGATTTGTACGTTTAGCCAACTGATACCCCAAAGCAGATAATCGTAAGTCCAGCCAAAGGACTTGATAATTTCCCCACGATTACCCCACGGGCTATTTAGCCCGATTACTCTACTCGGTTTGCTTTGAGTTTCTTCGGATTGGTCGTTCCTATCTCCCGTATTGACCGAATAGAGGACGTAAAACCCCCGGGATTCATCATTTGGCTTATCACGTCTGCCAGCTTTTCAAGCCGGGTAGATGTAAGGTGTTCCATGAAAAACGCTTTCAAGGCTTTCACCTCTTTGTCTTTAGAGGGGTCAGCTACCACGGGATTGTTAAGCACGGCTACGGCTGCAATCTCAGCCATCAGAGGAATATACTTGAAAAGGCGTTTGCTTTCCTGTATGGGTTCGGCTTGTATCTTTTCCTCATCGTATTCTATATTCAGATACAACCGCCTCAAACAATCCATCGTACCCAAATAAAGAGGCTTCAAATGGAAGTGGCGCATATATACACGCTCCATAGTTTGCAAAGCGGCATTGGGTACTTCTGTTTCGGACACATCCCAGCCTTTGGGAATACGTTTGTCACGCCACATCCTTACATGGTTCGGAAAATGCTTATTCCACCAACGGATGAAGCGTGGCGGTTTTACCGGGTTAATTTTAAGCGGTACATTGAATTTCACTCCCATGTTCACAAGTGCCTGTATCGCCTTTTCTTCGATTTCCAAGCGTTCTTCACGGGTCAATTCACGTTCATTATTCAGTTGTTCCATTTGTCTTAAAAGTTAAAAAGCCCCCCATCCGGGGATAGGAGGCTATCGGTTCTCAGACTTTTTCAGTGTCATGCTACTGTTGGGTCGCTCATTTCCTCGCTTGCTTGCAAGTTTGATTGGAACTTGATAGTCATAGGCACAAGGCAGATACCCTTTGAAGAATAGGTAATTTCGAATGTCGGGATGATACGCACATTGGCACATCCGACAAACAAGCCCTCTTCCGGCTCAATCCACATAGCCCATTCCTTGTATTCCAACTTCTTGGGACGAATCCAAACACGCTTACCATCTTCCCCGGTAGGTGTTCCACCGAAGTAACGTGCAAGCTGTGTCAAATCCGGGTCCATCAAGGAAAGTTCAATAGCCGTAGGTGTTTCACCAACAAGCGTGATAACCTTGCTTGAAGTTTCCGACTTGTGTTCCGTGATTTCCGGGGAATCGTCTTTCAGACTACAAGTGTCTTGATAGACATCGCCCAAATCAAGCCATTCATTGCCTTTTGCGGGCATATTTCCGTCACTTTTGGCAGGGGCGATATAAATCTTTTTCAACCCCATTGTTGCTAAAATCGGCATAATCTTAATTTTTATTGGTTGATACTCTTTTCTCTTACTGTAAGCTCCAAAGCAAGGGAAACAAAATGTTCGTTTTGGTCTTTCTCCTTAATCGGTGGGTTAAACCGCCCTATGTTCCAGTTATAGCCTTTCCCACTTTCATAATGGTTTTTCAACACCTCAACCACCTTTGCCCTTATCTCTATGAGCCTCTTAAAATGTGTCCTGTAAACGGCTTTCCCCTTGCCTTTGGCTATCACCTTATCCGGCACATGAATATTCACGTTTATCTGACCGTAGCGCACGGATGCTTCACCGTCTATCGTATGAGGGACAATTATCACATCCTCTTTGGTGTAGTCGTTACGCTCGTAATCAATCACACCCGAAATGAAGTTTTTCACCTCGCTTGCTTGAAGCATGGCGTAAATCCTTGTTGCTATTTCCTCAGTCGTTATCATGCTGCGTTCCCGAATAATTCGATTGCTTTCTTATTAGCTTTCATCACCAACTTGTTAATCTCGGCAGGTAGTTCGCTTTTGGCTTTCAGTTCGGCAGGTAGAATCACGTTGTACCCTTTGGCTTCCACGTAGGCGGCATAATTCATTCCGGCTACTATAATGAGGGAAAAAGTGTTTGGCAGCGTGGCGGCATACTTCATTGCAGCCTCCAACATGGCTTTCGCACCCTCTCCGGGCTGGTCTGACCCACCATAGTAAACGATTTCCTTATTCTGTACCACGGCATAGCCTATAGAGTTGGTTAAATTGCCCGTTTGGTCTTGGTAGTTGTGGCTATCCTTAGCATACTTAGCCAGCTTTTCGCCCATGTATTTTAACAAGGTTACGAAAGCCAATTCAAGTTGCTTTTGGAAAGCAGCCACGGGGTTTAAGATAGCCCCTTTGTCAAACATCGGCATTATCCCCATATCTCTATGTATTTAGGGTTTGTATCATCTATTCCCGAAATGGTGAACTCATCCACACCTCCACGCTCCAAAGTCACTTCCACACGTGCGCCTATACTCAAATCACCCTCAAAGTAGGATGGTAAAAACACATCAAAGGTGTATGAATACATTTGCCCGTCCGTTCCCAATCGTTGCTTGGCAGGTATGAATTTCTCCACTTGACACTCACAGCCTTTCACCCACACGGGCGCATCATCGTCCGTGTAAAATCCCGTTGCTTCATCCCTCGTTGCTTCAAGGGGCAAAGCGGTGTATCTGAAAGTTCCGTTATTCCGTGCCATATCACCACAAATTAGAGCCGTCCGTAATGGAAGAAACTTCGACAAAATCCGAAACGTCCAAACCGTTCTCGTTGCAAAGGTCTTTAATGCGCTTCTCCAACTTCTCCACGCTGTAGCCTTGTGAGGACTTACCTAACGTGTCATTGGTAAGCACAATCATCCGCTTTAGCACCTTTATAGCGGCTATGGCTATCGTGCGTTGGTCTGTGTCGGCATTGTACTCACTATCCCAGTCGCTTATCTTCACATCAGCAAGTGCCTTTTGCAAAGCAAGGCGGCTTGGGGTATAGGGTTCAAGCTCACCCACCAACGCATTGTATTTTGTCAAAGTTCCCATCACTACTATTTTTCAAGGGCTTCTTTCAAAGCCGTTACACTCTCATCTGAAAGGGCTTCAATCGCTTTGGTTACACCTTTAACCCCGGCATTTTTGGCAACGGGGGCATTGATGGATTCCAAAGCATCCTTTACCACATTCAAATCATATTCATTGTCTTGGAAAGTGACCTTTTCAGCCTGTTTGCTTTCCAAAGACTTAATCACACAAATGCCCCTTGCAACCAAATCATTAACTCGGTTAAGCTCATCGGTATGCAAGGTTTCACCTACCTTGTAGATTTTGCCTTTGTCGTTTTTGTCTATAAACGCTTTCTTTACTGTCAGTTCCATAAGCAAAAGGTTTAGCCTACTTCAAGAGCTGTTGCACTCTCAAATTCGGATTTAGTCCAATAGGTACGTGCCACACCGTTTGCATCGGCTGGTACTTCCTTTTCCTCAAAGCCACGCACCTGTAAACAGATGATAGCACCAATTTCAGTGATAAGAGGCAACAAACGTCCAGAGCCTTGTGTATATTCGGCTGCAACTTGACCAGTGGATTCCCCGGTACGCCACTTGGCGATACGAATACCACCGCCAGCGTTCATGTAGTCCACGTTTTCTTCCTCTATCAACTCGCTATCTTCAATGGCGGGCTGAATTTCACCGATAACCCCGGCAGGCTTGATACAGATAAAGTTGTGATTCCACGGTTCAAGCGATTTACGCTTACCGTCCATATCCATACCCATTTTACGGGTAATCACCGTTACAGGGGGGATTTCATTACCAGCAAGCAAATCTGCCATCTGAGCCGTTGTTACGGTCTGAGCCTTTTTATCGTTACCATGTACCAACAAACGGGTCGTTTCGTCCATACGCAACCAAAAATAGAGGTCTTGGCTCATAAGGATTTCGCCCGGCTCAATGCCACGGTTACGCAGGTCACTACAGATAGCCGACAACATCAAGACTGGGGACAACTTGCCAGCTTTGGTATTGGCAGAGTTCCACAAGAAAGCTGATACCAGCTTGTTTGTTTCCGGCATTTGATAATCCACCTCGTACTTACGTCCACCCGGATTGTTGATTTCCGGCACGAACTGAGCCACACCCCAATTAGAGAATGCCATCAGAGCGATAAAGTCCATCACGTCCTTACAGCCCAAATAAGCATCTTTCATGTCGTGGGTAAGGAGCTTTTCAATTTGCTTCACCTTAGCTGATTCACTCAAACGGGGATTTTCGTAAACCTCCATCAGTTTACGGTAATCACGTGCGTACATGGGGAACTTGTGACCCACACGGGGGATTTCCTTAGTCCACACATCGAAGCCGTCAGAACGCCTCATAGGTGTAGGTGATTCATCACCAATCAATGTAGCCATGAAACGCAAGTTGTACTTACCTACAAGTGCCTCGGCAGTCAATGACATTTGGGGCGTGTTGGTAGTAAACCAGCTATCACAGTACATCTTCTGAAAAAGGGTTGTTTCACGTTCGGAAGCCTTATCAAAAGTCTTTTTCCACGTTGCCAAAAAGTCAAGCGGTTTGCCGTCCTTGTGAAGCCCTTTGAATGTTGAAAAAATAGATTTCATGTCGTTACGCTAATTTTAGTTAGTGTGATTTCGTTAATTTCACGTGGGGATTCCCTTTCAAGTAATCGCCCGTAGTGTCCTTTTGCCCGGCAGGGATAGGCGGCACACGTCTTTCGTACATCGCGTATTGCATGGTGTCGGCAGAAACATCTACAGAGGTTTCAAACTCGCCTACTTCCACATCGGCAATCAGTACGGAGTTGGAAGTGCCACGCTCCTTTGATTTTGCGGCAGCTTGTCCGTCCGAAACAACCTCTACCAATACATCATCCTTTACAAGCCCGGCAATGGCTTTGGAGAGAGTGACAATGTAATTGTTTCCGTTTCGCTCAATCTTTTCGATTGTGGGAACATCGGCAATGGCTGTAGCGGCTGTGCCGTCTTTCAGCACCAAATCACCAACGGCAAAGCAAGGCTCGTAGAACTCATCTACGTACAGGCTTACTTTCTTGGTGTTTTCCGCATCCACTTCCACCACTTTTGCAGTCTTGATGACTTGCACCGTCCTTTTCACCTCATCCTTGATAGCAAGCGTTCCGGCAGGCACGGTATCGCCAACAGCGAAATGTTGGTTTTCCACGTCCAGATTGAAGCCGCCTTGCACGATAGAGGGCGAACCCGTGAAAATGGGTCGCATCCCGGTAAATGAAGCAGTCTTTCTTTTCATTTCATCTTTTATTTTACGGTTATTGATTCCAGCAAGCTATCAGCAGCTTCATCAATTTGCTTTTCACTTGCCGCCTTAGAACCCCCTGAGTGTTCATCATCAAGCCCATTTGTAATAAGCTCCTGTTTGTAAGCGGAAACGGCATCCTCAATATCTTCATCATCGGAGATTGATTTTGCCAAACGGTCACGGAGATAAGCCGGGATTTTGTGCTTTTCCATAGCCTTAACTACTTCCTTTGCACGGGCTTCCTTGCTTTCTTTGGCTTCGTAGTTAGCAATCTTTTCCTCCATTTCCTTTAACCTCTTTTCAGTCGCTTCGTCCAAAGCCACCTTGCCCTTACGTTTAGATTCTTCTTCCTTACGCTTTCTTTCTTCCTCTTCCTCATCCTCGGTTTGGGTTGGTTTCTTTTTGTTTGCCCATCGGGTTGCTTCACCTTGACTTTCCTTAGCCACTTCCGCAATCAGATTTGCCGTACTTTCTATTGCCTCATCATCGGTAGAATCATCCTCAATGCTGCCACCCATTTTTTCGGTTATCGCTTTAAGGTACTTCTCCGAAAGACCAGTGTCTTTACACAAGCCTTTGACTTTCTCAAAGAGTTTCTTATTCATTGTTGCTTTTGTTATTTAGTAAGTTGAACTTCTACAGAGCAAAGATATGAAATAAAATCATATATGCGTTCCATAAACACACATATTTTACTCGGTAAATTACTTGCCTATTAGCATCTTACGCTTAAAAACAAGACGTAAAAGCGATTTTTCATTTGCTATATTCAATATAACAAATATGTGTTTGATTAACACAACAGGAATAATAATTTTCACTCAGCAAAAATATATCCTCAGAAAAGCACAAAATATATCCTGTTTTGCAGTAAATATATCCATTCGAGCATTCCCACTCATCTTAAATAAAGGAAATCACCACTAAAAGACTATCAAAACCAACTATCACATAGGTATTTTGAAAATATATCCAAAAATATATCCAAACACTTTGTTATATTAAATATATAGCCTATATTTGCAACGTAATTGAATTGATTACGAATAAAGAATATGTAACACCTAACAAATTTCAGATTATGGCAATTAAGCGTATTGATGAAAAGAAAACATTAGAGTATGCGGTAGCTTTTCACTTCCACACTTCGGGAAGCATAAACTTTATGATGGGCAATATCATGTACCAGCATATCAAAACCATTTATGACGAAAGGGCAGACGGCAGAGGGCAAAACACATTAGAGGTAGTTTACAACTACAAAAAAATGAAATATGAAGTGCTGTGCCTCACAGACAGCAAATTAGCTCAAAAAGAAATATCAATACTATAATACATATTGCCATGACACAAAAAGAATTTGAAGAAAGAACCGGGTTGAAGCTAACAGCGGACAACTATACAGAGGTTGAAACTTGCTACATGAATACAGACCTTGATAAAGATGCGTTTTGCAAGTTGTGGATGAAAAACCCGGCAGCTCTGAAAGAAATAGAGCAAAAAACGGTGTTAGTCCGTGAACTTTACGAAGAACGCAAATGTCTTGAAAACTTTCTTATAGAACAAGCCGAAAAGTGGAGTGCATTAGATTTAAGAGAAAAAGCAATAACCATGATTGGCGAGCGTGAATACCTCAGAAGAAAATTAGCAAAAGGATACAACCTTTGGGAATTAGACAAAGAACTATTAGACGAAATTTTAAGAAAGTAATAACCAGTAGGGTAGCAATCCCCTACACAATACAAATAAGATTATGAAACTTTTAGAGATACATAAAAAGGGTATTAATGCCCACAATAAAGAAGTAAGCTATTACGGCTTAGATTACACGACTAAGAAAGTGTTATTTGAAGTCGAAGAACTCAATGAGGCTATTGAGCAAGCCGTTTCTTTTGGCTATCAAAAATGGGCTGAAATAACAATGATGTTCTAAGTTTAACCCGGTAGTCTTTGGGCTACCACAATGCAACACCGAATGAAAAGATATTATTTGCAAGGCAAAGAGATTAGCGAAAAACAAGCTAAAGCCATTGAAGCCCAAAATCAGAAGTACATAAGCAGCAATGATTTTACGCTTTGGGCAAAGTGCCAATTTGTAACAGTAGTAACCAAGTAAATTTCAGAATTATGAATGAATACACTTACATCATTTTCGACCATAACGGCAGACGTTTGGGAAAGATTGAGTTTGGAGTGCGCAACAGCGTACCATCCGCAAAAGAAATAAAAGAAGCCATTAAAGATGGCTTTCCCAACGGGACGACTTATAAATTACTCGTTCCAATAAGCGTGTGTATCAACCAATAAAATTTTAGTATATGGGAATATTGAAAGATGCAATTTTAGCAGCAATACAGCAGGAACACCCGGATGCTCATTGGGTGGGAAACGAAAAGCCCCACATGATAGAATCTACAGCGCAAGCAAAATACAATGACGTTAGACGTGTTGAACGCAATTATACTAAAGGCGTTCACAAGGCAAGAAAGGAGGCTCACAATGGCAATAGTAACAGCACAAGACATTTATAGATGTGATTCATGCAAGGCAGCATCAGACGAATTTGGAAGAAGATGTAAGCATGGTATGCTCTTCCCTCTAATGCTTATAATGGGAAACTTTACTGAGTGTATGAACTATGAGTTTGATACCGAAAAGGTAAAACTTCAACTAAAACGAAAGGAGGCAAAATAAGATGGCAACACTTATAAAGACAGACGGAAGTAAATTGGAAATCCAACCTCAAAACGGGCTGGACTTCCAACTGGATGAACTGCAAAAGTTCGTAGATGGTTACATTGATATTATAAACCTACACAATGGGGATATTCTCGTAATCAATGATAATGGGAAAGACGTTTTAGATTCCAACGAAACAGCCACGGAAATAGCGCATAAACACAATGCTATTTTTGGTTGGGATTATATTTGTGGCGATGTCGTTATGTGTAAAGATGAGGAGGTGCAATAATGGAAATTCATAAATTCCCTTATAACTGGAAGCTGGCAGAAGCCAATTTCACTAAAGACAAAGGCAAAGTGTTTTCTTGTTTTGCGTGTGGTGGCGGTTCAACTATGGGCTACAAGTTGGCAGGGTTTGATGTGATAGGTTGCAATGAAATAGACCCTAAAGTGAATCAGGTGTATGTAACCAACCATGCACCACAGTTCAATTTTTTAGGGGATATAAGAGAATTGAGAGAGAGCTACCGCCCGAACTTTATAACTTGGATATTTTGGACGGTTCACCCCCATGTTCCACTTTCTCCTTATCTGGCAACCGTGAAAAGGATTGGGGCAAAGAAAAGGTGTTCAGAGAGGGGCAAACGGCACAAGTTCTTGATACACTTTTCTTCGACTTCATTGCTTTGGCAAAAGCACTTCAACCAAAGGTTGTGATAGCGGAAAATGTGAAAGGCTTGCTTATGGGTAATGCCATAGATTATGCAAGACGCATTTACAAGGACTTTGAAGATGCTGGGTATTATTGCCAACACTTCTTACTTGATGCTTCTAAAATGGGAGTACCACAAATGCGAAATCGGGTGTTCTTTGTATGTATTAGGCATGATTTGGGCGTGAATTTCTTGAAAGTGTCTGACCTCTTCAATGTTGAGCCACATATTAGCATGGACTTCAACGAGCCGGGGATTTGCTACGGAGAATTTGCGGATTACATGGGCAAGCCATACGGCAAGCGCATGAAAGAAATGTTTGATAATAGAACACATGGGGATATTGATATGTCAAATGCTTATCGGAAGCTGACAGGCAAAAGAGGATTTTTCAATCAATGTTATTTGTATGAGGATAAAATTTGCAACACGCTTACGGCTCATGCAGACAGCACGATTCCTTTTAATAAGCCTGTGTATTTATCAAAATCTGAGGTGTGCAACGCTTCTACTTTCCCGCAAGACTATGATTTTTGCGGTTTTTCACCGCACTACATTTGCGGTATGAGTGTACCGCCTGTTATGATGGCGCAAGTGTCTACACGAGTTTACGAACAATGGCTATCAAATTTATAATTGGAATGAAAACACTAACAGTTGGAGAACTTATACAAAAACTTAAAAAAATGCCTAAAGCAGCCAATGTTTGGATGCTAACAGATAGAAAAGAATCAAATTGGGATGAAGATAATGCGACTTTTAGGCGTGTTCATGGAATAACTTACGTTGAAAAAGAAATCGTATATCCAAACGATGGTTTTACAGATAAAACAGAAATTAATGTTTTACTTGAAATAGAAGAGGATGAGATATGAGAAAGTTACGTGCAATATGGCAGCTTATCAAAGCTGATAAATGGGCTTTATTCACTTATGAAAATGCCCCGGAAGACCCAGTATGGGCAACTTTCCCATTTTTTCGGTGGAACATATCGGAGAAATGCGACTACTTTTTCAGACTGATTAAAGAACGTCTGTATAGTATTGATAATTACAACAGTGCTTTAACTAATGAGCGTAAAATATATGAGGATAACGAACAATGATTGAAAAATGGTACGAGGTATCTTGTGATATATGCGGTTGTAAACTTATTCAATATGCAATGTTTCAGCCAACGCCTACCGAATTACGGAGAAACGGTATAAAAGTTAAAATCTATAATGGCAAGATTCACACTTATTGTGATGAATGTTATGAGAAGATAAGAAAAGGAGGTAAACGATGAACACTACATTAAGAAATGCTTTCAAGAAAGCGGAAGATAAACACCGTGAATCAATTATAGCACTACAAGCTATTGATAAACATCTTGCTTTTTCAGGATTTAGAGGGAACGAGCCTAAAATATCAATGGCGGCAGGGGATGATATTTTACTTGTGTGGCAATGTAAAGAAATGGATAAAGAAACAATCATCGAAATCATGGAATCAAGAGGGTATATAACACCCGATGATTTTGTAGGAGTGTTCGACTAAAGTATAAAGCAATGAGGTACGCACTTAGGAAGCAAGCTAAAATAGCCTCTGTGTATAGTGAGGCTTATTTGAAAGAACACATCATAAGCAGCCTTGATTCTTATTTTGGCAAATGCGATGATGAGCGTATAACGGATGATATTTCACAAGAGGGATATGTAACCAGTACTGGAGAAGATTATCCACTTTTGAAAATAAACGACCTTGCGGATGATAACGCTATGTTGGAGTTCGCCGTTATAGGTTTGGAATGTGATATATTAAAATTGTCTTTTTTAGGACGAATAAAAGGATAAACACAATGAATAAAGAACTGATTAAAAAGGAAGCAGATGAATTTGCTAATAAAGAATACGAGATAAGCGATATTGATAGAGATGCTTTACATAAAGGGTTTTATCATGGTGCGGAATGGCGCATAAATTCGGTATGGCACAATGCGGATAAGAAACCAAAAGACGGAAAGTATCTAACAATAATAAAGGTGAAAGGAGAGCTTATAATTGAAATAGCCCCGTGGAGAAATGGAAAATATCAAGGGACACACCATATTGGAGTGTATTTTGGTCATGCTACGATTGTCAAATATGCCAATATTTACGATTTACTACCATCAGAACAAATCGAATAAGAAAGCATTAACCATACTAAGTACAATAAACTTGGTAAACATTTGTTTTATTAAATATAATATGGTAATTTTGCGTTTATAGAACACATATAGCAATGAAACAGCAAAGAAAGGTCATTCATGTAGAATTGAAAGAGCCATACAAGGGCAAACGTCACTACTATTTTGGCAGCATTACCGCTATATATGAGCTGTTGCCCACCGAAGTAGTAGGATGCTCGAAAGAAACCCTTTGGAATGTTCTAAGGAATGACGAACACAAGGGTAGAAAAGCCATTATACGATATGGCACACTCCATACAAAACAATCAAATAGAGGCATAAGAAAGGAGGCTAACAATGGATGAATGTATTACGAAAGAAATGACAAAATCCCTTTTGAAAGCATTTGAGGGTATAAACGAATCTTTAGAAGATTTTCAAAAGGCTTGTGCATCTACAATAGAATCTACAGAAAAGCATATTGTATCGGCTCTTTTTTTAAGAGAATCTGCAATGCTCATTAAACTGGCAGAATCTTCATTTGTTACACGATGGTACTACAAACATAAGTACCGTGAAGCTAAATATCATAGAATTAAAGCAGAGCGTTTTTTTAATCAAAATTTCAAGTAATATGTTAGGAGCAATTATAGGCGATATTGTAGGCTCACGCTTTGAGTTTAACAATACAGATAACTACAACTTTGAATTATTCACAAAGGATAGCACGTTTACAGACGATACCATTTGTACTATAGCGGTAGCGGATGCAATCAATACGGGCGCAAATTACAAAGATAAGTTTCTCCAATGGTGTAGAGCATACCCCAATCCGAAAGGGGCATACGGCGGCAGCTTTGCCCGCTGGATAGCCTCAGACACCCCACAACCATATAACAGCTTCGGCAATGGCTCTGCAATGCGTGTTTCCCCGGTTGCATGGGCTTATGACAACTTGGATAAGGTTTTGATGGAGGCAGAGAAAACGGCTATAGTAACCCATAATCACCCGGAGGGAATTAAAGGAGCTGTAGCAGTCGCACACGCTATTTATTATCTGAGGACAACCCACAATCAGAAAGCATTTGAGAATATAATGCAATCGTACTATCCGCAATTCATGGTAAACGATTATTATGCCGGAGTATTTGATGAAACGTGTCAAGGCACTGTGCCGCTTTGTTTGAAAATTATTCGTGTAAGCACCTCTTTTGAGGATGCAATCAGACGGGCTATTTCATGGGGTGGAGATAGCGACACGATAGGGGCAATAGTCGGCTCAATGGCAGAAGCCCTTTGGGGTGTCCCCAAAGAAATTTCAGACAAGGCATTTGACTTGTTGCCTACTGATATGCTCAATGTAGTTGGTGATTTTTTCGGAAACTTAAATAGAAAACAATATGTATAAAAACGATTTACAATCATTTTGCCGCTTCTACAAAGGCGAAACGGTATGCCCGTTCAAAGATGGCGATAAGCAAATGTTTTGGCTTTGTGAAAAATGGTGGACTGAGCAAACTATACCTGCCACCGATGCTGGATGTGAACTCATTACCCCAATTCTAAAGGAATACACTGATGCCGGATTATCCAGTTTTGAATTGTACGATGGTGTGCCCATCACATTGAAAGCGGTGCTTTTCAATAGGTACTGCAAATATGCTGAAAGGGTGGATATAGAGGATTTTAGAAAGCTGTATCGGACTACATACATAAAAGATTAAAGTAAAGGCGCACCGTAATTGATGCGCCTTTCTTTTGTTGTCAATACTTGCAATAGAATCCCATTGGAGTAGAAACCATTTCCTTTATCACTTTCGGGCTTTGTTCCAAAACTTCCATATCTATATACCATTTGCCATTTGTGTATTCGGCTTTAGTGATTCTGAATTTAGTGCCACGCTGTAGGATAATTTCATTTTCCCCCGTTGTTGTAGGCTTAGAAGTTCCGTTCCACTTCTTACCCGGACAATAGTCCCCATTGTCATGGCTTGAACCAAATGCAGAAAAAGGCTCTGCGTAGGTCATTTGTGTACCTTTCGGACAATAGATATTCAGACAAACGGGCTTACTTCCAAAGTTCGTATTCCGGCAATTACCACACGACATAAAGGAATCATCCGTACCAACCTTGCCAACAAGCTTAGACGGGTCAGATATATAAGCATCCAAATCAGACAGCCCAAACCGATAGTTTACAAAAGCACTGATTTCGTCACGCTTTACCCAAACATCATCTTTAAGTGTGCTTCGGGCTATATATTGGGTCATATCGGCAATATGCTTTTCAGCTTCGGACAATCTACTACCATAGTAGTGATAATATCCCTTGATAGCACGCAAAGGCTCTGTTATGTAACTACTACCAGCCGTATATTGATACATAGCCGCCTTTTCATTGGTGCTTGCAAGTTTCCACATATCCACGGCATTATCAAAGAAATAATCGTTTGCATCTGAACTATGAATAAACCATTTCGCCTCATCCTTTCTTTCCTGCGTAAAATCGGAATCCTTAAACTTAACCTCCTTTACTTTTGATTTACGCTTGGCAGCGGCTTTTTCAATGCTTTCTTTCCTTGCATTAAGTTCCGCAATGGTTTGTTGTGCCATTGCTTTATCATTGCCATTGATTGCATTTTCAAGCTGTGCAATGAGCGATTGGTAAGGCTTGGACTTGGTAGAGAACTTAGATAGGTCGGCATAGCTATCCTTAATGGCATTCCAATCTATCTTATCTTGAACAATGCCAAGCTGTTTAATATAGGCTTGTTGTGACACCTGCCACGTTGGGTACTTCTGTTGTACATTATGATAGTTACCACCTAAAAAGTCGTATACTTCAAAATTCAGTTTCTTTAATTGTTGTTCCAAAGAAAGGCTATCCCATTGTGCCAGCTTATCAGCAACCGCCTTGTTTACGGCTTTTGCATCGGCTAAAGAGAACTTTTTAGCCACCTCCATAGGGCTATCTATGTAACCCAGTGAATAAATCTCCTTACCTATGGCTTTCAGTTTATGGGCTTCCAACATGATAGCGGACAAATCAGGGTGTTTTAGAGCCTCAGCTAAAGCCGTAGTATCAACGTCTGAAATACCACCCATAACACGGAGCATATTATTACCATAGTGATAGGTCGCTTTCCTCACATTCCACCGTTGCCGGATGGCATTTGCTTCCGCTTCCGTCCGGGCTTCGTGCCGGGCTTTTGCTATCTCTTTTGCTGTCGGTGGATAGATAACCTTTTCATTGTCCCGTAGGAAGTAGGGCAAAGTCCCTTTCTCCGTTGCATCCTTGATGCGTTGCTCATTATCTTGCATCCACCCGGTAAATTGGGATGGCAGCTCTTTTACCTTTTCCTCACATTCCACCGTTGCCGGATTATCCCCGTCCAAAATCTTATCCAGCATTTCGTCCAATTCTTCTTGCTTTGCCAGTACGGGCACTTGATAGCAACGGCAATTCGGGTGCCACCCTTTCCAACGGAATGTTTTAGGGTACACACCTTTCAAATCATCGCAAATGTCAGATACGGGATGATTGTTGGATAGCTTGATTTCAATGCCTACCACAAAGTCGAGTTGCGCCCAACGCTCAAAATCGGCTGTACGATACGCAATGTTGGTTTCAGTCCGTGCAAGCCTTTGGGCGTTACGTGCGGATGAACGGTACACGCCACGCCCGGGATGAAAATGTTTCGGGTTATCATCCACCCATTTGTAGGAGTTGGCTTCTTTGTCCCAAACCCTGCGTTTCCACTTTCTACCATAGATAGGTTGCCCGTTCTCATCTTCCCCTACCTTGATACGGAAACGCCTGTAAAACTTATCGGGGTCTTGTAGATACTTCTTTATCTGAGCCGCCAAACGATTAGCCGGAACACCCTCACCAATCGCCAAATCTAAAGTATTTTCCAGCTCATCACGGAACATACCCGTATATCGCCAAACCTTTTGAGAGAGATTCAAACCACCGTCACCACTCTTACGGGCAAAGAAAGCATCCATAGCCTCTTTGTTGCGCTTGAAGAAACGTGCAAAGTGATTATCTTTTATTGATTGTTCACCGAACACACTTTTAACCAAAGCATCGTTATTCTCGTTAGATGCAAGCCATTCCTTTTCTACACCGCCCCGGATAACTTGGTAAACACGGCTGTACATATCCCTAAGAATGGGCGTAACTTCCTCACTATACCCATAGTCGGCAAAAGAGAAAGGCTTCCCATCCTCCAACTCCGTACCCTTTACCAAGTTAATTATTCGCTCAAATGCTTGTTGGTAGATGATACGGACATTGGCAGCGTAACCCTCCGTTCTATTGAAAAGCTCCGCTTGCATCTTCTTATAGTCTATGTACTTCTTCTTTGCCATGCCACTACTTTAGTTTGAAGTTGGTGCAATAGTCCTTATCTAAAAACTTGCTGTATTTATGGAAAGGGCATTTGCATAAGAACGGTTCGCCTTTCCAGTTCAATTCGTGGAAGTCGAAAGCGTGTTTGCAGTCCCTACAATGGTAGTTCTGCGTTGATGCTTGTTTTTTCTTTGCCATAGTCGCTATCATCTAAGAAACTGTATAACAAATCTTTTTTAGTATTGAAGCAATTACATTCATTATGCTTACAAATTGGGTCTTTATCACCAAAACTTCTATACTCACTTCTTTGCACCTCTACATATATAATTTTGGTATAATACTCCCCCGAAAGGGAACAAGTACCTACAGGTACATCACCTATTACCTCCACTTCAATATTGCTAATTTGGATTTTCTCCGGCTTATTATTGCGCATAATCCAAACCTTATCGCCAACATTGTATTTTGTCTTTATTTCCATTATTCAGCCCCTCCGAAAACGTCCATTTTGTTTAACTCCATTTGTTGCTCCATCCGTTCCGCTTCTTCTTGTTTTAGCCGCTCTATTTCTTGTTTCGCATCTTTTACAAGGTAGGACAATTCTACATAGGTTTCACGGCTCAATGCCCCATCATTGTATTGCTTAGATAAGTCGGCAAGCAATTCGCTCACATCTTCCCCGAAAGGCTCTTGGAACTCATGCCTTAACAGCAAGGCATCATATTCAGCCTTATGCCGATAGTCAAGCACATTACCTAAAATAGCTATCATAAGGTTAGCGTGGCGTTTCATATAATCATCGTGCTTTTCCTTGTGGCGTTCAGCCTTAATAACGGCAAGCAACATCACTTTGCGTATAGCCTTTGCCGAAAGGTTGCCTAATGATTTCATATTGTCAAAATCAATGTTGGGCGTGAAAGACTTTGAAAGAATGTGTTTATCCAATCTTTCAAACTCATTCTTTTTGCTTTCGCTCGCCTCATTCCATGTAAGGTAGCGTACATCACCGCCATTTTTGAGAATAAACAGTTTGGCTTCTTCTTCCGACTTTGGCAAGCTATTGAGGATTTCAGAAGTAGCCACCATTGCCGGGTTAGAAAAGCGGTCATTAGTATCTGCATCGGTGCTTTCCATTATTTCAGAGCGTTCAATCATGGGTTGCACCTCCTTATGTTCGGGCGTTTGCTCAAATATCAGCACGGGAATTTTCCCTATTGGATTATCCTTTATCTCAACCTCCCAACCCATTTTGCCACGTTTGGCACGATATACAGTCTCTTTAGTGTATATATCCACATGGTAAACGGTATTGTTGCCTGCCTCTGTCAGATAGTAACCCCATGCAAAAGCGGTAATCCGTTTGTATTGGTCACGAATGGTATAAATATCATCGTTGTTTTCCCGGCTCAACACATTCAGCAAAAGGGATGGTTTATTATCACTATCCCGGTACACATGGTAAAGAATGGCAGAAATGCCCTCCGCACCAGCCAAACGTTTAGCCTCTCTAACTTTGGCATTGAAATGTATTTCATTCAGCCAATCTTTGTAGTTCTGAAAAGCATAATCCGTACCCGTTGAAAGCTGTTGCCATTTTACGGGTCTGCCATAGAGAAACACCAAAGAAATTTCATTGATGAATTGAGGGTAAGGAATAGGGATTTTCCACCGTTTACTCCAACGTAGAAAGTTGCCTTTCTTATCGTAAACGGCTCTATCCTTACGCTCCATCACTTTGTGAGTGTCAATCTTATACTCACGTAAATTATTGGCGGCTTCTTCCGCATGGGCTTTCATCATGGAAAGAGCACGGGTCACATCCTTAGCCGTCAAAAGGTCGGCAAAGTTTTGTTGGTAGCCAATAGCCGCCTTTACCTCGTTAGAAATAATGTTTAATAATCCCATTTTGCTTTATTGTTTTTAAGCGGTTATACCTAATCTGCGTTCTATATCATCGGGTATATCATACTCGTTATAGTCAAACCATGCTCGCATCAGAAACATATCCCTCCAGTCCGGGGAACAACCAATATCCATCTTGATTTCTTCTTTGGGTTTCAATTTTAGTTTCCCGTCCGAATCAGCTTTCCATGTTTGCAGTTGTTCCAGTTCCCTTATGATTTCTTCCTTATCGGCAGTGCTTATCAAATCCTCATCTATCCCCACTTCCGTAGCGTTTATGTGGTCTGCCAGCTTGTAGCCGCATTGAGTCTGTAGGTTTTGGTAGTTTTCACCATTGAAAGGGGTAGAGTTGTTCACGAATCCCTGAATGTCGCAATTATCCACCACTCCACCGCCTACACCGTCCTCATCAACGATACATTTATGGTTGGGTATTCTATACTTCTTTTGCTTGTTGATTATCCACGTCTGAATGTCGGTAGTCTTAGACACGGGAAAACATTGTAGCTCTATGATATGCCAACCGTCCCAAACGGCAAGACGGGCATAGTCAGCTCCGAAGCGTGCAATATCGCCTGTAATATAGTTTGTACCTGTCTTGATTGAAATCTTATTCCCGAATATCTCACAGATTGCATCATGTGAACAAAGGGCGTTGGGGTTATCGTCATATTCCCAATTACCTTTCAAAAGACGTTCACGCTTTACTTTATCCTTTGTGGTTTTCAAGCCCTCTATATAATCGGGGTCTATGAATGGATTTTCTTGTACAAGGCAAGCAAGGTAGTACATATATTCGGGCAATTCCCCTTTCTTATCCGGCTTGTAGAATGTATCATACATCCAATTCTTTTTAGGGTTGCACGTAATGAATAACTTTCGCCTCAACCCCAGTTCATTGTTAAGGTGTCGCCCGATACGTGTTTTCAATGTATCATAAGCTCCAAAATTCACCTCGCCACCCTCTTCAATCCAGCCGCCTGTATATTCGATTGAGCCGTAACGCTCATACAGAGGGTCGCCCGGCTTATATTGCAAGTCCAGCAAGTCAATGCGTGAACCGTTGAAAAATTCGATATAATTGTATTGCCCGTTATACTTGTACAAGGTATCATCAACCCCATATTGATTGCAAACCTTGTAAAATGTGATAAGTGTAGATTGTGTGATACGCTTTAACTCGGCACGTCCGATAAACCACTTTGAACCGGGATAACAGAGGCACATAAACAGAAGCCACACCGCACCCGTCCATGATTTTGCACCCCCGGCAGCACCTCCGTACAAAAGTTCAACGTGTTCATTGTCGGTAAGTATCTTCAAAGCGTGTTCTTGCTTCTCATGCTTCAAACCATCCTTTACGGTGATGAAGTCGAAACAACCACGCTTGAAAAGCTCAATCTTCACTGCAAGTGCCATCGGCACGTCTGTAACCTTACTTCGTGCCATTGCCTGCCTTTATTTTTTCCAGCAAGGAATTGTATTGTAGCAACTCATCCGTAGTAAGAGCCGACAAATCCATGCTGTTGTTGGTTACTTGTGCGTTTACTTCGCTCTCTATCTGTTGGGTGGGTTTACCGAAAACCCTATCAAACAGACTATCTACCGTATAAGTCCTACCATAGCGAATATCTGCGTTAATGGCAGACACCACATTTAGCACCCACACGGGCGTTTTCTTGTTGGGCGTTCCGTCTTTGTTCTTAACCAACCCCTCCAAAGTTTCGGGCGTACTTTCCATCAAGAAACGGATAACCTTATAGTAGTCCTCTTTGCTCATTTCCGGAGCTACCTTTTTGCCCGTAATATCTTTGATGTATTTATACACGGACGGCTTCCTACCCGAATTTTGGGGTTGGTTATCAGATGAAAATCTATTCCCTATTTTATTTCCTTTCTCAAAAAGTGCCATCCGTTGATTTATCGTTGGTTTATGTGTTCTGCAAACACATTTATGAAGTAAAGAAAATCGGATAGCGTGATACCGTCCGATTCCCTTTACCCGGTTAATTATTCTATGATACTCTCTTGTGCCTTGTACTTATCCCAAAACCAAAGGATGGTATCACCGCCCTTTTCGTCTATCATTTCATCGTAGGCATCCAATTCCTCCAAAAGGGCGTTCGCCTTGTCAATTACCGAAGTGAGATGCTTTTGCTGATAATCATCAGCATTCCAAACCTCGATTTCACCATTTAATTGCTGCTTGATTACCTTAATCTCATCAGCGGTTAATTCTATCTTCTCCATGTTGCATTGAATTAATTTAAGCAAAAATACCTCTATAGTTTGTATTTCTTGCAGATTTCCTTTACTTTCTTGGTATATTTATCACTTTTACCATGTATCGCTTTAGTAACGGTTTCAGCCCAGAACTCCGACACATTGGTTTCCGCATACTTTCCATACCCGGATTTCTTATTGTCTTTCTTCCAAGACTTAAATAATTTATTCACTTCCTTTCCAGCCGCTTTTTGGTTTGCCCCTGTCATATTTGCATTCCATGTAGCGTGTGCCAACTCATGTGTTACGGTATGGGCTACCGCTTTGTTGGTTTTCGTACTCCACCCACTCGCATAGCCTCTCTTGTGTGAAGCTTCCACAGCTTTTTTCGTTTGCATGAAATGCTTTTTATTAAGGTAAACACCCTCCGACTTCCCATTAGCCGTAACGTGTACGCCATAAGTGCCAGCCGATAGTTCTGCCAACTTTACATTCTTTTGCCTTACACCAAGTACGGAATGATAGCGTGAAATAGCTTCTTTGGTTGCCTTATACAGAGCCGGGTCTTTCATGTTTACCAAAGGCTCAGGCTTACCAACAGAGCCTTTATATGTTGCATCACCCGGTTGCAGTCCTCCACGTGTTCCACTTGAATTTCGTCCCATAATACTTTACTTCTTTTTTGCGTTAATAAAATCTGTGACGTACAACAGCCCATGTTCACGGCAGAACTTCTGAATTTCCGTACCCCCACCATAAACGATAAGGTTTGGTTTTTCAAGCCCGCTTATTTCTTGGGCTACTTGCAAATCAGATTTAAGGCTTTCCATCCAACCGTCCAGCCCACGGGTAAAGAAAGCATTATATCCTTTGGGAATACCCATTTTGTTGTACTCAATAAACTTGTGAGAAACATTCAAGTCAGCATAAACCTTGATTCCGCATTCTTGGAAGTAACGAGAAAGCCAACGTTTCTTGTAGATAAGCTGAATGCCCCACGCTACAGGCGTTTGGTCGTGGCAACTACAATTCGGCTCTACCACCGCCTTGCATCCGCTTGTGAGTAAATTTATCGGGTCTTTGAAAAGAGCCTCAAAGCGATAATCGTCCACATAGAAATGATATGTCGCCACATCTTTACGCAAACGGCTGTTAGCACCCCACGGAGATAAAGGCAATTCTACCTTTCCAGCTTGCATATCCAATAAGAGATTGGGAATTTCAAAGACGTTATCGCTTTCATAAAGAACGTCCTTAAACATGGAACGGTAGAAAGATTCCTTTTCGGCTTCTTCCTCGCTTTGTTCCTCATCGTCCATTTCTTCCTCTGCGCTTTGGTCGGCTTCCGTTTCCTCTGCCTCTTTAGCCGCTTTCTTCTTACCCTTTCCGGGCTTCTCATCATCGGATGGAAAATCAAGCCCAATAAAGCCGAAATCTACATCTTTCCAAAACTCATCCATTTGTAAGGCATTGTAAGCCCAATCGCCATTGTTGATATTATCCCTCAGAATAATATCCTTTTCCTCATCCGGGGTCAGTTCCGAATAAAGAATAACGGGCACATCGGCAAGTTTCAGCTTTCTTGCAGCCTTCAAGCGTTGGTTTCCTGCCAATACCACCAGTTTACCGTCACGCTCCATAACCGCCAAAGGTCGGTGTTTCCAAAAGCCGTTTATCTTTATGGAATCCACCAGCCTTTCAAAGTCATTCTTCGTAATGGTACGTGGATTTTCAGGCAACAAAACCAGCTCCGAAACTTTCTTGTATGTAATCTCACTACATTTCATTCTCAACCTCCGTTTCGTCTTTGGTTTCGTCATTCTCCGAAGAATGGGAATCCGGCATTAATTGTTCCTCATCATCTTCTACACAGAAGCCCTTTCTAAAAAGTTCACAGAGCTTCACAAAGCGGTAACGCCTGCGGTACTTCACATATACCAGCTTTGCACCTACGGAATCTTTGCCAATGGCATAGAAAGAACCCCGGTAATCAACGGGCAATGCCACCGCACCATAGATACTAACCGAATCATCGGACACGCTCGTAATGGTTGCGTGCCTATCGTATTTGCCATTGATATAAACGTGTATCTTTTCCCCTTGCTTCAAATGCTCTTTTGGGGCAAACCTCCAAAAGTTCCTACCTATATACTCAGACATGAGCAACAAGGCTAAAAAAAACAGCGTTAATCCGATAAGAATATACATACCCATAGCTTATTTGTTTACTTGGTGAATCATATTGCAAATATACTAAATATGCGTTTATCAAACACATATTTGACCGTAAAAAGAATACTAAAAGCCATAAACCAACATTGCGCCATCACGTCCATGCTCATTTGTCTGTTTTTGCCATCCAGTCAAAGCCCTAAACCGTTCTTGTGTCAGCTTGGTTACATTGCGTTTCGGGGCAACCATTTCATACTCCACGCCCAACTCTTTTAGATAATCATCCCATATAGAGGCATCCCGTTTCACAGAGCCTACACCTTGCAACTTCTTACGTTCCATTTCACGGCTCATACGTTCCGTTCCGAACCACGTTCTTTGCCGGGGGTCTTCCACCCTTACAATCACTTTGTCACCTATACCAGCCTTATACTCATCATACAAGGAACGTACACGCTCCATCGCTTTATGTATAGGCAAAGAGCATACTTGAAGTAGGGAACGCTGCTTGCTATCCCAAACAGCGAACCCAGTATTTACACCCGTATCAATCCCTACATAAATCATTATTCAGCCTCCATTTCTCCGTTGGGAATCTGATACAGAATAACGCCCTTAATCTCGTTTGCTTCGGCTCTATCTCCGAAAATCTGAGCCATCATAAGGTTATTAGGCAGATATTTGTACCTCACCTCTTTAATGAGCGGCAAACCTATCGGGGCTTCACTTATCACGTGCAACGTCCATAGCCCATCATCTTTAGATATGGTTACAAAGGCATTCTTATAGAGGAAAGAACCAACTTTATACACTCCGTAATCATCCACATCGGTAAAATCCGCTTTTGCAGTTTCTTCCAGCTTCTTTATGAAGTCGGGGCGCATACGCTTCTTTTTCTTCTTGAAGTATTCAGGGTAAACCACCATACCTTTGTTCTCTGCGTTGGCTTTCGCCAATTTTGCTTGCAATTCCTCTTTGCTCATAGGTCAAATAAATTTTTATAATACTCAAAATTCTTGTTTTCTATCTTTATATCTTCCGGGTAATGAGTGGCGCATCCGTACCATTCATTGTAGCATTTAGGACAAAACCAGCAATTTAGCACGGCTACATAATAGCCAGTATTAGAAGTACCGTTACATCTATCGCAAATACCAATACCGCCAATTTTAGCCAACTCGTTTCGGCTCAATTCAATCACCTTAAACCTTTTGGGGTTATCTACTATTTTAGCCATATCAGTATATTGTTTCTTGGTAACTTGAAGTAGGAACTTTCCCGGATAGGATAGCGTTGCCACACGTGATAAGCCCGTTATCTTCATCATAAGAGGGGACAAACACAATAACATCGAATCCGTTGCCTTTCAAATCTTCCTCCACGGCTTTATATGGGGTAAACAGCTCATAGCCTCCGCTTGTGTGCAAATCGTTCTCATCACAGCTATTTGTTCGGTGCAATGGGGTAATCTTACACATAAATTTATCGGGGTTGAAAAGCTCTCTCAAACGCTTGCCGTCTATATGCGTATCATCAGCCAAAGCAAAGTTTAAGGCATATTTCCTGCCAACAGGCATAGGCAGCGACTTTCCAATTTCTGATATTTCACCAAGTGAAAGCGAACTACCCGAAAACAGATAATTTCTTTCTTCATCATTCGTTGTATTGATGGAGAATTGAAGTCCGGCATCACCTTTATAAAACTCGTTCTTTATGTAACACCACTTATGTAAGAACTCAACCAGCTTCTTATTTTTCTTTGGCAGCATTGTACTTATAACCGGGTGTACCAAAGAATCGCCTATAAACGGCTCTATGTCTTTCTTTATACTGATTGCATGAAGCAACACATTTGCGTTCCATGTAGGCTCTCCCATACGTGCATAATGTATGTTTAGACGTTTCGTGTGCTTCACTTCCGGGTGTTGCTTGATAGCCGTTAGCACTTCTCCTTTCAAATCATTAAAAGTGGCATTTCTCCCAATACCCACTTTTGGAACATCGCAGAACTTGCAGCCCATAGAGCAACCGTACTGTGTGGAAATGGTAATCACCCATTTTTCAGTAAGAGGCATCGGCTCGCCATTGGGTACACCGTTCAAATCACGGGTAATCCCCAAAAAGTCCGCTTTGATATTAGCGTTCTTACCATAATCTCCAACCGTAAGGAACTCCAACATTCCCTTTTCACCTATAGCGGTATATATTTCGCCCGTAGGCACTACTATCTTCTTTTTAATTTCCATATCTTCAAATCATTAAAATGCAAATACTACTTTTTCACCATTCATAGCCCTTTTTCGCAGGGTGGGGTATCGCTCATAAACTTTGTTAGCCATATCCTCAATATCGAATTTGAAAGCCGGGCAATACCTATATCTGAAAGCCGCATAAAAGCGGTCATTCAGCATTATGTCAATCATCAGCGTTTTCATGCCATCTATTTACCACAACAAGGTAATTTAGTGTTAAACACGTCTTTCAGCCATTGTTTGTACGGGAGAATTGGCTTACCGTATAAAGTCATATTGGCTTTGTAGCTCTCATACATTTGTTTGCGGAAATCCGCAGGTATTTGTTCCTTTTCTTTCCTCAGTTTCATTTTATACCCTCTTTCTTGTATTCTCTCATCGCTTGGCTAAGGCTTTCCGTCTTATCCAGTAGCTTTGCCAGCTTATCCACGTCCACGATAACCTCACCATCCAAATAAGCCCAAACCTTTCTCAGAGCTTCCGCAATGGCTTTTGCTTCTTTAGAATCTTTCAGAGAATTAAGAACCTCCTTATTGGTAGCTGTAGCCCTACCGTTTTCTTTGGCGTTATCCACAGCCGACTTTGCAGCATTTACCTGTTCTTTCTCACTGCCATAATTGGCGGCAATCTCCTTAGCTGCCTTAACCGACAATTCCCCTTTCATAATCCTTTCTTGAATGTACGGGGGCAAATCCAACAAGGAAAGGCATTTGCTTATGAAAGCCGGGCTTTTCTTGAACTTATCCGCTATCTCAACTTGGCTATATCCAAATTCTTCTTTGAAACGTCTGAACATGATAGCGCACTCGTATTCGGTAAATTTCTTACCCTCGTTACGCATCATCTGTTGAATGTACAATTCTTCAGTAGAAGCGTCCTTTCGGGCTTTCATGGCACGAACATAAGGAATATCCGCACCCTCGGATATAGCCAACATGGTAGCCCTATACCTGCGTTCACCATCCACCAATTTGTATTTCTCGTTGCCATCATCATCCTTAAAGGCTATAACCGTCAGAGGATTTAAAACACCCTTTGCCTTTATTTGCTCTTTCAGTTCGTCAAGGTCAAAATCACGTCTTACATTGAAACCGTCCACAACCACGATATTACGGGGGTCAATCAAAAACAGGTCTGTATTTTTTGTTTTATTCGTTTCCATACTACTATCATTTATTGGGCTTATAATGTTTACAATACTTCTTTCTTGCTGTTATGCGCCTACCTAATTTGTAGCAATACATTTGGGTTGTATGAGGATAACACCAATAGTATTTACATTCGCTACAGTGTCTTATTTCATTCATACTTGCAATTGAATTTGCCACAATTACATTTGAAATGAGGAAGTACACCTTTGGGGTCTGTATATTTAGTACCACCCTTAACTATTGTATGAGCCATACAGCAATAAGCACTATAACCGTCCCTTATTTTTTTCAACTTCATAAAAGAGCAATTATTACAAATCTTTTCCATGTCTTAGTATCTAAAAGAGGTAAAATGAATAACAACACCTTCAAAAACATTCTCTTTGTTGTTCCCGAAAAACCATTCTACAAAGTCCTCCACGCTCAAACCATCATTCTTTGCTACTTCATGGATTGAAACTTTCTTGTTGTCTACCCATACTTTGGGCATGGTATCATCGCTTCCATAGGTCATAGTAATATGCTGTAAACCTATCTTCTCATACCGGGCAAATTCCCGTTGCTCTGAGTTGTACGGTCTGCCCGTCCATTCACGCACTGAAAGATATTTTTTACCGGATGCAATATCTTTATATCTCTTATCCCACACGCCATTTTTATTGTAGCGTATAGTATGTATCTTCTTATGCTCTTTTAGTTTGCCCTCAAACTCTGTAGGCTTTCCAGCCAAAGAATGTGTAACCGGGAATACACGGCATAAGGTCACAACCACTTTTTTCTTTTCTGATTTTTGGTGTTGCATAGCTTTATTATTTACTTGGTGTATTACTCGCTGAATAATAAGCAAGCGTTATCACATCCCACATTTCGCTCACAATGGCAAACGAAAATGTCTTATCCGGGTGGGTACTACTTGGCATATCCAGCATTTCTTTTTGTATCGCCTCGTTCCAATAATGGCAATCGGGCGTGTAGTTAGATTGAAAGCTATTAATGCTTGCAATAAGTTCGTTGTAATACGCTTCACCGAAAGCATTAATGAGCTTTGTTTTGTTTCTGAGCGCAAATCTCATTTTCGATAGCTTTTTTGGCTGTAGTGCAGCCGTTCAAACATTTCTTCCATTCTATCAGCAATACGCTCTCCGTACCTGTCGCCAAATTCCTCATCTGCCAAATTGGAAGTGGCTATAGTGAATAGCTGCCTGTCATATCGGGCATAGATTAGTTCAGTAACCGGGGAAAACTCGTTGCCCCAACTTTTCACGCTTGCTGGTTCAGTGCCCACATCATCAATAAACAAAAGTTCTTGATTCTTTAGCTTGTTGAAATAAGTCGGGTCATCGGCTATTGACTTGGCAAGGTTCAGAGCTGATATGCGGTACACACCCTTTCTTTCGGAAGATAAATCACTATTGTATAAGATACCTATAATGTTGCATATCGCCTTTGCAAGCGTGGTTTTACCACTCCCTACCGTACCATACAGAAGCAAGCCGAACTTTCCGTTTCCGCAAAGGAACTTAGCTGCTTTGCCTATCTTTTCCAACGTGGCTTCATCCGAAACATACTTCATGTTTCTGCGCTCAACTTCTGACTGATAACACATCCTTAGCATTTCCGCTATGTCCTTTTCGGGAAACTTCTCAATCTTAAAGCGTGTCCCTAAAAGTCCTCTTTGCGCTTGGTTTGCCAATATCTGTTGCAATCGTTGTACCAGTTTGTTGTCCATATCTATTCATATTTTCGTAATACTTATCTTTTACCCAGCCCCTAATAGTCAGGTAATCGGATTTATACTTCTTACCCTTAGAACCTTTGTAATTGTTGAGAATATCAATCATCGCTTTAGCGGCTTCTTCGCCATATTCGGTACATAATTTTGCGTATTCATCACGTGTCAAAGTAACGTAATCAGCATAATTGTACTTCTTGGCTTTTGCAATCTTCCGCTGTTGTTCATCAGTCAGTGGCGGTGGATTCTCCGGCAAATCATCGGGAAATAGGTCTGCTTGCGCCCCGTGTTGCGTTTCAGCCGTTGGGGAAGGTGTATGTGGCATTTCTATCGGTGGCGTTTCCACAAGCGCATCAACTTTGGCTAATATCCGTTTACCCATAGTTACACCACCTTTTTTCCCAGCCTCAGACCGTTTTACCCGTATTGATTCCATCTTGACCATATCAGCGTTGTACAAAGCCCCATCATTCCTTACAGACAATAATTCAGCGTTAATCAATGATTCTATCAGCTCCTTTGTTCCACTTCCGTAAAGGGCTTCTAATTCATCAACCGTGTACGCACCGCCAATAGGTTTCAGCATAACCCCACGCTCTATACTCACCCACATACAGCAAAGCATATCCAGCCACAAGCCCTTACAAGCAAATGACAACCTCATAGCCGCATTGTTGGATAACCAAGCGGTGGCATCGAAAGGCATAGGCGGTATAATTTTTTTATTAGCCATATTATGAGCTGTTATAAGTGGGGGATTGCTCCCCCACGATATAGTATTTAGATTTCAAGAATAGCAATATCTGGGGCAATGGCACGAATACCGTCCAACACCTCATCAATACACTTATCTCTGTAGTCCTCTGCCAGTTCGTTAGCACCGGGCGAAACAAGTTGCAACAACACATCACCATTAGAAAGATAGTGGTCGAACTCAACTTCAATAGGTGTTTTTGCAGTTCCCTTGAAAATGGAGATGTTAATCGTGAAACTCTTGGGCAAATTACTTTCTACTTGTGAACGGTACACCTCAGCCATAGAGCCGGATGGGTCACGCTGTTTCTGAATTTCAGTCTTGGCGTTAGCCGTAAAGTTCTTTAACACCGAAACGAGCTTCATACAATCCTCTTTTTGCATAAATACGCCACGATTCAAACGCAGGAACTGCCCCAGTTTAGCAGGAATCCAGCCACATTCTCCGTTATTGATACCAAACTTTGAAAAGACTTCCGATAATTCCACCGTACCTACAAAGGTGTTTTTAGTGTAATAATCATCCTCATTCACGGTAAGCGTGATACTCATTTTCTCACGGTTTACCTTAACATTCGCACGCTTTTGGTCGATGGTGTCAATACGCTTTTCCAACCAATCTAACGGAGTTCTGATAACACCTGATACAGAAATACTTTCCGGTTGCTTAATGGGCAATTCGTCCAATGCTTTAGGAGCATTACCAATTCTGTACACTACTTCGATAGGTTTTTCACCCTTGTACTCACCGATGTTTACGGTTAATCCTTTTTCTTGATTTTCCATTTTACTAAAATTTAATGTGTTAATAATCAATCATTCGTGCCCGTTCTATCCGTTCTAATGGCACGGAATACGTTACGTTGTCTTTCTTCTTGCGTCATGGCACGTTGCTCCAGCAAATAACCCTCCGGGGTGTAGAATCCAACCATGCCCTCATCTTCATCTACAAACTTGAAGCAATCACCTTTTACATAATCGCCTCCGGCTTTCAACTCATCACGAACCTTTCCAATTCTCTCATCCAAAGGCTTAATTTTGGACTTGTATTCAGCTCTGATTCCAGCCAACTCATCTTCCAAATCAGCTTTTTGAATTGCTACGTTTGCAAGTTCAGCACGTCTTTCGTTAATCTGTTGCGTGTCAAATTTGCGTGTGTAGCTACGTTCTACAATTTGGTCGCAGCTATCACGTAGAATCTGTTCCCTTTGTTCCACCGGGGTATCGGCTAACATGATGTCTTTCATTTCACTTTATTTTTTAGTTGATAATATGTTTGATAAACACACTTTTATTTCAAACGATTTCCTACGGTAAAGTTGAATTTCAAATATTCAGCCCAAAGTTCAATGAATTGCTGCCCAAAATACTTAGCCTTTTCTTCCGTTTCTTGGCACAAGCGGAACCCAATGCCCGCATCCGCAGACGAGGAACGATAAAGCGCAGCCAGACAACCGAAACCCGCAAACGCACCAAGATCCGCATTAGCAGACACAAGGGCACCTCTTTGTTCGGGATTCATATCCTCAACCTCTTTCTTAGTCCATAAGGCAAACCACGGATACCAATACACTTTGCTTCCCTCTCCATCTGGCTTTGGTTGGAAATTTCTACCCCACAAAGCCCGGCTAATAGTTTCCAACTTCATAAGGGCTATGATATGATTGGGCAAATTATTAGGGTCTTCAAAAATAGGCTCACCAAGTGCCTTACAAGCATCCTCATACGTGCGAATTGTCTTGTAATCGTCCAGTGTAGGTTTTACCATTTCTTCCTTGCAGAACAAAGCCGCCAATATTTTCTTTGCTTCTCCACTTTCCGCTTCACGAAATGCAGCCGCTACTTCTTTCTCTGTAATTTCAAATGTTCTCATCTTTCAATGTTTTTAATTTGTTGATAATCTTTTTTGTTAATCTTATTGCGTTATCCACTCTCGTACTTTGTCCGGGTGGAATATTTGCTATCAAAATGGGCACTAAGCGTATCAGCTCAGATACCACGCTGTTAGGTATTCTTTTCATGGCTTCTCCAATATTTATCCGGGTCGGGAATATCCACATTCAGAAACTCTTTGGCGTACTCCCTCAGTTTTTCGCAATAGGTGGAGAATGTCACCGTGTCCATAGCGGCTGTAGAACACGGGAACTCTATAATCTCCCCCGTGTGCTTATTTACCACTTTGTCAGCCGTCATTTGAGCCTTAAAAAACTCATGCACTTGTTCTACTGAAACGAACTCCCAACCAGCTTCCAAAAGAGCGTCTAAAAGGATAGGGTAAATACACCCGAACAACCACCCGTTTTGGTCTAAAGAACGTGGCTTTCTGACTTTCTTAACCTCTATCCTATAGATACCATCCAAAGCGTTACGCATCCATTCGTATAGAGGCTTCAAATCAAATAACCCGTTTCTCTTTTCTACTTGGAGTTTAGCCATATCCTTATATTCTGTCTAAATCAATCGTTAAACCCAGCTTTGCCGCATAAACCACTTTCCCCGTATGCCTTTCCACTTCCGATATGAAATAAGGCTCATCGCTATTATTCTCGGAAAGGTGTAAAAGCACGATTTCCGAAACATGGGATAAGTCGTTTGCTTCCAAAAACCCCTTGCACGTAGTAAGCTCCATGTGTGAGGTAAGCAGACGTTCACGCTGTGAGGGCAACGTGCGCCCGGTTGTAATCGCCTCGATGAGCTTCTTATCAGAGTAATTGCACTCTATCAGCACATGGTTAAGCCCCTTGAACTGATATTCGCACATACAGCTATCGGTAAGAAATACCATCTTTCCCATATCGGGGTGGTCTATCAGATAGCCGACACATGGCACATCATGGCAAGCAGGAAAAGGAAGTACCTTAAAATTACCCATCTTATAGCCTTTGCCCTCTTTAACCACCAAAGAACGGGAATCCCAAACGCCCTTTGCAGTCCATACCTCCCGTAATGCCAACGTGTGAAATCCACTATCCACCATTGCCTTAATATATTTGGCGTGGTCGTTGTGGGCGTGCGTTACCACACACCCTACAACCTTTCTCAGATTGAAATCCAACGCTTTCTTGACTTCTTGGAAACGGATTCCAGCCTCTATAATCAGAGCTTCATTACCGTTATCCAAAATGTAACAGTTGCCACTACTACTTGAACCAAGAACTATCAGTTTCATACGCTATCAATATCCGGGGTCAATAGTTTCCGCTTGTTGCTCGCTTGACACGCTTTCAAAGCTCACATCTTCCGCATCAATCAACTGTTTGTTTGCGTAATTGTCGGTCAATATTTCACGCTGTGAAGTTTCGTCACCCTCGTAGTCATTGGTGATGGCATTTTGCATTTCTACGGACAAATAGCCGTATTTACTCAGTAAATTACGGATAACGGTTTTTTGTGCCATTCCGTGAAAGTTACCCATCCAACCAACCTTGTTGCTATCGGGAGAAACGGGCAAATTAGCCAAATTCAGCAACTTTTCAACCGTTACATCCTTATCGCTTGTGATGGCTTTACTGTATCGCTTTGCATGGTTTGCCATTTGCTCCACTGTCATGTACAAAGTCTTGCTAAAGCCGTTCATAAGTTCAAAGTAACAGAAATAGCCTATCACCTTATCGCTTTTCCTTTCACCGTCAAAGGCTATTTCCCCGGTCAGTTTGTTTACCTTGCGCAACTCACCATCATACACCACATCCGCATTGATGGTACGGTATTGTCCCGTGCGCATGGCAAGCTGAATATAACCCTTATAGCCCATTTGAAAAGTCGGCTCATACACTTTAATCCAGTTGCCCTTTTCATCCTTTTTGGAGTTTTTGAACGGGATAATGAAAGCATAGCCCAAAGCCTTGTTTATTGGCAAATGTAACGTGGCAGCTTTGAGTGCTTCCATTACCACCTGTTTAGGATTACAGAGTTGCAGATTGCTATCTCCGTTGTATAGGTCAATTACAGAGGCTACGAATGTTGCCGAATTTTTACCAAGCGCATTTTTGAATTGTTCTTGTACGCTTTCGGCATTCATCATGCTTTTAAGAATATCTACAGGCTTTCTTTGAGTAGCTACCTGCCCACCATTTGCAGCCTGTTGTATGGTTGTAGTCGCTTGCTGTGTCATAATCGCAATTATTTAATGGTTAGTTCTTTGTCCGTAGTTACCACCAGCCGGATAATCTGACTGAGTGATGGGATTATTTGATTCACGCTTTCCGCATTATCAACGAAAATCGGTGCAGATACCCCCTTTGCCGTGCAAATGGCATTGATTATATCTATTCCGGCATTGATTTGTCCGGCATTGTTCACGTCAAGGAAAGGTGTACCGTTCACGGTGCATACACACGTCAGTTTTTCGCCTCCGTTCAGTTGTTCGTTCACAAAGGAGAATGATACATATCTGAACATTCCGTTAATGCGTTTCAACAGCTCCGCATCCTTATCCTTTTGGAATTGGAGTGCCGTAAACTCCCATTTTTCAAGGTCTGCCAACTTTTGATTGTTGGCAATGCGCTTTTCTTCCAAAGAAGCGATTTCCTTTTCAGCCCTGCCGATTTGTTCACGGTTTGCCAAACGCTTGTATAAGCCTTGCACGGCTTCATTCAAAGTTCTTTTCTCCGATTGCAGTTCCGACACGTCCACAATCTTTGCATCCACTTTGAGCTGATTTTCAAGTTCGACAATCTCGTTCTTGATGTCAATGCAAGTTCGGTCGGATGCTATCATTGCTTCCACGTTTTGCGCCTCGGGGATAGAAGCCTTTGCTTGTTGAATATCGGCATTGATACGCTCTATCTTTTGTTCCAGCTCCTCGATTTCGGCATTGGTACGGTCTTTAAGCCCTTGCATTTCTTCAAGCCGTTGCTTTTTAGCCATGCCAGCCTCTTTATTCGCTTTCAGACGTGCCGCCTTATTAGCGTTAAAGTTGGCTTGCATTTCACGCTGCTTGGCTTCTATATCCTCAATTTCCAAAGGACGTTTGCAAGTGGGGCAAATAAATTCACCCTCATTATAGGTAAGTTCCTCCTTGCTGATAAATGAAAATTCACCACGCAATGCGGACAATTTGGTATTAAGCTTTTCTATCTCAATATCCATATCCGCAACCGATTGCCTTTTTCTGTCTAAAGAGGCTTTTTCAGTACGCAACGAATATTCCAATTCGTTCAGCTTCAAAGATGCCTCATTGCACCCTTTGTTAGCTTCTGTAGCGATTTCATTCATTCTACTATTGAGTTGTAGGCGTTTTTCACCTATTTGCTTTTGGATAAAAGCCTTACGTTGATATTCCTGCTCATTCAGCTTTGATTTGTCGGCAATTTGTTCCTCTATCTGCTGAATACGGGCATTTTTATCCTCAATCTCACTATCAATGGCTACCCAATCCTCTTCCTCCGGCATAAGTTTACGAGCCGTTTCTATCTGAGAGGGAATAACTGACAATTCATCTTTGCAAGCCTTTTTCTTGGCGGCTACCTCTTTGGCGTATTGGGCGATGCTCCTGCCGGACAACTGAGCCAGCAACTCCAAATATTCGGGCTTGGTCTGCGCTACGTCTTGGTCGGTAAGCGTTCCTACCATATCCAAAAGGATTTCTTTTTGCGCTTCCGGCTTCATTGATGTAAAGTAGAAAGGGTTGGTTATCATTCGGAAAACATCTTCCGGGATGATGGCAGCTACTTCACTATCATACTCCTTTTTGGTAGCCAACTTAACACCGTTCAAATAGAACTCTGTTGCATGATTCTTTAGGCTTTCTTCCGTAGTTCCACGTGGCTTGACCCAGTTTTCCACATAGCAGCGTTGCAGTGTTACCGTCTTGCCATCCACTGATAGTACACCAGTAACGGAGTGTTCAAGGTGCAAAATAGGCTTGCCGTCCGAATCCAACGTTTTAATGTTGAAATTACTATCCGACCGTCCCGTACTGTCTTTTCCAAAAAGAAGCCAAAGGAATGAATCGAACACAGTTGTTTTGCCCGTACCATTTTCTCCAGCAACCAGCGTTTCCGCATCGGAGAAACCGATATTTAGGCTTCTGATTCCCTTAAAATTCACAAGGGATAATGATTTTAATTTGATTGTTCGCATATCACTTATTAATTATAGAGTTGATTTTCTCTGATTTATCCACTGCCATAAGTTCGGCACGTGAATACAATACTTTGGAATGTATAGAGCTACCGCCACGGATAGTAGAAACTCTGCCGTCTTTTTGCCAGCGTTTCACCCGGCACTCTTGAAACAATCTGTATGCTTCACGTTGTGAAATGAGGTCTTTTGCCGGGATAGTCTGTTTTACATAGTTGGCAGCACCCAAAGAAGCCATTTCCATACAGAGATTCTTTAACTCGTATAGTTCCATCTGAATTGCCATAAGTCAGTCCTTTTTGTAGCGGTTCTTAAAATATTCTCTAACACTTACTATCCCATACTCATTGTCGGTATAGAAAACCCATGCCAGCCAAAAACAAGCCATAGCGGTAAAGAAGTGAAATGAGGCATTACAGAACAATGCCCCAGCAAGGGCAATAATGCCAAGAAGTAGCGTAACGCCACATTGGATAAGGTTTGCTAAAGTTTCTCCTTTCATCGGTGTTGCATTTGTTATTTGAAAAGATTGTTAGTCATAGCATACCGCATAAATTCAGCCATTGAATGTACTCCAACCTTTCGGAAACTGTTTTTTCTATGGTTGTTCACGGTATTTAAAGAGATAAACAGCTTTTCGGCTATTTCTGAATCGTTTTTCCCATCATAGAGCATTCGCATAACTTCTATTTGCCTATCGGACAACTTAGAGTTGAATTTAGGAGCGCAAATAACTTTATCATGTTTGCATTCTCCACGTAATGGACAACCTACAAACTCAAAATTAAAGTTCCAATTCTCATCTACATCAATCATGTTGTCATACAGACCGAAGTTGCATTTAATGAATCTACGCACCGCTATGAAATCCCGATACCTCTTGTTGTTTGAATTTTTAGAGTATATATCCATAAGCGCATCGTATGCTTCGGGATAAAACTCCCTCAGTATAGCCAAGAAAGCTTGGATAAAGTCGGTATCAGTTTCTTTCAACTGCCTTTCGGCTTCTCCGATAGGGCGCATAGTAACTTCACCCTCCGGGGTTGTGTAGAACTCTATAGCTTTCATTCTGTAACAGGAAATAAAATATCGGCTGGAACGCCCAGTTTATCACTAATCATCTTTTGTTTGAGGGCATCCGGCTTTTGTACGCCATGAATCCACATTCGTACCGTCTTGGTACTACACATACACAGAGCCGCTATTTCCTCCACAAACTCAGTTTTTGGAGCTTTTACAGCACTCCTTTCAGGCAATCCTTTGTAAATCTGAATAAAAGACTGATAGTCTTTTTGGGTTACTTTTTTCATTTTCTCTAATTTATATGTTCTACAAACACGCTTTTTGGCTATATTTGTAATGTCATTTATTTAATTACGCAACAAATATAGGCTATATATCCGAATATAACAAAACTTTTGGATATATTTTCTATTAAAAATATTCTATTTATATGCAACGATTTGATTTAAAGAGGTTTAGGCTTGATAGAAAACTTACTCAAAAGGAGTTGGCAGAGATATTAATGTGTAAACAAAACTATATTTCAAATATAGAAAACGGAATAAAACCTATTTCAAAAGAGAAATTGGATATATTGCAGTCTGAATTCGGTGATATTTCAAAATATTATTCGGATATATCACCAAAACAAAATACGGTATTAAAAGAAGTCACTCCCGAAGATTTCATGTTTGCTGGTGCTGACGCTTTTTCAAGACAAGTCGTAAAGATGATGAATGACAAGCTGATTGCACCTTATGGAATGTTAGTAGAAAAAGATAAGGAAATAGAACGGTTGAATAGATTGATAGGCAGATTGCAAAACGAAATAGAGGAACTTAAAAAGGGAAGTGCCCAAACGGAGAATCCTGCCGAATGTGCCAATGCCGTATAGTGTTTGGTTTAAAGCAAAGGAAGTATTGATATGGAAAAGTATTATAGAATGGTTATAGACCTCTACAAAGAAGTCCTTTTAATTAACCGGGTAAACCCTGATAGGGTATTAGATGCGCAAAGGGAAATATCCAACGCTATTACTACGGCTATAATAACCAATGAGCCTACAGGTGAATTGGAGTTGCTAAAATCCGATATAGAGAACTTGAAGAGCCATATATCGCAATGAATACCGTCATAAGCAAGCAAATAATGGAAAGGTTCTATAGTGCGCTGGATGCCATTATAGCCATGAAGAAAATAAGAGGAGTAAATACATACTGTAGGCTCAACAACATAGATAGAAGAAATTTTATTGCGCAAAGAAAAGACTTGGAGCGTGGATGGTTTCAATTATCTTGGTTGTATCCTATGGTTAAGGAGTATGGAGTAAGTGCCAAATGGCTGCTTACTGGATTTGGAAGAATGTTTGAAGAACAAAAATAGCCCCATGCAAACATTATTAGTCTGCATGGGGCTATTTCTTACAAATATTCCATATCACAAATTAGCAAGCCATTTCTTGCCAGATTTTGTTCTTAGCCAAATCATAAATGCACCCGTCACAACTATTCCAACGGTAAAGATAGCTCCTAACATTTCCATATCTATTATTTTAAAATTGTATTTCCTACTTTAGCAAGCATTATAGTCCAAACACTCCCTGCTGTCAAAACATACCAGTTTATACCAGCTTCCACATTGGCATATATCGGAGTTATTCCACCAAGAACCAAACCCGCAAATGTGAGTTGCGCCAAGTTAAAAAAGAATCCAGCAAGTTTTTCACGCCTCACTTTATCTTTCTCCTTGACTTCTTTCTTAGCTTCTTGTTGTACGCTCCAATTACCCATATAAACTACTATTTTCTACAAAGGTACAAAATCCCCGCTTATTTGGAAACAAAAACCTATATATTTTTGATACGTCATTATAAATATAACACTGCAAGACTATTTTTATAACAAATAATACACTATATTTGCTGCTGAATTAAAATATCACTAAATAGCATTGGCTATTGTTGTAGGGATTAAGAAAACGACCAAATTTCAGAAACAGCCCTCAGACAATTTGCTAATGCCTGCGCTTTGCGTGGGCATTACTCTTGTATGGGCTGTTAGGTGCTTGGTCGTACCTCTTAATCCTCGGAGTAATCCCACGCTTTCGTGTGTATTACAGTAGCTTGCTAAGTACAACCGTTAAATACACACTTATGAAAACTTTGCTAATGCTTTGCCTGATAGCTTTGATAACAGGAAATTCCTTTGCTCAAAACACGTATAGTGAAATTGGGGCTAAAACTGAATACATAACAGAGGTTAAGGGTTCAAAAGATTATTTGTTTTTAAATGCCCAACAGTGGGCGAGTACTAACACCACAGAGTGGGATTCGTCTATTGACACAAGCGATAAAGAAAGCGGGACAACCATTCTAAAAGTATCTTCATACCTATCTAAAAAAAATGGAGTAAACAGCTACTCTAAAATCAGAGTTAACATGAATGTGAAAATTGATTGTCGGGAAAACAAATACCGCATTATATTCTCAAACTTCACATCAAGTGTACAGCCTGATAGAAATGTCGAAACTGAATATCTTCCCACAAGTTCTTTAGAAAGTATGATTGAAGAGTTAGAGATGATTACCAAATTATCTGAATATGATTTTAAAAAAGAAACTTCATGGGGTTATGATAACATCATAAGCGTACGAGAAAAATACATTAGCCAAAATAAAGAGTACAAAGAAAAGATACTGACATTTGACAGTAATTCAAAAAAGGGGAAAAAAGAAATTAAATACCGGGAGAAGTGGATAAAAGAAAATGAGATTATTATTTCTTATTTAGATTACATCCTAAAAGGATTTGGTGATAAAGTCACTGAAATAAATAGTTCCATCAACAAGGTAATGAATGTAAGTGATGATTTTTGATACATAGAGGCGGTGCAATCAGCATCGCCTTTTTTTGTTCTTCCCCCACACCCCTATTTCATATATTTACTCTTAATTAACTATATAATATTATATATTAGTATATATTATCCCTTATAACTTGCATAAAATTTTGCCTAAGCAAAAATAGGCTTGTAAATCACTGAACTATAACAGCTTACAAATTTTGCTTAGGCAAACGCAAAAAGGCTATATTTTTGCTTAGGCAAAATAACGCTTATAACACACTGTATTTCAATCATTTGCAAATTTTGCTTAGGCAAAACACTATTTTTAGGCTTAAAAACAACTATTTATTTGATTATCAGAATATTATAATTTTTGCTTAGGCAAAATCATTTTGCTTAGGCAATTTGCTTAGGCAAAATTTGCAACTATCTGATTATCAGAGATAATACAGATTTAGAGGATAGATAAACACCTATTAAAATTTTGCCTAAGCAAAAATAGGCTTGTAAATCACTGAACTATAACAGCTTACAAATTTTGCTTAGGCAAAACACGCTTATTTTTGGGTATATACTTCTTTTCTGTTACATCATCCAAAGATAGCTTGACATAATCCAATACCTTACGGTTGGCAGCATCTATGCTGTCCCACGATTTCGCAATATAAATATCCGTCACTCTCATATTTTCGTCCACGTGGTTAAGAGCTGTGTGAACGGTGTATTTATCTACTCCGGCTTCATTGCTTGCAATGGTTGCCCATGTATGGCGGGCTGCGTAAAACTCCAAATCATCTATTCCCAAATCATCACCAATCTTTTTCAAACCCTTGTTAATTGCAGCCGTAAAGCTATCCACGCTTGAATACAGCTTGTAGAAATTAAAGACCCTTTGCCCGGTATGGTCTTTATATTTTTTCATAAGGGCTTTTAGTTCCGGCTCTATCCTCACAGATATTTCCGCTTTGTCGGCTCTCCGATTCTTTGTTTTTGTCCGTTGGTATGTAATTCGTCCTTTCTTCAAATCCGTACAAGTGTACAAATCTACCGCATTCATTCCGATTAGGCAGAAACTCAAAAGAAAGACATCCTTTGCGAGATTGTACCTGTTTGTCCCCGGTTGCATAATCAAAGAATAAGGCAGCTCCGAAAATTTACGAAGTAAATCCGTAGAAATAGCCCTTTTTCTTGTAACTGGAACTTTTGGAATTTCCACCCTCTTAAAAGGAGAATAGGGAATGCGTATCAGCCCGGCATCCTCATCGTTAAACTCTTTCTTTGCTCGGTTGTGTATGGCTCTTAGCTGGGATATATATAGGCTCTGTGCCCTTTCTCCGTGATTGGCTTCGGGTTTGGAACGTGCCGGATTCTCTTTTATCCACTTTATCCAATCATTGATAAACTTAACCGTGATTTCTTTTATGCTCACGCTATCCCTGCCAACAAAGCGTACAAGGTTGTTAATAGCTACTTGGTAAGAAAGCGCATTGCCTGTATGCCCGGTTTCCTTTAAGTGCAATATGTATTGACGGGCATAAGCCACTATATCCAAATCGAAGTGTTCCCCATTGTCGTTAGTGATTGCATCTACCACCTGCTCAACGGTCATGGATTTAAGCCGTTCCCCCATGCGGTCACAAATGGAACGGTATTTCTTTATCATATCATCGGTGGCATCTATGTACTTTTGGTTTTTCAATTTGAAAGTCGTGCGTGTCAAATCATCCTTTGTCACGTAGTAAGTGGTCGGGATGTACTTTTTCCTCTTTTGGTGTATAACCCTTATCTTTATATTATATGTGCCGTCAGCCCTTTTTTGGTGAGCGTACACCTCTGCTTTGAATGTAGCCATAATCTTTGTAGAACTATAGTAGAACTTTTATCCGCAAATATACCTATTTTTTGCTGTAAATGCTGTAAAAAAAGAAGTCCACCCCGTAATGGAATGGACTTGAAAAGTAGCTCCGAGGGGAATCGAACCCCTATCTAAAATTTAGGAAATTCTTGTTCTATCCGTTGAACTACAGAGCCTTATGTAATAATTATCGTTATAACTTCCTTTTCTTATTTACTATAAATCTAAATTTTACTACCTTTGCCATTGTTTGGAAGAACATACGTTTAGGAAACTTCTATTCTATCCGTTGAACTACAGGACCTCCAGCAAAATCTGATTTGTGGTTGCAAAGATAAGGCATTCTTCCGATTTAACAAGGCGGAACGAATATTTTATCAAGAAGATTATGAATCCAATTGTTAGATAGTGGTTGGCAAATACGCCTATTTTTCCCACTTTCTTCTATCATATAGATACAGATTACCTCTAAAAGATTTTGCTAATTCACATAACTTTGCGACATTTGCAAGTGCATCTCTGAAAATGCACAGTTTAAGGTATGTTCCAATTTCATAGGAACATTACCTAAAAAAGATCCTATAAATTAATCATAGTAATACAGAATTATGGCAAACGACATGATGGTAAAAGAACTGGATCAAGTGGTAGTCCGCTTCTCCGGTGACTCCGGCGACGGTATGCAGCTCGCCGGCAACATCTTCTCAACAGTATCGGCTACGGTGGGAAACGACATCAGTACCTTCCCCGACTATCCGGCAGACATCCGTGCCCCGCAAGGTTCTCTGACCGGCGTATCGGGCTTTCAGGTACACATCGGCGCCGGCAAGGTATTCACCCCGGGCGACCAGTGCGACGTACTGGTGGCAATGAATGCCGCCGCGTTGAAAACACAATATAAGTTTGCTAAATCTACCGCGTGCATCATCATCGACACGGACTGCTTCCAGGCTTCCGACCTCCAGAAAGCTGCTTTCAAAACCGACAATCCCATCGAGGAAATGGGCATCAAGCAGGACGTCATCGCAGCTCCCATCTCGCAGATGGTGAAAGACTGCCTTGCCGATACGGGCATGGATAACAAATCGATGCTGAAATGCCGCAACATGTTCGCTCTCGGTTTGGTGTGCTGGCTGTTCAATCGCGACCTGAAAATCGCCGAAGACTTCCTGAAAGAGAAATTCGCCCGCAAACCGGGCATAGCGGAAGCCAACATCAAAGTGATACATGCCGGATACGACTACGGACATAATACACACGCCTCCGTGGCACATACCTATAAGATAGAGAGCAAGACCAAGACTCCCGGTCTCTACATGGACATCATGGGTAACAAGGCTACAGCCTACGGTTTCATTGCCGCTGCCGAGAAAGCCGGACTGAAACTGTTCTTGGGTTCTTACCCTATCACTCCCGCTACCGACGTATTGCACGAACTTGCCAAACATAAATCACTGGGTGTAGTCACCGTACAGTGCGAAGACGAAATTTCCGGCTGTGCCACTGCTGTAGGCGCTTCTTTTGGCGGCGCACTGGCCATTACCACGACTTCCGGTCCGGGTATCTGCCTGAAATCAGAAGCTATGAACCTGGCAGTCATCACCGAGCTGCCGTTAGTAGTGCTCGACGTACAGCGTGGTGGTCCGTCTACCGGTCTGCCCACCAAGTCGGAACAAACCGACCTGTTGCAAGTTCTCTTCGGACGTAATGGCGAAAGCCCCATGCCGGTGATTGCAGCTACATCGCCCACCAACTGCTTCGATGCAGCCTACGCAGCATGTAAGATGGCATTGGAACACATGACCCCGGTAGTGCTGCTCACAGATGCTTTCGTGGCCAACGGCTCCGGTGCATGGCGTCTGCCCGATCTGGATAGCTATCCCGACATCAAACCGCAGTACGTAACTCCGGAAATGAAAGACAATTATACCCCCTATAAGCGTAATCCGGAAAACCAGGCACGTTACTGGGCCATCCCGGGACAGGAAGGATATACTCACATCCTCGGCGGTCTGGAAAAGGACAGCAACACAGGCTCCATCTCCACCGATCCCGAAAACCATGACTTGATGTGCCGTCTGCGTGCAGAGAAGGTAGAACGAATCACTGTTCCCGATGTAGAAGTGCAAGGTTGTGCAGACGATGCAGACCTGCTGATTGTCGGTTTCGGAGGAACATACGGACACTTGTATTCTGCAATGGATGAGCTGAACAAAGCTGGAAAGAAAACTGCTTTGGCACACTTCTCCTACATCAACCCGCTGCCGAAGAATACAGCCGAAGTACTGAAGAGATATAAGAAAGTGGTAGTTGCCGAACAGAACTTAGGACAGTTTGCCGGATATCTCCGCATGAAAGTGGACAATTTCGCACCCTACCAATTCAATGAAGTAAAAGGACAGCCGTTCGTGGTGAGCGAACTGGTGGAAGCCTTCAGTAAAATAATGGAAAACTAAAAGGTGAAAATTGAAAATAAAGAGGGATGAATAAAGACTTCCACTCTGTAATTTTCAGTCTTCCAACTTCAATCTTCCACTTTAAAAAAAGAATATTATGAACGAATATACAGCAAAAGACTTCAAAAAAGGACAGCCACGTTGGTGTCCGGGTTGCGGTGACCACTTCTTCCTGAACTCACTGCACAAAGCATTGGCAGAAATCAGTGTTAAGCCTTGGGAAACTGCCGTCATCTCAGGTATCGGCTGCTCCAGCCGCTTGCCCTACTACATGAATACCTACGCGATGCAGACCATCCACGGACGTGCTGCCGCCATCTCTACCGGATGTAAGGTTGCCAATCCGGCACTGAGCGTATGGCAGGTATCCGGTGACGGTGACGGACTTGCCATCGGTGGTAACCACTTCATCCATGCCATCCGACGTAACATAGACATTAATATCCTGTTGCTGAACAACCGTATCTACGGTCTGACCAAAGGACAATATTCCCCAACCTCCCCCCGTGGATTCGTAAGCAAATCTTCCCCTTACGGTACAGTGGAAGATCCCTTCCGTCCTGCCGAACTCTGCTTTGGCGCCCGCGGTCGTTTCTTTGCCCGTTGCGTGGCTACGGACGGTCCCGGAACAGTGGAAATCCTGAAAGCAGCCGCCAAGCATAAAGGTGCCGCTGTATGCGAGATCCTGCAACACTGCGTCATCTTCAATGACGGTACGCATGAAGCTGTTTATACCAAGGACGGACGTGCCAAGAACGCCATCTATTTGGAACACGGCAAACCGATGCTCTTCGGCGAGAACAAAGAATTCGGACTGATGCAGGAAGGTTTCGGACTGAAAGTGGTGAAACTGGGAGAGAACGGTATCAGCGAAAAAGATATCCTCGTACATGATGCACACTGCATGGACAACACCCTGCAACTGAAGCTTGCCTTGATGGAAGGTCCTGACTTCCCGGTTGCCCTGGGTGTGATTCGCGACGTGGATGCCCCGACCTACAACGATGCCGTCGAAGAACAGATAGAAGAAGTATCGGCAAAGAAGAAGTACCACAACTTCAAGGAGTTACTGATGACGAACGACATCTGGGAAGTGAAATAAACCAACAACTTCCCCTGCTTAGGGAGGTGTATCAAAACTAATTTTCACCACAGATTACCCGGATTAGCACGGATTATCCTACTTGATAATCAAGCTTTTCAAAAGAGATCCGTGTCAATCTGAGTAATCTGTGGCGTGTTTTGATGCACCTCCTTCTTGTAAACAACCGCTACATCTGGAACAAACAACTGCCACAGCCGAAACTTTTCTCTCTTTTTTGTGCACACCATGTAACAATAATCCGCCTCACCTTGTCTACCTTGTAGAATGCGCATCGAAAACAGATTAAAAACAACTCAAGTTAAACTGACAGAAAACATGAAAAAGATTATAGCAATATGCCTGTTGCTCGTTGCAGTACAAACGACCTGGGCTATCGACGCCAAACAAGTGTTCAACGAATTTAAAGAGGCAAGAAACGCTGAATATGTTTCCATCCCACGTTTCCTGATGAGACTGGGACTGATGTTTGTGGACAAAGATGAAGAGGACACCGAAACAAGACGCCTGATAAACAGCATCCATTCGATGAAGGTACTCGATTTGGAAAGATGCAGTAACAGCGTGAAACAGAATTTCATGAAACGCATCAACGCTCTCAACGAAGACCAATACGAAACCCTGATACGCGTCAGCGATGGAGACGACAAGGTGAAGATACTGGTCAGAGAAGAGAAAGAGATCATCAAAGAGATGCTCATCGTATGCAGTGGTTCCGAGGACTGCGCACTCATACAGTTCAAAGGCAATTTTAAGGAGAGCGACATTGATGCACTGGTGAAACAAGCGGAAAACCAACGGAAAGAATGAATGCCGACGAATTCAGACAGGCATTTCTGCCCATGCATGCACGCCTATATCGAGCTGCATACGCCTTGTTGGAAAATGCCCAGGATGCCGAAGACATCGTGCAGGAAGCATATCTGAAGCTATGGAACAAGCGCAACGAACTGGATATCCGCTCCAATGCCGCCGCCTACTGCGTGGCAATCGTGCGTAACCTCTGCTTCAACCTGATGCAAACCAAACGTTACCAGTCGGAAGAACCGCTGCCCGAACACATCGACCTCGGCGGAACCGACAATCCGGAGCTACAACTGGAGAGACGTGACGAACAGGCGCAACTCAAAGCACTCATCGCCAGCCTGCCCCTACAACAACGCAAAGTGTTGTGGTTACGTGACGTCAACGAATGTTCGTTCGAAGAGATAGAACAAGCCACGGGGATGAACGCCATCAATATACGCGTAACCCTCTCCAGAGCACGCAAAAGAATCAAAGAACAATTCAACCGTATAATCGGAAAGGAATAAGATAATGAAGACAGAAAAAGCAAAAGAATTACTGGAACGCTACTATCGAGGCGAAACCACCCTGCCGGAAGAACGGGCACTGAAAAGCCTCTTCCAGCAAGACGACATACCGGAAGAGCTGAAAGCCGACCGCGAAACCTTTCTCTTTCTTTCCTCCTTGTCACAACAGGAAGCCACTCTGCCCGCAGGACTGGAAGAGCGCCTCTCGGACAGTATCCGCCAATGGGAAACGGACGACACGCAACAACCGCGCCTGACACTGCACAAGCCGAAAGCCCGCATCGTGAGATGGTATGCAGGTATAGCTGCCGCACTGCTCATAGCCGCCGGTGCCGGACTCTACGTACAGCAAGCCAACGACCAACCGCGCGACACCTTCGATAACCCGCAACTGGCGTATGCAGAAGCCGAACGTGCCCTGCAACTATTCGCTGCCACCCTGAACAAGGGACAAAGCCACGTGGCAAAGGCCGAAAGCCGCACGCAACGGATAAGGGAACAGTTGGAGAAATGCTGCAACGCCCTTACCGACACCCCCGAAACCATAAATAATAACATCAAAAAGAGAAACTGATTATGAAAAAAGTATTTATCACATGGATATTCGTCCTGCTGGCATGCGCAGGATTACACGCACAAGAGAGCTTCTTCGAGAAGTTTGCTGACCGCAAAGGCGTCACCTCCGTCTACATCTCCAAAAGGATGTTTGGCATGATGAAAAATATCGATAGCGGAAACATCAACCTTGCCAACGTAGCCGGCAAAATAAACAGCATGCAAATCCTCACATGCGAAAATAAATCCGTAGCAGACGAATTACGCAAGGAAACCGCCCACATCAAACCCGAAAACGGCTACGAAGAACTGATACGCGTCAGAGAAGAGGGCGAACGCGTCACCATCTACGTCAAAGAAGGAAGCAAGGAGAACGAATACGTGTTACTGATCGATGAGCAGGACGAATTCACCATCATCCTGCTCAACGGACAACTCACCCTGGAAGAGATTCAGGGAGTAATCAACGACTGACGGGCAAGCCTCACAACTTGCCCCCGTATGCCAAGTCGCCGGCATCGCCCAGACCGGGCACAATGTACGAACGCTCGTTCAGCACAGGGTCGATGGCGGCGCACCACAACGTGACATCGTCATCCGGAAACAGGCGTTGCAAATGCTCCACGCCCTGACGGCTAGCAATGACGCAAGCAATCATCAGCCGTGCCGGACGACCTTTCGTCAAGAAAGCCTTGTAGGCCAGCTCCATACTCTCACCCGTGGCAAGCATAGGGTCTACGATCATCAGCGTCTTCTGCGACAGGTCGGGAGCGGCGATATATTCAATGTGCACATCCAATGTGCGACATTCCTTATCCTTATAATAACGGTATGCCGAAACAAACGCATTCCCGGCACGGTCGAACACATTAAGAAATCCCTGATGCAGCGGCAATCCGGCACGGAACACGGTAGCCACTACCACGTCATCATCGGGCGTACGGGCTTGCGCCACACCCAACGGAGTCTGTACCTGCTTGACGGAGTACGCCAGCTCTTTACTCATCTCATACGCCATAATCTCTCCGATACGCTCTATGTTCCTGCGGAACCGGAGGCGATCGCCCTGCACCTGCACATCCCTTATTTCAGCCACATACTGATTGAGGACAGAGTCAGTCTCGGCAAAATTCACTATCTTCATTTTATCTGGTTATTATTTATCCCTCTGCGGGATGATTGGTTCACTTTCTCCTTAACCGGGACACATCAGAAATGGAAACTCCAGTCCGCCCTACCGACATTAATCATAAAATCATAATTATACGCAAAGTAAACAAATTCCCGTGCAATTTGCAACATTCAGTTTGCAGATATTGTTATTGAGTTATAAAAGAATTCCCATTAGGGAAAAATTTCTCTAATAGCACATCTCTTTAAAAAGAAAGTATTACTTTTGTAGGCGAAAGACAAGGGACTTACCGAAAATGAGCTGATTTACTGCAATCCGGCCCCTTGCCTCAAAGGTATTAAAGACATTTTTAAAGGAAAGAGATTAGTAAACCAAATACCAAAATTTTAATTCATTAAAAGAAATGGCAAATTTAGATTTAAGCAAGTACGGTATCAAAGACGTGAAGGAAATTCTTCACAACCCGTCTTATGATGTATTGTTCGCTGAAGAAACCAAAGCTGATCTGGAAGGTTATGAAAAAGGTCAAGTAACCGAACTGGGTACAGTAAACGTAATGACTGGTATCTACACAGGACGTTCTCCCAAAGATAAATTCTTCGTATTGAATGAAGCCAGCAAAGACACTGTATGGTGGACTTCTGACGAGTATAAGAACGACAACAAGCCTTGCTCGGAAGAAGCTTGGGCTGACTTGAAAGCTAAAGCAGTAAACGAATTGAGCGGCAAGCGTCTGTTCGTTATCGATACATTCTGCGGTGCCAATGAAGCTACCCGCCTGAAAGTACGTTTCATCATGGAAGTAGCTTGGCAAGCACACTTCGTAACCAACATGTTCATCCGCCCCACTGCTGAAGAACTGGCTAACTACGGAGAACCCGATTTCGTATCATTCAACGCTGCTAAAGCTAAGGTTGACAACTACAAAGAACTGGGCTTGAACTCTGAGACAGCTACTGTATTCAACCTGAAGACCAAAGAACAGGTTATCCTGAACACTTGGTATGGCGGTGAAATGAAGAAGGGTATCTTCTCTATCATGAACTACCTGAACCCGCTCCGCGGCATCGCTTCTATGCACTGCTCTGCCAATACAAACATGGAAGGTACAGATTCTGCTATCTTCTTCGGTCTGTCCGGTACAGGTAAGACTACGCTCTCTACCGACCCGAAACGTCTGCTGATCGGTGACGACGAACACGGATGGGACGACGAAGGCGTATTCAACTACGAAGGCGGTTGCTATGCCAAGGTTATCAACCTGGACAAAGAAAGCGAACCCGATATCTACAACGCCATCAAGCGCGACGCCCTGCTGGAAAACGTTACTGTTGACGCAGAAGGCAAGATCGACTTCGCAGACAAGAGCGTAACAGAAAACACTCGTGTTTCTTATCCTATCTATCATATCAACAACATCGTTAAGCCGTTGTCAAAAGGTCCTCACGCACATCAGGTAATCTTCCTGTCTGCTGACGCCTTCGGTGTATTGCCTCCGGTATCTATCCTGAACCCGGATCAGGCTCAATACTACTTCCTGTCAGGTTTCACTGCTAAGTTGGCTGGTACAGAACGTGGTATCACTGAACCGACTCCGACATTCTCTGCTTGCTTCGGTGCTGCTTTCTTGAGCTTGCATCCTACGAAATATGCAGAAGAGCTGGTTAAGAAGATGGAAAAAGTAGGTGCTAAGGCATACTTGGTTAACACTGGCTGGAACGGTACTGGCAAGCGTATCTCTATCCGCGACACTCGTGGTATCATCGACGCCATCCTCGACGGTTCTATCGACAAGGCTCCGACGAAGGTTATTCCTTTCTTCGACTTCGTAGTTCCGACAGAGTTGCCGGGTGTTGATCCGAAGATCCTCGACCCGCGCGACACTTACGAATGTGCTTGCAAGTGGGAAGAGAAAGCTAAAGACTTGGCTGGTCGCTTCATCAAGAACTTCGCTAAGTTCACTGGCAACGAAGCTGGTAAAGCACTGGTTGCTGCTGGTCCGAAGCTCTAATCTGAAACTGACAGATTTATCTAATATAAGAAAGGTGGTCTCCGAATGTGGAGATCACCTTTTGTTTTTAAAGTATATGTTTTTTCATAAGTAACCACCTCGCAATTATACTTTTTTTGTTAGCTTTGCAGAAATCAATATTAAATAAAGCAATATGAAGAATATCAAATTGATGTTGGCGGGCATCAGCCTGTTGCTGTTCTGCGGATGCGGTACGCAAATGCAGAAAGAGAATGAAACTACAAGTATAAAGGAAAACAAAGGAAACACAATCGTCGAAAACATGATGTCACGACGCAGCATCCGTAAGTACAAACCGCAGCCCGTAGGCCGAGACACCATGCAAGTAATCTTGAACTGCGGCATCAATGCCCCTAACGGACAGAACAAACAGTCGTGGGAGATACGCGTGGTGGACAATCCGGAATTTATCAACGGCATCACCGAAGTTTTCAAAAAGCAGAACCCCAAAGCAGCGGAAGATCCGAACTTCCGGAACATGTTCCGCAATGCCCCCACAGTAGTATTCATTGCCAACGACAAATCCTATGACATGTCGCAAATAGACTGCGGACTGCTGGGCGAGAACATGATTCTTGCCGCCTGGTCCATGGGGATAGGTTCTTGCTGTCTGGGCAGTTCGGCACGTTTCATGACATCCACTCCCGAAGCCGCCGAGTATCTGAAGAAACTGGACATCCCCGAAGGATATGAACTGCTGTACTGCATCGCCTTCGGTTATCCCGACGAAACACCGAAAGCCAAACCCAGAAACGCGGAGAAGATCAGATTCATCGACTAAAAAAGGCAAAAGGCTTGAGCAGCATAAACAGATAAGGGCAATTGCATAAACAGATAAGTGCAATTGCACAAACAGGTAAGTGGTAATTGCACAAACAGGTAAGTGGTAATTGCACAAACAGGTAAGTGGTAATTGCACAAACAAATAAATTCGACTGCATAAACATACAAGTTTATGCCATATAAACAAAATAAGGAGTGCTTCATTTATCACAAAGTACTCCTTATTATTTTATTATCGGATGATTATCGCTTCATACGCTATCATCGCATTATCTATCATTGCGCCACATCAGTTCTTGTTCGCACGTTTACGCTCTATTTCATCCAGGATGACCTTACGCATACGCATCGCCTTCGGCGTTACTTCCACATATTCATCCTCCTTGATGTACTCCAACGCCTCTTCCAAAGAGAACTGTACGGGCGGAATCAGACGAGCCTTATCGTCCGAACCGGAAGCACGCATGTTGGTCAGTTTCTTCGACTTCGTGACGTTGATTACCAGATCATTGTCGTGCGAATGCTCTCCCACTACCTGACCGGCATACACCTCTTCTTGCGGGAAGATGAAAAACTTACCGCGATCCTGCAACTTATCGATGGCGTAGGCAAATGCCGTACCCGTCTCCATAGCAATCATAGAACCGTTGGTGCGGCGTTCGATTTCTCCCTTATAAGGCTGATACTCCCGGAAGCGATGTGCCATGATGGCTTCACCTGCAGAAGCGGTCAGCACATTGGTACGCAGTCCGATGATACCACGCGAAGGCATATTAAATTCCAAGTTCACACGCTCGCCCGCACTCTCCATCTTCACCATTTCGCCCTTACGGCGGGTCACCATATCGATAATCTTGCTGGCATACTCTTCGGGCACGTTCACCGTCAACTCTTCAATCGGCTCGCACTTCACACCGTCAATCTCCTTGAAGATAACCTGCGGCTGACCTACCTGAAGCTCGTATCCTTCGCGACGCATCGTCTCAATCAATACCGAGAGATGAAGCACGCCACGGCCGGATACCACCCATTTTCCGTCTTCCATACTTTTTGCCACACGCAGTGCAAGGTTCTTGTCCAACTCCTTCATCAGGCGGTCGTGAATGTGACGCGAGGTCACAAACTTGCCTTCGCGCCCGAAGAACGGCGAGTCGTTGATGGTGAACAGCATGCTCATGGTCGGTTCGTCGATAGCGATAGGCGGCAGGGCTTCCGGATTCTCGAAGTCGCAGATCGTATCTCCGATTTCGAACCCTTCGATACCCACCAGCGCACAAATGTCACCGGAAGAAACTTCGGTAGTCTTCGTGCGTCCCAAGCCTTCGAATGTATGCAGTTCTTTGATTTTCGCCTTGACAATGCTTCCGTCACGCTTGGCAAGAGAAACATTCATGCCCTCCTTGAGCGTACCCCGATGTACACGACCCACGGCGATACGTCCGGTATAGGAGGAATAGTCCAACGAAGTCACCAACATCTGTGGCGTACCTTCCAGTTGTGTGGGTGCCGGTATGTTTTCGACGATGCAATCCAGCAAGGCGAAAATGTTGTCGGCAGGCGTTTTCCAGTCTGTACTCATCCAGTTGTTCTTTGCAGAACCGTAGATGACGGGAAAATCCAGTTGCTCTTCCGTAGCCTCAAGACTGAACATCAAGTCGAACACCATTTCATACACTTCTTCGGGACGGCAGTTCGGTTTGTCCACTTTGTTCACCACAACAATGGGTTTCAGTCCGATCTGCAACGCTTTCTGTAACACGAAACGCGTCTGCGGCATCGGTCCTTCGAAAGCGTCCACCAACAGGATGCATCCATCCGCCATGTTCAACACGCGTTCTACTTCTCCTCCGAAGTCGCTGTGTCCCGGAGTATCAATGATGTTGATTTTAGTTCCTTTGTAATTGATGGAAACGTTTTTGGAAAGAATCGTTATTCCTCGTTCGCGCTCCAAGTCGTTGTTATCCAGCATTAATTCACCTGTGCTCTGATTACTGCGGAAAAGGTTTCCTGCCAAGAGCATCTTATCAACGAGCGTCGTTTTCCCATGATCGACATGGGCAATGATTGCAATATTCCTAATATTTTGCATACAATACCTATTATTTGGCTGCAAAGATAGCGCAAAGCGAAAGCAGATGCAAATAAATTGGCAATTTGCTTGCTTTGCTTCCCGTTTTTCTTTTTATTTGTACGGTTATTCATGGTATTCATGGAATAGCCCGCTACTAAACATTATTAACTACATAAACAAGTATGAAAATGAAAAAGACACTCACTGTTTTATGCTGTCTCTACGCTCTTATTATCTGTTCATGCAGCAACGATGACGATTGGGATATGCCTGCCGATGCCATTACCTTAAACATGATGAATGAAGAGAATGGCAAGACTGTCTTAGGACAGTCCGACCTCTACATCAACGCTGCCAACAACTTCTACACCTCCCACTGCGGCATTACCGAAGCAAACGGGGGCAGCTACAACAAGCCGGCATTGTCTCAACTGACCCATGAAATTGCCGTAAAACCGGGAAAGCGTTATCAAGTATTCCCTTCTGCCCTGATTCATACTTTTCCTTCCGGCACATACGCTTTCCAACAGAACGAGGTGTTCTATAACCTTCGTGTGGAGAACTTCATCAAGAACGGTGATGAAATAACGGGAGCAGTCGTGACTTATGCCGAAACCTATCCCGAAGCCACCGGATTACCCCAGTGGGACGAGACCATTGGTACACTGAACAATCTGGGCGAAATCGTCTCCTACTCCTTCCCCAAAGGGAGCGAGATAGAATGGGAGGGACAAAGCTACTCGGACGACAGTGCTTTCGACATCACCATCCGAGGCAATGAACTGACGGTTACGCTGCTGAAGCCTGTAAACCAGGTAAGCGGCCCCTACGGATGGTTTTACATATATGTCCGCAACGGGCATACATTTACCCGCGTAATGGTGAAAGTAGGGTGTTGACGTGCCCGCCAACTTGCAATTCTACGCCAAAGCCATAAAAAAACATTGTAAATCATTGCTATATGAAAGATTATCCCTATCTTTGCAGCCGTTTTAAAGAACATTATATTATCAATATCAATTAAAAGTTATGTATTTAGACGCTGCTAAAAAGCAAGAGATCTTTGGCAAGTACGGAAAGTCTAACACTGATACTGGCTCAGCTGAGGCCCAGATAGCTTTGTTTTCATACCGTATTTCCCACCTGACTGAGCACATGAAGCTCAACAGAAAAGATTATAGTACTGAAAGAGCCTTGACCATGTTGGTAGGTAAACGCCGTTCGTTGCTGAACTACCTGAAAGACCGCGACATCGAAAGATATCGTGCCATCGTTAAAGAGCTCGGTCTGCGTAAGTAATTCCATACTTGCAGCAAAGAGACAAAAAAAGAGGGTGTATCGCTTCATTACGATACACCCTCTTTTCGTAGGAACACATTCCGTGAAAGTATGTCAAAACGCCTTTTTGGTCGTCACATAATTACGATTAACAAGAAAGATTTTGAAAAAGCTATCCTAATATATAGGATAAATATATCTAATATTAGGATAGCAATTAAATAAATTTCATCAGAAATATTAAACTCAATTTACGAGTATCATTTCACTATTAAAAATTGACAAATAAAAGTCTCAAAGGCATAAGAACAAATATACTTATCATCCTATATTCGAATGCCTAACTATAAACAAATACGGACATACAGGTTGTCCTTATCATTAAGGTTTTTCTATATACATATTTCCTGATTCACATTCGATATGCATATAATATCCATATTGCTGTAGTATATATATAATATATCGTTCTTCTGATAAAGTCAACTCCCCCTCACGTGGAGAAAACCATATATCATCGAAATAAGCAGAAAGCAGACCTTGAACTCCTTCATTTCCATATATTGAATCTATATTGAATTGAGGAGTAACCATATATCCTTTCAATTGCATAAATGACAAACTATCTACAGTCAGAGTATCCTTATATGAAAGACTAATAAAATCCTTGTAATGTAAAGAGGGGAAAAATTCATCCTCATCTACCCTCCTTAATATATATAATAAATTATTACTCTCTAAAACAATACAACAAGTAGAGTCACGCCATTTAATATTTATAGATATCATATCCGGTGAAGTAGTTCCATAATAATCAGAAAGTATAACTTCTTCCCTCCTATTAGCATGTAGCATACAGAAAAATACAAGTATTATTCCACCGCCAATTATTAAAAACAAAGGAAACTTATTCCAGTAATTCTTTTGGGATTTTTCTTGTTCCATACATAGTTCTTTTTGGATCACCAGTTTTTCTTCTAATCTTATTTTCTGTATTAACAGCACGTACATCCATAATCTTTATACCATTTTCTATCGTTTCACCAGTAGCATACTTTTTATCTAAGTCAAATGAATGTTGAAGTTCATGGCTTAGGCCTACTCTTGGACTCCTTTTTTCGCGATCCAAACTACCTCTTTTTTGATTGTAAGGATTATAAAAGATTTTACTACCTTGCGAAACTTTCTTTTTCATTTTATCACCATCATACTCAACCGAATTAAATTGTCCTTTCTTTGGCATCGTAATGTAATGCAAATTTCTACTTTCTTCCAATTCAGATATTATTTTAGCAACATCTGCATCGTCTTTTTTCAGCTGTTGCAAGTCTGCTTTCACTGTTTTCTGATATTTTGTATCACTTCCAAAAGCCATTCGAACATTATCAAATAAACCATTAGGATTGGGCGCTACAATAATCGTATCCCCGTTCACATCAATATTCCTTACCGGATTATTAGCGCCATACTGATACGTTGATAGCGACTGATATTTCTCTGCAAATCGGTCATTGGTATGGAATCTTCCCAGTGCCGCATCATAATGCCTTGCCCCGTAATCATACCAGTTCAAGCCTTTCTTATTGTCGTACTCCTTGCCATTGTACTTATAAGGCTGGACGGAACTACTTGAAGCAAACATCCCTCCGAACGGATAATAGTGATTCGTTTCCTCTACCGTCCCGCTCTGGTTGATGACCACACGGTTGTTTCCCTGATGATCCTGCAAGTAATAATGATACTTGTTGTCGTTCAGGGTGACATAACCTTCTTCCGTCAGCAACAACTTCTGGACACCATTCTCATAGATCACGTCTCCGCAATAGTCCGTGGTGGTGGTCGTACTGCCTATCTTGTGTACTGTACGCAACTTCGTGCCGTCAGCAGTATATGTATAGGCAATAGTACTTCCGTCACCAAATGTAACCTTGCTTGGCAAATTTAAGAAATTATATTGAATATCAGTGATATTCTTATTCAAATCTTTAGTTAAATTTCCATTGGCATCGTAGGCGTATTCGTTTGCCTGCTTTACGGCATCCTTGAACTCGAAACCGTTGTTGTAGGCGGAAGCGGTCACTGCATCGTCTACGCGGGTCAGTTGGTTCCCGCTCAAGGTGAAAGTGAGGTTGTCTATGAGGCCGTAGGACGAAGCGGCAGTCTGTCCGTAGCGTTGCAATGACCTGATGTTTCCGTTCTTGTCATATCCCGTCACGTTCTCGCTGAAGCGGTTGGCGTTGGTATTGATGGCGGCTGTCTCGCCGTATGTGGCGTTCAGCATGCGGTCCAGGCCGTCGTAAGTGAACTTGTAGCCGCGTACGGTACTTTCCGTTCCGGCTTTCCAGGTCATGCTGCTGATGTTGCCGTTGTACCTTGCAGTGCCGTTTCCGGTGTTATAGTACAGGTTCTGCGTAAACTTGTTGCCGCTGATTCCGGTCAGCCAGCTGCGGACATTGTATGTATAGGTCAGTTTGTTCGTGACACTGCCATGCAGGGACTTCGATTGCAGGCGGTTCAAGTCGTCATACATATAGTCGGCAAGGGTCACTATCATACCGTTCAGGATGTGTTTCACCTTGATGAGGCGGTCGCTATAGTCATAGATGTAGTTGTACTCTCTTGTCTTTGAGTTCTGTCCTGTGGCCGTATGGGTATATATTACGCTTTGGGGCTTGCCGGAAAATGTATAAGTAGTGGTGGTTCTGTCGTAGCCGCCAAGCAGGTTACTTTCGACGGTTTTCACTACACGCCCCCGGATGTCGTAATACAAAGTCGAGTACAGTTTGGTGCCGTTGCCCAGTACCGCAATCTCACAACCGGTCAGCAGACCCTTGGCATAGCCTAAAGTGTCTTTTACGAAGCAGCTGTCAGTAAAGCCGCCCGTACCCACGAAGCTATAGTCGTCGTAATGGTTCCGCACGTGTACCGTCGCATTGGAAGAAACGTTCTTTCCGGTACATTCTCCCTGTTGAACCAAGCGGTTCAGATTGTCATAAAGATAATAAGTCCACGTTGGTATATTCCGGGCACGCTGGTTTCCGTCCTGAGAGAAGATCAGGCGGTCGTAGGTGTCGTAGACGTATTCGATGTACTGTGTGCCGGGCAACTTTTTCCGTACACAACGGTTGAATCCGTCGTATTCATACTGATATGCATAAAGATTGAGTACATCAATACTGATATTGCCATTTATAGCCGGTGGCAATACATAACGCAGATTACCATAATTATCATAGACATAATAGGTATCAAGCGTTTCGCTGCCGTTCATCCTGCGTTCGAGTAAGGCACGGCCTATCTTGTCCATAAAGGTATAGGATGCATTCCCGTCCTCATCTGTTGTGCGGGTTACGTTCAGTGTGCCGTTGGCATAATCCCCTGAAGCCTCTAAAGCGCCTGCCGGAGTTATTTTATACCGGATACAGCGCAATTGCGCAGTCGTATCGTTGCCCATAAACTCTGTTGCAACGGGATGCCCGCTGTACCAGTCAGCTCCCGCCCCGTACTTTTTCAGGATCCGGTTCTGCGGAGAAGTCTCGTAAACAATCTCTTGATAAGGGCGGGAGTCGTTGTCGTAGCTGCCGGGTGCACTACTTTTGAAACTGGTTGGAACAAGATAATCGGAAGGTACGACTATAGGAAGCCAGGCTTTTGTCTCACGCTCTGCCATATCATATTCTTGCAGTGTGGCAAGAGACACACCTTTCTTGTTGTTGTTCTCTATCGCCTTGTTCACTGTCTGGAACGGACGGCCTAATCCATCGTAATAAACCACCTTGCTCAAGTAAGATTTCATGTCGGGTTTTAGCATGGTACGGGTCAGGATGTAGTTTTGGGAATTGTCCTGAGCGTATCCTACCATTGTTTGAAATAGCAATAAGTATAATAATAGATAAATTCGTTTCATATTCATTCTTTGTTGCATTACTGTTTATATTGATATTGATAAGTCTCTACTGTCCCGTTGGTGTCGGCTATTTGTTTCAGGCGTCCCATTGCATCGTATGAATAAGTCTTTTTATATCCATTCGGTGTGGTCTCTGTAGCTATTCCAACGGAAGGAATATAGGTGTAAGTAGTGACTAAGGCATTGGACAAAAGAGAACGGATGTTGTTCATTTGTACCTGAGTAGGTGCGATACCGGAAGCCATTGATGAGATTGTGCGTTCTCCTATTTTCATCGATACTTCACTATAAGTCAGCCCTTCGATCCGTGCTATGGGATAACGGTAGTTATATCCCCATAGGATGACAATTTTCCGGTTGTCGGACGTAGTCAGGTATTGCGGATTTCCTTTGCTGTCATATTTCTCGTAATGTACCAGTGTCCTGTTTGCATTGTTACCTTTTTGCCGGCTGATGCTGGCCGGCAAGAACTTTTCTCCCGTTTGCAGATAGGCGGTAAGGTCGGTGGACAACAAGGCGGAGTTGCAATACTCTTCTTTCTTGATAGGAGTGTCCACATAATTGTTCGCAACCATATTACTATATACTGTCCCGGCTTGCTGAAAGGGATAATAAGTCTTAGTAGTATAGTTATCACCATCGCTATTGACGGTTGCAACTGTTATAGGTTGCAAATTACGCAGTTGAGGGTCGTACTGATAAGTACGGGTAGTGACCACATTCCGCTCATGGTCGGTTGTCTTTACGCTTGTCAGTTTTCGCAGTTTCCTATAACCTCGCACCTCCGTATATACGATGGAATTATAAAATGCATCCATGCTGGCATAAGGGGCACAGCTGGAGGGAGAGTTTTCGTAATAAATCACCCCTATGCCCATTCTTCCCAAGCGTACACCGATGGAGATGGAATCATGAGGAGGTACAAGTTCCGTATATTCATATTCTTCCGTCAATTGTTTGACATAGGTTCCGTTATCGTTCTTGAAGAAAGTCTTTTCTTTCAGTAAAGCCGGGACTGTTCCTTCGTCATTGTTGTAAAGACCGGAATAAAAACGTAAAGGTATGGGGATAGGTGTATCGTAGATCTCGGCTCCGGGATAACTGCTTTCAAAGTCTTGTATGAACTTATAAACGGTTTTTCCGGTATTGAACGATTTATTTCCGCTGTACTCTGTCACTTTACCGTAGAAGACAGGACTTCCGCTCCAACCGGTAAGGGGAAGGATGGGGGAAGCTACGGCAATCTGGTGCAGGTTGCCTCTGGATTGATAGGCTCCATTTTCTTGTCGTATGAAATAAAGAAAATAATCATCGTAAGCGAACAACTCGTCCAATATCTCCATCGTAGCTTCTTCTAATTCATATTCGTAAGTCTTTTGTTCCAGAATAATGCCATTGTGGTCTTTATTGATAATTTCCATAATCCTCAATCCGCCGATGTATGATTTTGTTCCAGTCCGGTTAGTTTCATAGTTGAAGGTAGTGCTACCTCCTGTCGGGTATTGAATTGACTTCAGAATACACATCTGCATATATAAGGGAGAAGCTGCCCGGTCTGCCAGACCTGAACTTGGGAACACACCGGTGGGAATCATATTATAATTCTGTGTCCCGTTGTAATATCCCCAGTAGTCCTCGCGGCAATATGTCTCTGACGCATTTCCTGTAAGGGCAGCATTGTAATGTTCCGGAGGCGTTGTCGCATCGTATGAGAATACATAGTTGTCGGTTATGCCATCGGTTGTATTACCTTTTATGGAAAGACCGGCAAGTCTCATCCTGTAGTTAGAGGGACGGCTACCAAAGTACATGTTGTTATTGAATGTCACATATCTGACAATCGAATTGTTGTCTTTCACTGTTATAGAGTTCAGACGTTCTTTCTGTGTATCCAGCCTATCTTTGGTATAACTGAAAGTTATGTTGACATTGTTCCAGCAGATAGAACTTAACATGGGGACGTTGTATGAGTATCTTGGCATGGATACCTCTCCACCAAAACCACCGTTGGTTTCATGCGCGATATATTGTTGACCTGTTCCTTGACTATAGGTAACTTCATTCCCCCTGTGCAGGTACTGAGACCGATATCTTATTGTATAGGTATCTCCTGTAGTGTATGAAAGAGTTATTACATTTTTGCGTCCCGCGGTTTCTATCTTAGTCAGATACCAAGCACTGGAATAACTGTATAGAGTAGGCGAGAAGCATAATTCTTTTGCTTCAAAGTGGTAAGTTGTACCGTCAGTATCGATTATCTTATACCCGTTGGTTGTCCTTTCTATTTTTATAGGTTCATGAGGAATGGTAAAAGGGGTTTCGTTGTAGACATTATAACGGAAGATACCGGCTTTGCCTGCAAAGTTGTAACCGTAACGATCCGATTCGTAGTCATATTCGGGAGCATTTGCAAATACACGATTCCACAACATTGGGTCCATAGCCGATTGTGAAAGGTTTCTTTCCACATCTTTCATGTTTTTAAAAAATATCCGATAGTTACGGCCTTCATAATCGGGCATTCCGCATACTGTCCGTGTTATCACTCCCCCTGCATTCAATGTCCATCCCAATCCTACGGAACCGGAAACATCCAGTACTTTAATGCCCGAAGCATGATATGAAATGGAGATAGGAAGCTCATAATCTCCAGTATTCAAGGTGTAGATGGGAATTTCTATTTTAGGGACTCCTGTGGAATAATCTACCGGATACTCCCCATAACGGGTATAGGCAGCGGATTGTGGACTGGGGTGAAATGTGGCTTTCAGTAACTGGTCGGCTACTCCGCTTTGTGCCCTCAAGAAAGAGAGCGGGAATAGACAAAATATGAGTAGATAGTAAATTTTATGATTTGTTGTCATCGCTGTATGAATTTAAAAGTAAATAGAATAATTATAACCAGTTGGCGGAATTAAGTAATTAATAGAGTGCATAATAAAAAGTTGCACATGACTGCTTCTGCCGTTTTGCAGACAGAAGCAGCATACTGCAATAAATGATTAAAAATTTAATTAAAAGCCTGTTTGCTACTCCTTTACTAAGAGCCAGGCAGATCCTAAAGATGGGGTGTCATCGCCTGTACCCCCAGCGCACTGGCGATGGCGGCAATGACGGTTCCGATCACTTTCAGGATGGTTTTCCAGTTTTCTTTGCTTATTTTCATGATGTCGTGTTTTTTAAAGCTTCGCAAGCGAAACTTGAGTTAATTATCCGAACGGATTCTCGTCTACATTTCCAGAACCTCCTTCATTGCCAGTGCCTCCTTCATTTCCGGAGCCACTTTCACTGCCGGAACCGCCTTCACTTCCGGAACCGCTACCGCCATCGGCCGTCACCAGTTCGAACTCAATGTTGTTCGGAGCGCCCTTGGTGGTGGCGTTGGTGTCGTTCACTAACCGGAGGGAGCTGTCCGCCATGAAGCGGATGTTGACGCGCCGGATGTTCTTCACCGTGCAGCTCTTGGCCTCTTCGGCAGGCGTGCAACTGAAGGTGGTGCGGAACAGTCCCAGACCGTTCACTTTCACCGTGTTGCCGTCCGTCAGGATCTGTCGGATACTTCGGATGAGTCCGCGTGCCACGTGCAGCACGTCTTCGGCTGACATGCCGCCCAAGGCTTCGATGTCGGCGGCGATTCGTTCCAAATCGTAGGTCTTGGCATCTTTGGGTTTGCGTACCAAGGTGTAGACCAGCGGGGAGTTCTTGTCCCCGATTTTCTTGCGGCGCTGTATGCGCATTACTAAAGCTTTTGCCATAATCGTGTAATTTTTTGTTTGTTGTTGGAATCGGTTCGGCGTTCCTCCCGTGCAGGCTTCGGAAACCGGGTCCGCGGCACCTCTTTCCCTTGCTTGCTGACGCAAAGATACGACATGTGAAATTGGGGAAATCAGGTTTTGTCAGGTTCTGTCAGGTTTTGTCGGGATATGACAGGATATGACAGGTTTTGTCAGGTTTTGTCAGGTTTCGTCAGGTTTCGTGTGCATAAAACCGTGAAAAAAGTTGACTATTCCACGCTTTTTTTGTATATTTGTAACAGAGGAAAGCGGTGTTTCCCCATCAAACTAAAAGCGACAAGACAATGAAAAAGGAAGAAGTGACAGAAACAGAATTCGAGCTGCGCAGTTATGGCAAGAGGGAACTGGCAGCGAGATACAATCCAAGGATTGGCGAAGAAAGTGCGGTCAGGATGCTGAACCGCTGGATTAAAGTGCAGCCCAGCCTGCTCGAAGCATTGAAGCAGACCGGGCTGAATCCGTGTGCCAAGTGTTATACACCGGCGCAGGTCAAACTGATTGTCGAGGCGTTGGGCGCTCCTTGATCGAGATTGTGAGTTTTTATTTGAGTTTTTAAGAGCCTGTTTAAATTTTGTTCAGCTTTCTTTTGAGAGTTCTTTTTGAGGATGTTTTTCTGTTTTTATGAGGAGCATAGCGGGCTATGTGACGAATAAAAAGAGGAAAACAGACCGAAAAGAAACTCTAAAGAAGCTGAATAAAAACTTTTTGAAGAAAATTTAAACAGGCTCTAAAACCTCTTCCCAGAAACTTTCGGGGTATTCCACATCAAAGATTTCGCGGCTGTTGCCGTCCGGTCGTTCGCGGCAGGGCTGGTAGCGGCCGCAGTCTTTGTTGTAGGTGAAGCAGCAGTGCCCGGGTTCGCCGAGGTGCCGGAAGCGCACTTTCTCCACATGCACGCGGGTGAGGTCCGCCCCGCGGTCGCGTTCCACTACGAAACAGTAGTCGCACTTGTTGGCGAAGTCGGCTGAGCCGTTGATGTCGTTCATCTCCACGCGGCGCAGTTCGCCCGTGGAGGTGCGGTTCACCTTGCGCGGATGGGCTACGAGAATGACGAGACAGCGGTTCTGCACGGCGAAGCGGCTCAGGCGGTTCAGCAGGTCGGAGATGTACTGCAGTTCGGTCTGTCCCGGGGCGAGCGGCTGTTCCAGGCGGTTCAGGGGATCGATGACGAGGATACGTATACCCTTGCGCACTACCATCTGGCGGGCAGTGTGCAGCACGCGCTCCAGGGTGTAGGCCTCGATGCCGGGTTGCAGGTGGAAGATGTTTTCGCTGAGCCATTCCATGACCTGCTTCACGAACTGCGGTTCCAGTCCCGAACTGCGGCGGAACTTCCCTCCGGCGATGCGTTCGATAAGCTTGCACTGGTGCAGGGCGAGCGGTTGGTTTTCGGGGCTGAAGAAGAGGGTCTTCCAGTCGTGCAGCATGCCCAGACGGGTGACCAGCTCGTCTACGAACTCCGACTTTCCGTCGCCGGGACGTCCGGTGACCACGAGCAGGCGCCCGGTCTCGAAGGTGCACAGGCGGTCGAAGTTGGGCAGACCCGTCCCGGCGCCACGTGTCAGTCCGTTCTCGAAGAGGGCTTGCAGCTCCTCGCGCATGTCGTTGGCAGTCACCACGCCTTCTATGGGCGGTTCGGCAGCGGCGTCGAGACAGCGCAACAGGCTTTCGCGTCCGTGTTTGAGCAGTTCCTCGTTGGCGTCCTTGCATCCGGGACTGAAGGTGACGATGCGGCACCGTTCTTCGCCGAAACGGCGCATCAGTTCGTGGCGCATCTTCAGTCCGTTCGTGTCGTTGTCCGTGGCGAGGAAGATGGTCTTCTTGTCGTCGAAGTGGCTCTCGACGAAGCGGTCCAGCCAGGTGGAGTTGGTGTTGCCTCCGGCGGGCACGGAGATGACGGGGGTGCGCCCCACTTCGTGCAGGGTCAGGGCGTCTATCTCCCCCTCCACGATGTAGCATTCGGAGTGTCCGAGCAGCGAGTCGAGGTTGTAGGGGATGAGTTCGGCGCCTTTCACCATCTTGAAGCCCTTCTGCAGGGTGCGGAACTTGGTGTTCACGAGCCGTCCGTCTTCGAAGTAGTTGAAGCCGATGCAGAGTTCGGGATCGTTGGCGCCGTTTCCTGTGGCGGCGGGCATGATTTCGTATTGTCCGGTCACCTTCAGTTCGCGCAGGGTCCGGAGGCTCAGTCCCCGGCGGCTCGTCAGGTAGTCGGCGATGGGGGCAGGCAGGTTGAGGTTGGCCTCCACGAAGGTGGGGCGGACGTAGCGTTTGGCGGCTGCGTGGGCTTCGCGCTCCTGGCGTTGACGGTCGAGGTGCTGCCGGCGGAGGCGCTCTTCCTCAAGGTCGGGGACGCGGAAGCGCGCCTCGCAGTGGAAGCAGTAGCACCAGCCGGTGTCTATGTCCACAGAGAGTGATTTGTCTTCGGGGTGTGTCCGGGTGTCTTTGCACTTGGGACAGGTGGTTCTTATTTTGCCACTGATGTGGCCGCCGGTGTCGATGCCGGCTTGGCTGAAGTTTCTCATGGGTCCTTTGGAAATTGAAAGTTGAAAATGGAAAATGGAAAATTGCCCCGGGCTTTGTGTCCGATTCCTGTGGGGTTTATGTCCGATTCCCGTGGGGTTTTCCGGTCAGATGCGGGGCAACGTTCCGGCAAACCCCAGGGGATGTGGCGGCAAATGCGGCGGGTTTTTATCCGTACTCCGGCTCCCAACGCTTCAGGCGGTCATTCCACAGGGAGTGGCCGTCGGGACGTGGAGGGGCGTTGTCGGGGATGGGGCGACCGTTGTACATGCGGCGTCCTCCCAGCCGCTGCTCGTGGCGGTAGGGGTTGTCGGACGGGGACATGTCGCGCCGTTCGAGCTCCAGTAGCTGGTTGTGCAGCTCCTTCGAGGTGACGGGGTGGGTGACGAAGGAGATGAAATAGCTCGTCACGTCCTCCTGGGTGAGGAGTCTGTCTCCCCGTCCGAAGGCGATGATGTGCTCGGCGAACAGCTCTTTGGCCCGGTCGAAGTGCTTCATCAGCAGGACACCGAAACCGCTTTTCATGCAGGCTATCTCGACCCATTGCCTGTCGGTGCCCAAGTGCGCCACGTATTGCTGCCAGGAGCGGACGGGCGGCAGGGACGGAGGGGCAGACGGGACGTTCCGGTTGTTCACCGCCTTTTCCGCCTTTCCCTCTTTTTCTTCTTCTTCTTTTTCTGTAGAAGAAATAATTTTTCTTTCTTTCTCTTTTTCTTTTTTTATATATATGGACGTGTTTGTGTTGCTTGTTTCAAAGAGATTGTATGCAAATTCTTGTTTATCAGTGCGTTCTGGCTGTTTATTTGATGCTTTTTTCACTCGTTTTCCGCTGTTTTCCGCTTGTTTTCCGTCAAAAAACGCTTGTTTTTCATTAAAAATCGCTTGTTTTTCGTCATTTTTCGTTCGTTTTTTGCCATTTTCCGCTTGTTTTCCGCTGTTTTTTGATGGATTTTCATCGTTTTTCATCGGATTTTCGTCAGAAATGGACGGATTTTCGCTGTTTTTTGATTCGGTTCTGCTACTTTTTGCTTCGGTTCCGCTGTTTTTTGATTCAGTTCCGCAGCTCTTCCGGCTTGTCTTGTTTCCTCTTTTCGGCTTGGTGGGCGTGTCTCCGAAGATTAGTTCTTCGCCGTTCGTCTCTCCTTCGCATTTCAGTCTCAGGGGGATGATATATCCTCTTTCAATCTCGAACAGGCCGGATTCCAGCACCACTTGTTGCATCAGCCTGTAGGTGTAATACTTGGTTGCAAAGGGCTTCAAATCTTCCAATCGGCAACACTTCCGGGGGAAGTAGGACAGTTTTTCGCGGATATACCAATACAATCCATAACCTTTACCGTGCAGCTTTTCCTCCAGCACATGTATTCGCGGGTCGAACGACGCCGCGATGGGATGGGTGAAATAGAAGTTCGTCGTCATTGTTCTTTCTCCTTTCTGAAAAAAAAAGTTCGTAAAATGTTGTTTTTTTGGAGACATACGGGTGGCTGTTCCGACTTTCTTTCAGGAACTACCTTTGGCTATTCGCCGATGTACGTCTTGGGCGGGTGACATCAGATGGCTGTCACCGGGCCAGTGAAAAACAAACTCCTATGGTGTTAGAATTAGCTTGCATTCACGGTTAGAAGCAGATATCCCAGTTCATTGCGCTCCGTCTTCGGGGACTCCATGCGAGGGACGGAACTAATCTCTAATGCGGATTATAGAATTATCCTTAAACGAGGTAAATTTACCACTTGAATTTCTAAAAACCAAATCACGCAGCGTTTTTTAGCTCAAAAGCACAAGTTCTTTATACTTTTTAACTTTATAGAAGCAAAAGGAGAGAAAACTCCGCCTGTTCTCCCGTCTATTGCCGTATAAAATCCGGTATTCAATTAAGAGCCTGTTTAAATTTAGGTTGAATAAAATTTAAACAGGCTCTAAATTCCGCCAACGGATATGCGCTATTTTAATTCCGCCAACAGGTTAATTTAATTTCGCCAATAGGTTATCTGTATGAAAACACATCAGGAAATCATAAAAGATAATGTAAAGACTATATCGAAGTTAAATAGAAATATTCAAAAGAAATATTCAATAAATGACAGAAATCCGCCGGCTTTATCAGAACTTTTCTTCCCATATCCTTGCAACAAGTAAAAGTTTACTGTATTTTTGCAATTTAACAATTATGATTTATAACTTTTAGTCCCTAAATTCTATCATTATGGATACCAGCAAGATTGTCGGAGAAAAAATCAAGTCTCTCCGCGAAAGCCAGTCCATCAGCATGGAACAATTGGCTGAACGTTCCGGCTTAGCCGTGGAACAGATTGAACGTATAGAAAACAACATCGACCTGCCCTCATTGGCTCCGCTCATCAAGATAGCCCGCGTGCTGGGCGTCCGGCTGGGCACATTCCTCGACGATCAGGACGAGACAGGACCCGCCATCTGCCGCAAGACGGAAGCCAAAGACACCATCAGCTTCTCCAACAATGCCATACAGAGCCGTAAGCACATGGAGTATCATTCCCTCTCCAAGTCGAAAGCCGACCGACACATGGAGCCTTTCATCATCGACGTGGCCGCCACCGAAGACAATGATTTCGTGCTCTCCTCACACGAAGGCGAAGAGTTCATCATGGTCATGGAAGGGGTCATGGAAATCAGTTACGGCAAAAACACCTACCTGCTCGAAGAAGGAGACAGCATCTACTACGACTCTATCGTGCCGCATCACGTACACGCATACAAAGGGCAGGCAGCAAAGATACTTGCAGTAATTTATACTCCGATCTGAAAACAATTGACAATTATCAATTGCTATGCTATACGAAAGAACCCTCGGCCAATGGCTGGAACACTGGGCGGAAACCACGCCCGACAAAGAATATATCGTCTATTCCGACCGTAACCTGCGTTTCACCTGGAAGCAGTTCAACCAACGGGTGGACGACATGGCAAAAGGACTGGCTGCCATAGGAGTGGAGCACGGCACACACGTGGGCTTGTGGGCCGCCAATGTGCCCGACTGGCTCACCATACTCTATGCATGCGCCAAGATAGGCGCGGTGGCCGTCACCGTAAACACCAACTACAAGCAGCATGAACTGGAATACCTGTGCGAGAACTCGGACATGCACACCCTCTGCATCGTCAATGGCGAGAAAGACAGCGACTTCGTGCAGATGACCTACACCATGCTGCCGGAACTGAAGACCTGCCAACGCGGACACCTGAAGAGCGAACGCTTCCCGCACATGAAGAACGTAATCTACGTGGGACAGGAGAAGCACCGCGGCATGTACAACACCGCAGAAATCCTGCTCCTGGGCGACAACGTGGAAGACAATCGTCTGGAAGAACTCAAAAGCCGGGTCAGCTGCCATGACGTAGTCAACATGCAATACACTTCCGGCACCACCGGATTCCCCAAAGGCGTGATGCTGACCCACTATAACATCGCCAACAACGGATACCTGACAGGCGAACACATGAAATTCACTGCCGACGACAAGCTCTGCGTCTGCGTCCCCCTGTTCCACTGTTTCGGTGTGGTGCTCGCCACGATGAACTGCCTGACACACGGTTGCACGGAAGTGATGGTGGAACGGTTCAATCCTTTAGTGGTGCTTGCCTCCATACACAAGGAACGCTGCACGGCACTCTATGGCGTACCCACTATGTTCATTGCCGAACTGAACCACCCGATGTTCGACATGTTCGATATGTCGAGCCTGCGTACGGGCATCATGGCCGGCTCGCTCTGCCCCGTAGAGCTGATGAAACAGGTGGAAGAGAAGATGTTCATGAAAGTGACCAGCGTCTACGGGCTGACCGAAGCCGCGCCGGGCATGACCGCCACACGCATCGACGACCCGTTCGAGGTGCGCTGCAATACCGTTGGGCGGGATTTTGAACACACCGAAGTCCGGGTCATCGATCCTGAGACCGGACTGGAATGTCCCGTAGGCGTGCAAGGAGAGATGTGTAACCGAGGATACAACACCATGAAAGGTTACTACAAGAATCCGCAGGCCACGGCGGAAGTCATCGACAAAGACGGATTCCTGCACTCCGGCGACCTCGGCATCAAAGACGAGGACGGCAACTACCGCATCACCGGACGCATCAAGGACATGATCATCCGCGGCGGCGAGAACATCTACCCGCGCGAGATCGAAGAGTTCCTCTACCAGCTGGAAGGCGTAAAGGATGTGCAGGTGGCAGGCATACCGTCAAAGAAATATGGCGAAGAAGTAGGCGCTTTCATCATCCTGCACGAGGGAGTGGACATGCAAGAATCTGACGTAAGAGACTTCTGCATGGGAAAAATTTCGCGCTACAAAATACCGAAATATGTCTTTTTCGTTGACGAGTTCCCCATGACGGGCAGCGGTAAGATACAGAAGTTCAAGTTGAAGGATCTGGGCGTAGCGCTATGTGAGAAACAAGGAATCACGATCATCTGAGAGGGATATGCCAACCTTTGCGAAAGAAATGCATTAACTCTTGTGAGAGGGATGCATTAACTCTTGTGAGGGGAATACGTTAACTCCTGTGAGAGGGATACGCCAGTTCCCGCAATGAATGCAGGTTAAAAAAGATAAAGAGCTTTTGCCCTACCACTCAGAATGTTCTATCTTTGCAACACTTTTATTTTAAATTAGTAAGAAACATGTCCAAAGAATTATTCTCTACTCTGCCCTATAAGGTGGCAGACATTACGCTTGCCGACTTCGGTCGCAAGGAAATCGATCTGGCAGAACAAGAAATGCCCGGCCTCATGGCTCTTCGCGAAAAGTATGGAGAAACAAAACCGCTGAAAGGTGCCCGCATCATGGGCTCCCTGCACATGACCATCCAGACAGCCGTGCTGATCGAAACCCTCGTGAAACTGGGTGCGGAAGTACGCTGGTGTTCCTGCAACATATACTCCACACAAGACCATGCCGCTGCCGCCATTGCCGCCTCAGGCGTATCCGTGTTTGCCTGGAAAGGCGAGACACTGGAAGACTACTGGTGGTGTACGCTTCAGGCACTGAACTTCCCCGGCGGCAAAGGCCCGACGGTGATCGTGGACGACGGCGGCGACGCCACCATGATGATACACGTGGGACATGAAGCCGAAAGCAATGCCTCCATCTTGGACAAGGAAGCCCATGCGGAAGACGAAATCGAACTGAACGCCATTCTGAAACGTGTATTGGCAGAAGACCCCACACGTTGGCATCGCGTAGCTGCTGAAGTGCGTGGCGTGTCCGAAGAGACCACCACCGGTGTACACCGTCTGTATCAGATGCAGGAAGAAGGCAAACTGTTGTTCCCGGCATTCAACGTGAACGACTCTGTGACGAAATCGAAGTTCGACAACCTGTACGGTTGCCGCGAATCGCTTGCCGACGGCATCAAGCGTGCCACGGACGTAATGATTGCCGGCAAGGTAGTAGTCGTATGCGGCTACGGCGACGTGGGTAAGGGCTGCTCACACTCCATGCGTTCATACGGCGCCCGTGTGCTGGTGACGGAAGTAGACCCTATCTGCGCCCTGCAAGCTGCTATGGAAGGTTTTGAGGTTGTCACGATGGAAGATGCCTGCACCCAAGGCAATATCTTTGTCACCACCACCGGCAACATCGACATCGTCCGCATCGACCACATGGAGAAAATGAAAGACCAAGCCATCGTCTGCAATATCGGTCACTTCGACAACGAAATCCAGGTAGATGCGCTCAAGCATTACCCTGGCATCAAGTGTGTCAACATCAAGCCGCAGGTAGACCGCTACTATTTCCCCGACGGACACAGCATCATCCTGCTTGCCGACGGTCGTCTGGTCAACTTGGGTTGCGCCACCGGACATCCTTCTTTCGTCATGAGCAACTCGTTCACCAACCAGACCCTGGCACAGATCGAATTGTTCAACAAGAAATATGAAACCGGTGTTTACCGCTTGCCCAAACATCTCGACGAAGAAGTGGCACGCCTGCACCTCGAAAAGATCGGCGTGAAGCTGACCAAACTGACTCCCGAACAAGCCGCCTACATCGGCGTAAGCGTAGACGGACCGTATAAGGCTGAACACTATCGTTATTAAAATAAGTGGAAAATGGAAAATGGAAAGGTGAAAATGGAAAATTATTCTCCATTCTTCATTCTCCATTCTCCATTTTCCACTTTCCATTTTCCACTTTCCATTTTTATACAATGAAGAAGATCCTTCCCGACCTACTGGTCATTCTTGTTTATGCAGTTCTTTCGTTCGCCTATTTCTTCCCGGCAGATATCGAGGGACGCATTCTTTTCCAACATGATACTGCTGCCGGTGCCGGTGCCGGACAAGAAGCGGCAAAATATCATGAGGAAACCGGCGAATATACACGCTGGACAAACTCACTGTTCGGCGGCATGCCTACCTATCAGATAGCCCCCAGTTACGAATCGACCCGGCCACTGACATGGATACAGAAAGCCTACCAACTGTTCCTTCCCTCCTACGTGAACCTGACTTTCATCCTGATGCTGGGTTTCTTCATCCTGTTGCGCGTATTCGGCATACCGTCGTGGTTGGCAGGTTTGGGCGGAGTGATGTGGGCTTTCTCTTCCTACTTCTTCATCCTGATCTCTGCCGGACACATCTGGAAGTTCATCACACTGGCATACATCCCCCCTACAATAGCCGGTATCGTGCTGGCATATCGGGGGAAGTATCTGGCGGGAGGCGTCGTCACGGCACTGTTCGTTGCCCTGCAAATCTTGTCGAACCATGTGCAGATGAGCTATTACTTCCTGTTCGTCATCCTGTTCATCGTAGGCGCCTACCTTGAGGATGCATGGCGCAACAAGACATTACCGCAGTTCTGCAAAGCCAGCGGCGTGCTTGCCATAGCCGCCCTCATCGGCGTATGCATCAATCTGTCGAACCTGTACCACACCTATAAGTACAGCAAAGAGACCATGCGCAGCAAAAGCGAGCTTGTCACAACCGGCGACGCCGCCAAGCAGACCAGCAGCGGACTGGATCGCGACTACATCACGCACTGGAGCTATGGCATCGGCGAAACCTGGACCCTTTTGGTGCCCAACTTCAAAGGCGGTGCTTCCGTTCCCCTTGCTGCCAACGAGACCGCAATGGAGAAGGCTAATCCGATGTACGTCAGCCTCTATCAGCAGCTGTCCCAATACTTTGGAGACCAGCCCATGACGTCGGGTCCTGTCTATGTGGGTGCTTTCGTACTGTTCCTTTTCATCTTGGGTTGTTTCATTGTCAAAGGGCCGTTGAAGTGGGCACTGCTCGGAGCCACGTGCTTCTCCATCGTCCTGGCATGGGGAAAGAACTTCATGCCGCTGACGGATTTCTTTATCGACTACATCCCCATGTATAGCAAGTTCCGTGCTGTGTCGTCCATCCTTGTCATTGCAGAATTCACGATTCCTCTGCTTGCCATCTTCACCCTGAAAGAGATACTGGAAGAGCCGAAGATACTGAAAAGGGAACTGAAATTTGTCGGTATCAGCCTCGGGCTGACGGCAGGCGTAGCTTTGATTCTGACTATCATGCCTGGCGCTTTCAGCTCTTCGTTTATCCCCGCGCAGGAAGCGCGAATGTTGCAGAACGCGGTCAGTCAGGGAATGATTCCCCAAGAAGAATTGTCCGGCATACTGGCCAACTTAGGAGAGATGCGTGCCTCGATGGTCAGTTCCGACGCATTGCGCAGTTTCTTCATCATCGTGATTGGCTGCATACTGTTGTGGCTCTACTACGGCAGAAAGCTCAAAAAAGAGATCGTGATTGCGGGTATTGCTATCCTCTGCATAACGGATATGTGGGGAGTCAACAAGCGTTACTTGCACGACGGCCAGTTTATCTCCCGTTCCGCACAGACCGATACATTCAAGAAAACGGCTACCGACGAGCAAATCCTGCAGGATCCCGATCCTAACTATCGTGTCTTCAGTCTTTCCAACGATGCATTCAGCGAGAACAGGACTTCTTACTGGCACAAAAGCGTGGCAGGTTATCATGCCGCCAAGCTGCGCCGCTATCAGGAGATGATAGAACACCACATTACCCCCGAAATGCAAGCCGCTTATCAAGCTATCGTCAGCACCGGCGGAGAGATGGACAGCGTGGATGCTTCCAAATTCCGTGTACTGAACATGCTGAACACGAAATACTTCATTCTTCCCGTCGGACAGGGGCAGACCGTTTCTGTCATGAATCCGCATGCCAACGGTAATGCTTGGTTTGTAGATAAGATAGAGTATGTGGACAATGCCAATCAGGAGATCGATGCCCTGCATGCCATATTGCCCACCGAGACAGCCGTAGTGGATGTCCGTTTCAAGGGAATGCTGAAAGATATGACGGTTTCTTACAAGGACAGTCTCTCAAGCATCCGTCTGGCAAGCTACGAACCGAATCGCCTGGTCTACGAAACAGACAATGCAAAAGACGGCATAGCCGTATTCTCCGAAATCTATTATCCGGATGGCTGGATAGCCACTATTGACGGAGAAAAGGCCGACATTGCTCGCGCTGACTACATCTTGCGTTCGATGTACGTCCCTGCCGGACAGCATACCATCGAAATGCGCTTCGATCCGAAGAGCCTGCATGTGACGGAAGGTATCGCTTATGCGGCACTGGCACTGATGGTTATCGGAATTATGGCATTAGTTATCGTGTATCGGAGGAAAGTAAGTCTGCGCTAATTCTTTTTTTAGGCAGAAGAGGGAAAAGATGCATTTCCTTCCCTGTTTTCCTGATATAAAAGAGTGAATAATAGGGGTCATAATGCCCAAATTGAAAGAATTAGTGTGTGTCATAATGCCCAAATTGACAAAACTTAAGGGTGTATCATAATGCTCAAATTAGAAGAATTGAGGTTGTCAAAAGGCATTATGACACACCCTCCATTTTTTCAAAAAAGGAGTTTTGGCACACCTTCATTTTTCGTAAAAAGAGAACTATGACACCATTTCTTTTAGAGAGCCAATAGCTCTTGAGGCTTCAGCATTTTTCAGGAAGGATTACAATTGGTTATTCCACAAAAATAGTCTTGTATCTGCCTTTAAGGCATCCATATTGCACCAAGAAAAGCCGTCCCCTCTCCTCACGGATATGGAACGGCACAGTCAATAATACATGAAAAAAAACGCTATTTAGAGAGAGAGTCTCTACAAATTCTGATAAAGCAGTCCAAAGATTCCTCCAAACATCAAACAGGGGAAAGAATAAGTACAACTATTATCCTCTGTTCTCCTTGCACTACTTTCTATTCGAATACAAAGGTACAGGAAAGAAAGAAAAACTAAAAATAAAATCTACGAAAGATGATGTTTTCTCGATGAAAAAGCCTAAAATGTGTTCCAGTAATTTTGAAGTTGATATTTTCTCTGTAACCACTTCTTTTCTATAAAATCTACCTTATAATCCATATCCATTATGTTAGGAAATTATTGATATAACAAAAATAGTAAAGAATCTCCATAATCCAATAAACCATAGAGATTCTTTTAAACCTACTTACTTCTGGAGACCACTGCCAAACACATATTTAAGAACTTTAGAATTAGCTTCATTCTCAATCTTAAAGTCTCTTTCAATGTATATGTCTGTGACTTTCATGGCTTCATCTATGTGGTTTAGTGCTGCATGGACTGTATATTTGTCTATACCTGCCTTATTGACTGCCAAGGTAGCCCAACTATGGCGGGCTGCGTAGTATTCCAAATCATCTATTTGCAAGATTTCTCCAATTTGTTTCAAGCCGTAGTTGATAGCCTTATTGAAACCATCTGCTGTAGAATAGTGCTTATAGAAGTTGAACACCCTCTTACCTGTCCTATCTCTGTATTTCTCCACTAAAGGTTTGATAATACCCGTCAGTTTTACTTTCATCTTGGCTTTGTCATTTCTCCGCTCTGAGGTTTTAGCTCTATAATAGATGATTATATCATCCTTGATTTCCTCACATGAATATAAATCAGCAGAGTTCATGCCTATCAATCCAAAAGAAAGGATAAAATAGTCTTTTGCAAGATTAAACCTGCCTACTTTCTCCCTGCCTTTGCCATCAAGAAGATAAGGCATTTTGTATATCCTTAATATGTCTTCCGCAGAAATAGCCCTTTTCCTTATGGCTTCTTGTTTGGGAATCTTGAAGTTCTCAAATGGAGAATGAGGGATGAGAATTATATCCCTATCATAGTCATTATACTGCTTCTTTGCTTCATTAAATAAATGCCTGGTACTGCCAAGATATAAAGAAACCACCCTGTTGGATGGAATCCTTTTACCTTGTTTCTTAAACATTTTTATTCTTTCTTCTCTCTTCCTGACAAGATAGTCTATAAACTCTTTAAGTAAAGAAGTTGTCAGTTGCTGGATAACTAATTTGTCTTTTCCAAGGAACTGCACAAAGGCATTGATGGCTGATGTATAGTTCTCAGCACCTTTAATAGTGGCATGAGCTATCCATTCTCTACTAAACTGGATGAAGTCAATCTCTTGGGATTTCTTTTGTTCTCCCTTCAAGAGGGTTATAATTTCATCCAAGATATAGTGGTTTATATCAATTTGCAGTTTGGTGCATTCCTCTTGATAGTGCCTTACTATGGCATCTGCTTCTTGGATGAACTTGGGATTCTTTAGCTTGAAAGACTTGGTTAAGTCCTCTTGCCTGACAAAGATGTTGGTTTCCAGCCTTTTGACCTCTCTATTATAGGTCATTCTAATCTTCACATTGTATGTACCATCGCTTTTCTGTTTGTTTTTTAGTATCTCTGCTTTGAATGTCAGCATGTTATCTCAAATAATTAGGGAACAACAATAGACCAACATTAGCTGATTTCAGATGAATTTCTGTCAACATTCATAAACTGATGATAAAAAGAAAACTCCCATAAGCCTTTAACTTACAGGAGTTTATCGGTGGACCAGCCTGGGCTTGAACCAGGGACCTCCAGATTATGAGAACGATAATGTGATATTCTGCGATAGCTCGCTTAACCAATCTTGATTGAATATCAGTTAGTTGCAAAATTCGCTATCCTCTATAAGACTCATTAAATACCCCTAACTGAAACCGTTTGTTTACGCATTGTTTACGCAGAATTGAGAGAGGGAGTGAAGAAAAGTGGATATTGTTATTGCCTCATTTGAATGGGAGATATAGAATCCCATCCTTTCCATATATTCTGCTATAAACAAGAAATAAGATTGATGTTATTGCCAATTATTTATAATAAGATGCTCTTTTTTGATGTATTTCATCTTGATTCTCAGGGTTTATTTGTATCTTTACACCGAAAAGAATGTCTTTTATGGAAAAAGAAATGATTAACAGGCTGAAGATAGTGCTTGCCGAAGAACAAAAAAGCAGTAAGTGGCTGGCAGAACAATTAGGAAAAGATCGGGCTACTGTCTCCAAATGGGTGACGAATACCATGCAGCCTGACGCAAGAAACCTCCTACGTATAGCAGAGGCTTTGAATATTGATGCAGGTAGACTGCTCAACCAAAAACATTTGAAGAAATGAAGGAAATAGATATTATTCAACAGATAAAGTCAGGTGAGGTTAGTAAGGTGCAGTTCAAAGAGCGGCTCCTTGATAATTATGACATCGGTTGTGAACTGGTGGCATTCAGCAATGCACGTGGTGGCACATTGGTTGTTGGCGTGAAGGACAAAACTGGCAGCATCAATCCGTTGTCGTATTTGGAAGTGCAGGAAACCACGAATACACTTGGCAATATCGCATCAGAGAATGTTGTCCCTGCCATCCTTGTGGACGTGGAAACCATTTCAGTAGATGGCGGAAGTCTTGTCTTGGCTCATATTAAAGAAGGGGTGAATAAACCTTACCATGACAATCGGGGTATTGTGTGGGTGAAGAACGGTGCCGACAAGCGCAAGGTGTTCGATAATGTCGAACTTGCCGAGATGATGACCGACTGCGGCAGTTTCTCGCCTGATGAAGCAGGGGTTCGGGATGCTACGATTAAGGACTTGGACGAGAATACCATCAAAACCTTCCTAAGCAACAAGTTTGAAAAAGTATTAGTGAGAAAAGGGCTCGTGGGCGATGCTTTACGCGAAGCCTCTTTGGATACTGTCTGCTCCGCTATTGCCAGCGGCCACGATGGAGAGAAACTGCTGCGTAACCTACGCTTCATTCGTTATGATGGAAAAATCACAATGGCCGCAATGTTATTGTTTGGCAAGTATACCCAGCGTTGGCTTCCGGTAATGACAGCAAAGTGTATCTGCTTCGTTGGCAACAATCTCGGCGGTACACAATTTCGTGATAAAGTGAATGATGCCGACATTGAAGGCAATCTGCTTCATCAGTTTGAGACTATTATGGATTTCTTCACCCGAAACTTACGCCATATACAGGTTGGGGATGAATTTAACTCGCAAGGTGTATTGGAGATTCCATACATCAGCCTTGTTGAGTTCACCGTAAATGCTTTAGTGCATCGCTCGCTGAATGCGACAGCCCCTATTCGCATCTTCATTTTTGACGACAGGGTGGAGATACATAGTCCCGGAACTCTTCCAAATGGGCTTACCGTGGATGATATTGTTGTGGGAACCTCCATGCCACGCAATATGTTCCTCTTCACAAATGCCATCCATTTGCTCCCCTACACAGGAGCAGGTAGTGGTATGCTTCGTGCCTTGTCTGAGGATATGAATGTCTCGTTCACCAATAACGATAGGACAAATGAGTTCGTGATTACTATAAATAGGCCAGTAGGTAACCAAGTTAGCGAAAAAAGTAACCAAGCTAGCAATAAAAGTAACCAAGTTAATGGCAACTTAGACACTAAACTTGGACGCTATGACACCAACTTAGACACCGGACTTAGACACTTAGACACCAACCCTGACACAGGACTTGGACACTCCAACACAGACTTAGACACTAACTCTGAAACTCTCAATGACTACTTAGACACCAAGCGTCCTAAAATAACAAATAAGCAAAAAGACATTGTAAATTTCTGTAGTGTGCCACGCAGCAGCAAGGAAATTCTTGATAGAATAGGAGTAACAAATCATAGCAAGAATAGACAAACATATATAATGTCGCTTGTAGAGGCAGGCTATCTTGAAATGACCAATCCAGAACATCCTAATGCGAGTAACCAAAAATATAGGAGGCACAAGAAATGAACGAATCACTCATTCAAACAAACTCACATATATTTACCAACAAGAATGGTAACACGCTGATGCGTGAATTTGAGGGAGTACTCAGCAACAATCCTTCAATAAAGAACCTTGATGCTATGGTTGGATTCCTCCGAGCATCAGGCTATTTTTCTTTGCGCCCATTTTTGGACAACATCAATAAGGCCCGTGTCCTAATTGGTATTGACGTGGATAAATATATTGTTGAAGCTGTACGCCAAGGAAAAATGTTTTTTGGTGCAGAGGAAGAAGTAAAGGAGGACTGCTTACGACAAATACGTCGAGACATAGAAAATTCCGGATACAAAAAGGAAGTAGAAGACGGTATATTCCAAATGGTCAAGGATTTGTTAGACGGGAAATTGGAACTTCGTGCCCATCCATCCAAGAAAATCCATGCAAAGATGTACGTACTCTATCCCGATGGCTTTAACCAATACACACAAGGTATGCTTATTACGGGATCAAGCAATCTCTCCGGGAACGGTTTGGGTATTACAACCGACAAGCAATATGAGTTTAATGTCAAAATGGCTCAATATGACGATGTGAAATTTGCCAAGGATGAGTTTGAAGAACTTTGGAAAGAGGCAGAGGGGTGCGAGATTACAGCAGAAGAACTTAAAACAAGTATTGAGCGTACCTATCTCAAAGGGGATGTTTCTCCATACGATCTCTATATAAAGATGTTGATGGAATACTTTTCTGACCGAGTCATGGAGTCTGACAACGAAAATGCTGTGGATGTTCCTGATGGGTATACGAAATACGATTATCAAATGGATGCTGTAATAGAAGGTTATCAAAAACTTCTGCGATATGACGGTTTTTTTCTCGCTGATGTTGTTGGTCTAGGGAAAACGGTTATTGCCACCATGATTGCAAAGAAATTTCTTTTGGAAAATGGCAGGGATAATACAAAAATTCTTGTCGTGTATCCTCCAGCTGTTGAGCAAAACTGGAAAACAACCTTCAAAGACTTTGGTATTGACAAGTACACCAAGTTCATTACCAATGGCAGTTTGAACAAAGTGCTTGATGAAGACAACTATGACTATTGGAACGCGGACGAATACGACCTAGTCCTTGTAGACGAGGCACACAAGTTTCGCTCTCACACAACAAACGCTTTCGAGCAGTTGCAAGAAATCTGCAAGATGCCACGCATCAACCAAGGTCATATCGAGGGCTATAAAAAAAAGGTGATGCTTATTTCGGCAACTCCTATGAATAACTCACCAGCTGACATTTACAATGAGATTCTCCTTTTTCAGGACCCACGACACTGTACCATTGATGGGGTGGCTAATCTTACGGCATTTTTTAGTCCGCTCATCAAGGAGTTCAAGCGATTTCGTAATGAGCCAGAGTTTGATTTGACCAAATTCAAGAAACTGGCAGAACAAGTGCGTGACCGCATCATAAAGCCTCTGTCTGTTCGTCGTACCCGTACCGACATCGAAAGTGTGCCACGCTACAACAAAGATGTGAATGGCTTCCCAAAGGTGGAGCGTCCAATAGAAAGTCGTTATGAACTGAACGAACATTTGGCAGATTTGTTTGAGAAAGCTATGCTCACGCTGACAAAGGAACTGAGTTATGCTCGTTATCAAGCTATTGCTTATTTGAAGCCTGAAGCAGCAAATGGTTTATATGACAATGCAGAAACCATCAGCCGCTCTTTGGCTGGAATTCGTAAGAATGGACTGGTAAAGCGTCTGGAAAGCAGTTTCCATGCGTTCCAAGTTTCTATTGAGAACTTCAAGATTGCCAATCAGAACATGATTGACATGTTCAACAACAATAAGGTGTTCGTTGCTCCAGACCTTGATATCAACAACTTGTTGGCAGCAGGATGGAGCGAGGAAGAAATTGAGGAAAAACTGAATGCAAAGGCGCAGGACAACCCGAAGAATGCAAAGTTTACGGCAAATGATTTCCGCCCAGAATTCATTGATCTGCTTCGAGCAGACCAGGAGATTCTTGAACAAATGTACATAGACTGGTCGATTGTGACAGATGCTGATGATTCAAAGTTTGCCAAGTTCAATGAACTGTTGAAACATGAGTTATTCAAGGTTGAGCGTAATCCCGAGCAAAAACTTGTTGTGTTCTCAGAGTCTGTAGATACCGTAGAGTATCTTGCGAAACGCATTAACCGCAAAGACGTATTGGTTATCTCTGCTAAGAATCGCAGCAACCTCTTCAAGACCATTCGAGAGAACTTTGATGCCAACTTCAAGAACAAGCTCAACGACTACAATATCATCCTTACCACGGACGTACTAGCAGAGGGCATCAACTTGCACCGCTCAAATGTAATAGTCAACTATGATACGCCATGGAACTCTACACGACTGATGCAACGCATTGGACGTGTGAACCGTATCGGTTCTGCATCGAAAAACATTTATAACTACGTGTTTTACCCATCACGTCAGGGTAACAGGGAGATCAATCTTAATCAGATTGTCCTAAGTAAAATCCAGACATTCCACTCTACATTTGGAGAGGATAATCAGATTTACTCACAAAACGAGGTGATAGACCGCAACCTGAGCAAGCTCTTTGATGAGGCGATGAAAGAGCAAAAGAAAGACCTTAACCAAGAGTTGCCTTATTATGAAGAACTACGCACATTGTATAAGACCAATCGCCGTGAGTATAACCGAATAGCTAAACTGTCACTTCGTAGTCGTACAGGCCGTGCGTCACGTGCAGTTAACGGTGTAACTTTGTCCGGCGATACTCTCGTGTTTTTAAAAACCAACTTCCGTAAAGTGTTCTTCCTCGTATCAGAGAATGCGAAAGAACTTTCTGTGCTTGACGCATTGAAATACTTCAAGGCTACACCTGAAGAGCTGGCTGTGGAACGCATAGAGCAACACCACAACCATGTTGAGAAAGCGTTGCGCAAGTTCCACACCATACAAGAGGAAGAAATCAAAAATCAAGAATTTGGTCAAGACGATCCTTCAAGTCGTGGCGCACAGGTCAGTACCGCACTTAACCTGCTCTCTAATTTCATGCGTGAGATTGACGACAGCGAATTGTATCTGAAAGTCGCTCAACTGAAAACACTTGCAGAACGCGGAGTTATCACTTACATCTCCAAGCGTTTACAACGAATTCAGAAAGACCTACGCCGTGTTAGTGGCAAAGCACGCATGACACACGATGAAGCCTTGAACGAGATTATACAGATGGCAAATAAATATGCCCCATACTACATGGCAGAGGCAGAAATGCTGAAACAGATAGAATCGGAAGCCGAAATCATATTATCTGAATCATTTAAAGAAGCAAACTTATATGGATTACAAAGAAGTTATCGAGACAAGATATAATCGTGAAGCATGGCAAAAGTTGCTTTACGACATCTTTCACAACAAAGTACAGTTTTGGCGCACTCCAATATCAATAAAAGTGAATAGCCGTCTGGCAAAAGAGGCACTAAGTTTGGGTAAAATTTCTCTCTCAGACGGTGAAACTATAGCCGTCTATGAGGTAGAACTCAACGACAAAGTAGATATTGAGCGTAACCGTCGTGGTATTCGCGATATGCTCACTTCCGACTGGCGCAATATGGGTTATGCCGGCGCTTTCGTCTTTGGCTACCGTAAAGACGAAAGTGTATTGCGTTTCTCTTATGTCAGTGAAACATGGGGATTCAACAAGCAGGGTGAATACGAGAAAGTATCTACCGACACCATGCGCTACACTTATCTATTGGGAAAAGGACGTGGATGCCGTACTGCTATCGACCAGTTTACAACCTTAAAGAGCAGCAAACAGACACTGAGCGACATCACGGCAGCGTTCTCTGTGGAAGCTCTCACCAAGCAGTTCTATGGTGAACTGTTCGACTGGTATCTGTGGGCTATAGCCCCTGCTACAGGTATCTCTTTCCCGAACAACACTTCCATTGAAGATGATGACAGAGAAGATATAGAAACAAAGATTATTCGCATGATAACCCGTATCATGTTCGTTTGGTTTATCAAGCAGAAAAATCTTGTGCCCAATCGTTTGTTCGATCCTGAGTATATTCATACGATACTGAAAGATTTTGATGAAAAAAGCACTACCAATGGTAATTACTACAATGCTATTCTTCAAAATCTTTTCTTTGCAACGCTCAACCGTGCAATTGAGGATGAGGAGGGTAATAAACGCAAATTTGCCACTGCATCTAAACGAGACATCAAAACACTCTATCGCTACGAAGAATTGTTCACTATTTCTGAGCAGCAAGTGATTGACATGTTCGCAGAAGTACCGTTCCTAAACGGTGGCCTCTTTGAGTGCCTTGATAAGACAAAGACCATTGATGGTGTGGAACAAGCATACAACTTTGATGGTTTTAGTCGTAACGACCGCACTTTTGCAGATGGTCGCTATCGCTATCGTGCTGTTGTTCCTAATGCTTTATTCTTTGATGAGAAACGAGGTCTCTTCTCCATTCTTAACAAGTATAACTTCACCGTTGAGGAGAACACGCCTGAGGAACAACAAGTTGCACTTGACCCTGAACTATTGGGTAAAGTATTTGAGAATCTGCTCGGTGCATACAATCCTGAGACAAAGGAAACTGCTCGCAATCAAAGCGGCTCTTTCTATACACCTCGTGAGATTGTAAAGTACATGGTCGATGAAAGTCTGATTGCATATTTGGGAGAATCAGACTTCAACCGCTCATTGTTTGCTCCTAACTTCAAATATGAAGCAGCTCATGTGGAAGAGTATAAATCAATTGCTGAAAAGTTGAAAGCTGTCAAAGTGCTTGACCCAGCTTGCGGCTCAGGTGCATTTCCAATGGGATTGCTCAACCGTATGGCAGAGGTACTTCAGCGCATCGAGCCTAATACAAACGTGTATGAACAGAAACTGGCTATTATTGAGAACTGCCTCTACGGTAGTGATATTCAGAGTATAGCTGCGCAGATTACCAAGTTGCGCTTCTTTATTTCACTCATTGTAGATTGTGAGCGTGATGCCTCCAAACCAAACTTTGGAATACCTACATTGCCAAACCTTGAAACCAAGTTTGTCGCCGCCAACTCTCTCATTGCTAAGAAAAAGCAAGATATACAACGTAATCTTTTTGAAAATCCGGAGATTGAGCCTACTAAGGAAGAGCTTGCAAAGGTGCGCCATGAGCACTTCATGGCAAAATCAGCTTCCGCCAAGCGTCGACTGCGTGAGAAAGACCAGGAACTACGCAAGAAGTTGGCAAAGCTCTTGGCTGATGACAATAATTTTGCACCAGAAGATGCAATACAACTTGCCGCATGGAATCCTTACGACCAGAATGCAGTGAGCAAGTTCTTTGACCCCGAATGGATGTTTGGGCTTTCAGAACATCCGTTTGATATTGTCATTGGTAATCCACCGTATATCCAGTTACAAAACAACGGTGGCGAGCTAGCGAAACTGTATGCGGACTGCGGATATAAGACATTCGCACGCACAGGTGACATTTATTGTCTTTTCTATGAGCGTGGTCAGCAACTTCTAAAGGATGGTGGACACCTCTGCTACATCACATCCAACAAGTGGATGCGTGCAGGTTATGGCGAGAAAACCCGTGATTTCTTTGCTAAAAGCACCAATCCGCAACTGCTTATAGACTTTGCAGGAGTGAAAATTTTTGAAAGCGCGACTGTTGATACCAACATCCTACTTTTTTCTAAATCTGCCAACCAGCACAAGACATGGTGCGCAGTCACCAATAAGCAAAACAAGGATAGCGTAAAGAATTTGAGCGTTTTTGTGCAGCAACAGGGCGTGGAGTGTGACTTCTCTTCATCTGATTCATGGGTGATTCTTTCGCCCATTGAGCAGAGTATTAAGAGAAAAATAGAGGCGGTGGGAACACCGTTGAAGGATTGGGATATTCAAATTAACTATGGTATTAAGACAGGCTTTAATGATGCGTTTATTATCAACACAGAAAAACGCGAAGAAATTTTGTCGAATTGTCAGACGGATGAAGAACGTTCCCATACTGCTGAACTTATTCGACCGATTCTTCGTGGCAGGGACATCAAGAGGTATGGGTATGAGTGGGCTGATAAGTACCTTATAGCAACATTCCCGTCCCGTCACTATGACATAGAACAGTACCCAGCAGTAAAACAGTATCTTCTTTCGTTCGGAAAAGAAAGGCTGGAACAGACAGGTAAGACCTATACAATCAATGGTGAAAAGGTTAAGGCTCGCAAGAAAACCAACAACAAGTGGTTTGAAACGCAAGATAGTATCAATTATTGGGAGGATTTTTATAAACCAAAATTGTTCTATGCTGATATTACCCAACGCTTGAAC